>JAETNR010000005.1 GCA_021772055.1 Blautia sp. | reverse complement strand
TTAAGGCAACGCCCTGAGCCCTCGGAGAGCTTATCTGAATAAATATCTGCAATTTTCAAGGTTCAAGTGAGCCTATTTTTTTGGCTCGTTTTTTTCATAACTTACTTGACACTACCATAGATATAGGTATATGTGATTTCTTATTTCAGCTTCAAAATCTGCACTTTGGGAAGGATTTCTTCCATATCCTCTTTTACAAAAAATCCTGTTTCTTCTCTCATGGCTGCTGCGGCAGAAATGGCACTGGCCTTGCGCAGGATTTCCTCCATAGGAAGCCCTTCGCTGATGCCTAGGGCAAATCCGGCGATCATGGAGTCACCGCACCCTACGGTATTCACAGCATCGATTTTCGGCACAGAAGCCTTAAAAACGCCTTGGCTGCATACCACAAAAGCACCGTCTCCTCCCAGGGAAACCGCCACAATCTCCACACCGCTTTCGTGTATGGCCTCTGCAGCGCTTATAATATCCTCCATGTTGTCACAGGCTTTGCCTGTAAGCATCCGGATTTCATCAATATTGGGCTTGATCATGGTGGGACATGCCTTGATTCCCGCTTCCAGAAGCTTGCCGCTGGTATCCAGGATCACCGGTTTTCCGGCCTTCTTCACAATTTCCACCAGCTTTGGATAGGCTGTCTCGTCCAGCCCCTTTGGCACACTGCCGGATATGGCAACCACGTCTGCCTTTTCTGCGAGTCCCCGGAACTTCTCCAGAAATCCCCGGAAATCTTCCTGAGTCAGCGTAAATCCCGGTTCCAGGAATTCTGTCTGCTGGTGGTTCACTTCATCCCAGATATTAATGCAGGAACGGCTTTCTGCTTCCACATGATAAAAGTCACTTTTGATTCCAAAAGGCTTCAGGTTTTCTTCGATGTAATTGCCTGCATGTCCTCCCACAAATCCTGTGGCAACCACCTCTGCCCCGTAAATGGCCGCAGGCTTTGAAACATTCAGTCCTTTACCTCCGGGTACATAGGAGCATTCTTTCACGCGGTTTACTTCTCCCACCTGATAGCCTTCCACAACATAGCGCTTATCAATGGCTGCGTTTAATGTCACTGTTAAGATCATTTCTATTCCCTCTTATTTCAAATTCGCATCAATCTTCATTCATTAGCAGGATTTTCCCCTTTACAAGACCCGGGGTCTTAAACAGCTGGAAGGCTTCCTGTGCCTGGCTCATAGGCATTTTTTTGTAGATGAATCCCGGATCAAATTTCAGCTGGCCTGTTGCAAAATAATGGGCGGTCAATTCCCATTCTTTTCCCGGGAACGGAGAGCTGTAGGACATCCAGGAACCTGTAAGCTTAAATTCTTTACGATTCATATTTTCCCACTGCTTCGGGGTAAAGCTTAAATCCACATGGGGGGTTCCGATAAAGCATACATGGGCTTTATTGGCCGCCAGCTCAAATGCCATATGCATGGTAGGAGCCTGGCCTGCTGTTTCATAAACGAATCCGTAGCCTTTTCCATTGGTAAGGGCAAGGGCTTCTTCCATATAATTTTCTTTCGTAGTGTTGATTACTTCATCTGCACCCAGGCGTTTTGCAAGTTCCAGGCGTTCCTCACTGATGTCAAAAACAACGACTTTCTTGGAACCGAAGATCTTTGCCCACTGCATGGTGAACATTCCGATGGTTCCGCCGCCAAGGATGGCTACGCACTGGCCGCCCTGATAGTCATTCTGCAGAAGGCCGTGGAGCGCTACTGTAGACGGCTCAAACATGGCGCCCTGCTCATAGGAAATCGAAGGATCAAAGGGTACTGCGTTTTGCTCCGGAAGAACTACATAGTCTGCATTGCTTCCCTGCTGCCTTGAGCCGATAAAACTGTAGTGTTTGCATAAAGAGAAATTGCCGTTCTGGCAGTCGTCGCACTTCATGCATGGGAGCAGAGGAGCACCGGATACGCGGTCGCCCACTTTTATTCTGGTGACACCTTCTCCTACTTCCACAACATCTCCTGAGAACTCATGCCCAAGGACAATGGGGTAAAAATGGACGCCATTATGTAATACACGGGGGATGTCGGAACCGCAGATTCCGGATGCTTTTACTTTTACTTTGATGTGGCCTGGAAGAACCTTTGGTTCCTCCACTTCCTGGTATTGTATTTCTTCGTTGGCTACTACTACTGCTGCTTTCATGAGGGGATCCTCCTTTTAAATAAAAGTATGGTGATGTAAAATTTTTTTATTCTTAAATGGGGCTCGGTTTTGGGGAACCGAGGGGGTTACGCAAAGGGTCCGTCTTGCCGGATCCTCTGCACACCCTTCGGGCTTTTGGAAAGGCCCACCGCCCGGGGTATTCTATGCGGGAGGGTGTGAGGCTGTATTACTGAATCGAAATTATTTACGTTTCTTCTTACATGGCTTGGTTATCGGAAGCGGTAGAGATTTTGAAAATACTGAAGGTATCGGTTTAAGCACTTTTCGTTTCTTCCTGTATATTGTTTCTTTGCGACAATGCTACAAATTCTATCGTCTTCTGTCTCGGTCAATCCTGCTTTTTCATTAAGGGTTTTAGGGATTGGTAGAGGGCCAGGTAGGTTTGGTATAAGGTATCGTATGCCTTTCGGTTCTCTGGGTTGGGGGTATGGCGGCGGGTGGTTTTTACGGTGAGGGTTACGGCTTCTTCGTAGTTTTTGTAGAAGCCTACTCCTACTCCGGCAAGGATGGCGGCGCCCAGGGTGGTGGCGGTGTCAGAGGAGGGGACAAGGATGGGTTTGCCGGTGATGTCGGATTTTATCTGGGTCCACAAAAGGGAATTGGCGGAGCCTCCCATGGAGCGAAGGACTTCCGCTTTTGCCCCGGCTTCTTCGGCTACTTCCAGGTTGTGGCGCAGGGACAAGGCGACGCCTTCCATGCAGGCACGGACCATATGGCCTTTTGTTTTGGAGAAGTCAAGGCCGTAGAAGACGCCTTTGGCATCCGGGTTCCAGATGGGGGAGCGTTCTCCTGCCATATAGGGCAGGAATACCAGGCCGTCGCAGCCTGGGGAAATGGGCTCTGCCAGTTCATTGAGCTGAACCAAGGATGATTTTCCTGTGTTTTTTTCATTGGATCTTTCGTAATCGGCAAATTCTTTTTCAAACCAGCGCATGACACCGCCACCGCCGGTGGTTCCCCCCTGAAGAAGCCATTGGCCCGGGACTACGTGGTATCCGAGGATCAGTCTGGGGTCTGCTTTATAGGTGTCCAGGCAAATACTCATGCCACCTGCCTGTCCGCCCTGCTCCTGGGTTTCTCCCGGGTGGATCACGCCTGCTCCCAAAGTTCCGCAGGCAGCGTCCAGACCGCCTGCCACTACCGGGGTTCCCACAGCCAGACCGCACTCAGAGGCTGCTTTTTCCGTGACAGTTCCAACTACGGTGTCACTGGAAACAATGTCCGGTAAGAAGCTCCTGGAAATGCCCAGTTTTCTGCACATTTCCTCATCCCAGACGCCTTTGCGCATGTCAAAGCAGTGCAGGCCATAGCCCTGGGAAACTTCCTGTGTAACTGCTCCTGTCAGCTTAAAGGCAATAAAGCTGTTTGACTGAAGAATCTTATCGATTTTCTCATAAACCTCCGGCTTATTTTCCTGATACCACAGAATTTTTGCCGTTGTGTAGGATGGCTGCAGAGAATTGCCTGCCACCCGGAATATTTCATCTGCACCGATTTCCTCATTCAGCCTGTCACAGATGGATTGTGCTCTGGTATCCATCCAGATGGGCGTATTGGTCAGTACATTTCCTTCCTGATCGATTGCAATGGCTGACCAGCTTTGTCCATCAATTCCTATGCCTGCAATTTCTTCCGGAGCGATTTTTCCCTCCGAAAGAGCTTGGCGAATGGCTGCACATACAGCGCTCCACCATTCATCCGGGTTCTGTTCCGCCCATCCCTCTTTTGGGTAATAAACCGGATAATCCCCTGTGGCCTGGGCGGCCACCCTGCCGTCCCGGTGAAACACTGCGATCTTACAGGCACTCGTTCCAATATCAATGCCTAATAAATATGGTTTCTCCATCTTTTCCTCCATATTTCCTGTCTCCATGTTTTTCTTCGCTGCACAAATAAGGGCCTATCTACAGATTTTGCTGACTGATTTTCCCATGATCATCTCTGTCTGCAGCTTTTGGTTGATTTTTTCCGTCTCCTTGCCCTCCAGACGGGCAAGAATAATTCTGGCCACTTCCCTGCCGATTTCTTCCGTAGGCTGGGAAACAATGGTAAGCTTTGGACTGCAGGCCCTGGCAAATTCCAGATTATCAAATCCAATGACAGATAATTCCTCCGGAATATGAATGCCAAGCTCATTCAGCCCGATCACCGCACCCAGAGTCATTTCATAGTTTGTCACAAACACGGCTGTCATGTCCTGATTTCTATTGACAAGTGTTTCCAATGCCTGTACGCCGCCCTGAATGGTGTAGTCCCCATGATAGATCAGGGATTCCCTTACCGGGATCCCGGCATCCCTGCAGGCTTTGCAGTAACCCTCCAGACGCTCTTTGGCAGTAGATACCTCTCTCGGACCGCCGATGATTCCGATATTTCTGTGCCCGTTTTCTAAAAGAAGCTCCACCGCATCTCTGGCTGCCTTTTCATTATCTACCAGAACACTGTCGCATTCCACACCCGTGATCCGGCGGTCAATCAGCACAATAGGTTTTCCTGTTTTCTGAAAATCACACAGGTGGCTTCCTGTAATATCCACCGGCATATTTATGATTCCATCCACACGCTTTCTGGTCAGAAATTCCACTGCATCCTTTTCCAGCGCTCTGTTTGTACGGCAGTCACAAATAATGGTGGCGTAACCATGGCTTCTTAAAATATCTTCCATCCCGGTAATAATTTCCGAACAAAAAATACTGTTTAATTCCGGGATCACAACCCCGATGGTTTTTGTGGCATTGGTTTTCAAGCCGCGGGCAACCTCATTTACTTCATAGTGGAGCTCTTCAATGGCCTCCTCGATCTTGGCCCTGTTTTTTTCCCGCACATTTCCCCCATTAAAATAGGAAGAAATAGTCGCAAGCCCCAACCCTGTGCGTTTTGCAATGTCCTTCATAGTTGCAGCCATGAAAATCACCACCTTTCTTATATTATCCTAATTATTTTCCGGCTTTTCCGTCACATCCGCAGACCTTCATGCGGCTCATGACCAATGCCTTCACTGCTGCGATCCCGGCTTTTCCGTATGCTTTCGGGTCGATGGTGTCCGGCTTATCTTCCAAAAGCTCTTTCACTGCCTTTGTATATGCAGCGCGAAGTTCTGTAGCAAAGTTTACCTTACAGATGCCTCGTTTGACACAATCCCTTACGTCTTCATCTGTAAGGCCGGATGCTCCGTGAAGTACCAGCGGAATATCCACAACCTGACGGATCTCGCTCAAACGTTCTTTATCCAAAACCGGAGTTCCTACATAAAATCCGTGTGCTGTGCCGATAGCAACAGCCAGAGAAGTCACACCTGTGCGCGCCACAAACTCTTTTGCTTCTTCCGGATCTGTATTAGTGTCAGCTTCCGCTTCCAGATCATCCTCTTTTCCGCCGACTTTTCCAAGCTCTGCTTCGCATGGAATGCCAACTGCTGCTGCAACGTCGGCTACTTTTTTGCTTACTTCGATATTCCCCTCAAAATCCAGTTTGGAGCCATCGATCATAACCGATGTATAGCCTGCCTTCATAGCCTGCATAGCCAGTTCAAAGCTGCTGCCATGATCCAGGTGCAGGCAGACCGGTACTTTCGCCTTGGATGCTTCCGCCGCAACGATCGCAGCATACGTTTCCAGCGTTCCGTATTTAATTGTGGATGGGGTGGTCTGGATCATAACCGGAGCATTCAACTCCTCCGCTGCTTGAATGATAGCCTTGACCATTTCCATATTCTCTGCATTAAAAGCGCCTACTGCATAACCGCCTTTCTGTGCATCTAATAGCATTTCTTTTGATGTGACCAATGGCATAGTTCTTTTCCTCCTGCTTTTGCTTTTCCATAGATTATCTGGTTTTTTCAGAAACCGAAACGTTTCTGTTTGTGCTTATCATACATCAACATACCCTCTGTGTCAACCATAAAAATTTCATATTTTCCCGTAAAATATTCCCTTGTATTTCTTCCGAAAACTTGTTAAGGTATAAGGTAATTACTTTGTTTAGAAGAAAGGAGATTTTTTATTATGTTAAAAGGAATTCCAGAAATTTTATCCCCAGAGTTATTAAAGGTTCTGTGCGAAATGGGACACAGTGACCGTCTCGTAATTGCTGACGGCAACTTCCCGGTTGAGTCCATGGGCAAAAATGCCATTACCATCCGCTGCGACGGACATGGCGTACCGGAAATCCTGGATGCGATCCTGAAATTATTCCCTCTGGATACGTATGTAGAGCATCCTGTAAATCTCATGGAAGTTATGCCCGGCGATAATGTAGAAACACCCATCTGGGATACCTATAAAGAAATTGTCACAAAATACGATGAACGCGGTGATAAAGCTGTGGGAAATATCGAAAGATTTGCATTCTATGAAGAAGCAAAGACTGCATACTGCATCATCTCCACAAGCGAGAAAGCTCTGTATGCAAATGTAATGCTGCAGAAGGGCGTTGTTATTAATAACTAATAGAAGATGAAAAGAATCCTGCCTGGGAAGCAGGATTCTTTTTTGTTGTGATTCAAAAAAATCTCCTGCCGCAAACCGGCAGGAGATAAAAACTGTTCTTATTTTTTATTCTTCATTGTTATCGCGTTTCTTAAAATGATAGATCAGCAGGATAATCACTGCGATAATCACAAGAATTACGATCCACACAAATGGGTTTCTTACAAGAGAAGAAACGCCTGTCACCTGATCTGCAGATGCTTCTTTGCTGTCAGTCTCTTCAGATGCTTTCGCTGCAGCTTCCTTCGTCGGCTCTTTTGTCGGCTCTTTCGTCGGCTCCGCTTCCTTGGTAGGCTCTGCTTCTTTTGTTGGTTCTACAGTCACCGTCGGTTCCGGGGTTGCGGTAGGCTCCGGTGTAGCTGTGGGCTCCGGAGTTGGTGTCGCCGTAGCCGTTGGCTCCGGTGTAGGAGTGGCTGTAGCTGTAGGCTTCGGAGTCGCCGTAGGTGCTTTCGTTGGCTTAGGTGTTGCTGTAGGCGCCTTCGGGCTCGGTGTTGCCGTAACGGATTTTCCGTTTGTAAGGAGCGTGCCGTTCTCTGCCGACTCTGTTTCAGACTGTTCCTCACCTTCCGGCTGGTTCTGAGTCTCATCTACAGCTGCTGTTTCACTGTTCTGCTCATCCCCTGTGTTTTCAGAAGCAGCGGACTGATTATTATCGGATGCTTCTGTATTCCCGTTCTGGCCTTCACCGGACGCTGACGGGGCTATACTCTGGTCTTCCCCTGCAGGCTGCTGCTGAGCCTGATTCTGCGTCTCCTGATTCACTTCCATATTTACAAGACTGGTGTCAGAATCTGCCGTACCGTAAGGTTTCATTCCTCTCATATTTACCCAGCCTTCATTCCCTTTCTCTGTCTCGACCTGGGCCCAATGACTTCCGTCCGCCATGTTCGCGTCCACGATCACGTGAAGCTTCGAGCCGCCGGGAATCGCATCCGTACCCGGAACTTTACCGTATTTCTCTCCCGGGCCCTCATACAGATAAACACTTCCTGCATCCTGTCTTGGTTCTATCTCATAGTCTGCATTATAATCCACATGATCTTTTCCCGCCAGGTAGAGCTCGGAATCAATACATTCTGACTTTGTAGCAGGCTTTAAGTCATCTTCCAGAATATAACCGTACATTCCATGATACTCCGTGTATCCCCATATGCGGTTATTCTCATCTGTCTTCTCGCCTTCGATATGAAGTGCCGTACCATTGGGAATCGGCTCATTGTTCAGCTTAGAGCTTTCGAAGCTTGCATTGGAATAGAAATCTAATCCTCCGTCCGGTGATTCCACAATCATATAATAGTCTGTAACCAAATCCGGCTTATGAGACATACCCGCCTCATCTGCGTATACATTCACAGTCATCAGAATGCACATCAACAAAGCCCAAAATGCCTTCACACACTTCTTCATAATTTCCCCTTCAATCTTTCTCTTTATAAAAAAAGTACTTTTTCTTTCATATTATGCCGCTTCACGATGCTGTTACTATTCTATCATATATATTCCAAAATAGTAATCCCCTTTTTTTACAAATTTCAGGAAAAAAATCGACAATTTCACGAAATACTTTTCAGAAAAAGAGAGGTGCGGCCCATCCGGGTCACACCTCTCCCTAACCGAAACTATGATTCTGATAGTTCCGGTTTCTTTATGTTTATTATTTGTAAAGAGGTCCGTAGTTCTTGCATGCTCTGTAGTCTGCGCCTTCTTTATCCATTCCGAATGCGTTCCATGCTGCCGGACGGAAGATCTTCTCTTCCGGTACGTTGTGCATGCAAACCGGAATACGAAGCATAGAGCACATTGTGATCAGGTCAGCACCGATATGTCCATAGGAGATTGCGCCGTGGTTAGCTCCCCAGTTGTTCATGACATCATATGCTGTCTTGAATGCGCCTTCTTTTCCGTCGCATCTTGGTGCAAACCAGGTACATGGCCATGTATAGTCTGTACGCTTCCAAAGTTTGTCGGAAACTTCTTCCGGAAGATGTACAGTCCAGCCTTCTGCGATCTGCAGAACCGGTCCAAGGCCTTTTACAAGGTTCAGACGGATCATGGTTGCAGGCATCTCAGCCTTTGTCTCAAATCTGGAAGAATATCCGCCTCCACGGAAGTATCCAAGGTCAGCGAAGTTCCAGGTTGTATTCTTCATGATCGCATCCTGATCTTCTTCTGTTATTTCATACCATGGCTTCATAACCGGATTTCCGTCAGCATCTCTTGCAGCGCCGTTTGCATCCAGGCAGCATGCGCCGGAGTTGATGAGGTGGATAAATCCGCCGTTATCTGCAGCAACGCCTTCTACATCGTAGCCGGTAGCTTTCTTAACTGCTTCCGGGCTCCAGTAGGTACGAACATCTGCAAACATCTGTGCACGGTTGGTCAGAAGTTTCATGAACATCATGCCAAGACCGTTGAGAACGTCGTTTTCTGTTGCCAGGATGTATGGCTCTCTTGCGCCATCCCAGTCAAAGGAGGTATTCAGCATTGCTTCTGCAAAGTCACCGTTCGGATAGAAGTCTGTCCACTGTCTCTGTCCCTGGAATCCTGCTGCCAGAGCATTATGTCCTACCATTTCTTCTTCGCAGCCTTCCGGAAGGTTCGGATTGCCGTTCATCAGGTCTTTGATAATAACAGCCATCTTAACCACGAATTCAAACTGCTCTTCTTTCTTCTCGTCTGTCATCTGAATTTCTGCAGGGTTCTTGTCAAAGCCGATGATGCATTTTTCTTTTGCCCATGCAAGAGCTTTCTGGTATTCTGCTTCATCGTAGATTCCTTCTGTCATACGACGGATGATCTCTACCTCATCAACAGACTCTACTCTCATTCCAAGATAGGATTCAATAAAGTCAGAATCTATAATAGATCCGCCGATACCCATACAGATAGAACCAATCTGTAACCAGGATTTGCCTCTCATGGAAGCTGCTGCAACTGCTGCACGTCCGAATCTTAAAAGTTTTTCCTGAACATCTGCCGGAATCGTAGTATCATCTGCTTCGCAGACATCATGTCCGTAAATACCAAAAGCCGGAAGTCCTTTCTGTGCATGTGTAGCCAAAACGGAAGCAAGATAAACAGCTCCCGGTCTCTCAGTACCATTAAAGCCCCATACAGCTTTGATCGTCTGAGGATCCATATCCATAGTTTCGGAACCGTAGCACCAGCACGGAGTAACGGTTACGGTAATATCAACGCCTTCTTTTCTGAATTTGTCAGCACATGCTGCGGATTCTGCAACACGTCCGATAGTTGTATCAGCGATTACTACCTTTACAGGCTCGCCGTTGGAATATCTGATATTTTCTTCGAATAATTTTGCAGCGGATTTTGCCATGTTCATAGTCTGCTCTTCCAGAGACTCACGAACCTTTAATACACCGCGGCGTCCATCGATGGTTGGTCTGATACCGATTACTGGATAGCTTCCGATTAATCTGCTTTCTGCCATGATTAAAATACCTCCATATATGTGTGTATGTATTTTGTATCCGGATCGTAACTTGCTTTACAATCCTTATGTTTAAATTATACGATTGCCAAGTGGAAATTACTTGTGTTATAATAGCAAAAAATAGGACAATATTCACTTTCTTTTCCTTATTTCGAAAATATCTCTAAAATTTTTATAAACCGCAGAAAGAAGGTGTTGCTTTGCATGATTTAGACCACAACGAAGACAGGCCAAGAGGCACTTATGACTTTCCTTTTGAGTTCCACCATCTGGACAGCACCCATCCCAGATACGTCATGTCTTATCACTGGCATGTGGAATATGAACTCATCCGGATCCTGGAAGGAACCCTCACTGTTACTTTAGACGAAAAAAGTTTTACCGCGGTACCCGGAGATGTAATTTTTGTCCATAGCGGAATCCTCCACAGCGGCATTCCGGAAAATTGCATTTACCAGTGTCTTGTGTTTGACGGGAATGTATTTTTAAAGCATAATTCCGTCTGCGCCGGCTATATGCAGAAGATCATTCACCAGGAGATCATGGTCTACCATCATTTTACAGAGAAATATCCGGAGATTCTTCACACGGTAAACCATATTTTTGATGCCATATGGAAAAAAGGATCCGGATACGAGCTGATCGTTCTTGGACAATTTTACCACTTTTTCGGTCTTGTTTTTAGTAATCATTACTATCTGGACAGTGTTGCCAAAGCCAGGAGGGATTACAAGCGCATTCTCCAGCTGAAGCAGGTACTGGAATTTATCGAGCACAATTATGCCTCCCCCCTGACTTTGCAGCAGCTCTCCTCTTCCGTTTCCATGTCGCCGAAATATTTCTGCAGGTTTTTCTCGGAAATGACCCACCAGACGCCCATGGACTATCTGAACCGCCAGCGGATTGAGCAGGCCTGTTACCAGCTTTCCACCACAGACGATTCCATCACGGAGATTGCCTACCGGAACGGATTTAATGACCTGAGCTATTTTATCAGGACGTTCAAAAAATATAAGGGGATCACTCCTGGGAAGTATAAAAGAGCTTAATTTCCCGCACTTTCATACTTTGTAATTGCCTTATTGAAGATCAGCCTTCTAAGCCATGTGATAAACACTGCAGAACAGGGCACACCCAGGATATAAGGCCAGAGTGCCAGCCGCCCAAGAAGCAGGCACACGGGGACATAACTGATCATTGCATGGGGCAGAACGGTCACAAGGACCACACGGACTGCTTTCGGATAAATGGTAAGCGGGTATTTGGCAAAGTTCTGCACATCATACAATATGTTTTGAAGATTGGATACATTAATCAGACAAAAGGCAATGGATTGTCCCATCAGCTCCATATTTACCCGGATACAGACCCCGAGGAGCAGATTTATACCAAACAGAAAAAGCATTCCTGCATGAATGTCCAGCGAAAGCCTGCGCACTGCATACACCATCAGGCTGCATGCAGTGATCAGGGTGCACAGCCCTGCAAAATTAATCTGGGCACCCAGGATCTGCGTGGTAAGATTTACAGGGCGGAGCATATATCTGTCAAATTCTCCGTTTCTGATCCGGTGTTTGAATCCTGTACTCCCCTGGAACAGAAGTGTATACGCTCCCTCGCTGAACATCACACAGCCGTACAGAAGCGACACCTCATACATGTTCCAACCTGCCACAGAAGTAATATTGTGAAACAGTGCAAACAGAAATACAAGTCCCACAGCCTGCCACACACCGCCTGCAATGGTGGATACGATAAAATCATTTTTATATTCCATCAGCCCCCGGATATTCTGGGCACTGTACCGAAAATAAAGTTTCAGATTCCTAAGCATTTTCATCCTCCCTGAATTGTCACCCTGCGTATTGCAAAGCGAAAGAAAAAGTACCCGAATACCCATAATACGATCACCCATACAAGCTGCAGAAGCAGCAGGTTGACTGCCTCCGCGCCCTCGATCTTTCCCAGAAAGATCTGCGTAGGCGTGTACATAATGGACTGAAAAGGCAGCACTTTCGCAATTTTCTCAAACCACTCCGGATAAAAGGACAGAGGAAGAAGTGCTCCGGAAAAAATATCCGTAATTACCTGCCGCATGTAGATCACACCATATCCGTTGCTGGTAAAAAAGCAGCAAAGCCCGGCCAGATAGGAAATGCAGAACTTTACAAAAAAAGCAAGGATGAGACTTATCAGCAGCAAAATGCAGCGCTTCGGCTCTGCATATTTTCCCAAATTACTAAGGCATATCGCCGCAGTTCCTGCCACCAGTGCGGCAACCGTCCCCTCTGCAGCAGAAGCTCCCATCGTTTGAAACAGACAGCGTGTCTGAAAGTTTATGGGTTTGATCAGATCCATAATGATGGAACCATCCAGCACCGCCCCTGCGATCTCCCATTCCGTGTCATTCCCAAGTGTCGCCTGCATCAAAAATACAATCATAAGATAAACGATCATATCATCTCTGGAATATCCCGAAATTACAGACTGCTCCCGGAACAGGACATTCCACAAAAACAGAGAAGCCACAAGAGATACACTGGAATTCACGATATTCATAAGCAGTGCGCCTCTGTAATTCAGTTTTGCGCTGACAGCGCATTCTGCAAAACCTTTATACTTATTGAAAAATCTGATCATCAGCTATTCACCTGCAATTCTGAACGGTATATTTTTTCAATTACCTGTTTGATATCCGGCTCAATCACAGAAATATCCCGGATATCCGCCAGTTCTCCCACCAGACTGATCACCTCATAAGCCGTGTGGGTATGAAGGTCAAACATTACAGTGATGGTGTGGGCATCCTCCATCTCCAGACGAAGCTCCGGGTGCTCCAAAAGTTTCTGATAAACATCCCTCCCCGGCTTTTTCAGGCTGATGCGCACGCCCCGCTCATGGGCAAACATGGACTGGAGCTGTTCCCTCTCCACATCGCTTATGATCCGGCCCTGGTCAATTACGATCACTCTCCTGCAAAGGTCTTCAATATCCTGCAGGTCATGGCTTGTGAGAATGATGGTGGTACCCCGTTCCCGGTTCATCATTCTGATAAGCTGGCGCATATTTTCCTTTACTGTAATATCCAGCCCGATGGTGGGCTCGTCCAGAAAAAGCACCTTCGGGTCATGCAGAAGGGAGGCTGCAAGGTCTGCCCGCATCCTCTGGCCTAAAGAAAGTCTCCTTGCCGTTCTGGTGATAAACTCCCCAAGTCCGAACACTTCCTTAAAAAGTTCCATATTTTCTTTATACCGTGCATCTGGGATTTCATAGATATCTTTCAGCAGCCGGAAGGATTCCTCCACAGGGATATCCCACCAAAGCTGCGTCCTCTGGCCGAACACAACACCCACGTTTCTGGCATTGGCGATCCGGTCTTTATAGGGATTTACCCCCTGGATCTCAATCTCTCCGCCGCTGGCGTAGAGAATCCCTGTAAGCATCTTGATGGTGGTGGATTTTCCGGCTCCGTTCGGGCCGATATAGGCAACAGATTCTCCGTCTTTGATTTCAAAATTCACATGATCCACCGCCACTTTTTCCGTGTACTGCGGATGAACCACGTGCTTTAAGGCCCCCGCAATCCCCGGAGCATGTGCCGGCATCTTAAAAATCTTTGTAAGGTCTCTGGCAATGATCGCCATTTTCTCTTCCCCCTTTTTGCTTTTTTTCATGCACGCCTATTGTACCGCAAGGGCATATGTTCTCACTAAATTCGCCCTGCGTTTCACTTGTGCTCATGAAGTGTTCACATTATATCACACCAGTCCCGCTGCCATTCCCTTTTTTGTCAAAATGGCTGTTTTTCAGGTCCAAACGGTATCTCCGGCAAATTGACAGCAGCTTCTCTACCATGCTATACTTTTTTAAGATAGTAAATGGAGGCGCCTATGATTCGAATTGCTGTATGTGATGATAATGAAATAGAACTGAATGAGATTCAAAAAAAGATTCTTAAGCACTCCGGAAAGTTTTCCGTAACTGTATATCCGTCCAGCAGGGAATTTTGGTTTGCCGTACAGGACCGTGACCTTGGGGATGTGTTTATACTGGATGTGGATATGCCGGAAATTGACGGGTTTCAGCTGGCAGAGCAGATCATGAAATATCAGCCCCAGGCTCTTTTAATCTTCCTTACAGCTCATTCCGAGTTTGCAGCCCGGGGATACCGCTACCAGGCTCTCCGCTATGTTCACAAGCTGCGCATGGATACAGAGTTATATGAAGCGCTGGATGCTGCAGTCCTCCGGCTTTCGTCTATGCAGAAATCCTATCTTACCGTAAAACACAGCGGCAGCTATTATCGGATTCCCCATAATGACATTCTGTACGTGATCCGGGTATCCAGGCTGCTGGAAATCCATACGATAAACCAGACAGTCACGGACAGGCATGGAATCCGGGAGCTTTTTGAGCTGCTTCATGACTTAAGGTTCCTCTTTATTGACCGCAGCTGTTTTATCAATACCGATTATATCCGGCATATTTCCGGAACAGACGTTACCCTGATAAACGGGGAACAGCTTCCTGTCAGCAGAAGGATGCTGGCCAATCTTAAATCCTACATTGCAAAGGAATGGAACGTGTAATGAATCTCCTTCTTTTTTCCGGCTTAGAGCTGGCTTATGAATATTTCCGAAATTTTGTTTCCATCCGGATGATCACCTATATGACCGGGGCAGATGAGGACTGCAAAGCCTTCCGGCAGATCATGTGCATTCTGCCTGCCCTTATGACTTTTATCAGCTTTGTTTTAGGAAGGATCCATGTGCAGTCCTGTTGGATTCTTCTGATTACGGTTCTTTTTTCCGCATGCCTTGCCGGATATTCTTCTTCCGGCGGCCTCATGCTCCGCATTACGGCCAGCGTACTGTCCTTTTTTCTTGTTACAGCGATAAGCATCTTCCTCGGGGGTGTTATGATCCTGTTTTCTCAGGATCATGACTGTTTGCGCTATGACCTGGCTGTGTTTTATATTCCGGGGTCTTTCGCCCTTCTGCACAGACTTTTATCCGCAGCTGCATCGATCCTGCTCTTTTTCAGTCTCAGAAGCTATTATCCCTGTCTCAGGCTCCTGGAAAAAGGCAGGTTGCTTCTGGTTCTTGGCATCAGCGGGGCATCCTATACGCTTCTTTTCCTGCTGCAATCTCTGCTCTCTGCAGATTCCCTCCTTTCTCTGCAGAGAGCTGTCATTCTTCTGGGACTGCTCCTGTTGTTGCTGGCAGCACTTTGCTTTCTGCTGATTGCATGGTCTGCACAGTATCGCCATACTGCTGATGAACAGGGCTTGTGGAACTATACAAACCGGCTTTTGGCAGACAATTACCACAGGCTTTCTTCCAATCAGAAAGCGATTGCCAAACAGGTGCATGATTTTACCAACCATCTTCTCACACTGCAGGAACTTTTAAGCGATGACACGCCTTTGGCCAAAGAATATATCCGCAGTCTTCTGGACACTGCCTCCGAGCAGACTGCCTCCTGCCAGAGCGGAAGCGAGGTGATCGATGCCATCATAAACTGCAAGCAGGCGGAAGCCAGGGCGCTTTCCATCCAGTTTACCTACATCATCCACCTGCCGGTCTCCCTCTCCATCCCTTCCGTTGACCTGTGTGCCGTGCTCGCCAATTTGCTGGACAATGCCATAGAAGCCTGCCAAAAGCTTCCGGATCCAAAGGAGCGTTTTATCCACATCTCCATTGGATACAAGTACAATTTTATTTTCTTCCGTGTGGAAAACAGTGTGAAAAATAATCCCCTGGGCACTGGCCGTACGCCCGCTACCACCAAGAAGGACCGCTCCCGTCCCCATGGGCTTGGCCTGAAAAACGTTCTGGATACCGTGCGCCGCTACAGCGGCGCACTGGAGCAGGAATGCAAAGAACACCGTTTCTCCTCCGTAGCCATGATGCAATTGCCTGCGGAAGATGTGAAGAGGATGGAAATAGCATGGGAAAGAAATCCGAAAGAGAAAAAGAACTGACAGTTTTTACGCTGTCAGTTCTCTTCATTTAAATAATTCCGGTTCATTTTCGATTAATCTAAAAAGAAGCTATATTCTTCACATAGCAACAGTACGTCTGGACTCTCTCTGGTAAAGGGTCATAGCTTTGAACTCATACAAAACTATTACTTCATCAACTGTCTTACGCCTGTCCGAGTTCAAGTCTTATGGTGGTTTTGAAATTACAAACATAATATTTTTTACGTTCAACAACTGCATATAGAAAATCATCGAATAACATAGGCATATCCGCTAAGATTTGCAGGAGTTCTACCCATTTCAATTAAACCATCTATTAATAAATAGCTTACAACTTCTCCAGAAGCAGTTGCATATATATCTTTACCCGATGACGTTATCCTTGAACTTTTATGACGTTCCTCCCATGACATTCCATTTGTAAATCCTGTAAATGTAGTATACGGTGAATGTGAGGTAATAGTACCCGTATTATTATTTCCTGAAGTAGAATAATCTACATATAAATTAACATAAGCGTTTATACCAAATTTTTGTGACGCTACTTTTGCATTTCCATATGTAGCGTATGGTACAATGCTATTATTAGAAATACTGTTCATAGATACCTGTAAGCTATTCATATATAAATTAATCTCAGTCTGTGAGTCAAATACTTCAAGTTCAGTTATAGGAATTAATTCTCCTAACTTAGTTTTGATATATTCAGCGTTACCAACAGGAATCCTGACAATTTCGTTTGTATTAAATGACGGAGTTTCTATAATTTTACTATCTAAGTCAGTATTTGCATAATCAATAATCTCGTATGTGAAATTGTCCGCCGCAAAAATAATACTCGAATATCCGATAGACAATACTACACTTAATAATAAACAGAGAAATTTATGTGTCTTTTTCATATTAACTTACACTCCTTTCGTTATATGTGCTTCCCCTAGGTAGTATTTGCAAACACAGAATATATCTTTTTACACACGGAACACCCATACATGCGTTACCCAAATGTACGACTCGCATAGAAATCCAAGGGGAAGCATACTTTTTTATAAACTTTCTGTGATTTATTTCTTCAAATATTTGATTAATGCCATTATTAGCAAAAAATATATAACACATCGAAGAAATACTACTAATAAATTAATTATTGATATAACCATTAAATCACCATAATAACTTTCTAATATACTTGACTCTTTGATATACCTTTACCATCATACTAACCCCAAACTGCTTTTTAACCAAAATCAAAAAACGACTAAGCCGATGCTAACTCAGAATTGAAAAGAATAATCTCAACTATGCTTCACTGAAAGAAACTGTTCGAGATGGTATTTTGATGTCTATTTTGGCGGATTATCATCTTCTAATATATAATAATCCCAAAAGCTTTTCCTCCCTGTTATGAATGTTGTATACAGCCCATTCTAATTATCTGCTCATATTAATCCCTCCTCATTTCGAATCCCTTTTTGGTTTTCATTTTTAATTAAGTACCTCATCCACGTGTTTCTCTTATTCTACTATTTGTAGTATATTATGCTCTGTGCAAATTGTCAACTTCTTTTTCTAAAATCTGTAGAACTTTTGTTGACTTTCAATTCTAATTTTGCTAAACTTTATATAAAAATAATAAGAAAACGGAGGAAATACCATTGAACAATCATTTAGGATTATCAGATATGGAATTTGATTTGATGTCATTCTTTTGGGAGCAAACATCCCCTGTTACATTTGCACAAATTCTAGATTTTTGCAATGATGTAAAGGGGTGGAATTGGGCCAAAACAACAGCACATACCTATATTACCAGACTATTACATAAAAATCTGCTGGGTATGAACAGTACTAAGGGAATGCGCCGCACCTATTTTGCAAAAATAAGTCGGGAAGCGTTTATGAGCAGCTCTGTGCAGGAATTGGTAGATGTATCTTTTTCGGGATCCATAAAAAATCTGCTTCTTTCGCTAATTCCGAATAACCGTCTTACCCGTAAGGATGTGGAGGAACTTCATAAGATTTTAGATCAGCTTGCTGAGCCGGACGATACTTCGGAAAACTGATTCTAACTATACAAAGGAGGTAACGATGAAACTATTTTTTGATTTAATACTGTCTGTTTCTTTATGCGGCACAATTCCGTTCTGCGTGTATCTTTTACTACAAAAAATACTCGCTTATAAAATAAGTGCAGTATTTCAGTACCGCATTTTAAAACTCTGCCTTTTGTGTTTTATTTTTCCTTTTTCGCTGCTAAAGTCCCTGCTCGTAAGCAACAGCAAGCCTACCTCATCCGTAGTTCTTGATGAATATGTATATTTAGATAACAGCATTATCCAAAGTCAAAATGGATATTACCTGCATCCCCAGGGAAGTCTATATAAAATCATTCTTCCCGTATGGCTGATTATTTTGATTATGATTATTTCCTATCAGTTATACCGGTATATCTGTTTTCAAAAAAAAATAGTTCGCAGGTTAACCCCTGATACCAAACACCAGGAAGAATTTGCATTCCAAAAAACTCAGCTAAATCTTAAACGGCCCATATCCCTTTTATACTGTAATGCGGCAGCTTCTCCTTTTACATACGGTATCTTTCATCCTTGTGTAGTTATCACACCTGTAGTACCGGAAAGTGCCGTTCCTATGGCACTGCATCATGAACTGCAACATATCAAGTCACATGACTTTCTATTTCGAATTATAGCACTTTTTATAGTATTGTTCCATTGCTGGAACCCTGTTATTTACTTGTTATGGAAAGAGTTTTGTGAAATTCAGGAAATTGCATGCGATGAGAAAATAACTGCTTCCCTGCTACCTAGTGAAATACAACATTATGGTCGTTCATTAATTGACACTGCTGTTGTAGTCCAAAGACAGATTTCTTTCTTTACCCCACTAGCTAAGAATAATAAAAAAAGCATATTCCGAAGAATCTCATATTTGAGTTTCCGCTTAAAAAGAAAAAGCCTCGCTGCAAGCATTCTCGTTTTGGTGTTCTGCCTGACTGGCTTTTGCGTTCCAGTATTCGCCTATTCGCCCAGAATCCTCTATGTGGAAGGATATACTTCAAATAGTTCCTGCAAAGACATCAATTGGATTTACCTGGAATATGCAGACGAAGATGCTCCTGCCTGCCCTGATGATGAGCTTCATTTTCAATTTACTAATCAATATCTTCTCCTGGAAGATGGAACAATCCTGGATTGCCCTCTAACCCCCTCCACATCTTACAGCCAACAAGCAGCCTGTACTCATTCATGGAAAAATGCCACCAAAAAGGAACATGCGTATGATGGTAAAGGAGGATGTTATGTCCGCACTTACAGCTTGAAGCTATGCACGAAGTGTAACGCTCAAAAGGATTTGACACTCACCAGTGAAAACCATTACATTGTCTGCCCACACTAAAGAAGGTCCACTGGACCTTCTTTTTATGTATGGCCGAAAAAAATTGATAGATCCGGAGCTGGTTTCCCCGTCAGGCTTGTGGTAATCAGTTCTACGTTTTTATCAGCTGCAAGTTGTATGTTTTCTGTTCCTCTGTATGCACCATCCGTAACTATAACAGTCCTCTCTTCCTGTTTATCCATCTGCTCAAGATGCTCCTGGATAAACTGACTGTCACTGTGGTTGTTGTGGTCATATTGATACTCTGTTACAACGGAACCATTCTCTCCAACAGATTCCTCAAGGTTGGCCACATATCCCCGATGCTCTTTTCCTGCTTTTCTTCGGAATGTAGCTTCCGGATCAGAAGGATTCTGCATCATGGATGATTTCATGCCTCCGTCTTCTTTTGTGCGGAGTCTGCGTTTTTCATTTTCAACAATGGTCTGTTCTGACAGGCATCTGACAAACAAATCATACTCTGTTGAACCATTGTAATCAGACTCACACAAGGTAAGAAGTTTATCTGCATCCGTTAAGAGCTGCTTCATGCGCTCATCTGCATCGGTACTGCGCTGATGATAGATTACTCTGTTAAAATTGTTATGATCGATATAGTGTTTTAAATCATCAGACAGAGCGGAACCATTGATTTTATTCACATACATCGCCAGCTTTTCGATGCAGGTGTATATCAGTTCCATTCGGCTGAGTTTGCGGATGTTGGATTCTATCATCATGGAATCCATACGTCTGACTTTACCGCTGATTCCCATCAGTTTTGCAATGGAAGAACTTAAATCTTTCACACAATCGTGGTAGAGATCCTTGTTGTAAAGTGTTTCATAATCATAACACCTCTTGCGGAAACGGCTTAAGGTCTTGTCACTCAAAGGCTGTTCCTCAAAACTTGTTGTATGCAGTGCGTACTGAATTCGAAAATCCAGCATAAGATTTTCAACCATCTCATCATCGGAATAATCAAAAAACTCTTTGATGATGAGCGCACCAACAATCACGTTGACCGGAGTATTCGGTCTGGATGCCTTATCACTGTATAATACAGAAAAACGCTTTTCATCAATGGAAGGAAATATTTCATCGGCAAAGACTTTTGCCCAGGATTTTTCCAGTGCTTTTTGTTCTCTGGCAGTTAATCCAGAAAAACTATCTGTAAATGACATTTGCTGGTAAGCGTTTTCTTTGAATGACATAGAGATTACCTTCTTTCCTAAGATATCTCTATTATACAGCAAGTGAACCATTTAGGCTTGTATTTACTACAAAATATACGAACTTTTCAAGGTACTATAGAGGGGTCATCTACTTATTATAATATAAGTCAAATAACCACTCAATAGATAACTTTCCCTAATTCATCCTATTGATCGCATCCAAAAACCTCTCCCCGTATTTCCCATATTTATGTTCTCCTACACCGCTTACCTTAAGCATTTCTTCTTTTGTTTTCGGTTTTAAAATGCACATATGAACCAGGGTTTTGTCGGAAAATACAATATACGGGGGTACCTTCTCTTCCCGGGCCAGTTCCAGACGGAGAGTGCGCAGGCGCTGGAAAAGCGGTTCGTCTTCCTCAGAAAGGGCGCTTCCTGCCGTACCGGACTGAAAACGGCTCTTTTTCGGCTTCTTTTCTGCCTGGGATTTCTTTGGCTGCTCTTTTGCAAGTTTCATGGTTACTGCTGCATTTTCATCCAATATTTTTTCGGAGTTCTCCGTAAGCTTTACAAGGGTATATTCATCATTGGTAAGTTTCAGGACATTCTCCATGAGAAGATGGTTGAATATCTGGCGCAGACGGTAAATAGGCACTTCCGCGCACTTGCCATAGCAGGGATTTTCGTCCATGCTGTATTTCTGGATTTTGGCTGTTTTGGCTCCCCGCAAAGTATCCAAGATCACCGTCACGCCATATCTCTGGTGACAGGCTTTCACACAGCTGACGATCATTCTGGCTTCTTCCGTTACATCCGTCTCCTGAAACTCACTCAGGCAGTTGGAACAGTTTCCGCAGTAATTGGGACCATATTCCCCAAAATACCGCAGTATGTATTCCCGCAGACATTCATGGGTAAAACAGTAAAAAGTCATCTGCTTCAACCGTTCCCTGTCACGCTCCTGCACCAGTTCCCTGGTAATGGGATCCAGTTCCTGATTATCCTGGTTATTGTCAATAAACATCTGATTGGTTGCCACATCCTGGCTGCCGTATAAAAGAATACAGCGGGCTTCCTCTCCGTCACGTCCCGCACGGCCGGCCTCCTGATAATAGCTTTCCATGTTTTTCGGCATATTGTAATGTATCACATAACGCACATCCGATTTATCGATTCCCATTCCAAAGGCATTGGTTGCAACCATGATCCTGCAGCGGTCATAAATAAAATCATCCTGGTTGTTCCTGCGCTCATTATCCGAAAGACCTGCATGGTAGCGGGTCACCAGAAAGCCATCCTTTGTCAGCCTTTCGCACACCTCTTCCACAAGCTTGCGGGTCAGGCAGTAGATGATTCCGCTTTCTTCCTTATGCTCCTGCACATATTCCCTCACTGCTTCGTACTTATTTTTCGGTGTCCGGACAGAAAAGAAAAGATTTTTTCTGTCAAAGCCTGTGGTCAGAACATAAGGGTCCTGCAGCATGAGAATATCCAGAATGTCATCCCTGACCTCCTTTGTGGCAGTGGCAGTAAAAGCACTGACTACAGGGCGCCTAGGCAGACGCTCTATAAATTCTGTGATTTTCAGATAGCTGGGGCGGAAATCCTGGCCCCACTGTGAGACACAGTGAGCCTCATCCACAGCTACCATAGAAATTTCCGCATGGAGGGCGAAATCCAGAAAGGAATCTGTCAAAAGCCTCTCCGGCGCTACGTAAATAATAGGATAACGGCCTTCCCTGGCATACTGCAGCGCTTTATAATACTGTCCGGTCGTCAGGGAACTGTTCAGGTATGCAGCCGAAATTCCCGCCTGGTTTAAGCTGCTTACCTGGTCTTTCATAAGGGAGATCAGAGGTGAAACAACCAGCGTAATCCCTCCCATCATCAGTGCCGGAACCTGATAACAGATAGATTTCCCGGCTCCTGTAGGCATAATGCCAAGAACATCCCTTCCGGACAGAATACTGTCGATCACCGTTTCCTGTCCTTCCCGGAAACAGTCGTATCCAAAATATTTCTTTAATATGTCATTTTTGTTCATTTGATACAAATACATTTCCCCGCTTTCTTTATTTCTTTTCTGATTATATTCATCTTTTTCTTTTGTGGATATAAAGGCAGAAGATTCTTATGGAAATGGTTCAGATTCTCTTGATTTATGTTTTATTATACCCATAATTCTTAAAAAAGCAATCTATTTTGACATTTTGGTTTTAACAAGAAAATGCACGCGTACAGTTTCTCTCCCATACGCGTGCATTCTCATTCGGTTCCAAGCTGAGAAATCGAGATATCCCCGGAGCTTAAGTTCACTGCAAGACTTTTCTCCCCGGTGCCCTGCTGATAAAAGCTTTGCTCATCCGTCTCTTGTCCAGGTCTGTCTGTTACAGGTACATGGATTTCACCATAGTCTGTATTCAGATTCAAGGTAAACGTTTCTAACGTTCCCTTCAGGCCAATTTTTGCACTGCCGTAATCCAGACTGATGGTCCCCTGCTTTTCCAGGGCAAGTTCTCCCAAGGTAACATCCCCGCTTTTATTTTCAATATTCAGGTTATCTCCTTTTATCATCTGTACTTTCAGGTCGCCATATTCCAGATCGATGGTCATATTTCCTGCAGTACAGGAAACAAGAGACGCATTTCCATTCTCCAGATTAACGCTTCCATTCTCCGGCGCATTCAAATTTTCCACAGTCAGATCCCCGTAATCCATAGAGATTTCCAGCTTCTGGCTGCCGGTGATCTCCTCTGCGTCCATTGTACCGTACGTCAGATTCACTTCAGCCTTTTCTCCCTGAATGGTACCTGCGTACAAATCTCCATAATCCAGGTTCAGCTTAATGGAAGTTCCCTTAAGCTTCTCCGCCTGCACGTCTCCATATTCATGATTCAGATCAAAATTTTCAAAATAGACATCCTCAGGCACATATAAATTCATATAATGGGATCTTCGCATATCTGAAATCCCAAAACTCATAATCTGAAATCCTTCAGAAGCAGCCGGCGCTTCCTCAAAAACAAAGGTTTCGTCCTTTATTTCATATTCCGGCTCTCTGCCGTCGCCGTTTAAGCAATATTCCAGATAATAATCGTCTGAGGGAATGACAGAAAAATCTCCATACCTCAGGTGAATGTCTGCAGAAGTAAAATCCGAAAGCTTGGTTTTTTCTAAGATATACTCCTCTCTCCTGTCGCCCAGCATGCGGATTCCATGGGAATTGACAGCAACTCCGAGCCATCCTCCTGCCATAATACCACCTGCTGTAAAAACAATTCCCACTCCAATGCAGACTGCTGCTGCCAGATACACTTTACTGCTTTTCTTCATTGTTTCCGTCTCCTCCTTTCTTATGTTTTGTAAGACCTTTTATCATTCCGGCAAATAGCTTTACAAAAAGCTGCATACATTTCTTCGTAAGGGCCACTGTTGCAGGACAAACCAGCAATCCGATTCCTGTGCAGAAAAATCCCGCTCCCATGGTAGCCACAGCGTTTGCAGGAGACTGAAAAATCATCACTGCGCCCAATATCACAGAAACAACGCCTCCTGCCGTCACTGCCGCACCTGCGATCACCAGCGACGCCATAACAAGCACTGCCGCTAATCCCAGGCTTCCTGCCACTGCTACAAGTGCAAAAGCAAGAGGAAGCGCAATGGGCGCCGCAAATACAGCCAGTATTCCGATCCAGACAGCGGTAAAGCTTCTTTTCACCTCTGCCTTCGGAAATTCTTCACTGTTTTTTACCGCAAGATCCATAATGATCTGGTCTGCTGCCTGCCGGGGTGTCCCCAAATCCTCTATGGCCTGCGCCTCATTTTCCGGTCCTGCTTCTTCAAAATACTCCCGGAAATAATCCATTGCCATCTCCAGGTCTTCCCTGGGAAGTTTCGAAAGTCTGGCCCTTAAACTTTTCATATAAATATCCCGGTTCATCTTAACCCTGCTCTCCATCACGTTTCCCTCCATTCACAATTTCTTCAATAGCCTCCCGGAAATTCTTCCACTCCTCCAAAAGCTCTGCCTGGTGCATCCTTCCTGCTTCTGTCATGTGGTAATATCTCCGGTTTCTTCCCTGAAACGGCTGATCATAGGTTTCCACCCAATTGTTTTCCTGCAGTCTCTTCAAAACAGGGTACAAAGTAGAATCTTTCGCATTCGATACTTTTTTCAGGATTTGTCCGATCTGATATCCATAAGTATCCCCCTGGGAAATAACCGTGAGAACCAGAAAATCCAACATTGGTGCATTCAATGTAAAGATCATCTCATTGCTCCCTTCTCACATATTTATTATTTTGATATATGTTTTATTTTTGTATATTATATATTATATAATATATTTTGTCAATATATATAGACCACCTTTACAGTTACATTTCCTCACTCAATGAAATGTAACACTTTACATCATTCCCGAAAAAGGGTATAGTAATAGTAATACGAATGACAAACATTCTGGAGCAGGAATTCCATCACTATAGAAACCTACTCGCTCTGGAGCAGGAACTCAGACTCTCTGATGCTTTTGCAGAACTGGATGATGATATTAGCCTGCAGTTAATAGTCAGGGTCATCAACATTAATCCGGATAAACATCACGAGATACTAATGAAATGTCAGGTTTTGCGAGAATACCGTCTTTTCATTGAAACAACCAGAAAATACAGCCATGATGAGAACCAATTGAAAATGGCAGTGGAAGAATGTATAAAAGAAGGCATTCTTACAGACTATCTTTCCAGGAAAAGCAGTGAGGTGGTTAATATGTTAATGGCTGAATATGATTATGAAACAGATATGGAAGTAAAAATGGAGGAGGCCGCTAAAGCCAGTAAAAACCTGGCAATTGTTGTCGAAAATACTGCAAAAAATTTCCGGATTTCCCTGGAAGAAGCCTGTCGAAGGCTCGAAATCTCTTACGACGACTATCTGGAAATCATCAGAGATTCAACAGATACCGCAGAATAGATTACTCTTTCACGACAGTATCCTCAGCATTATTACCTTGACACCTGCTGAAAAAGCATTCAAGATAAATCCAACAGATAAAGTCAACCTATAGATTAACAGGAGATAACAGAAATGAAAAAACTTGCAGTCATTTTCCCGGGCATTGGCTATACCTGCGCCAAACCGCTTTTATACTATACAGCATCTGCTGCCGCTGACCATGATTATGAGATCATACGCCTGGATTACGGCCAGGACATCCATACTTTCCGCGGCCGTACCCCTCTGGAACTAGAGCCTGTTACCGGTCTTGCCCTGAAGCGGACATTGCGGCAGCTTCAAAACGTCTCTTTCCAGGAATATGGAAAGATTATATTTATTTCCAAAAGTATCGGAACCGTCGTTGCCTGCGAGTCAGAAAAACAGCTCTCCCTCTCAGGCAAAGTACAGCATTTTCTTTTGACCCCGGTTCCTGCGGCCATCCCTTACCTGAAGCAGGCAGACGGCGTTTTCTTTGCCGGCACCGCAGATCCCTACATTCCGGAAAAGACCATCCGCCAGGCAGCCCGTCTCTATCCGGAAAAAACCGGCGGCATTTTCGAAGGCTGCAATCATTCCCTGGAAAAGAAGGGGGATATCATGGGAAATCTAAACAACCTCGGGAAGGTGATCGAATGCCTTCAATGGATACTGGATTCCTGACAATTGATCAAAAAAGCTGCTATTTCACAGAAATCATTCCCGTGAAATAGCAGCTTTTTACTTTTCTATCATCAATCACAAAACCTCATCCAGATGCGCCAGCCCATACTCTGCAAGGCTGTGATCCTCCTCACCTGTACCGCCGCTGACACCCAGGCCTCCGATGATCGTTTCTCCTGCCTTAATGGGGATTCCGCCGCCAAAAATTACGATCTTTCCGCCGTCCATTTTGTCTACGCCATAGAAGGTTCCCCCTGGCTGGGCAATCTTGCTTAATTCCATGGTGGACATTTTCACTGCTACAGAAGTGTAGGCTTTTTTTACGGCAACATCAAAGCTTACCAGAAAGGCGCCGTCCATCACATGAACTGCGATGGGATTTCCGTCAGGGCCGCAGACTGCAATAACGGCTTTTTTGCCTCTGCGCTTAGCCTCTTCTTCAATTTTTTCAATTAAGCGTTTGGCGCTGTCCAGGGTGATTCTTCCCGGAACGCCCATCCGTTTCAAAACTTCCTGGATCACAGTCTCATTCACTGTACTTTTCTGATTTTCTTCCATATCCGCAGCCTTCCTGTTTTCCGCAGCAGCCGTATCTTCTTTTGTCTTTCCGGCTTCCAGAGCATCCGTATATCTGGCAAGTACATAGAGATAATCCGCCAGACGATTCATGTATTTCTTGGTTCCCGTATCAGCACCGAATTTCACACTTACCATAGCCAGGGCACGTTCTGCCCTTCTTGCAACGGTACGGGCAACGTCAATTTCCGCAGACAGTCTGCATGCACCCGGAAGAATAAATTTCTTCGGACGCTCAAACAGACCTTCCAGTCGGTCGATCTCCTCTTCCAGAACTGCCGTTTTGTCATCATTGATCTTATATTCTCTGTTATATGGGTCTGCCACTCCGGCCATCACCGTAATCAATGTTCCCTGGATTTTCTCCAGAATCCGAACCACATCCTGATCCTTCAGCATGGTCTTCACAACACCCAGATGACTGGTCAGTTCATCGATCGTTCCCACAAGCTGAATACGATCATCCGACTTGGAAACATTTTTCGTGCGGATCAGATCTGTTGTCCCTTTATCTCCGTTTTTTGTATAAATATTCATAACGGCATCCCCCGTAAATAATCCTTACTATCCTACTGCTTCTCGCCATACACCACCTTAAAAGGCATCTTCTTAATGGCTCTGGCGCTATTGGCTCCCAGATTCCTGCACTGCCAAAATGCCGGTGCATTCAGTTCAAACACATTCTGTCCCCTGGGAAGCCTCTGCATCTGCATAGCCAGTCTTTTCCCTGTCATGCCGATTCCGGCTCCAAGCATAGACTCATTCGCCGCTTCATAAGCCAGCGTATCCAGATCTCCTTCGTGCTGCAGCACCTGGAAAAGGACTCCCTCTTCTTCAATCCCCGCGCAAACCTCCCGAAGCAGATCTTCATCCGCATCCTGACAATAGATAAAAATCGTCGGCCTGTTCACAACCATAAGCCCTGCCCTCCAAACCAGTATACCACCTGGCAATATATCTGTAAATCACCAATGCACTCCCGGGGTGCGGCCAATCAGGGAGAGGCGTCCCGCCTTCTCAGCTCAGGTAGGAAAGCAACAGTCCCGTAGCCACCGCATTTCTCGGTCCTTCCACCCCGCGGATATTTCCTCTTCCACAGACAATACGGTAATCCGCAAGTGCTTCCATCAGCATCTCCGGAATCTCAAAATCCTCCGCAGAGCCTCCCACAAGCACCACATTGGGAATCTTCCTCAGATCATTTTCCGGTGCCACGATTTTCAGCGCACGGATAGCATTCCTTACGAACACTTTCTTCTTCGCTTCCCTGCGCACCTCCAGGATCCGTTCCATAGGAATATCCTCATCAATTTTCAGCATCTCCCCGGGAGAGAGAAGCACCACATGTCCATAATACCTGGGATCAATGGACTCTTCAAAAAACTGCATAGCGCCGTTTTCCAGACGCATATGGAAAAGACTTTCCACTTTTCCCATAGGATATTTCTTAATCTGCTCTGCCGTAGTTCTGCTGTGTAATCCAAGTTCTGTCTGTATCAGCATGGAAACCAGCTCTCCGGCCCCTGCCTGATGTGTCGTTCTTACGCTTCCATCAGCTGCAAGGACAGCCGCATCCGTAGATCCGCCGCCCATATCCAGAATGGCAAGAGGAAGCTTTGTTCCCGGCGTTGTCATGGCTCCCAGAGAAGCCATAACTGCCTCCACTCCGGCAACCACAGCTTTTACATGCAGCTCCTGTTCCAGCCTTTCTGCGATCTTCTGCATAGGCAGATGCCGGGTCTTCACCATGGCAGCGATTCCTACTGCTTTTTCCATACAGGTTTCTCCTGCCAGGGAACCGGAAATCTCCACAGGCGCCAGAGTATCCACAGCCAGAATATCCGTGATCCGGATATCACTGTCATGCTCATGCTCCTTTGCCACATCCGCCATACTGGTCTTGATCCTGCGCAGCATGTTTCCCACATTCGTGTCCTGCTGCCCATCAATATCGCGGATTTCCCCGGCAGACCCCAGAGCGTTCATAATCTCATCCGCTCCGGCATCAATATTTATCTTTACTTCCCGCTCCCCGTGAAAAACAACCTCACCGGCAGGAAGAACATTTTCTCTCATATTTCCGTGAGGAGTCCGAATAACTACTGCACTTCGTTTCCCCACAAGGCTTTTTGCAATCGGAGTAACCGATTTGGTCTCCTCTGCATTCAAATTCAAAAGTGTTGCAATTCCATAGGGATTGGACAACATCCGGATACTGGTACCCGGAAGCGCCACCTCAATGGCAGCGGTCTTTCCCTCCGGCACTTTACTGATATGCCGCACTTCATCCACAATGGGCATCTTCCTGCCGGGATGGCTTTCTGCCGAACCGTCATACATCTGGCCGTTCAGCCGGTTTTCCACAAGAACAGCTTCATCTGCCTGCAGGATCAGCCCCCGGATATCCAGTTCCGGAATGCGCTGATTCAGCCGTGACGCCACCTCTTCATAGGAAAACTTACTGCCTGCCACTACAATATAAGGAACCCCGGGCTTTCCTTTCCAGATATTCTCCAGAAAGAGAAGTTCCCCCACTGCTACTCCTGCACCAGCCGGAGTAGATGGGTTATGCCCGATCATGGAGGATTCCGTAATAATCGTTTCCGTGATCGTCTCCATCGCCGTATCGCCGATTACCGGTGCAGCCTCATTTAAACGCACAAGATCAAGAGCGCTTAATGGTTGACGGATCTTCTCCATCGCCTCTTCAAGCGCCGCCTTAATCCCCAGGACATTAGGAAGTGTTCCCTTCGTCCCGGTGGTCATGCGGGAAGCGCTGGAGAGAAAACGAAATGTTCCGTCCTCTCCCACTGCGCCGATACATACTTCAGTTGTGGAATTTCCTATATCAACACCTGCAATCAGTTTCAAAGAAGAATTCCCCTTTTTTCGTAAATTTCCGCAGCTTCCAATACCAGCTTCGCACAATGGGGTGCCTGATATTCAGAAAGCAGTTCCTGCGCCATCAAGACCAGTTCCCGCTTTGTGGAGCGGTTTGGCCGAAGCTTGTCATACATTTTCAAAATCACATCATCCGGAACATTGGAAAGCTCTGCCGCCCTCTCAAAGTTGGCTGCCATCTGGGGGTTATCCACAGAGGCTGCCACCTGTCCCTGACGTCTTAGCATTTCCGGTGAAATTTTAATATCTTCCGCAGTCACGCCGCCGCGCTTTACCTCTGATAAAGTAATCTGGGAAAGCTTTTTCCCTGTTTTGGAGGTAATGGTATCCGCTTCGTTCTGCCCTAAAGGATAGTTGCTCATCTTGTGCCCTCCCATACAATCATGCCTTTTTCCGGGTCAAGCTGCTCTGTCTCGATAATGTGCATGAGAGCTGCTTTTACCTGGAATTTTGCACGTACCATGGGGTCATTGGTACACTCGATGGGAGTAACCTTTTCCCCTTTTACATATTTCGCTGCATTTCTGCCAATCTTACGGTAGGTCGTAAGATCCATCAAAGGTGCCTGAGGGAAAAGCTCCAGATTTGTCAGAGGATACAAATCCTTCTGATGGATTACGGTTGTCCCCTTTGACTGGATTCCGATCCCGATTCCGGATCCGGATAATTTCGCTGCCGCAAGAGCCATAAAGCCTACATCAGAAGTATCCAGCACTTTTACCACACGGGAAACCATGCCTTCCTCCTCAATTCCTGCTTTTACATTGCGAATCACCTCATCCAGCGGAATACCGCAGATGGTTTTTGTGATCTCCGTCTGAAAAGCAGCCCCTACGCCAATCACAACTTCCTTGGGGTCTGTACCCTGTCTCGCCCTCTCCGCACCTTCATAGGAATGCTTCGGGCGCATTCTTGTTTTCCCTGCAAGGCTCTGTGTCCCTGCATTTGCAGAAGACACACCGGCCGGAGACTTCCCGCCATTTCGCTGCAACTGCTCAACGACCGCTTTGGTTATGGCTTGTATCAGTTGTTCATTCACTTCCATGGCCGCGCCTCCTAAAATTCGTTTACATTGATCCTGTGAGGGATCGCTTTGATTTCTTCCCAGCGTTTTCCGTCAACACGGTAGCCGGTTCCCGGTCCCATATAGTCATTGGGGGTATTCACACCGGACATTACCTGGAAATTCTCATCCAGAATGGCTGCCGTATGCATATAATCCCCGATCACTCTCTGTTTCAGCATGTTCAGGATACTTCCCGCCAGCTTCTCAAAACCGCTTTCCGCCAGCGCCTTCACCACGTCAATGCCTGTAATGCCCCGTTTGAGCATATCGTCCGCAGCCATCAGGTCAGAAGCCACATCTCTCTTTAACGTGTCTTTGCTTCCATGTGCATAGGTTACTGCTTCCACCTGCTCATCGGTTACTTCGGTAAGCCCAAGATACTTAAAGACAGCCTGTACCGCTTTTCCTGCCTCACGACGCACACGGATCACATCCTCCTCCGTTACAGGGCGAAGACCGCCGTCCACCTGCATATCCCGCTGCATTACATTATAATCATCAAAATCTTCCGCGTCAAAATTAGAACCGGCAAACATATTGTCATAGTTTGGCTCTGCTGCATATCCGGAGAAAATAAAGTCTGTACCCGGCATAAACTGCAGCATGGTTCTTGCAGTTCTTCTCATATCAGAGTTGGAGAAGCTCTGGTCATTGGAGGACGCACACTCCAGTCCCAGAAGCGCGGCAACCAGATTCTCTCCCATAACCTCACGGATGCCTGCGGGAACCCCCGCAGCAACACCGATACAGCTTACGGAACCATTCTGGATTCCCTGGCTTCCTGCACCTTTTGTTACATATAAACACCTGCATTCCAGATACAGCATGGATTTTTTCTCGCTGGATCCCATCAGGACCTCGGAGCCTGCACCGGAGGTAAAGCGAACCTTCAAACCGCGGGAGGCATAAGCAGAGTTCAAAAATGCTTTGGAATAAGGTGTATCATCTCCATCAATAAAAACTTTTTCGGTACCATAAACAGAAAGGGTTTCTGCATAGGTGGTAAGTCCGCGGATACCAAGTTCCAGCTCCGTTGCTTCCTCTGCAGAGCACTGGGTCAATACACCAGGCCGTCCCACCTGGGATCCGATCAGAAGTGCCATGGCGCTAAAGGGCGCGTATCTTGCAACCCCCATGGTCGTTTCCTCTTCACTGAATCCCCGAAGTGCACCTTCTGCAGCATCTGCAGCAATCTGTACCGGATCGTCCTTCAGATTGGTGATATGCGCCTGATTTCCTGGAACCTTTCTGGCACGCATCTTCTGCATGCCCATCATCATTTCCACTACATTTAAGTAGTTAATGACTTCCACCATCTTAGCCGGGGTGATACCGGATACAATTTCCAGAATTTCCCTGCGGGAAGTCTGGATATCCACGATTTTCCGGGCAATTTCCAGAGAAGGAATTGCCATGGATTTCTCCGCACGGTCAATGCGGATGGAATAGTCTGCAATGAACTGATCCAGGAAATCAAAATCTTCCCGTTTCTTTCCATCCAGCTCTATTATGATTCCATTTTCTACAATTATGGAAGGCTTGGGATCATAGGGGCTTTTCATTGCCGCAAAGCCCATCTCCGGCCATTCGTCAATAAATCCGTCTTTATTGACAGCACGCTGATCCAGTGCCTCGATTCTTTTTGATCTTTTCATATTGTCTTCCTTTAGAATGACCAAAGCTTTGTATAGATCTTTACGATATCTTCCTTTGTGGGAACTCTCGGATTATTGGCTGTACATGCATCGGCAAGGGCTGCCTCCGCCATCTTATCCACAGCAGCAAAATAGGCATCCGGCGTAATCGTTCCGATTTCCTGTATGGTCAATGGAATATTCATCTCTTTCTGCATAAACTGAATCCAGTTTACAAGAGAACGTACACTCATCACTTTATTATAATTGCTCAGTCCCAGAATATGGGCAATATTCGCATAGCGCTTTACTGCCGGCAGATATTCCTTCTGGCTTCTGCTGTGTTTATTGATATTCGCATTAAATTCCACAATATGAGGAAGGAGCATTGCATTTGCTCTTCCGTGAGGAACATGGAATAATGCGCCAAGCTGATGTGCCATACTGTGGGTAATGCCAAGGCCTGCCGTGTTGAAAGAAAGTCCGGCGAGACAGGACGCCACATGCATTTTCTGGCGTGCATGCATATCGCTGCCGTCCAGATATGCCCGAAGCAGAAATACACCGCAGATCTCAATGGATTTTTCTGCAAGTGCAGATGAAAATTCGTTATGCTCTGTACTTACATAAGATTCCAGCGCATGCGTGAACACGTCCATACCGGTATCCGCCGTGATGGCAGGCGGCACGCTCTTGACAAGCTCTGCATCCAGGATTGCCTCGTCTGCAGTCAGGCTGTCAGAGATCAAAGGATATTTCACCTTTGCGTCCGTATCGTTCACAACAGCAAAGGAAGTTACTTCTGAGCCAGTTCCGCTGGTGGTAGGAATGGCGATCAGGCCTACCTTCCCGTAATTATTGATCTTCAAAGCAAACTCACGGATAGCTTTGGAAGAATCAATCGCAGATCCGCCCCCAACTGCCACAACAGCTTCCGGCTGAAACTGAAGGAATTTCTTCACTCCCTCAGCAATCTTTCCTACCGGCGCATCCGGTACTACATCCTGAAAAATATCATACGAAATTCCGCCTTTTTCCAATGGTGCAGTAATCAGATCGATCATTTTGCTCTGTACAACAAAAGGATCCGTGATGATCAGGACTCTTTTGTAAGGGAGAACCCTCAGCCTGTCCAGTGAGTTTTCACCAAAATGAATGACTGTTTTCATTTCAAAGGTTTTCATATCAGATGCTCCTTTTCTATGTCACAAATAAACCTGAAATGTAAGACTCGTCTTCTTATGCTTCCGCCGGATATCTGCACTCGATCTCCATCTCTTCAAAATGCGCAAGCCATTTCTCAGACGGCCTTTTATCTGTTATAACTACATCCACATCCCGCAGATTCCCTGCCACAGAAAAAGCGGTCTGATCGAACTTTGTGCTGTCCAGCACCAGGATTTTTTTGCGTCCGGAGGCCATCATGGCCTTCTTCGTTGTTCCAAACGCTTCCTGGGACTCCATAATTCCCCAGCTGTGGTCTAGGGCCTTACAGGAAATAATCACTTTATCTGCATAAAAGGAACGGATGCTTTCTTCTGTTTTAGAGCCGAAGAAAGCGAGATACCCCTCTTTCATCACTCCTCCTGTAGAAATAATGTTCCAACCGGATACATCAGAAAGCTCCAGCAGGATTTCCATAGAATTGGTGATCACAGTAAGGCGTTCTCTGTCTTTCAGCGCTTTTGCAATAAAGACAGCCGTTGTACTGGCGTCCAGAAAAATATGGTCGCCGTCCTGTACCAGGGATGCTGCGATCTCCGCCATCTTCTGCTTGCCTGCCACATTCTGGTTCTTACGGATGTTAAAGGGCAAATCGATACTTACATCCTCGTTGATCACCGCACCTCCATAGCTCTTGGTTGCAAGCCCTTCCTTTTCCAGCTTATCCAGATCCCGGCGGATGGTTTCCTCCGAAACATCGAACATCTGGCTTAATTCACTGACAACTACCCGCTTCTCGGTCTGCAGTTTCTCAAGAATCAAATTGCGTCTCTCCAGTGCCAGCATATGCTTTGCCCTCCTTTATAAGGATGGTTTATAAAATTGAATCAATCATACGCCTGTCAGGATGGGCAATCACGGAAGAATCCAGATACATGCCTTTTTCTGCAACAAGCGCTTTTGCACTCTCAATGGAAGCCTCTACTGCGGAAACCTCTCCGGTAATCAACATGTAGGATTTGCCGCACATTCCCTTTGCAATACGCAGTTCGATCAGATCTACGATTGCTGTTTTTGCCGCCTGGTCTGCCGCTTCAATGATGGAAGCTGCATCGTAGGTTTCCAGAATTCCCAGCGCGCTGATTTCTTCTACGGCTGTTGTCCCATAGATTGCCGGGAAAATAGAGTCATGAGGATTACCCAGCACAAAGCTGTCAATACATTTGTCTTCATATGTTGTAACCGCTGCATCAACGGCTGCTTTTACCGCACTTAAATCGCCGGTGATAATTGCAATATACTTACCCGGACATACGGTCTGCGCTTCCACGATCTCCACATCAGATGTCTTAACCATGGCATCTGCTGCAGTGATACCTGTGGCTGTGGTTTTAAATTCAATCATTCCGATTGCTTTACTCATGTTCTGCACGTCCTTTCTACTTTGCTGCAATTATGATGTGGCGGTCCGTAACCTCGGTTACTCTTCCGCAGATGGATGCATGAATGCCAACACTTAATCCGCCTGCCGGCTTTGCAATCATCTGTCCTCTGGTTACCTCATCCCCTGCACTTACAATTGCCTGGGCCGGTGCACCGATATGCTGGCTTAAAAGGATCTTTACCTTCGGAACTGCCACAAGGGTTTCGTCCATCGGCGCATCCTTATCGTATTTTGTCAATGCCAAACGTGCCATCAATCGCTCTTCCGGAACTTTACGGTACTCTCTGGATGGTTTTACAGGCGCTGCCTGAACATCCTTGGGAGGTCTGACTCCTGCTGCACGAAGTCCGCCTTTCATATCTGCAAGGAGACTTCTCGGTGCCAGACTCTGCGGACAGGAATACATCTCGCAGACACCGCAGGAACTGCAGAAACTAGCATCCAGATAGGGATTCAGATCTCTGAAATCATGATTGGATGCTGCTCTCATAAAGCGGGCCGGATCAATGGGATGTCCCAGATTATTTCTCGGACAAAGATCCGTACAGGTATTGCACTGGCAGCAAATGGACGCTGCACGTTTTAAATCTATGGCAGAAGTTCTTAACTTCTTCATTACAATGGGATGATCCTTGGGAAGGACCAGAATTGCATTCGTTGTTTTGGTCACCGGGTCCGAACCGCTGCCAATACGTCCCATCATGGGACCCCCTACAAAGTATACGGGATCTTTGACAGTGACCTTTCCTGCCCTGGCAACGACTTCATCCAATGTACAGCCGATCGGAACTCTGACTGTCACAGGATCACTGACCTCAGCTACAACCGAAACATATTTGTCTGTTACCGGTTTCTGTTTTTCAACAGCACGGTATACATTATAGATGGTTTCTACGTTAAATACAGCAACACCCTGCTCAATGGGCAGTCCGCCGGGTCTTACCACCCTTTTGGTTGCTTCATAGATCAGGACTACTTCATCGCCCATAGGATACACCTCGTCTAAAAGGTGGATCCGCATGTTTGGAAATTCTTCAATATGCTGCTGTAATGCCTTTATTGTCTGTACATAAGATTTTTTGATTCCGATGATTGCTTCCCCTGCGCCAACAGTCTCCGCAATCAGCTGGAACGTTTTCATAATCTCATAGGCGTGCTTCTCCAACAACTGCCTATGCAGCTTCAGTAACGGCTCGCACTCTGCACAGTTCATGAGAATCGTATCAGCCTGGTCGGTAAGCTTCGCATAGGTTGGGAAACCAGCGCCGCCGGCACCTGCCACACCATTCTCCTGCATAATTTTCTGTAATTCTTTGATTTCCATGGCGTTACTCCAATCCTGCACCGTCGTCAATGATACCTACAATTGCAGCATCGACCGGTGCCGTTTCTACGCCGCAGCCAATTCTTGCTGCGCTTCCCTGTGCCACCAATACATATTCCCCGATTCCTGCGCCGATGATATCAATCGCAACGATCCGGTTGAGGTCAGCCTTCATATGATGCACCGGCTCAACAATCATGAATTTCTGTCCAATTAACTTCTCGCTTTTCCGCGTGGATACCACGCTTCCAACTACTTTGCCTACAATCATATGAGCCTCCGTGTTATCCTATAATCCTTTTATGCCGGTGGCAGATGCCACCGGCCTGGCTTTTATTATTTCATAATGGTAACTGTATTGCCTGTGGCAATCTGTGCTGCATTTGCTTCGTCCGTGTCGATATGCATTTCCAGGGTAAAGCTGTCATGTACACGGATCTTCACATGATTGAAGATCGTACCGCGCTCGTTATCTGCCTTCACTGAAACGATATCGCCGTCCTTCACACCGGCTGCCATGGCATCCTTCGGAGACATATGGATATGGCGCATAGCCACGATACATCCCTCATTCAGATAAATAGCACCCTTTGGTCCTACGATGGCAATGGGAGCACTGCCTTTTACATCGCCGGATTCACGAACCGGAACCTTCATTCCAAGTTTGATGGCATCTGTTGCAGATACCTCTACCTGGGATGCTTTACGAACCGGTCCAAGGATTCGTACGTTTTCGATTGCACGAAGCTTCAATCCTACGATGGTAACCGTCTCATTGGATGCAAACTGGCCGCCCATCAGCTCTTTCTTCTTGGTGAGCTGATATCCGGGGCCAAACAATGCTTCCACGTGCTCCTGTGTCAGGTGGATGTGTCTTGCGGAAACTCCAATCGGAACTACAAAGCCGCTGCCTTTGTCTTCGTTCTTATTAATGGCCTCAATGACCATCCTGGTAATTAATTCGATATTATTCGCTTCCAAGAATACACCTGCTTTCTTTCCGGATTATGGGAATCTATGATTTATTTCAATACCGGAAGGATTTTCTCTACGTCAGTGTGTGGTCTTGGGATTACATGGGTAGCTACTAATTCGCCAAGTCTGGATGCTGCTGCGCTTCCGCTTTCTACTGCGGATTTTACTGCTCCTACATCCCCGCGTACCATAACGGTTACAAGACCGGATCCGATCTTCTCTGTTCCTACTAATGCAACGTTAGCAGCTTTGCACATCTGGTCTGCTGCTTCGATCGCTGCAGTAAGTCCTCTGGTTTCTACCATTCCTAAAGCTTCCTGTGTCATGATTTTATCCTCCTTATGGATCAACAATTCTTCTTATTCTTTCTCTTCTTCGTCCGTTTTTTCTTTCCAACGTTTCGCACTTAATTCCACCAGTTTCACAATTTCTTCGTGGGGCCGTGCGATCACTGCATAACTCGCCGGTTTCTTGATGGCATTTGCCGCCGCAGCTTCCACAGCTTCCGTAACAGCTGCCACATCGCCTTCCACAATAATGGTCACCAGTCGTCCGCCCAGCTTACGTTCCCATGACGCCAGCTCAACGTCTGCAGTTTTACACATGATGTCCAGGGCATCCAATGCCGCTACCACACCTGTGATCTCAATAAACCCATATGATTTACCCATGAGCGAACTCCTTTAATTCTGTGTGTGATCAGATACTTGGCAGAATCTTTTCAACGTCGCTGTGTGGTCTCGGGATCACGTGGGTAGCTACTAATTCGCCAAGTCTGGATGCAGCTGCGCTTCCGCTCTCTACTGCAGCCTTTACAGCGCCTACATCACCGCGAACCATAACAGTTACAAGACCGGAACCGATTTTTTCTGTTCCAACTAAAGTAACTTCTGCCGCTTTTGTCATTGCATCTGCTGCCTCAATTGCAGCGGTAAGTCCTCTGGTTTCTACCATTCCTAAAGCTTCCTGTGCCATGATTCATTCCTCCTGAATAGAACTCATTTATATTTTCCTGGGATGAGGGATCTAATCCTTATCCAAAGCGCTGATCTTCAGCATTTTTTCCGTACCCTCTTCCGGGTTCGGAATTACATAGTGCTGTACCACACCGGTCATCCGGTTTGCAACTTCTATCCCGGCATCAACTGCTGCCGTTACGTCCGTCACACTACCGCGGAATTTAATGCAGACCAGAAGCGGTACTGGCAGGCTGTCTGCGTTGGCCGGCTTGTTCTTATCGAACACCTCCAGGCGGACATTCGCTGCCTTACATCCGGCATCGCCTGCTACGAAGGCTGTGGTCAGCCCGAATACCTCTAAAATTCCTACAGCTTCTGCCATTTCTGTTCTCCTTTAAGATGCAGATTATTTATTAACGATTGCAATCTTCAGACCAGTCATAGCCAAATTTGTCTCAAGAGCTTCATTGATCTGCTCAAGCGGATATTTATGTGTGATCAGCTCAGACAATGGAAGTCCGATTCCTTTTGCTCTCTTCAGGAAATCAAATGTAGTAGCATAATCTCTCAGGTTGTATACCCAGGATCCTACCAGGTTAATTTCTTTTGAGCAAAGGTCAAAGTGCGGATTAATTGTTGCGTCACCGCCATTGATAAAGAAGCCAAGCTCACAAAGACCGCCGCCGTTGCGGATGAATTTGTAGATGTTTGCATGAGCTTTCGGATTTCCGGTACACTGGAATGCAAAATCTGCAAGATGTCCGCCGAATGCATCCTTCACACCGTCTGCCAGAGCTTCAATACCCTGGAAGTTCGCGAAGTTCACTGTCTGTGATGCACCCATCTTCTTTGCAAAGTTCAGACGGTTTTCGTTTCCGTCTACTGCGCAGATGTTCTCAATACCCATCGTATGAAGAATTGCAATACAGATCAGGCCGATCGGTCCGCATCCCTGAACAACAACTCTGCTGTTGAATTTCAGGATGCCTGTTGTTTTTGCTCTCTCAACTGCATGGATCAGAACTGCACAAGGTTCGATCAGGATACGGGAATCCAGATCAAGGTCACTTACATTAAAGAATGTGGAACCGAATTTTCCGCCTCTGATAAAGATATAATCAGCAAACCAGCCGTTGAATTTTACGTCATCGTCCGGAAGAAGGCCGTATACATCAGCGCCTCCGACGTTTTTCTTGTTCAGGTCGAACATGGTGATTTCCGGATCATCCTTAAAAATCATACATGTTACAACTTTATCGCCGACTTTTACAGGTTTTCCTGCTGTATCGGTTTTTACATTTTTGCCCATGGCAACGATTTCACCGGTGCCTTCATGTCCCAGAACAACCGGAATTAATCCGAACGGGTCATTTTTGTACTCATGTGCATCGGTACCGCAGACACCGCAGCCTTCTACTTTTACAAGAATATCATCATCTCCCACTTCCGGAAGCGGATACTCCTGAAGTTCAAAGTGTTTTTTCTCTGTCATCATTGCGACTCTTGCAGTTTTCGGAATCGCACCCTTAGCAGCAGGTGCCGGAGTCCCGGCAGGTGCAGATGCATTTCCTGTCATGCCGGAGAGAACCTGTTTCACGATCTCTTCGATGTTAATATTATTCATATCCATTGTTCTACTCCTCCTGATTAACGAATGCAAAGGCTGTCAGACATTACGCAGCGTCTTCTCTTGGTAAAGGTGCTTGCGCTTGTAAGTCCCTCTCCTGTACGGCTTGCGATGGTAAATGTACAATAGCCTTCTCCGCCGAATCCAAGAGCTGCATAGGAAGGTGCATTCTTCACAAGGATTGCGGTATCGATTGCTTTCGCATATTTGGTGATATTGTCTATGTTCTTGGAATGGATGTGTGCGGAATGGCGGTTGCCGTGTTCAAGCCATACAGCCTGCTCTACCGCATCATCAAAATCCTTTGCTCTTACAACACCGAGGATCGGCATCATAAGTTCTTCCGCGATAAGGGGATGTTCCTTCGGTCCTTCGAATACGATACAGCGGATATTTGCAGGTACATCCACACCGATCATGGAGAGAAGTGTTCTTGCATCACGTCCTACGCATTTACGGTTCAGTTTGCCGCCGGCAAGAACAACTGCCGTCAGCTTGTCCTGCTCTTCCTTGGAAGCCAGATAACAGTCATTTTCTGTAATCAAATAATGCATCAGCTCATCTACTACAGAAGAAACTGCCACGATTTCCTTCTCTGCAATACAGGGAAGATTGTTGTCAAAGGTACATCCATTTACGATATCCTGGGCAGCCTTACGGATGTCGGCTGTCTCATCTACCAGGGCCGGCGGGTTTCCTGCACCTGCACCGATTCCTCTCTTGCCGGAGGAAAGAACTGCGGTTACAACGCCCGGGCCGCCTGTTGCTGCGATCAGCGGGATATCTTTATGTTTCATCATGATATTGCTTGTTTCCAGTGTCGGCTTCTCTACGGTTACGGCGATGTTATCCGGGCCGCCTGACTCCAGGGAAGCTTCGTTTAACATGTTAATGGCATAGATTGAAGTTTTGATTGCTGCCGGATGCGGGTTAAATACAACGGTATTTCCCCCTGCCAGCATTCCCATGGTGTTGCACAGGATGGTTTCGCTGGGGTTGGTGCAGGGAGTAATCGCTCCGATCACACCGAAGGGTCCCATTTCGATCAAAGTAAGGCCTCTGTCCCCGGACCATGCGGTTGTGGTAATATCCTCTGTTCCAGGTGTTTTATCAGCTACCAGATGGTGTTTCAGGATCTTATCTCCTACATTTCCCATTCCGGTTTCCTCAACACCCATGCGTGCAAAGATTTCTGCATTTTCTTTGATTTTCTTACGGATGCAGGTAATGATCTTTTCTCTCTGGTCCATGGACATTCTTTTTACGATCTGTTCTGCCTTTTTGGCAGCCTCGATCGCTTCATTCATATCCTGAAAAATGCCATGTTTCCCGGCCGGAGCTTCTGCAATCTGCATTTTTGCCATTACTTCCTGTACAATTTCCTGTACGATGTTTTCACTGATTGGCACGAGATTGTCCTCCTTTAATAAAAAACTGCTAAATTATTTCATTCCCAGCTGAGCCATTACCTGTTTGGTAATATTTGCTACTAATTCAGCGTCTGCGGACGGAGCTGCTCCATTGCATTCCTTTCCAACAAAGTCATACTGATATCCCGGGAACTGCTTGTATTCGTCTGTAGCACATGCGCCTCCGCAGTTGTGGCAGTTCTTTTTATCCTTATTCAGGCAGATGCTTGCCGGATGTTTGCCGGGCATACCGAATTTACGGCGGATTGCATACAGTTTTTCAACGTTCTTCTCATCGAATTCCTTCGGGCCGCCAAGAAGCTTGGACTGGTACAGAAGCTGTGCATAGAATTCAACGGATTCCATCTTCATGTAAGCAGCATTTAAATCTGTGCTCCAAGTAAGTGCTCCGTGGTTCTCAAGAAGAACTGCATCAAAATATGGAAGGTATTTTTCCAGGTTGTCCGGAATTTCCATTGTAGAAGGTGTGCCGTACTCAGCGATCGGAACGCATCCAAGTGAAATAACTGCCTCAGGCATGATCGGCTGTGTCAGCGGGATACCTGCAATTGCGAAAGAAGTTGCATAAATAGGATGAGCATGTACAACAGATCCTACATCCGGTCTCTTCTCATATACTCTCATATGCATCTTGATCTCGGAAGATGGTTTAAATCCCGGGTTTGCCTGAATTACGTTGCCCTTGGCATCTACCTTACAAATGTACTCCGGAGTCATGAAGCCTTTGGATACACCTGTTGGTGTGCAAAGGAATTCATTGTCATTGAGTTTTACGGAAATGTTTCCATCATTCGCAGCCACCATGTTGCGGTTGTAGATCCTCCTGCCGATGTCGCAAATCTGTTTTTTGATTTCAAATTCGTTTACCATGCTTTTTTCCTCCTTAAGCGTTTCGGTGCTGTAATCTTTTTAAAAATATGCACCTCTTGGTTTCTTTTTGTTTCTATGGTGATTTTACTCCATTTAACGAAATTTGTCAAGCTATACTTGTTGTTTCATGTTGTTTTTATTGGTTTGTGATTGTTGTTTCTTGTTGATTTCATTTTCTTCTTTCTCCCAGGGCAGGACATCTCCTTCTTCTCTTAAATACTCCAGAATTTCCGGAATTCCCTGGTGCAGTTTGGAATCTACATAGAAGATTTTTTTGCATCCAGCCAGACGAAGCCAGGAGGCTGCACGTTCTGTATTGGCATCTGGGTGATTGATCTTAGTAACGATTCCCACTACTTCCCTGTTGGCCATACAGGTGCAGCAGGGAGGAAACAGGCAGTAGGGTTCAATTGCGGAACAGAGTAGGCCCACAATGTCCGCCTCGTAAGTATAAAGAGCCAGAGCATGTCCCAACCCCTTTGTCTGCGCATATTCCCCCGGAGTGTCAATGATCACGTCAAAATAATTCACATACTGGGTTTTGTGATAATGAATCTTTTCTCCTTTCAGGGCCTGGGTCAGGGTGGTTTTTCCCGCCTCGCTCCGGCCCATCAGGGCAATCTTCTTCATAAAATTCTCAGGTCCTGGTGATCGGACAAACAGCGAATCCCAGTTTTTCGCCTACATAGTCCAAAATGGCGCTCACAGCCGCTTCCACTTCCGATACAGTTCCCGTAATAATCAGGCTTCCGCTGAAGCGGTCTACAAACCCAAGTTCCACGCCGGAGGACTTGATGGCAATATCCCCCATAATAATGGCTGTTTCCGCAGGGCTTATGGTCAGGATCCCAATCGCGGACCTGGAATACTCAATAGCAGGGTCGAGTCCCAGCTTTGTATAAAGGATCTTATCCGGGTTGGCAATAATATGTGCCAGAGAGATCTGTTTTCCCGGAACAAGCTCCTGTACAATGCGCTGCTTCACCTCCGGAGACAGGTCATCTAAATATGCCATTTTTTCAACCTCCTATCTGGCAGTCCAGACCGCATACCCCATGTACTGCCTTTTTTAATGTATCCATATGTTCCATAGAGGGAGGAAGAATTCCGTCCATCTGATATGTTCTGCCAAGGCCTTCATACTTATCCTGGCCAAGCCTGTGATACGGCAGGAGATGAATCCTGGTCACCCCGGGAAGAGTCGCTGCAAAGCGGGCAATTCCCTGTATTTCTTCCACTGTATCATTGAAGGTGGGAATCACGGGAACACGGATCACCAGCTTCGTCTGTCCGGACAAGGCTGTTTTTCTGGCATTTTCCAGCATCAGTTCATTTGATCTGCCTGTAAATTCCCGATGCTTATCCGGGTTCGTGTGCTTGATATCCATAAGATAAATATCCAGATAAGGCAAAAGCATTTCAATGCGTTCAAAAGGGGCACAGGCCATGCTTTCAATCGCTGTATTTATCCCCCGCTCCTTTGCTGCCTTAAGAAGATCCCGGGCAAATTCCGGCTGGCAGAGGCATTCCCCTCCGGACAGAGTCAGCCCGCCCCCGGAACGGTAATAATAAGGGCGGTCCTTTTCCACCTGCTCGATCATTTCCCGGACAGTCACATCCCGGCCGATCACCTTATCTTCTCCCTGAACCTTCATGGTCTGTATGGCATATTCCTGGGATTCCGGATTACAGCACCAGCGGCAGCGAAGAACACAGCCTTTCAGAAATACGATGGTGCGGATTCCCGGGCCATCATGGATCGAATAGCGCTGGATATCAAAAACCCTGCCTTTTGTTTCTAAATAATCCATAGGTGTCTCCTTAAAATCCCTGTTCCGTACGCCGGATAATATCGTCCTGCAGAGAACGTGACAATGTGGTAAACAGGGCGCTGTAACCTGCCACACGAACTACAAGATGCTTATATTTCTCCGGATTCTTCTGTGCATCCAGAAGTGTTTCCCTGCTTACCACATTAAACTGCATGTGCATTCCCTTCTGGTCGAAGTAGGAACGGATCAGTGCCACAAATTTCTCCAGTCCATCTCTTCCGGACAATGCAGAAGGATGGAATTTCTGATTAAACAAGGTACCATTGGATACGATAAAATGATCAAGCCTGGAAACAGAGGTTGCGGCTGCAGTAGGTCCGTTCACATCCTTGCCTGCGGAAGGGGAAACCCCGTCTGCCACAGGAGTATGGGCATAACGTCCGTCCGGGGTAGCTCCTGTCTGTCCGCCCAGGGGTACATTGGCAGATACCGGATAAAGTCCGGCCTGGTACTGACCGCCCCTTGGGTTCTTGTATTTTTCCAAAGGCCTTGTATAAGTGTAAGCCACATCTCTTGCAAACAGGTCCACATCCAGAATATCATTTCCGAACTTGGGCACTTCCTCAATCAGCTGATGGATTTCCTGATACCTTGCCATCTCCTGATCTGAGGGCTTCGCGTACAGAACCGTATTTAATATAGAAGAAACAGTTTCTTCATTCACAGCCTGTCCCTGGGCTTTTAAGGTTTCCAGTACTGCGGCTGTTACTTCTGCGGCGGTCTTTTCATCCATTCCTTTTCCGTAGTTCCAGATCAGGGCATTTTTATATTCTTCCATGGTAACCTTTTTATCCTGGAAAACAAGCTTGCGGATAGCATACAGAGAATCCGCCATATTGGCTATTCCAAAGCCCTGGGGGCCTGTAAAGTTATAAACCGCTCCGCCCTCCTGCACTGTTTTTCCCCTTGTCAGGCAGTCATCCACCATACTGGACAAAAACGGCAGCGGGCAGCGCTCTGCATGGGCTACATCAATGGCATTGTCTGCATTGACAAGAAGGGAAATGCAGTATTCCATCTGCTTCTTGTAAGCATCATAAACCTCTTCAAAGCTGGTCATTTTCGTCACATCGCCGGTTGGGATTCCCACCATTTCTCCTTTGTCCATGCCATTGGAGAAAACAAGTTCCATCGGGCGGCACATATTAAAGAATGCTGCGTCATGCCAGCCTTCCGTCTTGCCGGCCTTCTGGGGTTCCACACAGCCGATGATATTGTACTCGCGGGCATCCGCAAGAGACAATCCCCGGTTCTGCAGTGCCGGAATGATCACTTCATCATTGTAGTAAGCGGGAAGTCCGATTCCTGTTCGGGTAAGCTCTGCGGCCTTGATCAAAAACTCATGCGGGGATCCGTTCCACACCCGGACAGAGAGGGACGGCTGAGGCAGATGCACATGCATGGAGGCCTGGATACACATAATGGAAAGGTCGTTGGTCACATCCTCCCCGTCCTTATTCTGTCCCCCTGCAATCAGATTCTGGAACAGACTGTATCCTGCAAAGCCTTCAGCAGAGGCAGCATCACGGCATTTATTCAGGTCATTGAGTTTCACCCAGACGCAGTCCATCAGCTCCTGGGCAAACTCCCGGGTAATATTGCCGTTCTCCAGATCCTTCTGATAATAAGGATACATATACTGGTCAAAACGCCCCGGCGAAATGGAATGCCCGCTGGATTCTATCTGCAAAAGCTGCTGTACAAACCAGAAGGACTGACATGCCTCATAGAATCCGGAGGCTCCTTTTGCAGGAACCCGGCTGCAATTCTGTGCAATAATCTGCAGTTCCCGCTTACGCACCGGGTCAACGCACCTGGAAGCCATCTCGTCTGCCAGCATTGCATAGCGCTGTGCATATTCGATCACCGCTTCACAGCTTAAGATCACTGCCTCAAGAAAACGGGAGCGCTTCGCATAATCGCCGTCGCCCACCCGGCACTTCTCAAGTTCCTTCTGTGCTTTGGCCATGATTCCCTCGAATCCAATGGCTAAAACCTCTTCATATTTCACGGTGACATGTCCTACACCATTGTAAAAGTAATTACCCGGTGTAAAAATATTGTGTTCAATTGCTTTTATTGCTTCCGGAGCCATATAGGACAGCGCAAGTTCACTGGTGGTTTTCCCTTTCCAGTATTTATGTATTTCCCGAAGCTCCTGTTTTGTTTCTTCTGCGATATAAAACGGGTCCGCGCTCCTCGTTTCAACCGTATCCAGTTCCTCTTCCAGCCACTGGAAGGAAAATTCCGGGAATGTCTGACAGCCTCTGGGCGCCAGGGTACTGCTTCCCACGATCAGCTCCTCATCACGAATAATGATGGGAATGTGCCGCAGGATATGGGCAAAAGCCTCCGCACGCCTTGTTATCACAGGCTGGCCCTCCGTAGCCATATAAGACTCTGTAAGAAGTCTGGCTCTTGCAGATTCAATTACCGGCATCTTCGCATATAGATTATCTACAAGTCTGGTGATTCTGGAAGATTTGGGAATATCTGTGGTATTAAACATCTCCACGCTTCTCCTTTCCCACAGCGGTATCGCCGCCATGTTTTCCTATGATACCATTTCCATTTCAAAGGATGAAAACAGCAATTTACATATAATTTATTATACGCCCTCGTTCCTATAATGTCAACAAAATCCAACATGTTTTTCTGTGTTTTGATGTGGTTTTTGTTTGTTTTTATGTGAGGTTTTTGTTTGTTTTTATTTGAAATAAAAGAAAGCCCGAATGCCTGTAAGGAAATAATTCGTTACTGTTCACTCCGTTCCCAGTAACGTAGCCAAAATTCATTCCAGATTGCCTTCGGCAATGGAATTTTGGCTTGTATGTCTCGGGATTTTGGCATATTCATGCCAAAACGCCTCGCGGGATAGTGCCGTGTGAAAAGTAACGATAATTCCTGCTCACAAGCATCCGGACTCTATGGTTTTCTAAAAAATCACAGCCAGATCCGTACGTTCTTTATTTTTGATTGGGTGTTTTCACGATCTCCGGTCTCGGGGATATCTCGCCTGCTTTCATAAGAGAAATCTTCGTAAGCAGCGGTCCTGCCAGTTCATAGATCAGAACAGAAAACAGCGTAATATTTCTTATTAACCTTCCGGGCTCTCCCATCGTTTCCGTCACGGTCATGGACATTCCGAGGGCAACACCCGCCTGGGGAAGCAGCGTAATCCCAAGGTATTTCCGAATAGTATCGCTGCACTTCATCCAGTTGGCACCTGCAAATGCACCCAGCCACTTTCCGAAGGAACGGAAAATAATATAGGTGACACCGATTCCCACAATCGCAATATTGCGGAATACACCCAGTTCCAACTCTGCACCGCTCAATACAAAAAACAGAACAAAAAGAGGCGCTGTCCATTTATCCGCCCTGGCCATCATATCTTCTGAGAAATCACAGATATTGCAGAAGATGGTTCCCAGCATCATGCACACAAGAAGTGAGGAAAATCCGATTTCGATTCCACCCACTTCAAACTTCAGCATAGAAAGGGCCACTGTAAAAAGCACAAACGTAATAATAATAGAAAGTCTACGGCTGTTTGACTCAAAGTACCGTTCTGCAATAGTCAGAAGCCATCCCATCAGAGAGCCCAGAAGCAGTGACAAAACAACCTCCAGCAAAGGCTGTACCAAAACAGAAACAATGCTGATCGTGCCGCTTTCCAATGCATTGGCAACACCGCAGGATACGGCAAATACCACAAGGCCAATGGCATCATCCAATGCTACAATGGGCAGCAGGATGCTGGTCAGCGGTCCCTTGGCTTTGTACTGGCGCACTACCATCAGCGTAGCTGCAGGAGCTGTCGCTGTTGCAATCGCCCCAAGTACCAGTGCCATGGAAATGCTCATCACATCCGGCATCATAAAATGAAGCCCGATCATAGCCGCATCCACCAGAATCGTTGCTGAGAGCGCCTGTGTAAAGGCGATCACGGTAGCCTGCTTTCCGATAGAGCGAAGCTGTGAAAGACGGAATTCGTTTCCGATATCAAAAGCAATAAATCCCAATGCCACATCACAGAAAATCGCGTATTCTTTTACATTTTCTCCACTGATAAATCCCATGCCCCGGATTCCAAGCTGTCCAAGCACATACGGCCCGATCAGAATACCGCCTACCAGATAGGCAGTCACTGCCGGAAGCTTCAGTACCTTGGCAATTCTGGACATCAAAAGGCCAGCCATCATTGCAATACTCAGACTAAATAATTGTTCCATAATCTTTCCCCTCTTTTCATTTCCTTGATTCATGGCAACTATAGCGCAGATTTCGGAATTTTTCAAGTGCTGATTGTATAATTGACAACGTGATTTTTTTTCTGTTATACTAATCCCGTATTATATTATGAAAGGAGCTGCCTCTATGTATCTTTCTGATATGCATACCCACTCTATTGCAAGCGGCCACGGAACCTCCTGTACCATCTCACATATGGCAAAAATTGCAGCAGCCAAAGGTTTAAAGCTCCTTGGCATTACAGATCACGGGCCTGCCACTTTGGCTTCCGGAACCCCCTCTTATTTCCGAAGCCTTACTTTTTCCCCCAGGAAACGCTTCGGAGTGGATCTATTATATGGAATCGAATTAAATATCCTTGACAAGGATGGACATGTGGATCTGGAAGAAGAACTTCTGTCAAAGCTTGACTATGCCATTGCCAGCATGCACGCCCAGAACTACCATTCCGGCACACGGGAAGAAAATACACAGGCCTGTTTAAATGTCATGAAAAATCCTTATGTAAAGATCCTCGGGCACTGCGACAATCCCCGGTTTCCTGTGGATTATGAAGCTTTAGCTGCCTGTGCCAAAGATGCCGGAGTTATCTTTGAAATCAACGAAGCGTCTCTTGCTCCCTACGGCTATCGTGGTGATACCACGGCAAATAACCGGGAAATCCTGCGCTGCTGTGTCAGATACCAGGTCCCCATTCTGTTATCCAGTGACAGCCATGGGGCGGAACATATCGGAGATTTTACCTGTGCCTCGGAATTTGTTCATGAAGCCATGTTTCCGGAAAGCCTGATCTTAAATAATCAGATTCCCTTACTTAAAGTATTTTTGCAGACAAGATAAACTGATTTTAGGAGGAACGATTGATGAAACCAGATATAAACACTACAGAAAATCCCCTGGGTACCGCTCCCATCACCAGCCTTTTGCGGAAATTTGCCATTCCCAGCATTATCAGTATGGTGGTAGGCGCTCTCTATAACATCGTAGATCAGATCTTCATCGGCCAGGGTGTGGGCATGCTGGGAAATGCAGCCACCAATGTGGCTTTTCCGATGACTACCATCACGGTTGCCATTGCCCTGTTGCTGGGAATCGGGGGGGCGGCCAATTTCAACCTTTCCCTCGGCCGCGGTGAGACGGAAAAGGCCAAAAACATTGCCGGCACGGCTTTTGGCTCCCTGGTTCTCTTCGGAATTGCCTTTTGCATTGTGGTGCGCCTCTTCCTGAAACCTATCGTCCTGGCATGCGGAGCCACAGAGCAGACTCTTTCCTATTCCCTTTCGTATATCGGGATCACCTCCCTCGGTTTTCCCTTTTATATGCTCACCACAGGAGGCAACCATCTGATCCGTGCAGACGGCAAACCGACTTATTCCATGATGGCCATGCTCTCCGGCGCAGTCATCAATACCATTCTGGATCCCTTATTTATCTTCGGATTCGGCTTTGGGATTCAGGGTGCTGCATGGGCCACAGTGATCGGGCAGATTTTTTCGGCATGTATGGTGCTTGTTTATCTGCCGCGCTATCTGGGCGGTGCATTTCGTTTCAGGGATTTCCTGCCTAAGCCGGACTGCCTGAAAGCCATCGTCTCCCTTGGCTCTGCTGCCTGCTTAAACCAGCTTGCCATTACTGTAGTGCAGATTCTTCTGAATAATACGCTGCGCCACTATGGCAGTCTCTCCCAATACGGAAGCGACATTCCCCTGGCTGTTGTGGGAATCGTGATGAAGGTCAATATGCTGTTTCTTTCAATCGTCATCGGCTTGTCACAGGGTGCCCAGCCTATCATCAGTTTCAATTATGGGGCAGAAAAATATTCCCGGGTAAAAGAAGCTTACCTGAAAGCAGCCGGAGCTGCCAGCGTTGTTGCAATTGCGGGAGTCCTGTGCTTTCAGATTTTCCCAAGACAGATCATCAGTCTCTTCGGAAACGGTGACCAACTTTATTATCAATTTGCAGTGAAGTTTTTCCGGATTTTTCTGTTCTGCACCTTCTTCAACGGACTGCAGCCGGTAACCTCCAATTTCTTCACCTCCATTGGGAAAGCTTCAAAAGGTATCTTCCTTTCCATGACAAGGCAGATCATCTTCCTGGTTCCTCTGGTAATCATCTTCCCGATCTTTATGGGAATCGACGGCGTAATGTACGCCGGCCCCATCGCTGATGCCGCAGCCGGAATTCTCGCCCTACTGCTGGTAATCCGGGAATTCAAAAAGATCAGCCAGCTTCCGGAAAGCCATTAAGACATTAAGTAATTACATTTTTCTCATTTTTTCTGTTGACAGGAACACTGTACGGTGGTAGTATAAAGCCAGTATAATTCCATATAGAACATATGAAGTGCTGTTCGCCATCCGCGTGGCGGACAGAAAAGGGAATCAGGTGAGAATCCTGAACGATCCGGTCACTGTAACAGGGGAGCAAATTCTCAAGAGTCCATTGTACTGCATGTATGAGAAGGAGAGAAGGCGTGATGATCTTGAAGTCAGGAAACCTGCTTTGTATGGCGAGGTTCAACTTCCGTGTAAAGTGTAACAACCAACCTGTGATATCCGCAATCACCAGGCGTTGTCTGCTTTCTTGTGAAGCAGGCATTTTTTTATGGAATTCGCCTGTTCGTATGAATTATACCCCACTGTTTTACAGTGGCTGCCTTGTTCCCAAGGCATGATTAAATGGCAGGCGGTACTGCTTCGGATGCATTCATTCCCTCCGCATATTTGAATGAAGCATTGTCTACCCCGGAGCAGCATCGTCCCTCATGAAGAATCTGACCGGCGTTTATACGCCGTTTTTTTATATCATAATCTCACCGGAGGAAAACAAATATGGAAAAAGACTCCTGGAAAAACAAAGAGTATTCCTTTTTCAGCCATAAAAAATGCGAATATTTCCCCTGCCACCAGGGCGCTGATCCGGACAATTTCAATTGTCTGTTCTGCTACTGCCCTCTTTACGCCCTCGGCACAAAATGCGGAGGAAATTTCCGTATTACAGAAAAAGGCATCAAGGACTGCACCAACTGCCGGCTTCCCCATATAAAGGAGAATTACGGCTACATCACAGACAAGTATCAGGAGCTTGTAGAAATCATGAGGCTCTGCGGTACACTTCCCAAGAACCAGCTTTCTCCCTCCAGGACATCGGAGACAAAATAACCTGCCTTCTCACCGGGAGCCGCCATCTACAGCCTCCCGGATCATTTTTTCCAGTTTTCCTGCAGCAATGCTGGTTGGACGTTTGGGATCCCAGACCATACAGATGTGCCTTGCCGGAATCTTATCGGAAAGCTTCACCTCAAAAATCTCCCCTTTTTCCAAAGGCTCTTGTGCCAAATGTCCGGGCAGGAAAGCCAGACCAAGATCATTTCTCACCAGCGGAATAATCTGTTCCGTGGATGCAGCTTCAATATCCGGCTGCAGGACCAGGCCCTGTTCTGCAAATAGCTGATTATAAAATTCATAGGTCTTGGTATCCTGTCCAAGACAGATCAGCGGAAACTCTGCTGCCTCCTTTAAGCTGATGGCCTTTCCTTTCAGTTCCAGAAAATGCATTCCTGCTACCAGAATATCCTGCACTTCCACCAGGGGGAGCTTGCGCAGGGTTCTGTCCACCTCTTCCGGCATCGTCACTACTGCAAATTCCACCTGGCCGCTTTTTACCCCCGCGATTGCCTGGGGTGCAGAGCAGTTGGTCAGGCGGATATGTACCCCCGGATAGGTCAGATGAAACTCTCGCAATACCGGAAGCAGGAGGCCGTGAAGCGCAGTCTCGCTGACGCCCAGAGAAACTGTCCCCTTGTCCAGATTCTTATCACTGGCAAGCTCCGCCTCCGCAGCCTGAAGCTGTTCCTGGGCAATCTGTACACGTGCAAAAAGCTTTTCCCCCTCCGGCGTCAGGGCTACTCCTTTATGGGAGCGCAGAAAAAGCGTGCAGCCAAGCTCCTGTTCCAGATTATTCATTGCTCTGGTAATATTCGGCTGGCTGTTCATCAAAATATTTGCTGCTTTGGTAAAGCTGTGGTATTTTGCCACAAAATAAAAAATACGGTAATAATCATAATTCACTGCCATCATTTTCCCCTTTATCTTCCGGAAATATCATATCATTTTCATATGGTTATCATATGAAATATACTCTTTACTTATCGTCTGCTTCCAAGTATAATACCTACGGGCCGGGAAAACAAGGCCGGTATTTCAAAAAAAAGGAGAATCTATCATTATGAACCAGGATCTTACAGTAGGCAGTCCTGAAAAAGTTTTATGGAAATTCTGCCTCCCCCTCTTTGGAAGCATTATTTTTCAGCAGCTCTATAATATTGCAGACAGCCTTATCGCAGGGAAATTTATCGGGGAAAATGCCCTTGCGGCAGTTGGCAACAGCTATGAAATCACCCTCATTTTCATCGCCTTTGCCTTTGGATGTAATATCGGCTGTTCTGTCATTGTCTCCCAGCTATTCGGGGCAAAGGATTATCGGGGGATGAAAACCGCCGTTTATACGGCATTGATCTCCAGCGCAGTCCTTTGTGCCGTTCTGATGCTTGCAGGTATGATCGGCTGTGACGGATTGCTTAAGCTCATTCATACCCCGGAAGAGATTCTCAGCGATTCCAGGCTGTATCTGGATATTTACCTGTGGGGACTTCCTTTTATATTTTTTTACAACATAGCCAATGGCGTTTTTTCAGCTCTCGGAGATTCACGCACCCCTTTTCTTTTCCTCGCCATGTCCTCCACCGCCAACATTGCCGTAGATATCTTATTCGTAACCGTCTTCCATATGGGAGTGGCAGGCGTTGCATGGGCTACCTTCCTCTGCCAGGGAATCAGTTGTTTCCTTGCCATTGCAGTGGTCCTGAAAAGATTAAAATCCATCGAAACCAGCTCCCATATTCCGCTGTTTTCCTGGACGCTCTTCAAAAAGATCACAGCGATTGCAGTGCCCAGCATCCTTCAGCAAAGCTTTGTTTCCGTGGGCAATATTATCATCCAGAGCGTGATCAACAGTTTCGGGGCCAGCGTCATTGCAGGCTACTCCGCAGCCGTAAAGCTGAATAATCTTGTCATTACTTCCTTCACCACTCTGGGAAACGGGATTTCCAACTATACTGCGCAGAACATCGGTGCCAGCAAGCCCGGGCGGGTAAAAGAAGGCTTCCGGGCCGGAATCAGGCTGGTGTGGCTTTTAAGCCTGCCTCTGTTCCTCCTCTATTTCTTTGCCGGGCGGTATGTGCTGTACCTGTTTATGGATGCCTCCTCCGAGGCCGCCATTTCCACAGGAATCCTGTTCCTGCGCATTCTGTCTCCCTTCTATTTCGTTGTATCTGCCAAACTGGTGGCTGACGGAATTCTGCGGGGTGCAGGTATTATGGATAAATTTATGATCGGAACCTTCACGGACCTGATTCTCCGTACTGTTCTTGCCTGGATTCTTTCCAAAACCATCCTTGGCGCAACAGGAATCTGGTGTGCATGGCCTATCGGATGGACAATTGCCACAGTGCTGTCGATTCACTTTTACAGGAACGGCCCGTGGAAGCATGCGAATTAGGAATTGACCAAACTTCTTTTTTCGGCTAGAATAGAAGAAAGCTTCAGCACGCAGCAAAAAAGGCAGGCGATACGCCTGCCTGAAAAACTTTCAGCAGAAAGGAGGATTATGGAAATGAATCTCCATCCCCTTACTTGTTCCGTAGATGAACAGGTTCTCTATCGCACCGCCGAACTCTTCAAGGTCTTCGGCGATCCTACCAGAATCCGTATTCTCTATGCCCTGACAGAACAGGAACTGTGCGTACAGGACATTGCAGATAAACTGTCCATGACCCAGAGCGCCATCTCCCATCAGCTGCGGATTTTAAAACAATCTGCTCTTGTCAAATTCCGCCGGGACGGCAAAACCATTTTCTATTCACTGGCAGACGATCATGTATCCACCATCATGCAGCAGGGAGTGGAGCACGTCTGTGAATAGAAGAAGCCGGATCAGTATGTATCCAGTTTTGCCAGATGCTCTACCAAAAGCTTCCGGATACCCGGATATTCTCCCAATCCTTTCAGCACAGGCTCTACCTCATATCCCCGGGCTTTAAACTGACTGTACCAGGATTCAGGATCATCGCCAGCCATATCATTTTTGGCATGGTCTCCGGCTACGATCATAAAGGGAGCCAGGATCACCCTGGAAGGATGGTAGGCATTCACCATTTTCATGAGGGACTCCATGGATGGATAGGCTTCCACAGTTCCCAGAAAAATATTTGCATACCCTTTATCCTTAAAAGTATAATCCAGTGCAGCATAGATCGCGTTGGAAAAATGGGTCGTCCCATGTCCCATAAGAACCAGAACTTCCTCTTTCTTTAAATCCTGAAATTCATTTGCGATTGCCTGAATCACTGCCAGGCTGTCCTCTTCGCTGGTAAGAAGAGGATCCCCAAAGGAAATAGAATGAAAGGCATCCCGAAAAGCAAGGGCATCTTCCTTCATCAGATCATTTTCAATCCCATTGATTACATGAGTAGGCTGTACCAGAACATCGGTAATGCCGTCCTTAAGCATTTGCTCCATGGCCTCTTTTACCGTAAATATATGAACCTGATCCCGCTTATTTACCTTCTTGATAATCATCTTACTGGTCCATGCACGGTAAAGGGGATAATCGGGAAATGCAGCCTGCATATCCTGTTCGATAGCATCAATGGTTACCTTGCGGGTTTCTGCATGGCTGGTTCCGAAACTTACCGCCAAAATTGCCTTTTTTGTTCTTTCTGACACGATTGTTCTTCCTCCATAATGTGGGTTTAAATTAATATCTGCAATATAACTTTCCAGTGTTTTCAGATTCCTTGGAAGGGGAAGGGATGCTTTCAGAATTCCCTTCCTGCAGAGACTTTCAAATAATTCCAGCACTGCCGGCGGCTCCAGATTCGTCTTCAAAAGAACACCGGGATTGCTGAATACCTGGGCAGGCGTTCCATGCATCAGGACCTTTCCCTCATGAAACAGCATCACTTCGTCTGCCCATTCATATGCGTAATTAATATCATGAGTGGCCATGCACACCGTAATTCCCTGTTCTGTCAGCTGTTCCACGATCCGGTTTACCATGGTGGTATGCCTGGGATCCAGAGCGGCAGACGGTTCGTCCAGAATGATCACATCCGGATGCATGACTAAAATATCTGCAATAGACACCTGTTTTTTTTGGCCGCCGCTTAATGCGTGGGTTGGTTTGTGGCGAAACGGTGTGATCTCCAGATGATCGATCACAGCTTCTACCTCCTTTTTTGCCTCTTCTTCAGGCACTCCCAGATTAAGGATTCCAAAGGATATTTCCTGATAAACACTGGCAGAAAACAATTGATTATCCGGATCCTGGAACACAATGCCTACTTTGCTGCGAAGCTTTAAAAGGCTTTTCTTGTCATAACGGACTTCTTCCCCATTAAAGTATAATTTCCCTGACTGCGGCTTTAAAATTCCGGTACAGCAGAAAAAAAACGTGGATTTTCCGCTGCCGTTGGCACCCATAAAGGCAACCTTCTGCCCTCGCCTGATTTCCAGAGAGAGACCTTTCAGAGAATGGCTCTGCTCATCATCGTAAGAAAAATATAAATCCTCTGCTTTTAAGATCACATCTGAATTCATGAATAAAATCTCCTCCAAAGAGCAAATAGAAATAAACAGGTGTCAAAGACCGCAATGGCACAGACAATCTCTTTTCTAGGCGGTCTGGACTCTGACAAAACGCGGATGCTTCCGTCATAACAGCGGGCCTCCATGGCATCATATAAACGATTGGAGCGGCTCATCGCACGGATCATTAATACAGCCCCAAGGCTTCCGAAGGAATTCAGCGCTGTTTTATAGTCCTTATTTCCAAGTCTGCACTCCTGGGCAATGGAAATAGAGGAAGCCGTATGCATCAGCACAAAAATAAACCGGTAGATCAGCAGCATCAGCTCGATCAGCAGCTTCGGGCAATGAAGCTTCCGTAAGACTTCCAGAATATCCGGCATAGGTGTGGAAAATGCCAGAAAATACAGGCAGGATACTGCAGACAGGGCCGTAAGGATCAGCTGCACAGCGTACAGAAGAGCCTCGTGGCTGGCCGTAAGGTACCAGCTTCCCAAAGGTATGGCAAACAGATCCAAAGGAGCCTTTTTTACATTTAAAACAACAGCAAGCGTGCTTAACAATAAAAACGCCAGGGGGATGGTGAGAAACTTCAAATAACGAAAAACAGGAATTCCACCTTTCCAGACGGTAAGAATCCCTGTTACTGTCAGCACGATACATGCTACTGCAATGGAACGGCTCATTACAGAGATACACAATGTGATCACTGCAAATGCAAATTTTTCCCCAGGGTTTTCATATCTAAGCCTCGACTGATAACAAAGCTTATCAATGACAATCATGAGAGTCTCCTATTCATCTTTCATCCATTTTTTCCGTTCTACGAAACGCCCCATAAAAAAGGCGATAATCCCTACACCGATACCGGTCTGAACGCAAAACAGCATACTTTCCACTTCTCCGGGCAGTTCACCGCCAAGAAGCTTCTCCAGAACCGGAGCTGCCCATGGCTCATAAGAAGAATCCACCTCTTCCACAACTGTGCTTCCGGCATCATCCGAGCCTCCGAATTCCGCATCCTTTAACACAAACAAAGGTATAAATGCGATTAAAAAAACAGCGATAACTGCGGCAATGACTGTTTTCTTCATTCTATTTTGCCTCCTTTAAAATCCCCATAGCACGAAGCTCCGGTTTTGCATAGGTTTCCAGTCCCATAAAAATCACAACTGTAAGGATCCCTTCAATCACAGCCAGGGGCACCTGTGTGGGCGCGAAGATCATCAGAAATTTACCAAGAGCTGCGCCAAAGGTGGTATCCGTATTATGGGCAATTGCCAGCTGCACTGCAGTCACACAATAAGTAAAGAAATCTCCCAGACATGCAGCCAGAAAAACCGAGGCTCTTTTATTTACCTTGCATTTATTACACAATACATAGATGCCGTAGGCAACAAACGGTCCTGCAATCGCCATGGAAAAAGTATTGGCTCCGATGGTGGTCAGTCCGCCGTGCGCCAGAAGAAGTGCCTGGAACAGCAATACAATCAGGCCCAGGATGGAAACCGCCGCAGGTCCGAAAAGAATCGCCCCCAGGCCGGTTCCGGTCATATGAGAGCAGCTTCCTGTCACAGACGGGATCTTCAGTGAAGAGATCACAAAGATGAAAGCGCCGGACATCGCCAGCATTGTGATTAAATTTCGATGTTCGTCCAAAGTCTTCTTAATGGACAAAAACCCTGCAATCAAAAACGGAATGCACAAAACTCCCCATGCAATACAAAATCCTCCCGGAAGATAACCTTCCATAATATGCATGGCATTCACATTAGGGGCAATCCCCAGAATCAATGCAAAGGCACTTGCCAATACCATGATCTTTTTTTGTTTTTTACTCATTTTTCTTCTCCCTTCTGATGCATATTTTGATACAAAAAAAGTGCCTGTCCGGTTATACCGACAGGCTATCAGAAACAACTCTTCCCACACAGTGGCGTGACTGTGTAAGCCTTTCACTTGACTTTCCTATTCTCCTGTATTTCCAGGCACCTTACGACATTCAATTCTGCGTTTATTGTAACACATTTCTTAAATTTGTCAATGATATCCAAAACCGATTCCCGATGTTTTCTGCATTCTTTCTACATTCTTCCCCATCTCTTCCGCCAGGGTCAGAAGCTCCCGGTTACGGGCATTCATGGTGCCGAACTTTTCCTGTGTGCAGATGACTCTTTCGCATTTTTTCATCACTTCAGCCGCTTTCTCAGCCTTTTCCCGGCTTACCGGTTCAAAAGGTTCTTCCCAGATCACCTCTGCCGCCAGGGCTTCCGCCACCTGGTAATCCATGTCATTCTTATGAAGCACTCCGGCTGCAAAAGGAATCCCCTTCCTCTGCAGTCTCCGATAAACCGGGATTCCCATTCCATTTCCGCCGATCACAAATACCTTCGGCTCACCCCCGGGCCTTTCCATTTCTACACATCCAAAAGCTGCATTATAGCTGCCGCTTTGAATGTCATATAATTCATGAATATAATCGGAAGAAAAAAATTCCTCCGGATCTCCATACTTCTGAATATGGTCTCCTTTTACGCAGATCACGCAGTCAGAAACCTTCTGAGCCAGATCCAGTTCATGAAGAGACATCAGTACTGCAGTCTGCCGCTCTTTGACCATTCTCTTTAAAATGGAAAGGAGCTCCAGCTTATGCTTAATATCCAGAAAAGAGGTAGGTTCGTCCAGCACAATAATCTCCGGCTCCTGACAGATTGCCCTGGCAAGCAGCACCCGTTGTCTCTGCCCATCGCTGACAGCTGTAAAATCCCTGTCCTTAAATTCCAGTGCATGGACTGTTTTCATAGCATCCAGCACCTTTTTGTGATCCTCTGCCGAAAGAATGCCAAGAGCCCCTGTGTAGGGATAGCGCCCTGTGGCAACAAGATCCTCACAGGTCATCATTTCCGGCCGGATACGGTCTGTCATTACTACGGCAAGCCTCCTGGCCACCTCTTTTCCTGACATTTTATGCATCATTTCCCCATCCAGATAAACAGTTCCGGCAACCGGTTTCAGCTGCCGGATCATGCTTTTTAATATGGTAGATTTTCCTGCACCGTTAGGGCCGATCAGCGTCAGGATTTCGCCTTTTTTCAAACGGATCTCTATATCCCGGATCAGCGGCTTCCCGTCATACCCTACAGTCATGTGCTCTGTATAAATCGAATACTCTTTCATTTAACCCTGCCTCTGCTTCCGAATCATCATATAAATCACAACAGGTGCTCCAAATACTGCAGTTACAGAACTGATACTAAGCTCCGTAGGTGCAAATACCGTTCTTGCGATCAAATCGCAGAACAGGCAGAAAACCGCTCCTCCCAGAAAACATGCCGGAATCACCAAAATAGGCTTTGCCGTTTTCAAAAGATTTTTTACCAGATGGGGAACTGCAATTCCCACAAAGGAAATTGGCCCGGCAAATGCTGTCACACAGGCGGAAAGAATACTGGAAAGAAGAATCAGTGCGATCCGGAACAGTTTAATATTCACACCCATGTTCTGCGCATAGGCTTCCCCCAGCTGGTAAGCGCTGATAGGCTTTGACATCAGGAAGGTAACTGCCAGGGAAATCACCACCACAGCCGCCATCACCCTTACATTATCCCAGGACATTCCGGAAAAGCTTCCCAGAGACCAGTTATGCAGGTTTACAATATTGGAATCATCTGCAAAAGTAACCACAAAATCCGTAATTGCCGAACAGATATACCCAATCATAACACCACTGATTACAAGCATGGACATTTTGTTTACTTTTCTGGAAACCAGAAGCACAAAACCCATGGAAATCATGGATCCCGCAAAAGCCGCCATGATCAGCACCGCCGAAGTGGCCGCCATCCCTCTGCTTAACAGAAAAATCATCACAAAGGAGACCGTAAGCTTCGCCCCTGAAGAAATGCCCAGCACAAAAGGACCTGCAATAGGGTTCCCGAAGAATGTCTGAAGGAGAAAACCGGAAACAGACAAAGCCCCGCCCAGAATCATTGCGGAAAGGATCCGCGGAAGCCGGATTTCCCATATAATATTGTAGAGAGTATCATCTGTACGTCTGCCCAAAAGTATCTGAAAAATTTCGTCTGCGGATATCCGGATGCTTCCCCCATTGATATTCCATATCACCAGAAATACCAAAAGCCCGATCAGTACCACAAAAGAAAAAACATATCTTCCATGGCTTCTTCTGATTTTTTCCTCCATCCCTTCCTCCTCGCTTTCCTTTCTCTGACTCTTTCCTTCTGCCGCTCTCCATAAGCCGTCACTTTAACCGATGCATATAAGTAAGCTCCGTAAGTCTGCCGTTCTCTGTCGTCAGCATCGTATGAATATCTTCCATCATCCTGCCCAGGCCTGTTGTTTCCTGAAAAAGATTCTTCCCTGTACACCAGACATTTCCGTTTTTCACAGCCTGAAACTCTTTCAAAAGAGAGCTTTTCCCTAAAAGTTCCTCCATTGTGTGAAGTTCTCCGTCAATCGCACTGTTATAAATAATATAGTCCGCATCTTTTGCAGCTGCATAAAACTCTTCCATGGTCATATTTACCGTGGAAAGGGCATTGTCCCCTTCCCCCAGGCTCTCAAAAATATATTTTCCTCCTGCAAGCTCGATCATCCTGGAAATATAATCTCCGGATTTTCGCACATTAACACTTCCAATAGAACTAATGTAAAAAAATGCCACTGTCTTTCCCGTGTTTTCCGCCTGGAACACTTCTTTCAGATTTTGGGTCTCATCCTCAAATACAGCCTGCGCAGTCTCTTCCTTTCCAAGCAAAGCACCATAAAGCTTCAGCCACTCCGTTCTTCCAAGCGGGTGGCTCTCGTAGCTTGAACGCTCCACAAGCACCGGAATTCCAAACTGTTCCAGCTTTTCCTTCACTTCCGGAGTATGGTAAATCATGGTAGACTCCACTGCAAGATCACACCCTTCTGACAAAATCAGCTCATAATCCGGCGCACTGTACTTTCCTGCAAAAAGAATATTTCCCTCCTCCATGGCATTTTTTGCATCCGCAATATACCAGCCATCCGTATCCGTTCCGGAAAGGCTGATTTCATCCAGCGCATCCAGCGCGCAAAAAAGATCCATTGCGGAGGTTGCTACCAGATAAATGTGATTCACCGGTTTTTTCACCACCGTAATATCCCCGTCAAGTCCTTCCGGTGCCTTTCCTCCCTCCGGCACAAGCAGAAAGGAACCGCTGTCCACAATGGATATGAGCACGTAACCATCTTCATAATAATCCACTGTAAACTGATCTGCATATTCCAGTTCCATACTGTGGTCAAAGTTCAGTCCCTTCAAAGAGACAGGCTGCCGTTCTTCCGTCTGCGCCGCCTGTACTGGATATGTCCATTGCAGAGCAGACGCCATCATCATTGCCGCTGTCATAACGGCACAACATTTTTTTCTCATTCTTCTGCCTTTTTTAAAGTTGTAGAATCAAAGGTTAAAGTGTACTCAATTTCATGGGGCATACTCATAGCCAGGGTATCCGCAGTCACTGCCACCTGACCGTCAAAGCAGGACACGGGAATCTCAAAGGCAGAATTTCCTTCCGTATTTAATCGTTCGTATTTTTCTCCGCCTACCACCATATAATCATAATTGGGGCTGTTCCAGATGATTTCGGCGACTGCATTCCCCCCCTGAATGGCAATCAGCGAAGGACTTTGTACAGAAGCTTTTCCGGATCCGCCCTCCAGTGACACCTCTGCCGTATAGTTTCCGTCTTCAAGCTTCAATTCCTCCACAGTTCTTCCCGTTTTTTCACCGGCAGCTTCCTCCTCTGCCTTAGGGTCTGTTACGCTGACCTTATGATCATACCATTTGCCTTTTTTGCCAAGAAGGGCAACATCAAATTCTTCGTTCAGAGCAGGAACAGGAATGTCAAATCCAAACACTTCTTCCGTCCATCCATCACTGTAAGTAACGCTGTCCGTACTAGGCATAAGCAGCACTGCTCCTTCTTTCTGTGCATCTTCTGCGCTTCCGGGGAAAAGATTTACAATGCTCTTGGAAGCAAGGCTTACATGAATGGTCATCTCGCCGTCCTTCACTGTCAGCACGCCCCTGCCTTCTTTTGCTTCATTTACATGGAACATACTGCTGTCCGTATCAAACTGTGCACTGTAAATTCCGTCTTCCAGATGGGATTCCTGTGTTTCTGCAGCTTCTTCCCCTCCATCTGCTGCCCAGGCAGAAGTATATCCGCAAAAAAATACAGAAATGCTCACTGCAAATGCCGTCAAAACCCAAGAACGTTTCATGCTCATCCAAATCTCCTTTCATAAAATCTGCCCAGAAACTGCGAAATGCATTCCGGGCAGACAGATCACTTCTCCTGCCTTTAAGTTCTCGTTTATTTGCCTAAAGAATCCATAGCAGCCTTTGTATGATCCACATAAAGCTGTTTTACTGCATCAATTCTGCCAAGTCCCGCAATCTGGGCGTCTACGCTTTCAAAGGCTCCTGATGCCTCAAACATGCTCTTCCAGGAATCCTCTGCACTGCCTGCCATATCATTATTTGCATGATCACCGGCAACTACCATCAGCGGGCGAAGGATTACTTTAGCGTATCCTGCTTCTTTTACTTTCTCAATTACAGCTTCGCAGGTGGTATCTTCCGGCTCACCCTCTACCGTACCGATAAATGCATTCACAAAACCAAGCTGATCCATCTGGGTCTGCATCTGGCTGTAGCTTACTTTTGCCGTATGGGAAGTACCGTGTCCCAAAAATACAAATGCCGTACCCTCTTCTGCTGCCTTGTCCATGCTTTCCAAGCCTGCCTCTGCCACTGCAGCATCCGTTACAGCCTTTGCGACTGCTTCTTTGTCAGCGTTAATCACACCTGCATCATTGCCAACTTCCCCAAGAAGGGGTTCTGCAATAGAAACTGATTCAAATTTGTCCTTATAGCCTTCTATTGCTTCTGACATTTCATCATACTCCGCGCCGTACATCAAATGTGTAGGCTGTACAACCAGGTTCTTAACCCCGTTTGCCACTGCGCGGTCCAGTGCCTGCTGCATATTATCCATGGCTTCCCCGTCTCTTGCCTGCACGTGGTTGATGATGATCTGAGCAGTAAAGGCCCTTCTTACTGACCAGTCCGGATACGCTTCCTTCAAAGCATCTTCGATAGCCTTAATGTCTTCCACACGGCTGTCATTATAAGAGGTACCGAAACTTACTACCAGCAGCTCATTTTCACCGATCTCATCCTGATTCAGCGCATCATCCAGAGATGCGTCACCTGTATCCAGGCCGAAATAGTCCGGACTCGCTTCTTCCCCTTCTACCAGGGCTTTCTGTGCATCTGTCAAACAATCCCATGCTTCTTTGGCAGCCTTGATGTCCTCGTCTGTTGTTTCTGTCCTTTCCTGAACATAAATGGCATCAATGAGAGCTGCTGCCTTATCTGCAGCCTCCCGGTCAGCGTCTGTTCCTTCCTCTGCTTCCGCCCCCGTCTCTGCCTCCCCTGTTGCTTCCTCTGCAGTGGTTTCCTCCCCGGCAAAAGCCGGTACCGTCCCCGCCATCATAAGAGCAGTCACAGCAAGACTAAGAGCCAGTGTTTTCCATACTTTGTTTTTCATGATTGTGTCCTCCTTAATTTGTGAGAAATTAAAATGTTCCTGATGTATGTTTATAACTGCATCAGCAAATATACAGGGCACGACAACATGAACCGTTTACACAGAAAATGCAAACACTAACAAAAAAATCCTCTCACCAAAAAGGTAAAAGGATTGTCGGAAAAGAACAGACTTCTGTTCTTCTTAATAGGCACAACCAATTACTCGTGATCTGGAACCTCATGTTCCCGTACCAACAGCAGGCAGGTCTCCTGACTCACAGATCATCATATAAGACAGCCTTCCCGGTTTCCCAGTGACTGTGCAGTACACACATTGTCTTATACTCCCTGAATACAGTGACGAGATCGTACAGGATTTTCACCTGTTTCCCTTTTAAATAAATACGGAATGCAAATCAGTCCATATCTATCACCTGATGTTTTCTCTATTCATTTTTTTACAGGATAGCACATTTATCCGAAAACTACAAGCAATTTTTTTCATTTATTTTTCGCTATGATGTCGATTTGGTTACTGTTCACCCTTGACAAATTACTGTATTTAGGTTATATTTTAATTGAGCATTTGTTCATATGTTTATTTAATCACATTTATATTGTACGATGCAAACCGTTATTATCTATAATCAAGGAGGATTCCATGGGAAATAAAGTTTATATTCTGGAAAACCTGGGATGTGCAAACTGTGCTTCTAAAATCGAGCGCAGGATTGCGGCTCTTCCTGGCGTACAGGAAGCCACTATTACTTTTGCCACAAAGCAGCTTCGCCTGACTGCCGAAAACCCGGATACACTGATTCCCGAAATTCAGAAAATCGCCAATTCTCTGGAACCGGAAATCCGGATCACCGAGCGAAAGCGCCATGATGCCACTGCTGCCGCAGAGCATAACCATGCGGAGCATCACGGGCACGGGCATGATTCCTGTGGCTGCGGGCATACGCACGGCCATGAGGAGCATCACCACCATCAGCATGATTCCTGCGGCTGCGGGCATACGCACGGCCATGAGGAGCATCACCAGCATGAACACAGTTCCTGTGCTTGCGGGCACGACCATGTACATGAGGAAGATGAACACCATCATCATACACACAACACCTGCGGTTGCGGACAGGATCATGTACACGAAGAACCCCATCACAGCCCTTCCCGCCGGGTTTCCAATGCCTCAGACATTACCCGGGTATATATTGCCGAAAATCTCGGCTGCGCAAACTGTGCCTCCAAAATGGAGCGCCGTATCAAGGAGCTTCCCGAAGTCACGGATGCAGTTCTGACCTTTGCCACCAAACAGCTTCGTGTAACAGGCAAAAACCCGGATGCACTACTGGATGAGATGCAGGCCATCTGTACCTCCATTGAGCCAGAGGTAAAACTTACACCAAAAGACATTCGCCCCAAATGCAATGATATACCAGAGGCAGCGGAAGTTTCCCCTTCCGCCCGCAAAGCAGACGCTCATCCTGGTTCGCTTTCCGAAAATTCCGGAACGCTTCTTTGGATCCTTCTGGGAGCTGCATTATTCATTGCAGGGATAATCCTGGAACATATGGAAATCGAACTTCCCGGCATCATCCTTTTCCTTATCGCCTATCTCATCTTAGGCGGCCGTATTGTACTGACTGCAGTGAAAAACATGTTCAAGGGCCAGATTTTTGACGAAAACTTCCTTATGAGTGTGGCCACCCTGGGTGCGTTTGCAATTTCGGAATATCCGGAGGCAGTGGGCGTCATGCTCTTTTACCGCATCGGAGAATTTTTTGAGCATATTGCCGTGGAAAAAAGCCGCAACCAGATCATGGATGCAGTGGATATGCGTCCGGAAGTCGTAAATCTCGTCATTGGCGAAGAAATAAAAGTGATTGATGCAGATGCAGCCAACGTGGGGGATATCCTTTTGATTCGTCCCGGTGACCGTATTCCTCTGGACGGTGTCATTGTAGAGGGCGAAAGCCGCATCGACACCTCTCCGGTAACCGGGGAACCTGTTCCTGTAAAAGCATTGAGCGGTGACAAAGTGATCTCCGGATGCGTCAACACTTCCGGCCTTTTAAAGATCCGTGTAGAAAAAATCCTGGAAGAATCCATGGTTACCCGTATTCTGGATTCCGTAGAAAACGCGGCAGCAAGCAAGCCCAAAATTGACCGTTTCATCACCAGATTTGCCCGGATCTATACTCCGGTGGTGGTCATCCTGGCTGTCTGCACAGCCGTCATCCCGTCCCTTGTTACAGGAAACTGGGATTACTGGGTGTATACAGCTTTAAGCTTCCTTGTTATGAGCTGCCCCTGCGCCCTGGTTTTAAGCGTCCCCCTAGCCTTCTTCTCCGGAATCGGTGTGGGATCCAGGCGCGGCATTCTCTTTAAAGGCGGCGTCTCCCTGGAAGCCATGAAGAATATTAAGGCAGTTGTCATGGATAAAACAGGAACCATCACAAAAGGAAACTTTGTTCTCCAAAAAACCGTCCCTGCTGACAGCAGCACAGATGCTGACAAACTGCTCTCCTTCTGTGCAAGCTGCGAGCTTACCTCCACACACCCCATCGGAAACAGCATTGTATCCGCTGCTAAGGAACGGAATCTTCAGATCACCCGTCCCTCCTCTGTGGAAGAAATCGCAGGCTATGGCATCCGCGCAGTTTTGCCGGAAGGTGAGATTCTCTGCGGCAGCAAAAAGCTGATGGAGAAATACCATATTTCCCTGGACGGCTACAAAAAAGACAGCTTCGGAACTGAAGTTCTGGCTGCCAAGGACGGCGTTTTCATGGGTCATCTGGTGATTTCCGATACCATCAAAGAAGATGCAAAGTCCGCTATTTCCCAGATGAAAAAAATGGGAATTGCCACTGTCATGCTTACCGGCGATGCAAAAGAAAGTGCAGAAGCTGTGGCAGCCTCTACAGGCATTGACGAAGTGCACGCAAGGCTTCTCCCCCAGGATAAACTCACAGAGCTGTCCAGGATCCGCAGTGCCCACGGTTCTGTCATGTTTGTGGGCGACGGCATTAACGATGCTCCTGTACTTGCAGGCGCTGATGTAGGCGCAGCTATGGGAAGCGGGGCTGATGCCGCTCTTGAAGCTGCAGATGTGGTATTTATGACTTCCGACATGGAAGCTATCCCACAGTCACTTTCCATTGCCAGGGCTACCAGCAGAATTGCCCTGCAGAATGTAGTTTTTGCTCTGATCATCAAGGTATTTGTCATGATTCTGGGGCTTATAGGCTTTGCCTCCATGTGGATGGCCGTATTTGCAGATACCGGTGTGGCAATGCTCTGTGTACTGAACTCTATAAGGATTTTGTACCGGAAAAAGTAGTTCCTGCTGCTTTCCTCCGGAACGCCGAATCCTGCCAAAAACCGGCTCAGGACCTTCAAAACGAGGAATCTGAGCCGGTTTGTCCGTTGTATTTCGGTATCTCATATGTTACAATAAACTTGTCTATACGTAGTGAAGCCAACCGTTCAAAAAGCATTTCCATGGCAGATGAAATTTGCCGAAAATATCGTCGTGATGGCCGGTTCTTTGATGAAATCTTAAAGGCAGGTGAATAAAATGGAAACGCTTACTCTTGAGAAGCGTCAGCTCTGTGATATACAAGGACGTTTGTTTGAACTTGCTCTGACAGTTGGGCTGGATTGTCCATCATTTATAAAATCTTTTATGTGCAGACCAGCATAACTTATTCTTCGGAAGTAATGTACTGGATAGGGTATACTTATCGCTATTGGCATTACTACACAGGTGAATATAGTCATGAAATATATAAAATCGCAGATGCGAAAACAATGAATGGATGCTGGCTTGGCTTCCATACTTTTGACGTCGAAATGGCTATTGATGATCTGAAAGAGATTCATAGGCAGAAATGTAAGGAAATCCTTTATGAATAATAAAACAGCATACCTTGGACTTTTTTCCGCAGTTGCCATTATCTTCGGTTATGTGGAATCTTTGATCCCATTTTTTGCCGGTATTCCCGGCATTAAGCTTGGACTTGCCAATCTGGCAGTTTTATTCATTTTAGAGCGTTACACATGGAAAGAAGCCGCCCTGGTATCCGTTGTGCGGATTTCAGTGATCGGTTTCCTCTTTGGTAATTTATTCAGTATTTTTTATAGTCTGGCAGGCGCTGCTTTAAGTCTGCTGGTCATGGTTCTTTTACAAAAACAAAAAGGCTTCAGCCTCATAGGAATCAGCATCGCAGGCGGTGTCAGCCACAATGTAGGACAGCTTCTGGTTGCCATGATCATTGTGGAGAATACCAGTCTCCTTTACTATGCCCCTGCCCTATTAATATCCGGTGTAGTTACAGGGTTCCTCATTGGCCTGGTCACAAAAGAAACCAGCAGACGAATCCCCTGAGGCTCTTTCTCGTCAGGAGGATTCCTATGAAAAATAAAAAAAATCTTTTACCATTTATCACGAATATGATGATAGTTCTGGTCTTTAGTATCCCCAGGGAACCGGTAGCGCTTATAAGCCGGTAGGCCTCATCTTTACACAAGCTTATTATTGATTCTATATTGCCCAGCAATGGCTGGGCAGCACTTTTTACATTCCATTTTACCTATCTTTTTCCAGCATGACCCTGCACCGTTTTTTATAGCATGCGATGCCGTATTTCAGGATATTCTCCACACCATCGTCTTCCAGGACATTCTCATATCCGGTATGCCGGATCTGTTTTATTGCTTCTTTACATGCGGCATCCAGATTTCCGTCATGAGCATACTTCACTTCAATGATGATTCCCATATCTCCGGTATCCGGTTCCGCAAGAATATCTGCATAACCTTCCCCCATTTCCCGGTTGGAAGAAAGCCCCCAGCGGCTTTTCACCCCCAGAATCCCCAACAGAACCCCATGATAAAAGTTTTCTTTCATTTCCTTCTTTACGGCTGTGTCACGGATACTGATGGTTTTCCTTAAATACTCTGTAAAAATCCGTTCCACATTTTCTGCGTCCCCGTTTTGCAGGGCATCGCAGAAACGGTTCAGCATCTCTCCGTCTTCCCGGACATTCTCCTTAAAAAATTCCATGATTTGCGTCACAAAAACATCCCGCACAGCCAGATTCGGGATTGCCAGCTTCATCTGCCTGCCCTCCGGCTTTCCCCGCATGGTCAGATAACCGGTGGTAAAAAGCAGGCTCCAGATATTGTCGATTGTCTTATAAATCTCCGGATAGGTGAGTTCCTGATGAATTTCTTTCACAATAATCTCCCCTGCCACCAGACGCTCGATCTCCCGTTTTGTCGCGGCGTTTGCCGATTCCCGGATAAACCGTTTCACCGCGTCATTGCTGCTGGTATTGATCCAGTAGTTTTCCGGCTGCGCCTCCCCGTCATCGCATAAGGAATCGCAGTAGTTTAAAACGTCCCACGGACAATAGACATCCACATTGCCGAAACGATATCCGTCATACCATTTCTTTGCCACATCATACCTGTCCGGATATCCATAATACTCCAAAAGCTCACGAACTTCTGCATCCGTAAACCCAAAACCTTCCTCAAACTGTACATCTGTAACAGAACGGATCTTCAGATTATTCAAGCCTGTAAAAATACTTTCTTTTGAAATTCGAAGGCACCCTGTCAGCACTGCAAATTTCAGACTGTTATTTGTCTTCAGCACCTCTCCAAGCAGATTCCGGATCAGAAAAATCATCCGGTCATAATACCCGTTGGCATGAGCCTTTGCCAACGGCACATCATATTCGTCGATCAGCAAAATCACCTTTGTATGATGATGCTTCTCCAGCAATTCCGACAATACCTTCAAGCTATCGCCCAATACCGCTTCTGTCATGTCATAATCCAGAAGCTTTCGATACGCTGCTTTATCCTGTTGGCTCAACACCTCACTATCCAAAAGATACTCCACTTTAACGGCCGTCCTTCTCACAAGCAGAACAGCTCTCTGAAATGCCGTTTCATAATTCAGAGCGTCAATACCTTTCAGGGACAGGGAAACAACCGGATATTTGCCCATATATTCCTCACAGAGCGCTGTCTCTTTAGAAATTTCCAATCCGTCAAAAATACTTTTATCCCCATTCAGTGAAAAAAAGTGCTCCAGCATACTCATGTTCAGCGATTTTCCAAACCGCCGCGGACGGGTAAACAGGTTTACCTTACCCCAGCTGTTAAGAAGTTCCCTGATCAGTCCGGTTTTATCAATATAGTAAAAGTCTTCTGAACGAAGTTCTTCAAAATTTTCAATTCCTATGGGAAGTTTCTTCTTCCGCTTCTCCATATCCCTCACTTCCTTTCAAGCAGGCTTATCCGATCAACACTTTTTTACCACAGAAAGCAAACCCATAGCTTCGGATGCGTTGTTAGAACTGGTATTCGCCCAGTATGTTGTCAGTATTCCAGTTCTTCCCAGTACTCATCCACATACGCCTCCTGCATAGGAGTATCATACTCATCCAGAAGGATGATCACTTTTTTCCCATAATAGCGATACAGATAATCCGATAATTTGTAGATGGCAAGAGTGGCCACCACCTCCGGCATTCCCATTCTGACGGAATCAAAGAATTCCTTATCCGCCTCTGTCATCCAATCACATTCTCTCAGATAATGATGTTTAATATACAGATCGATAATCAGCTGGCAGATCCGATCCTTTGCCGCCTGATAACTTCTCTCCTTCACAGCAGCAAAGGGCAGACTGATCACCGGATAGGTTCCCTGCATCTCCTGATATTTCTTTTCCTGCCAGATGGACAATCCCTCAAACAGGTCTCCTCTTCCTGCATATTCCACAGAAAAGAACTGCTCCACCATGCTCATATTCAAAGTTTTTCCGAATCGTCTGGGACGGGTGATCAGCGTCACATCATCCCCGCTTTCCCACCATTCCTTAATAAAGGATGTTTTATCAATATAAAAGTAATGATTTTCAATCATTTTCGAAAAACTTTGGATGCCAATCCCTACCGTTCTTGCCATAAGCGCCTCCTTTCGGCCATCCGGCGTTTCCTAAAAATATAGTAGCATCTGCGGTCTTAAAAAGCAAGCTTTGCAAGCATCGGGGTATTTGACTCATTTTTTCCATATATCATTATCTATTTCCATCCGTCAGGCAAATATTTAATGGTTCCCAAAATCATATCATCCACAAGGCTGCGCACATCTTTTTCCGTACACTTATGCCCTTTTACGTTGGGATCATTGAGGAATGCCTTCACTACCAGTTCTTTATTACAGGTTAACGCTGCTTTCAAAGTATATTCATGGTTTTCAATATGCGGCATGATCAAAGCCTTTACATTCTCTGGAAGGTTTCCTGCAATCAGCGGCCGAATGGCATCCCGCTCAAATACTGCATTGGTTTCTACAATAGCATCTGCAGGCAGATTGGGAATCTGATGATTCGTATTAGGGATGTTTACATTGCTCACCATACGGTCAAGACCGCACAAAGCCCTGATCAAAAGGATTCCCTCTTCCCCGGTCGGCTTCAGGTTCACTTCTTCCTCTCTATTTAAAAGAGAATGGCTCTTTTCCAGGCGGTTGGCAAGATCCTCCTTTCTCCAGTCAACGGTTGTCAGTCCATATTTCCATTCTGCAACGGTTTCCGGATCCTTCAGGTATTCGTCTCCCGGCATAAATTCCGCCAGATGGCGGTCACCGGCAGCAGCAATCATCCCATAGCGGCGGAACAGATCAAATTTCACACGATGTTTACATTCAAAAGATGCATTCGCCCAGTTTCCGTCATTTTCTTTATAACCTTCCTCAAAATGGCTGTCAATGTACTCCCGGTATACCGGAAACAGGTCAATTCCCTGATAGGACGCATAGTCAAACCAGGTAAAATGGTTGATTCCCAGTACATTTACATGGATGTCCTGCCGCTTCACCCCTGTCAGCCCGAAAGTTTCCTCTACGATTCCCTTCAGCACCTTTTGGGTTCCAAATACCTCATGGCAGCATCCAAACGCCTTGATCTCCGGAAATACCTTATATAGCACCTTCACGCACAGGCTCATTGGGTTTGTATAATTGATGACCCATGCCTTGGGCGCATAGTTTCGAATCGCCTCTGCAATTGTTACATACATCGGAATTGTACGAAGAGCACGGATAATTCCTCCTGGGCCGGCGGTATCCCCCACAGACTGATAGATTCCAAGCCGTTCCGGCATATGTACATCTACAGCCATCTCATCAAAGGTTCCCGGCAATACGGAAATCACAATGAAATCCGCCCCACGCAGTGCCTCTTCCATAGTGCTGCAGGTTTTATAATTCCATTTTCCAACAGCCTCCTCACGTTCACTTACCCGGTTTCCTATCACTTCGTTTGCCTTTGCCGCCTCTTTCTCGATATCATACAGGCAGATCGTACCACTCATAGAGGGTTCCAGTGCCAGGTCTGTCATAAAAGTCCATGCCCATCCCCTGGATCCTCCTCCAATATAAGCAATCTGTACATCCGACACCTTTCCTTCTGCATATTTCATTTTATTCTTCCTTTCTCTTTTACTTTTTTGCTGCCGTCTCGGATACGGCACACTCTGGACATTACTCAAAAAAATAGTATAATAAAAATATTATCTGCTAACAATCACTATCACTTCAAATAAGGAGGAATCCATGCGCAGCGTTATTTACGAAGAAACTATGGAGGGAATTACCATCAGCCGCATCAGCCGCAATTTTGAATTCAGCATGCCAGCCAAACACACCCACGATGAATATGAAATCTATTATCTGGTCAGCGGTGAGCGTTCCTATTTCATTGAAAACAGAATCTACCACATCTGTGCTGGAAATCTGGTTTTTGTGAACAAAAACACGATTCATATGACCAGTCAGTTCGGTGATACCTATCACGAAAGAATCCTGATCGAGTTTAAAGACAATCCTCTTTCCTCCCTCCTGTCCTGTACGGAAGAAATGATGCTCCCACAGTTCTTTGCCCGGTATCAGGGGGTTATCGCTCTGTCCCCGGAGGATCAGGAGTATATCATTCATCTTCTGGATGGTATTGCAAAAGAAATCCGTTTACGAAATCCAGGCTATAAAATACTGGCTATGTCACAGCTGATCCGTCTTTTGTTTTTCTCTCTTCATTATATGGAACGCTGTGAGTCCATTGCCCCTCCGTCAGCCACAGTGACCCATCAAAAGGTTTCTGAGGTAGCTTCCTATATTTCTGAAAACTGCATTGAAGCCGATTCACTGGATCAGGTAGCCAGGCGTTTCTACATGAGCAAAAGCTATCTTAGCCGAATATTCAAAGAGTTTACCGGTTACACTGTCAATGAATTTATTAATGTGAATCGAATCCAGCTTGCCAGGAAAATTCTTGCAGATTCTACAATGAGCATCACAGAGATTGCCAATTTCCTGGGCTATGGCAGCATTACTTACTTTGAAAAAACATTCCGGAAATATACGGAAACCACACCGCTGAAATACCGCAGACAGTGCCGGAAGCAGAAAGAAATCGATACTCCTGCAGTCCGTCCGCAGTCCTACATCGGAGAAAACTTTCTGCCGGATTCCTCTTCTTCACATCTCAAAGAAAAGTAATCAAAATCCGCGTACTGTTTTCCGCCTGTCATATCGTGACAATACATTCCCAGATGAGCTCCCGTAAATCCGCGGCAATGTTCATCTGTGAGGATTTCCGTATCCAGCCTTGCACCTGTGTCCACCCAGTTCTTCCCATCTAAAGAATAAAAGCATGCCGCCTCTCTGCTCTCTGCAGCAATCCTAAGCCAGACTCGTTTGCCCTCCGGCAATCTGATAGGCACAATCTCATCTGTTGTAGTCAGCGTATCTGTTTTTACAATGGTAAGCACCTCCCGCCCCTCCTCATCTGCCGTCTTTCCGAACAGATAGAAGTTCGCAGCATCATACATATAAGAAAGCCCCCCGAACTGCTCAGGACATGTTGGGGAAAATTCCATGCATGTTTCTGCCCGGGCACGATATTCCGTCTGCCTGACTGCCACAAGGCTCACATGGTGCAGAGAATTCAGGGATTCCTGCCCATACAGCCGAAGCCACCCTGGCCGTATTGAAAGAGACGCGTTTTCGCCAAGAGGCACCCTTGGTACAGAATATCGTACATCCAGTACGGGATCCGTAAAGTCATCCCGCTCTTTACAGGCATTTATGTTTAGGACATTGATCCCTGAAGCCTCCTCCGTCTCATTCCGGGCAATTCTTCCTCCGCTGCTCAACCGAAGCCATCCTTCCTCATTCCAGTACACTTTCTGGATTCCTGTTTCTCTTCCAAGAATGCACCGTTTCTTTCCTTGCGGAGGACGGGCACACAGGTGCACCAGATACCACTCACCGTTTTGGGTTTTTACCAGATCACCATGACCTGCCTTCTGTAAAAGTGTCGGATCATTTTGAGCTGAGGTGAGCACCGGATTTTCCGGATCAGCCTCATAGGGACCCCACAATGAACGAGAGCGAGCCATAGTCACGCAATGTTCATACCCTGTACCGCCTTCTGCCACCAGACAGTAATACCAGCCGCCAATATGATAAATGTGCGGTCCCTCCGTAAAACCTATTTCTGTTCCCCGAAAGACATTTTTAACCTCTCCCACAAGTTTTCCCTGCTCCGGATCAAATTCCTGCACCAGCACTCCTTTAAATCCATTGCGCATATTAATCAGATATTTCCGTCCATCGCTGTCATGGAGCATGGAAGGATCAAATCCAGTGCTGTTCAGATATACCGGCTCAGACCACGGGCCCCGGATATCCTCCGCCCAGACCATATAATTGTGATTGTTGTAATAACGTCCCTTTTTGGTTTTTACATCTGTAAACACCAGATAAAACCTTGTTCCATCATAGCTGATATCCGGCGCCCATATCCCGCCGGATGTGGGATTACCCAACATATTCAGCTGCGATGTGCGGTTCAAAGGCGATGGCAGCTGTTCCCAGTGAACAAGATCTCTGGAATGCCACAGGTGCACTCCGGGCCACCATTCAAACGTAGATGTAGCAATATAATAATCATCCCCTGCCCGCACAATACTCGGGTCAGGACAAAATCCTTTTAAGATTGGATTCTGAATCATTTTTTTCTCCTGTGCCGCCTGCACAAAATCAGTACGGAAATGGTATGATATTTTCAAAAGTTACTTTCCACATATTATTTTTCGGGAACCCAGGAAGAGTCTCCTTACATCCCTTATAGCCGGCTGTCATCATGGCTGCTGCCAAAAGAAGCGATCCGTTTCCCGGAAGATACAATGGAAGATCCCTCCGCATTCTCTGATAGTTATTGCCGCTTATCACATAGGAATTCTTTGGTGTATCCTTCAAAAGAATATCAACAGCCGTTTCCGGATTCCCAAGACGCACAGCCGTCATTGCAAGCATAGCAAAGTCCCAGCCCCATGCCGTATCAAACTCCCAGCACTCTATTACATTTTTTAAAGTTGCAGCCATCTTTTCCGGCCGGATCCTTTTGCCTGGAAGAAGACCGAATGCGGCCGTCATGGACGGATGATCCCGGTTAAATTTCTCAAAGGTCTCCGGGCATGTCTCACAGGCCAGATACAAACCTTCTTTTTCCGGAGGCGGTGCCATATGGTCAGCCACTTCCCTCCAGTTTTCTCCGTCCTTTCCAAGCTTTTCTGCCCAATCTGCCGCGATCTCCAGGGCAAACTGCCAGTATTCCAGCTCATAGGCGGGATTCTTTGTTGTACGGGGATCGTGCTCCTCCTGTGCCGGAATCAGCGGTGCTGGAAGATCATAGCATCCCCGATCCGGGCAGTAAACTGCAAAATCACACATGAAGCGGGCAGTTTCTGCGATCACTTCCCAGAATTCTTCCAAAAGAGAGTCGTCCTTTTCTGCATTCCATGTCAGATACAGCATCCAAATAATATGCGGCTGCTGCCATATCAAAAGCACTGCAATAGGAGACGGGCTGTCCACTGCATCCTTATCAACCATCTTTGGCCATCTTGCCCCTTTATATCCATTGCACGCTGCGTTTTCTTTTGCCATTGCAAGGTGTTCCTTATACCAATTCAGGCTGCCGTGCAAAAGTCCGGCTTCATTCCAGAGGGACGCCCATGCACAATGCCAGGGATACATTTCCAGATGGAATTTACCGTACCAGCTATTGCAGGTAAGGCCGGTCTCCTGAGGCGGCAGGGATCCCAGCGACTGGATTGCCAGAAGATACTGGGAAAGCACAATCCTGCGTTCCAGTTCCGCAGCCCTCCTATCCTCTGATTCGTAAAGCTCCACCATACCGCAGGTATCCCAAAAGTTCTTCCATTTAGCACAACTGTCCAAAGCTGCCTGTGCAAAATCCATTTTCGGCAGCTTTTTCCCGCCGGTAGGGACACTTCTGAAAGCCAGGGTAAATTTAAGGATTTCACTTTCTTCCCGAATCACCCATTCATGCTTCTTTTTCTGCTGCAGCCTTGCGGAATCTTCGGATTTCCAATATACCTGATAGCTGTTCTTATCAAGAACACAGGTAAACACCCCATCTTCCAGAATTGTCTCATGCCATTCTTCATGCTCCCAGTCCGATGCAGTAATATCCGGACTTCCATATGGAAATGCCAGAGCAACCGAAAGCCTCCCTCCTGTTAGAGCTTCCGAACGAATGGAAAAGCCCAGAACATCTTCCGTTCCTGCACATACGGTTTCCGTATCCACGGAATAGCCTTCCAGAACAAAATGGCTTCTGAGTATTCCTTTGTCCAGTTCCAGAACCTGAGAACAGTCTTCGATCTGTTCCGGTTGAATCCTTCTGCCGTCCCATAAAAATCCCACCCTGATCAGATTCAGCCTGTGGGGATTTTCTCTCAGCCAATGATAGATTTCTTCATTCCCAGGCTGAGCCTTTGAAGCATAGGCAACAATTCCCCTTACACTTTCGTAGGAAGTCTTTTTTACATCCTCCGGCCTGTACCAGATATTCCGGTTCCTTCCGGCAGGGGCACTATGCCAGCCCCACTGGCTCATAGTACACAGTGGAACAAAGCATGCCTTCTGCTCTTCGTAAAATGTCTGAAGACCGGTAATATCAGCAGTAAACGCCAGTTCCCCGTTTCCAACGGTTAAAGGACTCTCCGGCTCCCACCTTCTAAGAACCGGATTATTCCGCTTGAGCAGTTCTTTTCTGTTAATCATCATTCGCACCTGCCTTAGCCCTTGACACTTCCCGCAGTTACACCGTCCATCAGATAACGGTTAAAGAACAGGAAAAGAAGGAATACCGGAATAAGAGACAGGGTTGACATTGCAAACATTGGCCCGAAATTGGTTCCCTGGACATCCGCAAAGTTCTTAATCGCAAAGGAGACCGTATACAGGCCAGGTTTTGTAAGGTAAAGCAGCGGTCCCATATAATCATCCCATACCCAGTAAAACTGAATAACAACCGTTGTGATAATTGATGGGCCTAACAGGGGCAGCACGATCTTTGAAAAAATCTGATAACGGTTACAGCCGTCGATCATAGCCGCCTCGTCCAGTTCTTTGGGAAGTCCTTTGATAAACTGCATCATCATATAAATGAAGAACGGTACTCCCAGGAATTTCGGCAGGATCATGGGAACAAAGGTACCTACCATATGCAGATTGTTCCAGATGATGTACTGTGGAATCATTAATACCTGTCCTGGAAGGAGCATAGTCATAATCATACAGGTAAACCAGAATTTTCTGCCTTTAAATTTTACTCTTGCCAGTGCATAGGCAACCATTGCGGAGCTGACAACCGTTCCCAAGGTAGCCAGTACGGAAATAATAATAGAATTCTTAAAATATGTAGCAAAGCTGTATTGCCCTGCACCTTTCCACCCGTTGGGATAGTTTTCCCAAACCCATTCTGTTGGAAAAAAGGGGGCATTATTTCCCAGGATTTCGCTCTTCATTTTAAAAGAGCTTAAGATCATCCAGATAACCGGGTAGATCATCAGGAGACCAAATACCACAACAAATATGTGATAACATACGGTGTAAATATTTTTCTTTGTCTTCATGCCAATGCCTCCTTAATTATTCATCATCTGATTCATAAAATACCCAGGTCTTTGACGTCTTGAAAATAATACCTGTGGTAACCGCCATAATAATCAGGATAATCCAGGATGCTGCACAGGCATAGCCCATATGTCCGTATGAGAAGCCCTCAGTAAAGATAAACAACGAAACATATTCTGTAGCGTGGTTCGGCCCCCCATTGGTAATGATCTGAGCCTGTGTAAAGGTCATGAATCCGGAGATCAGCTGCATCAGCAGATTAAAAAGGATAATCGGGGACAAGCAGGGAAGGGTAATCTTAAAGAACCGTTTCACTGCGCCGGCACCATCAATTTCCGCCGCCTCATAATAATCCAAGGGAATCTGTTTCAGACCGGATGCGAAGATTAACATTGAAGAACCAAACTGCCAGGCGTTGCACAAAACCAGAGGAATAAATGCCCAGGTCGTACTTCCGAAGAAGTTAAAGCCTGTTGCCCCCATTCCTTTAATCATGTTTACAATAGGTCCCCGGCTTCCGAAAAGCTGTTTCCACACCAGGGCTACGGCAACAGAACCGCCGATCAGGGACGGAATATAATAGACTGCACGGTAGACTCCCTGAAGTTTCGTAGGCCTTGTCAAAAGCATTGCAATAAATAACGCAAAGATCAGTTTCAGCGGAACACCGATCAGTACATACTGCAGTGTTACCTTAATAGAGTTTCCAAAGGTTGCATCTTTAAATAAGTTAATATAATTCTGAAGGCCAAGCCACAATGCATTTCCGCCAATTTTATAATCGCAAAACGAATAGTACAGAGAAAGTACCATAGGGATCAGCGTAAGTCCGCAAAATCCAATGATAAAAGGAGCTGCAAAAATGTAACCCACAGTATTATCATTGTTCAGAAATGCCCTGAGTGAACTTTTCTTACTTTCTTTCATCGTTATCCTCCTTAAAAAATGCGCTCTGAAGGGAATTCCTCCAGAGCGCGAGATCACTCAATTATGATCATTATTCCTGTGCTTCGAATTTTGCCCAGATTTCTTGTGCTTCTGCCCAGAATGCCTCTGCTGCTGCCTCCCCATTCTCATAAGAACCATTGGTAAGCCCCTGTGCATATTCTTTTTTCAGGACATCGGAGATTTCTTCATTTGCAGTGGGCTCTGCCGGGCTGGAATTTTTCGTGTCTTCGATTGATCCGATCAGGTCAATGATATCATAAACTTTGGCTGTTGTTTCGTCTGTCAGTGCAGTATCTTCCTTCAATGCTTCCAGTACGGCACTGTTGATGGAAACGCCCCGTTCACAATTCAGGATCTTATTAGCCTCAATGCTGTTTACAAAGTAGTTGATAAAGTTTGCTGCAATATCTTTTTTCTCGGATTTGGAATAGATGCTCATTTCCTGGGAGGAACGAACAACCATGCCGGACTGTCCGTCTGCTGAAACTCTTGGCAGCGTACAAAGCTCAAGTTCAATTCCGTTTTCCGATGCCGCATTGCTCAGAGCCTGGAACTGGTTGGAAGAAAGCATGATCATTGCTGCATCGCCATATGCGATCCAGTCCGCTTCTACGTTCTGTCCGATTTCATTCTGGATGCCCCAGTCGCCAATACACCCTTCATTCATCAGGTCATTATATAGATTCATAAAATATGCAATCGGCTCTGTATCACCCTCGAATGCAAAATCACTTCCGTCCATTGCATAGAAGTTATATCCTTCTTTCCACTGAGTTACTACGCTGTACAGCAGGCAGTTGTACTCAACCGTGGTAATTGCCGGATTGCCGGTCTGCTCGGTAATAGTACGGCATGCTGCAGCAAAATCGTCCCATGTCCAGTTCTCTGTAGGATGTGCCACGCCGCATTCATCAAAAATTGCAGGATTATATGCAAAACATCTTGCATTCGCCCCGTTGGAAATACCAGTCACTTCACCGTTTGCATTGTTTACGGTTGTTGCAAGCATTGAGTCACTGATGGAACTGGTATCAATCGCTCCGCTTTCAATATAGCTGTTCAGCGGTTCGATCGTATCATAATAGGTTGCCCAGTTATTGCCCATCTGGAATACGTCCGGAAGTTCATTTCCTGCCATCTTGGCCTGGAATACAGTCCAATAGCTTGTTCCGTCTGCATACTCATATTCAATATCTATTCCTGTGAGTTCTTCATACTTCTCGATTACTTCAATGGTCTTCTGATGACGTGTGTCGGAACCCCACCACATGATGCTGAGCGTTTCTCCTGAATAATCCGGCCATACATAATTAGGATCATTCACATCCGTGACGGTGCCTGCTTCCTCTGCAAATACCGGCACTGCAACTGTCGCTGCCATTGCTGTTGCCATTACAAGTGCAAATAATTTTCTTTTCATCATTCTTCCTCCTGTTATTTTATTTTTGTGCATTTTCACCATAAAAATCGCACTTCTTTGTTATTTATACTTTAACATCCATTTTCGAAACTGTCAATATCAGTAAGTTTTTTCCGCAAAATCCTATTATATATTTATATTTTCAAACTATTTTTACTTTCATCTTTTTTCTGCTTTTTATGTTTTTTATTTATTTTGCACAATTTGTTTTTTTCATTTTATACACTTCTGACAACAACCTTTGTACTCCCCTGCAAGCCTCAAAATCTAGCTTGTATGACAGGCTGAGAGGAAGGTATGACCTTCGACCCATGAACCTGATTTGGATAATGCCAACGTAGGGAAGCCTGAAGATAAAATATATCATAACAGGAAATTACCGGACAGGTAGTTTCCTGTTTTTTATTAGGAAAGCCCGGGACGGCAGTCATGTCCGTTTGGTTTCCGCTGAATAATTGATTAAAACGATCCGAAAAATAATTCGGAAAAGGATGTACAAAATGTTTGGAAACTGTCTTGAAAATATAAGAAAGACCACACCCCTGGTACATAACATCACTAATTATGTAACAGTGAATGATGTGGCAAACATTCTGCTTGCCTGCGGCGGAAGCCCGATCATGTCAGATGAGCCGGAGGATGTGGCAGACATTACTTCTATTTGCGGCGGACTGAATATCAATATCGGAACGCTGAACAAAAGAAGTATAGTCTTCTTGACCCCGTAGGTGCAGGGGCAAGTGCGCTCCGCACCAATACAGCAGTGAAACTGATGAAAAAAAGCTTGCAGATTCAGTCAAACGAGCAAAGAACTATATTTCCGGTGTAACAACCACCTTTCTCGACGCGTATTCGGCAGGTGTTTCCGGAGAGTCTGTTTCAAAAATAATCAATGGTAAATGGCTATCCATCTGTACATTACTGATTTCCTGTATTTTATCGGCTCGGTCTTCGCACCCATGATCACTATTCAGATTGCGGATTTCTTCATTCTGAAAAAGAACTGATTACTGTTTTACTCTGCGCTGCAGTAAATAAGATCCGGCAGCAGTTAAAAACGGCATAGCAGCAATATGGAAATACAAAGCTTTGGGGCACCTTCCATAAGGAAGCTGCCCCAAATATTATCTTCATATTTTAAACCAAACGTCTTACAGAAAGAATGGTTCTGTATGCTGCATTGTCGCTGACTTTGATTCCGTCTACGGAATTGGATGCATGGACGATCTTGCCATCACCCATATAAATCGCAACGTGTCCGCCGTAGCAGATCAGATCTCCTGGCTGTGCCTCAGAGTAGGATACTTCTCTTCCTGCAGTCTGCTGCTCATAAGAAGTTCTGGGAAGGTCGACTCCGAAGTTAGAGTATACACTCTGTACAAATCCGGAACAGTCTGCGCCGTTGGTAAGGCTTGTTCCTCCCCATACATACGGATTTCCCACAAACTGTGTTGCATAATCTACAACAGAAGAACCGGAACCGGATCCGCTGCTGGTATACTGGGATGGATCGCTTACCGTATTTCCACTGTCGATCACATTTCCATATTCGTCATACTGTACATCACCGGAAGAAGAACTCATCACTTCCTCTGCATCTACCTCATTGCCTTCCTCGTCATAAACAGTATATCCATTCTCTGCTGCATCCTCAACGTCTACCTCATTGCCATCCTCATCATAAACCGGTTCCGGTTCTGAGTAGCTTGCTTCTTCAGCAGCTGCCGCTGCGGCTGCTGCGGCTTCCGCCTCTGCCTGGCGTCTTGCTTCCTCTTCAGCAGCGATTCTCTCGGCCTCCAGGCGTTCGATCTCGGCCTGCTGTTCCATAATCAGATTGGAGTATTCGGTAGCCATGTATTCTGCATAAGCGATTTCTTCATCACAGTTGGCAGATTCTGCGCGTCTCTGGTCTAATGCATTCTGAAGGTTTACGGATTCTGCTTCATATTCCTGTTTCATTCCCTCCAGCTCTGCCTTCTCCTGCTCATATTTTGTGCCAAGCTGTTTTACCTGTTCAATGGTATTCACATATTTATCAAGGCTCTCTCTGTCATAATCATACATTTTCTGTGTATATTCTGCTTTCGTCAAAAGATCCGACAGGTTGTCCGCATTCATCATCATCTGGAACCAGGCATCATTTCCGCCTTTTTCGTACAGATACTGAATACGCTGTTTCATGGCCTCGTACTGTTTATCACGGGCTTTCTGCGCTTTACCCAAATCTTCTTTTGTTTTGGTAATGTCCGCTTCTTTGTTGGAAATATCTCCTTCCAGTACACTGATGGAAACCATTACATTAACCAGGTTCGCATCCAGATTTGCAATTTCCGCCTGAAGCTGTTCTTTCGCGTAATACAGACTGTCGATCTGAGCATAGGTGGCATCAAGCTGAGAATAGGTCCATGCCTGTTCCTCTCTCAGTTCCTCTTCTCTGGATGCGCTGACACTGACTACCTGTGCTGCGCTCATGATCAGTGCTAATGTCAAACATACAACTCTTTTCTTCATGTCTATCACCCTCATATTTCTGTATTTGTTATGTAATCATTTTGTAATATCTTCCTTGAGTTCTTTTATATATTAACACATGATTACATAAAATGCAAGCAAAAATCGTAAAAAGTTTAATATTTTGTAACATTTATGTTACTGTTCACTTTTGACCTCAAAAAAGAAGGATTACCTGCCCGTCAGATAATCCTTCTATCCTTTTACTCAATTGATTCTAAAATCATTTAAACAGATCCGCCAAAATCTGGTCCGCAGTCATATTCAGATATCCGTCCGGATCAGAAAGCGTACTTCTGTTCCATCTCAGGTAGTTTCCATTGCGGATATAGTTACCGCTGGAGGTATGATAGGAATACTTATTATATCCGCTGAACTTGGACATGTACTGCTTTGCCAGTGCAATGGCCTGGCTGGAATAATCTCCGCTTGGTGTAGGAGTACCGGAAATCTGGCATCCTGCATTCGGCGTTGAATGAACAATTACCACACTCTTATCTCTGCATTGCCCGATCACGATCCAGGTATGACCGGAATTGTATCCCACATCTCCCGGCTGAAGCTTCCAGTTTGTGGAGGAAAGCTTCGCCTGGGTAATAATGCTGCCCCATCCTCTTGCTTTATAAGAGGAACCAACTTCACCGGAAACCACAGTATAACCGCTGCCCACACCGGATTTCGACTGCATTACCTGATATGCTGCCCATCCCACGAATCCGGAGCAATCAAGTCCTTTTGCTCTGTTGGCAGTGCTCAAATCCCGGTAATTATTATAATCATAGCTGCTGCTCTGGCTGTTATACCAGGATTTCCAGGTCGGACTCACACCCTTGCGGGTAGAGTCGTTCCAGCCTCCGCCCCATACATAAAGAGCCTGTCCTACCGGCTGCATCGCACCCAGAAGGTAGTTCTTGATCGTCTTGGAAGAGGTAGGAGTTCCCGGATTGATCGCTTCCTCAGGAACAAGCACTCCATTACTCTTAAAGGTATATTTCTTGCCTCCGATAGTCTTCGTTCCTGTTGCCATCTTACCTGTGGAAGGATCGAAATAACGCTTACTGCCCGCACTGCTGGTAAGCCAGCCTGTAGCCATAACTCCGCTGTTGGAATAGAAGTAATAAGTAGCACTTCCAATCTTCTTAAGTCCCGTATACATTGCGCCGCTGGTGGGATTGAAATAGCGCTTATTCCCCTTGCGGTCTTTCAGCCAGCCTGTAGCCATAATTCCGGCCTTGCTGCTGAAGTAGCGCTTCACGCCCTTGCTGTCCGTAAGCCAGCCTGTGGCGGCAATTCCGGACTTGCTGTACATGTAATATTTCTTGCCGCTTAAAGTAAGCCAGCCTGTTTTCATAATACCGGTGCTCTTGTCAAAGTAACGTCTCTGACCCTTGCTGTTCTCCAGCCATCCCGTTACCATGGCGCCGGCCTTACTGGTAAAGTAACGCTTTCTTCCCTTACTGTCCGTCATCCAGCCTTTCTGCTGAACTCCTGTCTTTGTATTAAAATAATATTTCTTTCCGTTTAAAGTAAGCCAGCCTTTCTGCTTCGTTCCGTCTTTCTTTATGTAGTATGTCTTTCCGCCAATCGTCTGAAAGCCTGTTTTCTTTGTTGCAGCCTGTACCTCCGAAGATGTGGCAGCCATTGCCGCTCCGGCCATAACAAGCACCATTAACAGCAGTATCCCCCAGGTTCTGAACTTCTTACATACGTTCCGCATACTTACCTTCCTTTTTTATTTTATATTTTTATTATTTTGCTGCTTTTAAAAAATTTCTTTACAATCTTGTTACAACTTTATGTCCTCATTATATACCAATTATACATCTTCGTCAACCTTTAAGACTTAAATATGTAATAAAAAAAGGATGATCCCATCCGCAAGATAGTTTCATCCTTTTAAAAAGTTTTTTAATACTTTTGTAATATTTAGGGATTTCTCCCCCAAAACGTTCTCTGATTTATAAAAGATGCTTTCTCAATTGTGCACCATCCAGAACGCTTAAATATGCAGGTGCAACATCAAAGACTGTTTTACATCCTTTCTGGCCCTCTTTGTTCATACGATAAGCAGCTCTTGCATAGGCAACGATCACGGAAGAAGTAAACTCCGGATTGGAATCCAGCTTCAGGCTGTACTCGATCACATGGCTGTGTTCATCATTCCATCCTGTTTTTCCGCTTCTGATCACAAATCCGCCGTGAGGGATTCCACTGTGATCGCGGTCCAGTTCCTCCTGGGAGATGAAATGTACCGTTGTATCATACTCATCAAAATAGTTGGGCATGGTCTTAATCTCATTTTCAATGCGGGCCAGATCCGCACCTTCTTCAGCTACCACAAAGCACTCTCTTGTATGCTTCTGACGTGCACTCAGCTCCGGATTCTCTCCCCTGCGGACAGACTCCAGCGCAGACTCTACAGGAATGGTATACTGCTTGCCGTCCTTTACCCCGTCAATGCGGCGAATGGCATCCGAATGTCCCTGGCTTACGCCCTTACCCCAGAAAGTATAATCCTTTCCATTGGTAAGAATCGCATTGGCATACATACGATTCAAAGAAAACATTCCGGGATCCCAGCCAACGGAAATAATCCCCACATGACCGCTTTCTGATGCTGCCTTATCCACATTTTCAAAATGCTCCGGAATTCTTGCATGTGTGTCAAAGCTGTCTACTACATTAAACCACTGCACAAATTTAGGAGTCTGAACCGGAAGGTCTGTAGCACTTCCGCCGCACATGATCATAACGTCGATCTCATCCTTCATGCTTTCTGCCTCATCCACACGGCAGACCTTCGCTGTTTCTGTAAGAATCTTCACGGTTTCCGGTGCACGGCGGGTAAAAACAGCAGCCAGCTCCATATCCGGATTGTGTTTAATGGCACACTCAATGCCTCGGCCAAGATTGCCGTATCCCATAATTCCTATACGAATGCTCATTCTCATTTCCTCCTGTTTTTCGTCATTAAAAAACATTGTAACTGTTCAGTACCTTCACAGTTACGAGCCAAAATTCATTAGAAATCACCTTTGGTGAAGGAATTTTGGCTTGTATGTCTCGGGATTTTCATGCATAAATGCATGAAAACACCTCGCGGGATATTACCTACTGAATAGTTACAAAACATTTATTATCTTAGTAGCATCTTCCCAAAATGTCAATCTGCTATAAGCAGAAAAATCTTCCCGGACAGCACAAATTGCATGCCACATTTGCAAGGCACAGCTTCATGCAAAAATCCCCGCCTGCAGAGGGCATTCCTCCAAAGGGATTCTGCATTTCCTGATACCAGTCTCCCCCGCCTTCCATTCTTTGCAGAAGCATTCTATACTGAGCATTATCAGGCTCCAGGCGCACAGCCTCCCTGATATCGCTCAGGGCCTTCACATTATTTCTCATGCCCATATTTGCCATGGCAGACAGGTAATACCACTGCCCGTTCCTCTGGCTTAAAGAAGAAAGCACATTCAGTGCCTCCTGATAATGTCCGCTCTGCACATAGTTTGCAGCAGCCTGCCTGCGCATAGCTTCTTCATCCTGATAGGTACTGCTGCCCTGGCCGCCAAAACCGCCAAAGCCTCCGAAACCTCCGGAAGTGCCTGCACTGCTTCCATACTCCCGTTCTCTCATAATCTGGTCATATGCCTGCTGAACCTCTTTAAACTTTTCTTCCGCCTGGTCTTTATTCGGATTGTTAATATTCGCATCAGGATGATATTTCCTGCTCAAACGCCTGTATGCCTTTTTGATTTCCTCATCAGAGGCATTCCTGGAAACGCCAAGAACGCTATATGGATCTAACATGTTTTTTCTCCTGTTCCTCCCTGCTTCGCAGCCGCTGCATGTTCTCCGGGGCTTTGATTTCCGGCACACTTACTGCCCTTACGTTTCTCAGTCACTGCCTGAAAACGGCACCAGACGCCGGAATACAAAATGTTCCGCAGAATATCCGCATATTTTATAATAGGAAGCTTCTCAAATTCCCTGCAGGCTTCTGCCATCATCATCATTAGGAGCTTGCGCACCCGCTCTTCAAACCCTTCCATTATATAATCTTTGGAAAAGGGATTGTAATTTCCTGTTTCTGCGTCTTTTTCCACATCATCGTATGCATCCAGAAGGTAAATAAATTTTCCCAGATAAAATCCCATCTTTCGAAGTGTGGGTTCCCAGTTATCCTGCTTGTAAGCAAAAATCTCTTCCATAATACCGCCAAAGCAGCCGGCCATTTTGTCAATATCCGTCTCCCCGGCCTTTTCCCATGCAGACAGCTGTTCCAGCAAAGAAACGATCTTCTTTGTTTTTTCCCTGTAAGCGTCCCCGGTTCTCCGGCTTCCACCCTTCAAAAGCCTGGCGTAGCCAAGGCGGAGCACCTTCTGCTCATCATTCCAGTCATCCATGCACTTATAATAAGTAAGAAGCAGGTTCATATCTGCCGCATATTCTGTCATTACATTCTTTCTGACCGTCTGTTTCACCACCGGATGGATAATGCAGCGTGTCGTCCCTTTGCGGACAGGCGGCTCATATAAACCGCTCAGCAGCAGAATCACAAAGGTCAGATCGTAATTCAGGCTGATCTGACCTGCAATCCCGTATTTTTCCCGCAATTCCCTGCAAAGCCCGCAGTAAAAGGAACAATACATGTCAAAATCCTTAAACTTCATCTCCGGCTTGTTTATCACTATATAACCGAACATACTACCTCCACGCAGAATCAGCTCTTCTTCACGAATTTGGTATGGCACTTGGGACACTCAATCTCGATTTTTCCCTTTCCCCTTGGAATACGGATCTTCTGACCGCATCCCGGGCATGTATAGATATGATGTGTTTTTCTCTGCTTCATCATACTCTTTTCTTTGCGAAAACGTATCCGGAGCTTATTGGTTTTTTCCAGATATTTCTGGTTCTCCTGATAGCGTTTGCCAAGATCCCGGGACAAGATCCGGTAGTAAGTATAGATTATTGCCAAAAGTCCTATCGTATCCAACAGTGCGCCAAGGAAACTTCCTTTCCTTATAAAAATCGACAGGATGATGGAGACAATCGCCACCCCCATGGTAAACTTCGCATAATCGTCCACCCCATGCCTGCCCTGCATGAATTTGATAAACTTTTCTCTCATGAAATTCCTTCTTTCTCCATAGTTCTTATGTCACAATCTGTAAGACGTTACATGTTATCTCTTACCAGAACTTTCACGACCTCCGCAATATACATGGTATGATAATCCTTCTGGGGATACCATTTTTCATCATGAGCCGTTTCTGTAAAGCATTCCGGTTTGATGTTATCCTGATACATCTTTTTGCACACCAGAATCAGGTCAGCCTCGGCGATTCCTACGGTTTTATCCACACCGTAAGCAGTAAGGCCTGCCTCTTTGATCTTATCGATTCCTTTTCCGGTTACGGTTCCGCAGTAATTCAGGGCTTTTCGGTAGTTCTCCCCAAGAACGGATATGGTGAAGGTGTCTTCCTTATCCACAAATTCCTTGGTGTACCGCTGCGGGCGAATATATACGGTTACGGCATTTTTCCCCCACATCACACCCATTGCGCCCCAGCTGGCAGTCATTGTGTTGCATTTCTCTTCTGTACCTGCTGTAATCAGCAGCCACTCCTTCCCAATCTTGGTAAAAGGGTTCATATTCAGTTCTTCTGCTTTTACTTCATGAAAACTCATATTCATTCCTCACTTTCTCTTATCTATCGCTGCATACCTGGAAAATATAGAATTTCAGATAGTAGGATTCGTCATTTGCCCATAAAATAGGATGATCCGGTGCCTGGGTTCTGTATTCCACCTGACGCAGGCGCTTATGAACATTCCGCGCCGCCTGTCCGATAGTCTGGGTAAATAATTCATATGTCATAAAATGGGAACAGGAACAGGTTGCCAGAAAACCGCCGTCCTTCACAAGCTTCATAGCCCTTAAATTGATCTCCCTATAACCTTTCACTGCATTTTTTACGGAGTTTCTGGATTTTGTAAAAGCAGGGGGATCCAGAATCACCAGGTCAAATTTCTCTCCCTTCTCCTCCAGCTCCGGCAAAAGTTCAAAAACATCCCTGCAGATAAATTTCACTCTGTCCTCCAGACCGTTCAGCCTGGCATTTTCTTCTGCCTGATCGACAGCAAGCTGGGATGCATCCACCCCGGTAACACTTTTCGCTCCGGCAATTCCTGCGTTCAGTGCAAACGAACCTGTATGGGTAAAACAATCCAGCACTCTGACATCTTTACAAAGCTTCTGTATCGCAAGTCTGTTGTACTTCTGATCCAGGAAAAATCCCGTCTTCTGTCCGTCTTTTACATCTACCTTATATTTTACCCCGTTTTCCAGAATTTCCACCATAGTGGGAAACTCCGGTCCCATAAATCCCTTATAAAGCTCCATGCCCTCCTGAGCGCGGACCTTGGCATCACTTCTCTCATATACGCCCCGGATCATGATTCCGTCCTCTGCCAGGACGTTTTTCACCATATCCACGATTTCTTCTTTCCATCGGTCAATTCCAAGGGCAAGGGACTGTACCACCAATACATCGGAAAACTTATCGATCACCAGTCCCGGAAGAAAATCCGCTTCCCCGAAGACCACCCTGCAGCAGCCGGTATCCACCACTTTTTTTCTGTATTCCCATGCATCACGGACACGCTGTTCAAAAAAATCCCTGTCGATCTTCTGATGCTCGTCCCTTGAAAGAAGACGGATCGTAATTTTTGAATTCGTATTGATATAGCCTCTGCCAAGAGGATAGCCGTCAAAATCCTTCACAAGCACCACATCGCCATTTACAAAGCTTCCCATAATACTTGCGATCTCATTATCAAAAATCCACATTCCACCGGATTTCAGAACCCGTCCTTCTCCCTTTTTCAGTGTGACCACTGCCAAGCCCATTTTTTATTCCTCCTGGTCTCCAAAGATTTCTCTACATTTTAACACAGAATATATGCTTTTTCCAGTCATTCCCGCATCAGAACCACGGAAATCATAAAAAGTTCATAATTAAAAAGACAACAGGACACTGCATAAGTCTCTATGCAATGCCCTGCCGTTATTTCTATATATTACATTTAAAAATCTGATTTATTCCTCCGGAATCTCCTCATAGTACTCCTCGCCTGTATCTTCCGGAATTTCCTCATAGCTTTCTCCGTCGGTTTCTTCCTCAGTTCCGGTCTCAGCGGTGTTATCCAGTACCTCACTGTAGGATTTTACGCTTTCGCCGTAAAGGCCTTCAAAGAAGATCATTGTCTCATCATAAAGTTTCTGTTTCTCTTCTGCAGTCTGAAGGGAAAGGATATCCGGCTGTCCGCTGTCATCTACTGTCAGTCCGAAAATCTTCATCATAGCATCATTCAGCATATTCAGCTCCGGAGTCATGTAAAGATCCGTGTCAGCGGATACATAAGAAGCAGCGTCATCTGCAAGAATCTTAAGGTACTCCTTCAGAACGCGTTCTTTTAAGTTCTTGCCTGTCTCTTCGTCTAAAGTAACGACTGCCACAGCGCCGTCCATGGACTCTGCAAGTGCCTCTGCATCCCCTTCATATTCCCCTTTGCAGAATTTCTCTGCACGGTCATAAAGTTTTCTCGCATCTTCTCCCAGGCTGTCCGGCGTAATTTCCTGTTCCCCTTCTGTATCCGGAGTTTCTTCGCCTGTCATGTCATCCTCCGGAACCTCTTCAACTTCCTCTCCGTCACTGCCGTCTTCCCCGTTATCCTCTGTATACCAATCCTCTCCTGAAGATTCGCCCTGAGTCTCTTCTGCAAGGGAGGGATCCTCTGTGGAGCCTGCAATGACATCTTCGCCCAGAATGCTCTCATCCAGATCATCTACAATACTGTCTTCGTCGCTTGCGTCATCGCCGTCATCTTCTACAAAGTCGTCGCCGGAAGATTCGCCTGTCACATTCTGCTCTACATTCTCCAATGTCTCTTTCATTTCATCGTAATTATAATTCTGCTGTGCGATCTGTTCCAGAAGGGAAACGATCTTATTAAGCTGCTCATCGTCTACCTGCATATTATTCTGTTCCGCAATATTCACAACAATGTTGTAAATCTCATCTGCATTCTGAACATTGCCGGAAAGGATCTGCATTTTCGCTTCATTGATGATATTGGTTGCGTCATCCTGTCCTACCTGCTGTGCAAGGTTTCCGGTTACTACCATTTCCTGGGTGGCAAGCTCTTTCTTCGTGGTATCAAGCTGCTCGCCGCTGGCTGTCTCATAAGCCATCATAATACCTGTCAGCGCTCCTGTACCGGATACTTCAAACGGGCAGGCTGCAACGACTTCACAGTTGCTCACACCGGAAGTGGAAAGCGTGGTTGCGATCATGTTGCAGGTTACCCAGTTTAAGTTGGCTGTACGAACCTTGATTCCGCCGGACTGTGTTGGTTTTACATAGGCACAGCTTACGGTTCTGCTTCCGATCTGCTCCAGGGGAACATATGCACTTAAATGATCTCTCTCATCCTGGTTGGTAATAGTCAGTATCTGTACCTGGCTGCTGTCCACCTTAAAATACCTCATCATGGTATTCTTCTGATCTTCGCTTAAATCAGCGCCAAGGGTAACCACCTTCATAGAATCTGCCATAGCAGGAACTGCACTGGACGCGATCAGGCATATACTGCAAATAATCGCATTGAGTATGCTTCTTTTTCTCATAATACCTTCCTCCGTTATATTTATTTTGTTTTCTCGTTTGCTTCACCCATTATAGCACACTTTTCCATGAAGTTGTAATTTCCAGTTAAAATAAATCACATTTTTCAAAAGAAAGCTATTGACCTGGAGCAGACTCCAAGTGTTATACTGACATAGTGAATGAATCCTGCAATGTCTGTTCAAAAAAAGAAATATCGGAAGGAGATTCCATGACTATTTCCGAAGCAAGTAAAAAATACAATTTAACCCAGGACACACTCCGCTATTATGAACGCATCGGAGCAATCCCTCCTGTTCACCGCACAAAAAGCGGGCTGAGGGATTATACACCGGAAGACTGCGGCTGGATCGAGCTTGTCAAATGTATGCGAAGCGCCGGACTGCCTGTAGAGGCTATTACGGAATATGTGAAGCTGGCCCGGGAAGGGGATCAGACCATTGCACAGAGGAAGCTTTTGCTGACCACCCAGCGGGAACAGCTTCAAAAGCAAATGGAAACCATTCAGCAGGCCATTTCCCGTCTGGATTACAAAATCTCACGGTATGAGGAAGCCATGAAAACCGGGATCCTTACCTGGGACTGATTTTTTAAAAATAATGATTTCTAAAATAGAAAGGAGTTTATCAATATGATCTACAAAAATTTTCAGGATTTAAAATTATCTCAGCTTGGCATGGGAACCATGCGTCTGCCGGTTACAGGCGAAGGAGATGCCAACATCGATGAAGCTGCTGCTGCAGAGATGACAGAATACGCCATCCGGCACGGTGTCAACTATTTTGACACAGCCTGGGGATACCACAGCGGTAATTCCGAGCTTGCCATGGGAAAGATCTTAAGCAAATATCCAAGGGAGAGTTTCTATCTTGCCACAAAGTTCCCGGGATATGACCTTTCCAATATGGACAAAGTAGAAGAAATTTTTGAAAAGCAGCTTGTAAAATGCGGCGTGGAATACTTTGACTTCTATCTGTTCCACAATGTCTGCGAGATGAACATTGACGCATACCTTGACGAGAAATACGGCATTTTTGAGTATCTTATGAAGCAGAAGGAAAACGGCAGAATCCGCCATCTTGGTTTCTCCGCACACGGAAGCTATGATGTGATGAAGCGTTTCCTGGATAAATACGGCAAGCATATGGAATTCTGCCAGATTCAGCTAAATTACATAGACTGGTCCTTCCAGAATGCCAAAGAAAAAATAGAACTCCTGAAGGAATATCATCTTCCCGTATGGGTCATGGAGCCTCTTCGCGGCGGCAGGCTTGCTTCCCTTTCTGAAAAAGATACGGAAACCCTGAAGTCTCTCCGTCCGGAAGAAGGAATCCCTGCATGGGCATTCCGTTTCCTGCAGTCCATTCCGGAAGTAGCCATGATTCTTTCCGGTATGTCCAACTTTGCCCAGGTAGAGGACAATATCCATACCTTTGAAACCGAAAAGCCATTAGATGACAATGAAATGAAAACACTTCTGGGCATTGCAGATAAGATGGTCAACGGCGTTCCCTGTACAGCCTGCCATTACTGTACAGACCACTGCCCTCAGGAACTGGACATTCCCGCGCTTCTGAAATTATATAATGAGCATACTTTCACAGGCGGCGGATTCATTGCCCCCATGGCTCTCCAGGCAGTTCCGGAAGAGAAGCGCCCGAGTGCCTGCCTCGCCTGCAGAAGCTGCGAAGCAGTCTGTCCGCAGCAGATCAAAATTTCCGAAGTTATGGCTGACTTTAACGCTAAGCTTAAAGCATAATATTACAAAAACCGCCCCGGGAAAATACTCCCGGGGCAGAATAAAATAAAAGCATTATTACTTTGAATGGGCGGTGTATCCATCATCCGATTGCCAAGGAAAGAATCGCCCTTGCCACTCCATCCTCATTATTTGTGCCTGTAATGGAGAAGGCTGCCTGCTTACAGCTTTCTGTTCCGTTTTCCATCGCAATGCCATAGGCAGCTTCTTTCAGCATATCAATATCATTATCTGCATCCCCGAATGCCATGGCTTCCTTAGAGGAAATCCCCAGAAACTTCAGAAGATATTTCAGCGTTTTTCCTTTTCCCGCATCCTCATTGCCTATTTCCAGCATGTGGGGAACCGAAGAAGTCACATAGACTCCGGGGACTTCCTGCTCCAGGCAGCGGCGCAATGCCTCTTTTTTTTCTTTGTCTGCGCAGACAAAAGAAAGGCTGTCCAGTTTCCCTGCATGTTCTTTCACAAAAGCACGAATATCCGGCACGCCTTTTCTGGTTTTCCTCACATACTCTGCTCCGTATTCCGTAGCGCCGTAATCCTCTGCATGAAGAATATATTCCTCAGACGAATAAGGAACGCCTTCCACAAAGGCCTCCAACGCAGCTTCCGGAGGAATCGGAAGCTTCAGCACCTTCTCCACAGCCTCTCTCTGCAGCAGCCGCTCATAAATCCTCTTTTTCTTTGAAATAGAATAAATGGCAGCCCCATTGGAGGTAATCACATACTCCGTTTTGGGAAGCGTCAGCACCTCCCCGGGAATGGAGCTAAAGGCACGGCCTGTGGCAGGTACAAACCAAATCCCCTGTTCTGCCGCCTTCTGCAATATTTCTCTGGTAAAAGGGGTAATCTCTTTTTTGTCTGTCAAAAGAGTGCCGTCAAGATCGCTGGCAATCAGCTTAATCTTCATATTCTCACCATCTTCCTTCCTATCTTCATTTTTCCCTGCTTATCACTGAATTTGAGAAAACTGTGCCATATACAATTGATAATACGCTCCTTTTTTCTCCATCAGCTCAAAGTGGCTTCCCATTTCCTTAATCTTACAGTCATCAATGACAAAAATCCGATCTGCGCTTCGAATCGTTGACAAACGATGTGCCACTACAAAAGAGGTCCGATCCTTTAGAAGTGTCTCGATTCCTGCCTGCACCAGAAGCTCTGTTCTGGTATCAATGCTTGAGGTGGCTTCATCCAGGATCAGGATGGCAGGCTTTGAAACCAGCGTCCTTGCAAACGCCAAAAGCTGCTTCTGCCCTACAGATAATCCGGCGCCCCGCTCCTTCAATACCGTGTCATATCCTTTTTCCATTTCCATAATGAATTCATGAGCATGTACCGCCTTGGCTGCAGCAATAATTTCTTCATCGGATGCATCCAGTTTTCCGTAGCGGATATTTTCTTTCACTGTACCGGAAAACAAAAAGTTTTCCTGGGTCATGATTCCAAGCCGGCTGCGGAGGCTTTCCAGCGTAATCTCCCGCACATCCCGGCCGTCAATCAGCACCCCGCCGCCCTTTACGTCAAAAAAGCGGGCGATCAGATTAATGATCGTCGTTTTCCCTGCTCCCGTAGGGCCTACCAGAGCAATGCGCTCTCCCGGTTTCACCTGAAAACTCACATCCTTCAGAACAGGAATTCCGTCCTCATAAGAAAAGTCCACATGGGAGAAAGTCACCTCTCCCGAAATCCCGGGCAGCGAAACCGCATTTTCCTGATTTACAATATCCGCAGGGGTATCAATGATTTCAAAAATACGCTCAGCGCCTGCAAGATTGGTGATAAGCTGGTTATAGAAATTACTGAGGTTCAGTACAGGATGCCAGAACATGGAAATATAGGACCCGAAGGCAATGAGGACTCCGATGCTGGAACGCCCGTCCAGAATCCTGTTCACTCCCACAAAATAAAGGAGCAGGGTACTAAGTCCCCAGCAGAAATCCACAATCGGGCCGAAAGCGTCCGCCAGGCGGCAGGCATTTACAAAAGCCTCTCCATGCTCCTTCAGAAGCTGACGGAACGTCTTCTGCGTCTGCTCCTGTGCACAGAAGCTCTGCACCACCCGCATGCCGGACAGATCTTCATGTACAAAAGCATTCATGTTCGACCCTTTTTTCCGATAGATCTGCCAGCGGATATGTGCCCGGCTCTGGACCGTCCATACGCCGACGATCATCAGAGGAATACTTAAAAGAGCGGCAAGCGCCAGCCTCCAGTCCTTGGCAAGCATAATCCCCACCACTGCACAGATCGTCAGAAACTCCGGAATCAGGGTGGTCACACAATTTGTCAGCACATCCTTTAAAGAGTTTACATCTCCGATCACCCTTGCCAGGATTTTTCCCGTAGGCCTGCTGTTAAAAAAGGAAAAACCCAGGGTCTGAATGTGGGTGTACAGTTCCTGCCGGATGACCAGCAGTACCTGATTTGAGATTTTTGCCATCAGATACATTCTGGCCTTAATAAGCAGGATCAGCAGAACATTCAGGCACACTGCAAAAATTCCAAGCCGCACAAGCCCGTGGGCATCTTTCTTTGCAATATAGACATCGATTGCACGCTCAATCAGCAGAGGATTGGCCAGAATGATCCCAATGCTGATTCCCATCATCACAAGAACAGCAGCAATCTGTTTCTTATAACCCAGCAAATAGCGAAGAAGCCGAAACAGTGTAACTCTCTGAGCCACCTGGGTCAGCTGCTCATCCTCTTTCACTGCATTTACAGACATTTTTCTTCCCTCCCCTCTTCTGCTCCGTACTGGGACAGATACGTTTCGTAGTAATAACCTTTTTTTTCCATTAACTGCCTGTGGGTTCCCCGCTCTTTCACCTTTCCCTCCTCCAGGACAATAATCTCGTCCGCATGGCATACTGCAGAAATCCTGTGGGCAATGATCAGGCTGGTCTGGCCTTTTTTCTCTGCAAGGAGACTTTGGATCTCCCTTTCAGTTTCCATGTCAAGCGCCGAAGTGGAATCATCCAGAATGAGAAGAGGTGCATGCCTCACAAAAGCCCTGGCCATACTGATTCTCTGTTTCTGTCCGCCGGACAGACCGATTCCCCGCTCTCCGATCAGCGTATCCAGCCCCTCCTTTAACTCCCGGATAAATTCCTCTGCACAGGAATCTTTCAGTGCCCTCCAGATTTCCTCATCGGAAGGCTGTTCCTTACACCCCATGCTGATATTGGCTCTCACGGTATCTGAAAACAGAAACACATCCTGCAAAACCGGAGCGGCAAATCTGCGCAGCTCTTCCAGGGAAAGCCTGCGGATATCAATTCCTCCAATACGGATTTCCCCCTCTGTCACGTCAAAAAGCCGCATCAGAAGCTGTACGAGGGATGTCTTTCCGGAACCTGTTGCCCCCATGATTCCAAGGGTCTTCCCCGGTTCCAGGGTAAAGGAAACCTCTTTCAGGATGGTTTTATCCTCTACCTTCCAGGTTACGCGGTCAAATTCCAGGGAGGCATTCTCCGGCTGTTTTAAAGAAACCGGGGATTCCGGCTCCGGAATCGCAGACTGCTGTGCAAAAATTTTCTGAATCTTCCCGTTGGAAGCCACGCCGGAGGCAAGGTCATTCAAAAGCCAGCCCAACATTTCCATGGGCCACACAATGTTGGTACAGTATTCCGAAAAAGCTCCAAGGGTTCCAAGGGTAATACTTCCGTCGATCACGAGGAAGCCACCGTAAATGACTGCAATAATAGGAAGCAGCCTGCTCACAAGCTGGAACAGCGGCTGATAGCGCATTAATACTTTGGACTGCTTCATATTCAGCTCATAGTACCGCTGGTTATGGGATAAAAACTTTTTGATCTCAAAGGGTTCTCTGGCAAAAGCCTTGACTGTATGTACCCCGGAAATGTTTTCCTGAGCCACAGTGTTCAGCACTGCATTTTCTTCGCTGATTTCTTCATAAACCTTCCCAAGACGGTTCTCCAGGATAATGGCCGTAACCGCCACAAGAGGCATGGCGATCACAGGAATAATAAACAATTCTCTGTTCAGGCGGAACATACACACCAGAATAATGGAAGTATGGATGGTCACTTCCAGAACAAGCATCCCCACATATCCCACTGCATTCCATATTTTATCCACATCATCCTTCACTCTTGACATCAGCTCTCCTGTGTTTGTCCTGTCAAAATAATCCACAGAAAGCCCCTGGATGTGGGTAAACAGGGTCTGGCGGATTCCGTTTCCGATCCGCGAAGCAGTTTTGTCAAAAAGAAATTCCTTCCAGTATCCAAACAGTGCCCTGCCTGTACCGATGATAAAGATCATCAGCAAAAGCCCCGGAAGAAGCCCTGTTTTTCCTTTTCCCAGTACATCGTCAATAAGACGCGCCGTTACCTGGGGCGATACCATATCCAGCCCTACCTGGATCACCATACAGATCAGGGCAGCCGCATACATATACCAGTATTTCCGTATATAAGCGGAAACTTTTGTCATTTTATCCTCTCTCCTCTCCATACAAGCCCGAAAGCATTTTCCGGGCTATGAAATCATCATTGCCATTTCGCCGGCAGCAGGCAGAGCACAGCTACAGGTCGATCACAGAAGTAGCAAGCTTCTCCCTGAATCGAACATCATGCTCCACGATCAGCATGGTTGGCTGATAGGTAAGAATCAGTTTTTCCACCTGCATCCTGGAAAAAACATCAATATAATTCAGCGGTTCATCCCAGATATATACATGCGCAGGAGCCATCAGGCTGGCTGCCATCAGAACCTTTTTCTTCTGGCCCTCGGAAAAATCCTCCATATTTTTGGCAAACTGCTCCCTTTCCATATCAAGCTGCCGCAGAATTGCAAAGAACAGACTCTCCTCCAGATTTCTTTCTTTACAAAAACTCCTGATATTCCCCTTCAAAAAAGAAGTATCCTGATTTACATAGGAAATCACCAGATTGGGGGCTGTCATAAGCGTTCCTGTTTCTATCATCCCCCTACGTTCCCCTGCATCTCCTGATACATGTGCCAGAATGGCTTTTATCAGGCTTGATTTGCCGCACCCGTTTTTTCCGTTAAGAAAAATCCGCTCTCCCTGGTGCAGCTCCAGCGTAAGATCCGAAAAAACAGGAAGGCTGGCCTCCGGGTATTGTATTCCATACTCTTTTGCCTGGATCAGTGTCTTTTTGTAATGTTCCAAAGGGATCAGCCTGAGATCCGCCGGAATTTCCAGATCCATCAGGAGTCCTTCCTTCTCCTGGATCTCACGGTCCATGCGCTGCTCGATCTGCTTAACGCGGCTTTGCATTTTCTTTGTTTTTGCTCCGATATAGGCTCTTCTTCCTCCGTGTCCCGGATCCTTGATAGGGTCAAACCCAATCTTACCCGCTTCACTTTTCTCAGCCCACTGCCTTGTCTGCGCAGAGGCTTTTTTCAGCTTTTCAATCTCTTTTTTATGCTTCTCATTCTCACTTTGAGAAAATACATCCTTTCGGCTTTTGTTTTCCCACCAGCTGGAAAAATTCCCGGCCTGAATCTCTATAGAACATCGATTTAAGACCAGAACATGATCTACACAGGCATCCAGAAGATCCCGGTCGTGGGATACCAGAATAAAGCCTTTTTTCTGCCTGAGATATTTCTTTACGATTTCTCTGGATGCCTGATCCAGATGGTTGGTGGGCTCGTCGATCAGAAGGAAATCATTTTCCCCGGAAAACAAAATTGCAAGCATCACCTTCGTCCGTTCTCCATGGCTTAATGTACAAAAAGGCCTGTACAAAATCTCCCCGTCAGCCTCCAGCTTCTCAAGCTCACATACCACCCTCCAAAATTCGCATCCCGGTTTTAGCTTTTCATAAAAATCCGCACTGCATTTTTCAAAGTCTCCGGGAGAAATCTTATAAGGAAAGTAATCGAAAACCGTTGATGCGGCAATGCTTCCCTCATATTCATATTTTCCAAGCAAAAGGTTTAGAAATGTGGTTTTTCCCTTTCCGTTCCTGCCGATAAACCCCAGCTTCCAGTTGGTATCCACCGAAAAAGAGACATTTTCAAAAACAGGAGCAAAGCTTCCCTCATAACAAAATGTAAGATCTGATACACAAATCTGTGCCATTTACCTCATCCTTTCTTCCCATGGTTCCAAAAAAAAAAGAACCATCTGCTGCCAAATGATCCCGAATTCTGTGTCATAACCTTCCATCTGTCTGATATGCTCTTTTCCGCCGGCGCTTGTATCCAAAGCACCCGTACCACATCTATGCATCAAAAAAGAGGGGTTATGAAGACATAATCCACTTTTGGCAACATGACTAAGCAGTATTTGTCTCTGGGAAACAAAAATACTGCAAATAATAAGCTTCATGTTTTCAAAAGTAAATTATCTCTTCATCCTTTCACCCCTCTCACAAATCTGAATATCATTGTAAAGGATAGTACTGGATTTGTCAATTCCCAAAAGCACTAATTTTTTCCTTGACAGCCCCTCTTAAGATTCTCTATACTGGTTTCAGCACGAAACATTTCCAGAAAATCAAGGAGAATTCATTTATGATCATAAAAAATGGTACCATCGTGAATCCACGAACAAAAGAAATTAAAAAAGCAGATATCCGTATAGAAAACAGCATCATCCGGGAAATAGGCTTTCTTTCCCCGGATGGGCAGGAGGAAGTTCTGGACGCCGAAGGGCTTACCATCGCCCCCGGCCTTGTGGACACCCATGTCCATTTCCGTGACCCGGGATTTACTTATAAGGAGGACATCCATACAGGAGCCCGCTCTGCAGCAAAAGGCGGCTTTACCTCTGTTATCTGTATGGCCAATACCTCTCCTGTCGTAGATTCTGTTCCTGTTTTAGCAGATATTCTAAAAAGAGGGAAAGAGGAATCCATCCGCATTTACCAGACAGCCGCTGTTTCCCGCAAGCTTCAGGGACAGGAACTGACCTCCATGGAGGAGCTGAAGGAGGCCGGCGCCTGCGGTTTTACGGATGACGGAATTCCTTTAAAGGATGCTGTTCTCTGCTACAGAGCCATGGAAAGAGCGGCTGCTCTCGGGCTTCCCATCAGCCTCCATGAGGAAGATCCGGACTTTATCACAAACAACGGAATCAATCAGGGAAAGGTTTCCCGTGACCTTGGAATCGGCGGCTCCCCCGCCATGGCAGAGGAGGTTTTAGTTGCCCGTGACTGTATGCTTGCCCTTCATTCCGGCGCACATACGGTAATCCAGCATATCAGCTCCGGAAATTCCGTGACACTTGTCCGCACTGCAAAAGCCCTGGGAGCCAACATCCATGCAGAGGCAACGCCCCACCATTTTACCCTTACAGAGGATGCGGTACGAATTCACGGTACCCTGGCTAAAATGAACCCGCCTCTGCGCACGGAAAAAGACAGGCAGGCCATTATTGAAGGACTTCGGGACGGAACCATTGACCTGATTGCAACGGACCACGCTCCCCATAGCTCTGAAGAAAAATCAAGGCCCCTTACCCAGGCTCCAAGCGGCATTATCGGACTGGAAACTGCCTTCAGCCTGGGGATCACGTCTCTGGTAAAACCGGGATACCTGACTCTTATGGAACTTTTGGAAAAGATGACCGTTAATCCTGCAGAGCTTTATCACCTTCCCGGAGGCTCCATTGAACTAAATGCTCCTGCGGACCTGATTATTTTTAACCCGGAAGAAGAGTGGGTACCGGAAACCTTTGCGTCCAAATCCTCCAATACGCCATTTAAAGGAAGGAAGCTTCAGGGAAAAATCCACTATACACTTTGCGGCGGAAATATTGTTTACTCTGCCGCAGCCCGGGATTAAATCCCCTACAGGCCATGCCCGGAATATAAGCAGCATTTCTCTGCCTATCCTTTTCTTCCAGTAGATTTAAAGAGTAGAAAAAAAGAGTTATCCAGGAGTTCGTCCGGCACATTTGCCGCACCTCTCCACGATAACTCTCTTTTTTAACGTTTCCGTCTCATCCTTCTGTTATAATTCCAACCGTTCCAGATCATCCGGAATCAGCAGATTTCCGGAGTAATACTGTTTTCCTTCTGCTGTATACAGTTCCTTGCGCTTTTCTATATTTTTATCTTCCGTATGGTACAGGATCAGATTTTTCACCCCGAAGCGCTCTCCTGTCTCGCAGGCTTCTTTCACGGTAGCATGATGTTTTTCATAGGGCTTAAAGATGTCTCTCTGCTCATATAAGCAAAATGCTTCATGGAGAAACCAGTCCGCATGTTCCACATAGATAGCTTCGTGCTCCTGAAAGTTTTCGTCCCCGATAAAGGTGAATTTCTTTCCGTTTTTAAGGGTCGTGGTAAAGCCAAACTGCTTCGCCTTTGTGGAGCGGATATCAAAAAAGGTAAGCTCATATCCCATGATCTCCCGCTGCTCTCCATCCCCGATGATATGGAAGAAAATCCGCTGCCCGATCATGTCATAGAACTTTTTCTGTACTGTAAGGCGTACAATGGTCAGAATCGTCTCCTTTAATTCTTCATGGCAGTAGATATTCAGATTCCCTTCATATTTCCCGTTTTTCATGCGCGTTGCGATCATACGGATCAGCCATATCAGCCCTAAAATATGGTCCGTATGTTCATGGCTGATAAAAATATGATGGATCTTCTCCATGGGAATTTCCGATTTTTCCAATTGGGCTAAAATTCCATTTCCGCCCCCGGTATCTACCAGGAAGTACTCTTCTTCTTTTTTTATGGCAAAGCAGGTGTTATAGCATTTTGTCACCGTTGCATTCCCTGTTCCGAGTATGATCAGAGTTTCTTTCATTACATTTTTTCCTTCCGTAAAATCATTCTTTTATTGGCTCGAGTGTATCATACGGCAGGGAAGCTTGTCAATGCAGCAATCAGAAAACTGTACCTCTCAGCAGACCCACCGTAAAAAGCAGATGCAGCGTTACACTCCGCTGCATCTGCCTTATCAGTTCTTTTCTCTTTATTTTTCAGTACGTACTGCAAATGACTTAATCTCGTATGGTTTCACTGTGAATGCAAGTTCGCCGGTCTGCCATTCTCCGGAAGCTTCTTCCATGAGATTTACTTCTCTCCATGCCTGCACCTTAAAGCCGGTTTCCAAAGCGCAGTGATTTCTCATACCTTCATATTCGTGAATACGGATGATGATCTCCTCTCCGTTTTCTGCTTTTTTCACACTGTCGATCATCACGTTTTCTACAGATGCCCTGCAGAATGTGCTTTCTGTCTCTATGCTGCCCCATACTGCATAAAGGGGATTGTTCAGATGCCATGCGCTCTTGGCCACGCCTGCCTCCTGCCAGCTTCCGCTGTGAGGATACAGAGCATAGGTAAAGGTATGGGATCCCTGGTCTGCCTGTGTATCCGGATAAACACCGGATTTAATCAGAGATAAGCCCAGAACATTGTCAAATGCACTGTAGCCGTATTTGCAGTCATTCATCAAGCTGACACCATAGCCCGTCTCAGAAATATCTGCCCACTGATGTCCCACCATCTCAAACTTCGCCATATCCCAGCTTGTATTTCCGTGAGTAGGACGTTTGACATTTCCATACTGGATATCAAATACTGCTTCTGTGCTTCTCACATCCACAGGGAACAGCACCTTCAGAAGCTGCTGATGCTCGTTCCAATCCACATTTGTCACGAAATCGATTCTTCTGTCATTATGATAGAAGCGGATTTCCTGCTGAATTACAGAATTCTGATATTTCCAGGTCATTTTCACATCTGTCCGAAGAGCGGAAGTTTCCACAGCCGCAGACTGAAGTTCTTCCACCTCATAGGCCTTTTCCTTATAAAACAGGTCAATATCCCAGGCATCAAACCGCAGCGGACGATCCTCATAAACGACAAACTGATTGCCCACACTGCCCTCCGGGATCACTTCTCTGCTGTTTTCTTTATCATACAGGGAAACCATCTGTCCCTTTTCGTTCCATACCACATGATAATACGGGGTATCTGCTTCACCTGCAAAATCGCCTGCCAAAAAGCTCTCCGAAACATCATCCTTGCGGAAATAAATATTTTTCAGGGAATTTGCCTTCACAAGCCCGGCTTCCACAAGCCAGCCAGACTCTTCACGGACGGTCTTCAGGGCATTTCCGTCTCCGTCATACCAGGTTCCTGCTCCCAGCTCCCGGGTATCCTCTACAAATGCAAGATCGTTTCTGTCAAAGCTGCTGCTGTTTACGATCACTGCCCTGTCTTCCGCGGAATCTCCTGCAAGAACTTCCAGAGCACGTCCTTTTACTCCATTTAAGATCTCCAGAGCCTGCTCATATTCCTCCCTGGAATCTTCATACACTTCATGGATGGAAGAGCCCGGAATAATGTCATGGAACTGGTTTCTTAAAAGAATCTCCCATGCGCTGTCCAGCTGCTCTTTTTCGTAAGCATCCCAGGAATTCTTTTTCGCGGAAGCCATGGTGGACAGCCACTCGGTTTCTCTAAGAAGAAGTTCTGTCTTTCTGTTGTACCGCTTATTTCTCGCCTGAGAAGTATAGGTTCCGCGATGGTATTCCAGATATAATTCTCCGTCCCAGGTATGAACATATCTGTCTGTATCTTTGACACGCTCCACAAGTCTGTCAAAATATTCTCCGGCTTTTCCGGGCACAACTGTGGGATGTCCCGGCATCTCACGCAAATGTCTACCCATTTCCAGCATATCACGGTTTACACCGCCGCCGCCGTCTCCGTGTCCGTAAGCCAAAAGAAGATCATTGTTGACTTCTTTGTCATGATACAGATCCCAGGCGCCCATTACGGATTTCGGATCAATTTTTCCGTTATAAGTATATCCTCCGCAATCATCAATGGATGGAGTTGACATAAAATGTGTCAATACTTCTGTTCCGTCGATTCCGCGCCACATGAAAGTATCATGTGGCATCTGATTATACTGGTTCCAGCTTATTTTAATGGTCATAAAGACATCAATGCCGGATTTTTTCAGAATCTGGGGAAGTGCCCAGCTGTATCCGAATACATCCGGAAGCCACAGTGCATTGGATACTGCGCCGAATTCCTTCTGGAAAAATTCCCTTCCTTTCAGGAACTGACGGACAAGGGATTCTCCGGAGACGATATTACAGTCTGATTCCACCCACATACCGCCGTTTGGCTCCCAGTTTCCTGCTGCAACCGCCTTCTTGATTCTTTCATAAATATCCGGGTAATCCGCCTTAATATATTTGTAAAGCTGAGGCTGGGACTGCAGAAAGACAAATTCCGGGTACTGCTCCATCAATGTCAATGCAGTGGAAAATGTTCTTGCTGCTTTTTCCCTTGTATGCTTCAGCTGCCACAGCCATGCCACATCAATGTGGGAATGTCCTACTGTATGTACGGTAACAGGCATTGGCTGGCCGCATGTCTTCATTTCCTCTTTTGCAATGGAAAGGGCCTTTTCCAAAGAAGTGTAAAATGCTTCGCTGCCCTGTGCACGCCAGTCTACTGCAAGATGTGCCCTGTCTAACGCACGAAGAAGTGCGCTTCCTACTGCATCCTTTTCCGTAAGCTGCTCTGCGGTTTCCAGCATTGCACGGCTGGTATAATAGAAGTCATCTGCTGTCTCATCCAGAATGCAAAGTTCTGCCTGCTTAAACTGATGAATTTGCACTACAGGCTCTCCGCCGCCCTCCAATCCTGCCCAGAGGCGAATGGACAGAGTAATTTCCTTCCCGGCAATTTCCGCCGGGAAAATAACTTCCTCATGCCAGGATCCGATTCCCGTATACGGTGCGCCGTCCAGGTACAGCAAACCTTCAAAGCCGGAATTATAGCCGTCTCCTGTCTTCCCGAAATTGAAAATCCCGGCAATCTTTCTGCCAGCCCAGGAAGCAGGTACAGCCACTTTCTGCCTGATCCAGAGATAGTTGCCTCTTCCCTGCCAGAAGTCACCTTTCTTAAACTCATAAGGGAAAGAGATCTCCTCCGGACGCTCTCCGTTTCTTCCAAAGCTCTCCTCGCTTTTTTCAAATACAGGGATCTCCATATGCTCTCTGTAGCGGAGAACTTCCAGCTTCTCAATATTGCGTTTCAGTTTTTCTTTTGTAAAGAACATATTTTCTGTCAGCATATTTTCGCATATCCTTTCTTTCTTTTTATCTTACCGTTCTGATTCTTTCCAAGATAGTAATATCATATCAAGTTATATTAGATATGTCAACATATATCTTTAATATCTTTTATAGGATCCGGAATCCGGGTTACATCTCACGGGCGGGAGGAAAGGATGCCTGTATTAAGAAGGCTGTATTTGCAGGAGCATTAGAAACAGTTTGTTTCCTGTGCTCCTGCGTTGTTCAGAAAATTCGTGCTGTCTGAGTCGCCAGGCGAGTTCACGGATTTTCTGAACGCTTTTAGCAGAAATACAGGAAGCTTACTGTTTCTTGTGCTTCGAAACCGCAGCCCGCTTAATACAGGCGTCCTTTCCTCCCTCCCATGAAATGTAACGAATCTAAAGCTGAAAAGAAATCCTTGCAGAAAATAATATATATGTTATACTTATATATATCTTTTCAACTCAAAGCTTCCTTTGCTGTCTTTTTACTGCAGCAGCACAAAAACAGGAGAATTTTCATGAACGAACCTTTATATCAAAAAATATATCTTTCTTTGAAAAACGATATCATCAGCGGAAAGTACCAGCCCGGAGCACAGCTTCCCACAGAGAACAAGCTTGCAGAGCAATTCCAGGTGAGCAAGATCACCAGCAAAAAAGCCCTGAACATACTTACAGAAGAAGGGTATCTCATCCGGCAGAAGGGACGCGGAACCTTTGTCAGCGAAAATGTCCACACCCTGCTCCTTACAGACAAGCCCGGAGAGACCCCCCTTCCCAAAATAGGGCTGATTTTCACAAATATAAACTCTGATTTTGGAGTCCCCATGGTCACTGCTGTGGCAGATGCCTGTCTTGGCAAAGCAAACTTACTGTTTTCCCTGACCCACGATGAGGAGCAGGCTGAAGAAACTGCCATCCGTCAGATGATCAGTGCAGGTGTGGACGGGCTCATTGTTTTTCCCTGTACCTCAAAATTTTTAAATCACCGGCTTCTGCAGCTTGTGATTGATCATTATCCCCTGGTTTTTATTGATCAGAATATTCCTTCCATAGAGCAAAATTCCGTAGGAAGCAACAACACAGATGCCGTAAAAATGGGACTCAACTACATTCTCTCCCATGGGCACAAAAATATCTGCCTGATGATGCCCGGCACTTATAACAATGTCCTGCAGGAACGATTAAATGCTGTCATTTCCTTCAGTGCGGAAACAGGGGTACATTTTGACCAGGATCTCTGGCTTTCCGATCTAAATCTTTCCTCTGACCGTATGCAGGAGGAAAGCCATATCCGCATCATAGAGCAGCATCTTCTGACACACCCGGAAATCACGGCAATCTTTGCCTTTCACTATCCCATCGCCGTGTCTGCCAAAAAGGCAGCGGAGAATATTGGACGAAAGGTTGGGCGCGATTTATCCATCCTCTGCTTCGACGGCCCGGATACTCTGGAAGGAAATTGCTTTTTCACCCACATCCGCCAGGACGAGAAAGCCATCGGACGGGCTGCTGCCGAACTTCTGCTTGAACTCATCCGCCAGCCTCAGGCAACTGCCAGACATCTTCGTTTTGATGCAAAGCTTGTGGAGGGAAGTTCCTTCTTCACCCTCCCAAAATGAAGAGGATTAAAAAACGAGTGCACCCGGATTATTATCCCGATACACTCGTTTTTTGTTCTTATTCATAAAGGGAAGCCAATGTTTCCGCATCCATTTCAAGCTCCATTGCACCTTCCGGTACAAGAGCCAGTACAGGGAGCTTTGTAAGTTCTTCTATCATACGAATATTATCCTCCTGCATCGTTCCCCCTTTATAATGATTCAGGATGACCCCTTTGACTCCGATTCCTTTCTTCTTTAAATACTCCACTGTTAAAACCACCGAATTGATGGTTCCAAGTCCTGCATCTGCTACCAGAAGAGTGGGAATCTTAAGCGCCTTGATCACATCTTCCAAAAGAAGCTTCTCCTTGTCATCCCATCGAATCGGACAGACAATTCCACCGCTTCCTTCTACTGTAACATAATCATGACATTCCATCACACGCCGGAAATCTTCCCTAACCTTATGGATATCCACCGGATTGCCTTCCAGCCTCGCCGCAAGGTGGGGAGAAACCGCCGTCTTATATAAATAAGAAAGCAAAGTTTCATCCGATTGGGAAATACCTGCAGTCTTTTTCACATAACCTGCATCACTTCCGGCAATATCCTCTGCTCCGGAAAGCGCAGCTTTATAATATCCGGACAGGTACCCTGCATCTTTCAGCTTCTTCACGACCAAAGCAGTCACATAGGTTTTTCCCATATCTGTCCCTGTGGCTGTAACAAAAATTCCTTTACCCATGATAAAGTTCCTCCTGATATCCTAAGCGATGAATCATCTCCATGTCACTTTCGATGGTATAGCCGGAGGTCGTGAGCATATCTCCGGAAATCACTGCATTTGCGCCGGATTGGAAGCAGGACTCTCCCTTATCCTCCATCAGTCCCCTTCCCCCTGCAAGGCGAATGGCGGCATCCGGCAGAATAAAGCGATATACTGCCACGATCCGTCTCATCTCCTCCACAGTCAGGCGCTTCTGCTTCTCATAAGGAGTCCCCGGAATGGGATTCAGCATATTGACCGGCACGCTCTTCACCCCAAGCTCCTTAAGGGAAAACGCCATATCGATCCGGTCATCCTTCGTCTCTCCAAGGCCCATAATGCCGCCGCTGCAGACAGAAAGCCCTGCCGCAGAGGCTGCCCGTATAGCCTCCACTTTATCCTCAAAGGTATGGGTCGTACATATGTTTTTAAAGTTTCTTCTGGAAGTTTCCAGATTATTATGCACTCTGGTAACCCCCGCTTCCTTCAGCTTCCGAAACTGCTCTTCCTTTAAAAGGCCAAAGGAAACACAAACCTCAATGGAAGTTTCCCGTTTTACAGCGCGAACGGCTTCGCACATCTTTTCCACTTCCTTATCATTTAAAGCTCTTCCGGAGGTTACGATAGAGTACCGCAAAACACCCCGCTCCCCATTGTATTTCGCCTGGCTTACAATCTCTTCTGTTCCAAGCAGAGGATATTCTTCTGCCGCCGTGTGATAATAAGCAGATTGTGCACAATATTTGCAATTTTCAGAGCATCTGCCGCTTTTTCCATTGACGATCGTGCAGATATCAAATCCATTCCCGCAAAAATGTCTTCTGATCTCATCTGCAGCCAGGCAAAGCTCCTTAAGCGGCGCTTCGTAAAGGAAATCCGCTTCCTCTCTGGAAATTTCCCTGCCTCCCAGTACCTTTTCCTTCAATGCTTCTATAGTCAGCATCATCCTGTCCCTTCTTTCTGATTTTCTCTTTTGTCAGTAGGATTCCCTTTGCAGAAAACCTGTCTTTTTTAATCGAAGCCCCAGGCTCGATGCCAGAATGCAGAGAATGAAGTCCCCCGGCATGTCCAGCGGAAAGCAGGATAAAAAGATCACTGCCCAGGTGGCAGGAGTATCTGCATAGTAGTTCAGAATCAGATATTTGTATGCAATACCCACTGCATAAGTAACCGCAAATCCCGCCAGGCAGGCAAGAAAGTAGTTCTTATAACAGGTCTTTAATTTTTCGCTCAAAAGCCCGGTCACATACGCAGCCAGAATAAATCCCAGCAGATAACCGAAGCTTGGCCTAAAAATATAGCCGATTCCTCCCCCCGCAGCAAATATGGGAAGTCCGATCAGGCCAAGCACCACATAGCAGCCCACTGCCATTGCACCCCCGGTTCCTCCCAGGGTCAGTCCTGCAAAGAGGACAAAGAAAAACTGCAGGGTAAAATAATCCATATACGGAACAGGAATCTGAATAAATGCACCGATTGCCACCAGCGCAGTGAACATTCCGCTTAATACCATTTTCTTTGTTGCAAATCTTTTTGTTGAAATTGTATTCGTTTTTACTCTTTCCATAAAATAATCCTTCCTGAGTATATTTTGTACCGATAGCACATTGACTGCTGTCTGCCCCTCAGATGGGGACAGCAACACGCAGCTGCTATACAAAATATATACCAGGAAGGATTAATTGTCAACTTATTTTATTTATTCGGTTTACATTTGTTGCTCAGACTTCGTTTCTTCCTCTTCCGGCACTTTTTCCACAGGCCTCCAGGCCTTTCCGAATTTGATATCTTTAAACAAAGCCGCAAGGCCGGTGATCTGCTTCAACCGCAGAATCTCATCCCTGTCCATGCCAAGATGTTTGGAAATCCAGGCATCTGAGCGTCCCAGCTCATGCAGTTCCTTCACAATATTGCTCATCAGATCCACATCGTGGCTTCCTCTTGCACGATTATGGCGGATCGTGCTGGCCATTCTCTGGTCAAGGGGCTTATGGATCACAGAAACCGGCAGCATTCCTTTTTCCCGTTCATAAATATCCCGGTGCTCCAGCATGATCCTGTATCGGTGAAATCCGTCTACAATAATATAGCGGTCTGCAAGCCTGCTGTAATAGCATACAATGGGCATCGTATATCCGTCTGCCTTGATGCTCTCGTAAAGCAGTTTCATTTCCGGCGGCGCCACTGCGTTAGGGTTATATGTATTAGGTTCTATTTTTTCAATTGGAACCGGAATTACCTGGTAAACGGGACTTTTATACTCCATACTCCATCTCCTCTATACTTTTGTACTTTTTGCGGATAATATCGATCCGCCGCTGCTGCTCCCTGGTCATTCCAAACCCCATAAACCTGCATATATGGTCGTTCTTCAGAATACAGTAGCACATACGCTTCCAGCTTGGAATGTCCTTGGTGCTTTTTATATCATCTGTGTCATCCGGGATATCTTCCAGGAATATAATTCTGGATTTTTTATTCAGCGTATAATTGGAAACTCCGTTTCTTTGAATCTTGTATCCGTGCTCCTCCAGTTCCCGGATGGTTTCCTCATCCAGACCGCCTCCGGTTTTATGCCAGAACTCTATAGATGTATTAAATTTCTTTGCATAATTATTTCTCAGCCGGGCAGGCAGGGTGTCCAGAAGAAACAGGGTATAAGAATGCCATGTATGCCCCTTGGGCAAAGTAATGTTGCGATAGCCCATTGCCTTTGTTTTTCCATAAATACTGGCAAAATTAGCTCCCTGAACTCTGCCCACCAGCTTTACCCAGATCTCCGGGTCAATGACTCTGTACAGATTCAGGGCTTCCTTGGAATAATCATTAAAAGGAGAAGCCACGCGCATCTGGGATATTTTCAGTCCTGCCATATAATACAGATCATACAGGTGGTTATAGTCGTAGCCGAATACAGCATTTGCATGCCAGATGTCTTCCGTAGACCAGTCATAAAGAGGAGATGCACACCATACATCCTTAAACTGCCTGCTGATCCAACACTCACCTTTGTAGCCGTTTTTCTTGTTGACAAAGCCGCTGTACCTTTGCAATGATTCATCTGCACGCATGCCAAGAAGACAAACTGTCTTTTTTTCACCGTGAGACTTTCTGTACCAGCGGCCAAACTGCTTGGCCAGATCCTCCTGATGCATCCGATAACGGTAAGTTGTGATGGGATTATTATTCAGGTTGATTACATACTCCTTCTTAGGCATGGGTCTGACCCAGCTGTCCTTTTTTGTCTCATCCCAGGGGTACCAGTACATCTCATAGCTGCTAAGCGCTGTCCGTGTTGCCATGGGAAGGCACACCCAGTACGGCTCCACCTCATCCTTAATTCTTTCAAAAGTTCTCTCCACATACTCCGTGGTCAGCGTATACTGTGCTTCAAAATCCTGATGAAACACTCCGATACGCTTTTTAGGATAATACTTTCTCCTAAAATCCAACAGCAGATTCAGAAGAGCACCGCTGTCCTTCCCGCCGGAAAAAGAAAGATAAATATTATCAAATTCTTCAAAAAGAAACTTCAGGCGCATCTGAAGTGCCGTATATACATCCTGCTCTACATATTCCCGTATCATTTCTATCACCTTACCTGAGAATTACCAAATTATGGAAAATAATAATAGTTAATTTAACACAGGAAGCCGCAAAATTCAACAGTATATGGCAAAAAAGCTTCCGGGGTATTATGTCACCCGGAAGCTTATCAGACATTATCAGAAAATTCTTTTATTCCATTTCATATCCTTTACAGACATCCACCCATCCCAGATAACCGGAATATTTCTCCAGTTCGGGAATGGTCAGCTCTATGGCGCTGTTTCCGCTTCCGCAAGCCGGAAAGACTGTCTCAAAGCGTTTCAGGGATACATCCAGGTATACTTCCACTCCTTCCTTTATCCCAAAAGGACATACGCCGCCCACAGCATGACCGACCATTGCTTCCACTTCTTCCGACGAAAGCATCTTTGCCTTGGTACCGAACTGCGCCTTATATTGTGCGTTGGCGATTTTGGCATCTCCTGCTGCCACGATCAGAATCGCATGGCCGTCTACCAGAAAGGAAAGAGTCTTGGCGATCCGCTTCGGCTCACATTGCAGTGCGGCAGCCGCAAGCTCCACCGTAGCACTAGACACCTCAAATTCCTGTACCCTGTCTTCCATTCCATATTTTCTGAAATACTCTCTTACTATATCAATTGACATTTTTCGTTCCTGCCTTTCTCTTTTCTTAAGTTTTATTCTGAATAAATGCAATAATCTATAGTTTATCAAAATACAGCAAAAAAAGATAGACATGATTTTCAAATACCTGCCATTTCTCTATTGCGTTTTACAGCAGTGTTCTGTATAGTCATTATATCCGGCAATCGTAATCTCTCTTTTTCGTGCAGAAACTGAGAGGAAAAAATCAGGGTCATGCTATATACTAACACCTGTCAGGAGGATTATTTTATGGAATGGATTGAAAGATTAAATGATGCAATAGGCTATATTGAAGAACATTTGACAGAGGAAATGGATTATGAGAGGCTTGGACAAATTGCCTGCTGCTCTTCCTATCATTTTCAGAGAATGTTCGCTTATATGGCAGGAGTCCCCTTATCCGAATACATCCGCAGAAGAAAAATGTCACTTGCTGCCGTAGATCTTCAGAGCCTGAATATGAAGATTATTGATGTTTCTTTGAAATACGGATACAACTCTCCCACTGCATTTAACAGAGCGTTTCAGGCTGTCCATGGAATTGCCCCGTCGGCTGTCAAAAATGAGGGAGTATCCGTGAAATCCTTCCCACCTATCCGATTTAAGATCACAATCAGAGGAGCAGAAGAAATGAATTATCGAATTGAAACAAAGGAAGCCTTTCGTATTGCAGGTGTGTCTGTGCCGCTAAACAAAGACATCGAGCAGAATTTTGCAGTCATCCCACAAAAGTGGCAGGAAATCGCAATGAACAAAACTCTGGAAAAACTGGCGGGGATGATGAACCAGGAGCCTATGGGAGTGCTTGGTGTCAGCACTTGTAATGATATCGAACCCTGGCGGTATTATATTGCAGTATCCACTTCGCAGAAAGACACCGGTTTTGAGGAATACCTTGTGCCTGCTGCTACCTGGGCAATCTTTCCGGGAGAAGGAACCAGCCAGTCTATCCAGGAACTGGAACGCCGTATCGTAACAGAATGGCTTCCCACTTCAGGATACGAGTATGGCAGTGCACCTGACGTAGAAGTTTATCTCAATCCTGATCCACAGAATGCCAAATATGAAGTGTGGATTCCGGTGGTGAAGAAATCTGAGCCTATCCTCACCCCATGAAATGTAACATGCAATTTCCGCTATGTAAACAATCATAAAAATATTGACAAAATTTTTTCATTTTATAAAATGTTATTAGATGAGAATCCTGTCAACAAGTGAACATTCCCAAAGTGTAAGTGTTTCTGCAGTGACACTACATTCAAGGACTATGATAACAGGGTGGTGAAACTATGCTGCTTATGATTGCTTTTGCTCCATGCAGGGCCTGAGGAGACTGTATGGAGGAATGGATGAGTTTTAGACTGGAATCCATATATCCTCAAGCTTTGCTTCTTTCCGAAAAAATATTCAAATAAAAGGAGCAAAGAAATGAATAAAAAAATACATGGAATGAATTACGGATTTTCTATATTCTCTGGAGTACACAGAGCTTATCACAGCTCGGAAGCAGTATTACTGCATTTGCGCTGACCTTATGGCTGTACGAAAAAACCGGTTCGTCTTTAAGCACGGCTGCATTGACCATCTGTTCCTACGCGCCCTATGTACTCATAAGTATATTTGCAGGAGCACTCACAGACCGTTTTGATAAGAAAAAAATGATGCTTATCTGCGATACCCTTGCTGCCGGCTGTACACTTACTGTATTTATGCTTTATAAAATGGACCTTCTTACTGTATGGCATCTCTATGCCATCAATGTATTTTCCGGCCTTATGAATACCGTTCAGCAGCCTGCATCCGAGGTTGCCATGACGCTGCTCATTCCGAAAAAGCATTATCAGAAAGCAAGCGGGCTGCAGTCCCTGTCAAGATCCCTGATCTCCATATTGAACCCGTTGATCGCTACGGCATTATACGGACTTGCAGGATTGGATCTTGTGATCGCAATAGATCTTCTCAGCTTTGGCGTTGCATTTATGGCTCTTGCGGCATTGATCAAGCTGCCTGAAGTGGAAGCCCAAAAGAGCGACAATGTCCTCATCCTTGCCAGGGAAGGAATTCTGTTTTTAAAGAAAACACCCCTTGTTTTAACAATAATCTTATTTATGGCAGGGGTCAATTTAGTGGCATCGGCCTTTGACGCTGCCCTTCCGGGTTATGTGATTCCTAATCCCAGGGGCGGTTCCAATATGCTGGGAATCGTCACATCAGCGTCAGGAATTGCCATGGTGATCGGCAGTATGATCGTTTCCATTCTGCCCAAGCCCAAAGACAGGGTAAAAATTATTTATCTTACCATGCTTATTTCCCTTGGGACGGAGAATTTTTTGCTGGCTTTTTCCAGGGAACCTATACTCTGGTGTATCGGGCAGGTAATCGGATGGGTGCTGGTTCCTGTCATGAGCGCAAATGAAGATGTAATTTTAAGAAACAGCATCCCTGTTGAATTGCAGGGCAGAGTTTACGCATGCAGAAATACGCTTCAATTCTTTACCATTCCGATTGGCCTTTTACTAGGCGGATTCCTGGTGGACAATGTATGCGAGCCCTTTATGAGCAGCCATTCCCAGATAAGGTTCCTTACCACATTATTCGGCAGTGGAAAAGGCTCCGGAGCAGCGCTTGTGATGTTCCTTCTGGGATTGTTCGGAAGTATTCTGTGTGTTATCACCGGAAGGAAACTAAAGAAATACCATTATAGCGAAAAAAATGTCTGATAATTACAATCTTTCCTCCATGACACTCATATAAGACGGACGGATGATCTTGTCTGCGCAGATCAGTTCCTCTATTCGATGAGCGCTCCAGCCCACGATTCTTGCAACTGCAAAGATAGCCGTATACAACTCCATGGGGATTCCAAGCATGTCATATACAAATCCACTGTAAAAGTCGACATTTGGACTTACCCCTTTAAATATATGACGTTTTTCCATTCCATAAACCAGACCCTTTTTATCAAACGCCTGCTTATCAATAATCTTATCCAGATAGGCTGCGATTTCCTCTTTGTCCCCGTAATCTTTCACATGGCTGCGGATATCTTCCATCATTTCCATGACTTGGATATTGGCGCCTCCATGTTTCGGGCCTTTCAGAGATGACATTGCCGCCGCTATTGTGGAGTAAGTGTCCGATCCGGATTATGGATAATCATGCTCTTGTTATTTTCATAATGGTTGTAGGCATTATAGGCATATTCGGCCAGAAGCGGTAACTGGCTGATCAGCTGAATGCACTGGCGCAGGGAATTGCTTACACTGATATCTTTGGCATTTCTGTCATAGGAGGCTAACGTTAGAATGCTTCTCGTCATGGAATTCATAATGTCTTCCGAAGGAGCTTTCATAATGACATCTCTTGTAAAGTTCGTAGGAAGCAATCTGCATTTTCATAGAATGCCAGGGCAGAATGCTAGGGCTCCCATTCAACTAATGTATAACGAGCTGGAATGAAATCCAATGAACAAACCTTGTTTCGGATACGGCCTACCTGAGCAGCGGCAGTTTCCGGAACAAGGAGTTCATTTGCAATGTAGGCATAGATTTCTCTTAAATCATCAAGTGCGTCTACAGAATAACCTACTTTGTAGTTTTCTGTCATATACCAAACTCCTTTGCAAGTGCCGCATCAACTTCATCAGCAAAATATACTTTTCCCGCTTTGATAGAATCGACACCCCTCCGGAGTTCTGCATCAAGCTGTTCTCTGGTCATTGTACCAACAGTTAACGGTTTAGAAGAAGGAAGACGCAAATCAAATAGCATACCTTTCCTCAGTACAATCCGACTATAAAGCATCTGTCTGCACGAATGCTCTTTTCTATATCATGTATGGCTTTCTGCTGAACCATTCCACAACCGGCCTGATTACTGTACGCAAATGTCACCATCCCAACCCCGCAAGCCACCTGTTTACTTTTTCCTCTCTGTCTTTTCCTTCTGCCACACCCGCAAGGGACAGTTCTCCTCTGATACTGCCGTCCAAAAGATACAGGATTCTGTTACATCCTGCAGCAACCCGGCTGTCATGAGTCACTATGAGGATCGTGGTTCCTTCCCGATTCAGACGGGTAAATTCCTTCATAACCTCCTGTGCAGCACCCTGATTGAGCGCGCCGGTAGGTTCATCTGCAAATAGGATCTTTGGCTCATTGATCATGCTCCGGCAGATGCAGGCTCTCTGAAGCTGTCCGCCGGATACCTGGTTGGTCTTCCTCTGTGCCAGCTCCTCAATTCCCATTTTCCTCATAAGCATCCGCGCCCGATGTTCGATTTCCGTACCGGAACTCTTTCCTTTTTTCAAACGGCAGGCCGGCAGCATGATGTTGTCTATCAGGTTCAGATTTTTCAGCATGTTCATCTGCTGAAAGACAAATCCCATCTGTTCCAGCCGCATCCTTGCCCGCTGATCTTCCGATAAACTGCAGATTTCCGTGCCATCCATCCACACTTCCCCTGAATCTCCCCGATCCATACCGGCCACCTGATAAAGCAGGGTGGATTTTCCGGAACCGGAAGGCCCCATGACAGCCACCGCTTCCCCGTCCTTTATGGTCAGGCTGATATTTTTCAGGATTCCTTCCTTACAAAGCTTCTCCACAACCAGTAGTTCTGACATGGTTCTTTACTCCTTTCCCATACAACACTCATATGCCCTGATATTTTTGATTTCCAGCAGTCCCGTCAGAATCGCACAAAATACGGTTACAGCCGTAATAACAGGAATCCATACACAGACCGTTCTATAATCGATCAGGAAATGGAAGCCGGTTGCTCCCATTGTCCTCAAAAGCAGCCCCGCCAGCTTCTCCCCCAGCAGATTACCGGACAATATTCCCGCCAGGATACCGGAAAGCAGTACAGGCAGATAGCCAAGGAAGTACAGCCTTTTCACATCCGATCCTGTAAACCCGATTGCTTTTCTCAGGGAGATCTCACTGCGGTCCTCAGCTACAAGCAGCCGGGTAAACAAAAACACAACAACAAATATTACCAAAACTGCTGCCAATACCGCTGCCCTCGCCGCCATACGGATTTCTCCCATCGTCTGTCCATAAGTATCGGCTACATATTCCTGAATATCCACCGCTTCCGCACTGATACCGCGTTCAGAAAGAGCCATCTTAAAGTCAGCCAGCCATTGCCCCTTTGGCACATTGTCCTTCAGGGAAACATAAAACACACTCCACATAAGAGCCCCATCTGCATGAAGGCATGCCGCTTTCGCTGTCTTTCCTCCGTTTGTAATGTCCGAATAAATTCCGCAGACAGTATATTCCTGCTCCTTGCCATCAACAGAAAGAAGCATCCCATCCCCCACAGACAGTCCAAGTTCCTCTGCACACAAATAAGAAAGTGCGATCTCGTTTTTCTCTTTTGGCGCGTCTCCTTCCGCATAGGCCACAGGGAAGATGGTGTGGCAGCCCTCCTCCACCTGCAGGCCGGTGCTTGTGCCGTCCGGCAGAATTGCCCTGCAGGAAACAGTACCCAGAGCAGTAAAAAGCTGTACCTGTTCGTCCTCTTCCAAAAGCTTTTCCACCTGTGCAGTCCTGCCTGCAATATCCTCCGTCTGACGGATATCCAGACGGATTTCTCCATCCCCAATTCCCATGTAGGTAACAAATCGGGGAGAGGAAATTGTGTTTAGCAGATTCTGGGGCAGAATCATCATGAACATCCCCAAACAGATTATCAGCGCAGCCATCAGATGCTGCGGGGAATATCTCTTTTCGTTTTTCCGCTCCCCATGCTGCCCGATCAGTGCCTCCACCGCCGACATCTTTTCCGTACGCCGCAGAGTCCTTCCAACAGAAAAGAGCAGAATTCCCTCTGTGAAAGCCACACCCAAAATTGCTGCCAGGAATCCGGACGATCCGTTTTCAGACGGTCCATATAATTCCTGTATCTGTACTGACAAAATTTTCTTTGCCCCAGCGGCAAGGAGCAATCCTGTCACAGCCCCCAAACCGGACAATGCCAGGAACTTCAGGTTATAAAGCCTGCGGATATCACCTTTGGATATTCCCATTGCTTTCAGCATTCCGATTTCTCTTCGGTCTGCCTCTAACTGTGTCAGCAGCGTAAATCGAATACAAAGCATAGAAATCAATAGCAGCACAATACTTACCAGAAGGATCACCAGGATCATCAGCCCATCGGAAAGTGCATTCATCATGCGCATCAATGGTTTTGTGATCACAGGTCCGTTGGAAGGCAGCCCTTTATCTGTGTATTCCGTGGCAAATGTGCTGACATCTGTCCCTTCCTGCAGCAGAAATTCGATCAGGTATTCTTCACTTCCTACAGCTTTCAGCTTTTCATACCCCGACTCACTCACAAGAAAGCGCTTGGAGGACGCCATCATGGAATTCATCTGGGAATCTCTGAGGAATCCGGCAAGAACGAAAGAGTTTTCACCGATCTGCACCTTTTCCCCAACAGCAAGATCATACTCCCGCCGATAGCAGACCGGAACATAAATTTCATCATCAGAAACTTTAATGATTTCATTCTCCAGATCCAGAAGATAATCAAAATTCCTGCTTTGTACACAAACACCATTGTCCTGCGAGCTGTCTACAAGGGAATGACCGTTCAGGATAATAGAACTGTTCTCAAAATTCAGAAAATGCAGGGTCTGATAATCGCATACCTGCCCGTTCTCCCGGGCAAACCGGGCAAGTTCTGCTTCTCTGATCTCCCCGGTATGCATCTGGAGGAAATCCGGGGTCTGTGCTTTTTCCATCAACGTATCCACAGACCCTAAAAGGCTGACAAACAGAAAGCAGGTCAGAGCAAACATAAATGCACTGATTGCCATAAAAATCCATGTTGTGACGGCCAGCAGACGGTTACTTTTGATATCATTCCACAGGATCCTTCTTTTCATGATGCACTCCCTTCATCTGCTTCCAGCCTTCCATTCTCCAATTCACGCACTACTTTTATGGGATAAAGAACCAGCGCCAGAATCCCAAGCAGCACCCCTGATGCCATGATCACCGCGGCAGCACCCCGCCCAACACCAAGCCGAAACCGTTCTCCAATCCCATCCGCCAATACACCTGCCAGTCCGTATGCCACCACATAGCCGATCTGTGACAGAAAACCGATAAATCCCCATGCTCTTCCCTGCAATTCATCTGCAATGTTCGTCCTTACCAGATAATCCAGACAATTATTCGCAAAAGGAAGCATGGCAAAGAACAGAAAACCTGCCGCACAGATCAGGCCGATATTTTCCTTCAGTCCAAAAATGACCATGGCAATCCCAGCCGCGATAAGGGAGGCACATAAAACCTTCAAATAGTCCCTTTTGATCCCCCTGGCTCCCAAAAATAAGCCGGAAACCAGCATTCCGCTGGCACAGACCGTTTCCCCGATTCCCAATACCGCACTATCTGCAAAATTCAGGATCAGAGGTTCCGCCAGAATCTGAAAAGCTCCCATAAAACAGGTAATCACAGAAGAAAGCAGGATCAAAAGGAAAACACCTCTCTTTTCCGTAACAGCCTTCCAGCCCATCCGCAAAGCTTTCCCAAACGGCTCCTTCTCTTCTGCTGCCTTCGCCGCCAGACCCTTCCTGACTACTCCTGTACAGATCACAGTCAGGAAAAACGTACAGATATCAAGAAGCAAAAGCAGCCGGATATCCGATACTGCCAAAAGCGCACCTGCAAGAACCGGAGAAATAAGATATCTGGCGCTTCCTGCAAGGCTGACCATTCCGCCGGCTCTGGAATATTCCTCCGCATCCAGAAGGTCTGTCACTGTAGCACGGTAGGAAGGTTCCAGAAGGGAAGAAAAAATCGAGCTGATCAACACGCCGATACAGATTTCCGTAAGGCTGGCCCCTCCCCCTGACATACAAAACAGGATAAAGAGAATCCCCGCTGCCGAACATCCATCCCCGATCATCATAAGGAGTCTTCTGTCATACCGGTCTGCCAGAACCCCTGCCGGAACACTCAAAAGCAATGTTGGCAGAAAAGCCAGAAGAGTCACCAGCGCCATGTCTGCCGCACTCCCTGTCTGCCCAAACACATAGACTCCAAGACCAAAACTGGTCAGCCCTCCGCCAATGGAGGACACCAATTCTCCTGCCCATAATAAAAGAAATCGATGAAAATTGCGTTTGCTGCTCATACCTGTTCTCCTCTCATTTTTAGACCGACAATCTATCGGTAATCAGATAAAATATAATAGAAAGCTCCTATACAGGCTTTCTATTATAATCTATGATCTCTTCCCTTAATTTTTAGCGCTTCCCAGTCTGCTTTCGCAGAAAATTTTCATGATTGCTTCCTGCAGGCTGCCTTCCTTCATCCCCATCAGCCGCTCCACATTGTAGATAAATCCAACCATTTTCTTTTCTCGCTGCGCAGGACTTATCCCCTCTATCGTCAATTCATCGAAAGCAGCATTCGCATAGAGCATCGCCATCTCCACCACCGATTCCGGATACTTTGTATGGCAGATTCCCTGTTCTATGCCTTCCTCCACCAGTTCCGTAATGATCGGATTGATTCCCGCCAGCAGTGTCTCCTGCATCTTCTGGTGCATCAGCGCATTTTGGGGACGATGTACCTGCTCCATGACTTCATCCCCGATCTTCGACTCCACATTCAAGGCCATGATTGCTTTTGTAAGGCGCTCAAGAACAGGCATCTTTTTATTCTGTACAATCCCTTTCGCATCCTCCATCATCCGGTCCGTCATTCGCCGGATCACTCCATCCAGAATTTCTTCTTTGGATTTGAAATGGTAATAAAGAGTCCCTCTGGCAATTCCTACTGCATTTAAGATATCCCCTGTACTGGTATTGTCAAAACCTTTCGTACCAAACAGCATCTCTGCCGCATCCAGAATTTCCTGTTTTCTTTCTTCTGCTTCCTTGACTACCCGCATGCTTCCTCTTCCCTGCTTTACTATCGGATTCCCAGACCGACTATCTGTCTAATAATATATAGGAAAACTTCTTTATTGTCAACAACTATTGTACTTTTTCAATTTATAATCTTTTCCGCCGCCTGTGTGGGTGTGATATGGGAAACATCTATTTTTTCTGTATTCAGCTTTTCATATAGGCCAATCCTGGCAATGCTTCTCTCAATCACATCCTCTGACCGGATACCTGCATCCACGTCCTTTTGCAGGCGTTTTCTTAATCGATCCGCATCACAGACCAGAAAAATGGAATATACCATGCAATCCTCTGTATCCAGCTTCGATAAAATCTCATCAATGATTGCCTGTTCATGCATTACCCAGCAAAAAATAATATTTTCATATGCACTGCAATGAATGAACTGATTCAGCAGAAAACAGATATTCTCCATTACCATTTTCTTTGTTTCCGACGTTACCTGAAAGGGATGCATGTCCCAGCACCAGTCCCCGTCAAGAAAAACAGAGTTCGGAATTTTGTTTTTTATTCTACCATATAACTATAAATTTTCCCACCTATTTCAATGGCTGCCGTTCCACAAAATCCGACTTTAATATCGGATAATCACATTCAGCGCTTCCTCCACCCTGGAAGCCTTCTCAATGGCCCGGGGCAACTCCTCCCAGGGGAATTCATCTGTAATAATGGATTCAATATCCCACTTTTTACTTACCATGGCAGTTATCACATCCTCTACGTCTACCGGGAAATATCCTCCGGATCCAATCAGGGCATGCTGTGAATAGGTCATTGCCAACACGTCCACCGGACGTTTTCCTGCCAGGACAGCAACTGCTACCATCCGGCTTTCAATCTTTCCCATGGACTGGTACAGTTCCAGAATGGACTCCGCACCAGCCGCGTCAATATAGATTCCCGCATCTGCTGTAGGACCAAAGCGGGACGGCGCCGTTCCGAAATATTCCATCGCCGCAGTTTTCAGATCCTCCCGGCTGTTGTTGCACACAGCAAATCCCAGCGTTCCTGCCTTTTCCAGACGAAAATCGGAATGGTCGCAGATCATGACTTTGTCACAGCCAAAAAATTTTAGTCCTATAGCTGCCGCAATTCCAATGGTTCCCGCACCAAAGACAACCGCATTTTCTCCCTTCCGGGGAAAAGACCACCTTGCAGCCCGGAATCCCACTGTAAAGGGTTCAATCAGGCAAGCCGTTTTGGAAGAAATCTGTTCGGGAATACTATAAACCTGCTCATTGAGTTTTGCATTTGGAATCAATACATATTCCGAAAAGCCTCCCACATCCATTTCCTCCTGCTTTGCCTCTATCATTGGCTTATCCTCTGCGTACTTTTTCTTAAGGTTCTCCTATAAATAAAATAGGGAAAAATCCATCCGATAAACCCCGGAAGCGCCAGAAGGATACACATCCACTGCTCTCAGGCTGGTTTCCGTTTCAATCCCCCAGAATTCATCCATCAGCTGGGCGCGGGAAAAAGTCTTATTTGGATAGGACATCAGCTTATATAAAATGTTAAATTCTCTGGTAGTCATGGGAATTTCATTCCCATCTGCCACAGCGGCCATCGCATCTGCATCCATCTTAAGGTTGCCCACAGCCAGTTTCCTCTCCATCTCGATATTCGCCCTGCGCAGAAGTGCCCGGACCCTCAGAAGCAATTCGTCCAGTTCAATAGGCTTTACCATGTAATCATCGATTCCCAGACGGAATCCTTTCTGCTTGGAAGGAAGATCATCCTTTGCTGACATAAACAGAATCGGGATATGCTGATTCACTTTCCGTACATGCTCCGCAAATTCAAAGCCGTCCACCTCCGGCATCATGATGTCGGAAATAATCAGCTGATAAAGGTTATGATACATTTCATCGTAGGCTTCTCTCGCATTCAGGCAGCCTTTTGCCTGAAATCCACTGTCATTCAGATAGGTACAAACCGCCTGGTTCAGTCTCTGGTCATCGTCTAAAACAAGAATCTTGATCATCCGGGTTCCTCCATTTCCTATATTTCTATGCCTGTATTTTTTCGTTTCTTTAGCTGTCCTGTAGATTTCACGATCATAAAAACAGCCGTTGCAACTACGGTCACACAAACGGCTCCGCCTATGGTGCCTGTCATGATCCGCCGGAAATCCTCTGCATTCTCCCCGTTGTTGAACTGCATCAGCATGGCGTTTTCCAACGCAAGCATGGAGACCAGCGCTGCCGCCAGCTTCACCGCTTTCGCCGCCGACAACACAGGACTTTTGTATTTCCTGTATTTCACAACGTCTCTTATTGCCGTAATCATATTATAGAATGCATACATTGCTGCCACATAAATCAGGTATCCGGCATAATGAAACCCCTCATTTTTTCTGATTACAAGAATCATAACACCGGACAAAGCTGCATTCATCAGCAGAAGGATCATGCCGCACAGGCGGTACTGTCTTAATTCCGAAACCATATCCGTCCCGATTCCATTCCCATTGACATGACGCAGCAGTAGAAAACGTATCATGGCCAGCATAATGTAATAGACCGCCAGGGTCCCAAACCATACAGACCGGTAATAAACGCCGTAAAAAAGTTTCATCGCTGCAAAAAGCAGGTTCAGTCCCAGAGACACATAGAGGGATATCTGTATCTTGAACGGAATGTCCGTCAAATATCTGTGAATATACTTATTTCGATGCAGCGCGGCTCCAAAATTGGCTTTCGGTATCCGGATTATCCGTGCACAGACAATGAGGAATCCATACGCAGATAATGTGTACGAAATATAGGCAATAGGACTATCTTCATTGCCGGACCAAAATGTGCAGCACAGCAAAACAATTCCAGCCGGCACGCTGATCATTACAACTGCCAGCCTTGGAAACAATATCTTATCCAACACTTCCTTAACATGTTTCATATGATACCCCTCCCGAAACCACAGCAATCATATCATAAAATAGCAGAATTTTATTTGTACTTTGTTTGAGAATTGTTTCTAAATTATTAATTTTACTGTGCCTGTCTTTTTCATTCAGGGAAGGAGTGCGCTTCCAAATGCAAAAAAGGCAGCAACGAATTGGGTTGCTGCCTGACCGCCTGACAATACATCTGCTCAGATTACTTGCTTAACGGTGGTAAATATACATTAAATTTTTTTAATAATATATGTGAGGACAAAAAAGCACCAAATGCAAATCCTCCAAAAAACAGTAAAAATGCATACGTTGGCCGGTTTACCTGATCAAGTATATATAGTCCCGGCAGCACAAGATTGCAGGCAATCACTCCAATAGACAGAACAGGTTTATACATGCAAAAGTAAAACCCATTTCTTAATTGCTCTTTGATCGTCCCTTGAAAAGCTGCAACAGTTGGAAACAGAAACATGGAAATTGCGATTATGATACAAATCGCGGCTGTAATTCCAGGTTCAATAAATTCAAAAATCCCATTAAGCTGGCTGCTCCAATACAGTTCCATAAGCAGCAGGAAAAAAATTATCAGGCCGCCGCACCATAGCAATGTTGCCTGCTTCCAGTTATTTCTTATTCCTTTTCCAAATTCGGAAAATGGATTCACCGGTGCTTTTTTCCGTAATGATGACAGCAACACATGATACATTGCCGTATAGGATGCTCCAATGCTTATGATGGGCAATGAACATAAAAGGAAGAGCAAATTGGTAAGCACAACAAGTCCAATCCATCCCATTACTCGTCCAAAACGATTATCCGGATCCATAAAAAAACCAAATACACCCATAAATTCTCTTCCTTTCTTACATCTGTTTTTATGTCAATCTGCTTATTACAGTTTTCCTCCCGAAGTTGCAATTCCCTCCACAAACTGCTTCTGACAAATCAGATATATTATGAGCATCGGAATAACCGCCATCAGCGCACCTGCCATTACCTGCGGATAATTGCTGCTGAACTGTCCCTGAATTTTAGCCAGTGCAGCCGACAATGTGGTAGCATCGGAATGATTGCAGGCTATCATCGGCCACATCATATCCTTATACGCAAAAAGTGCTGTGAAAATTCCAAGAGAAACCATAGAGGATCTGGTAAGAGGAAGCATAATTTTGGAAAATCGCTGAAATACATTGCATCCGTCAATTTCTGCCGCTTCCTCCAGCTCCCTTGGCAAGGTTCGATAGCCCTGCCTGAGCAAATAGGTTCCAAATGCTGTTACTGCTCCCGGGAAAACAAGAGCAAACTGTGTATTCAGCATACCAAGCCTGGAAACCATCAGATATTGAGGAATAATAAAAATTTGTCCCGGAACCATCATTTGCAGCAGCACCAGAGAGAAAAAAAGATTCTTTCCGGGAAATTTCAGCCTGCCCAATGCATACCCCGCCATGGTTGCGGTCAGACACGCAAGAACAACACGCAGAAGAATCATCAAAAGAGTATTTCCATATAGTGTCAGGAAATTATAGCTCTTCCATACCTCCGTAAAATTTTCAACATGCCAACCACTGTGCGGGAAGATATAAAATGGCTGTACCGATACGGATTCTCCTCTTGTCTTAAATGCAGTCAGAATCATCCACGCAAAGGGCAGAATCATGATAAAGGCCCCAATAATTAATATAACATGAACTATCGCCCGATTGAGATTTTGTTTCGCATGATATCCCATTTCTCCACCCCTCCTAGTTATAATGAACCCACTTCTTCTCGGTTTTCTGAAGAAGCCATGTAATTAGCGAAATAATCACCAGCATAAATACGACAATTGCCGCTCCATAGCCTCGCTCCGATTTTGTAAATGAGTAATCATAGAACAAATAAGTAATCGACTCTACTTTCTTAAACGCTCTGCTGCTCTGATCCATAATCATGTATGGCAAATCAAACAGCTGCAATGCACCGATGACTCCCGTCTGGATAATGAAAAACAACGTCGGAGACAGCAGCGGAATGGTAATATGAAAGAATGAATGCACCTCGGAAGAGCCATCAATCTTCGCAGCTTCATAGTAATCTCTTGGAATATCCTGCAGGCCGCCAATCAGTAATACCATGTTATAACCTATGGAACTCCAGATTCCAACGATTGCTACACTGATCCATGCTATTTTCGGATCAACCGTCCAGCCTATCTTTGTCCCCAGAAAATGGTTCAAGAGGCCATAATCCTGATTATACATCCACCGCCACACCATAGCGATCGCTGCGGGTGCGCATATCATCGGAAGGAAGTAAATCGTACGATAGAGCGATCTTCCTTTCATTTTTCTGTTTAAAAAAACTGCCAATACAAGCGAAATACCAATGGAAAACGGAACCTGAATTATTGCGTACTTAAATGTATTCATCAGTGACTGGAAAATCTCCGGATCTTTGAATAATCTGACAAAATTCTGAAAACCTACAAATTTATTACCCAGTCCAAAATCCCCCGTCTTACAAAATGACAGCCAAACTGTGGAAATAATAGGATAAAAGTTTAAAATAACCAATCCAATGTTAGCGTCGGGTGGAATCGACCACCCAGAGTCGCATAGAATTAACCATTTTTAGCCGGACAGAAAAAGCCATTGTATTTTTCTTTTCGTGTTCTAAAATGATGTATGCCAATGCATCAGCAGAAATCACAATGGGAGAAAAACACAATGACTTAACTGAAATAATAGCACATGCCCTCAATGAAATGAAGAGGGAAAAGGGAGAAAAATTTAATCCTGAT
>JAETNR010000055.1 GCA_021772055.1 Blautia sp. | reverse complement strand
CGCAGATACTCAGGGTAATAATTTCAGAGTCGGACATTTTAGCAGTATCCACATTTCGTCTTTGTGAAACGGAAGAGGGAACAAACTGATGGTACAGGTCATCAATCATAGTATAACCGAGCAAAATAAAATCTTGAAAAGTTGCTATGATAGTGGTATAATCATCTTGGAACTTCAACATAATGTGCCTCCTTTTATAGTGTGTAGTGGTTTACAACTATAGGATAGCATATTTTGTTGAAGTTTTTTATATTAACTAGCACAACAGGTTCATTTAATCCATCAAAAAATTAATCCAAGCATTAATGGATAATTGCAGAGACTAATCGAGACCGTATTGCATTGGAATATGGGAATAAGGGTGAGTTTCGTTTGTACAGCCGACCAGGACATGGTACGATTGCCAAAATCAGGCTGCCATTATGTGTGAAAGAATATAATGTCGGATTTTCATAAAAAATAGTTGGAAAATAGAATTGTTTTTTTCTCTTTTTTTCGTATAGTATGTAACTAAGATTTAGTAAACTGGAGGAATTCAAAATGTACGATGCTTTTTATCCAGGCAAGATATGGCTGGACACGAATGGAAACCGCATTCAGGCTCATGGCGGTTCTGTGATGTATATTGACGGAACTTATTACTGGTACGGAGAAAACAAAGAAAAGACGACAGGAGACACAGATGTGTGGACCTGGGGTGTGAGATGTTATACATCCAAGGATCTTTACAACTGGGAGGATAAGGGATTGATCATTCAGCCGGATCTGGAGCATCCGGAATCTTCGCTTCATCCATCTGCCATGCTGGATCGTCCTCATATTATCTATAATGAAACCACTGGCAAGTATGTCTGCTGGATGAAAATTATGCAGAAAGATGGTACACAGACGGAGACTGTTATGACAGCAGATCAGATTCTTGGACCATATGAGATGGTACGGGAAGGTCTGCGCCCACTGAATATGAGTGCGGGAGATTTCGACCTTGTGGTTGCTCCGGACGGAAAAGCTTATTATTACTTTGAGAGGGTACATTCAGAGACTATCTGTGCAGATCTTACAGCAGATTATACAGATGTGACAGGGCATTACAGTACACATTTTCCCCATGTCGCACCGCCATATGTGAGGGAAGCCACCGCCCATTTTTGCAGAAACGGAAAGCATTACCTGCTCACATCCGGTACGACCGGATACATGCCGAATCCATCGGAAATTGCCGTAGCAGATACCTGGCATGGACCTTTTACGGTTCTCGGTAATCCTCACAGAAATGATCCGTCCAATACGTCTTTTCATTCCCAGGTTTCTTCCGTCTTTAAAGTACCGGGGAAAAAAGATCTGTATATTGCCTGTGCAGACCGCTGGCTTCCTGAGCTGATGGATCTGGAATATGATACATATAAAAAAGTTTTTGAATTGATGTTCCATCCGGACGAAAAAGAACGGGAGAAAATTAAAACCATGGATCTGGGGCCAATGAAAGATATGAACAGAAACACGTCTATTGCAGATTATGTGTGGCTCCCACTGAAATTTGAAGGGGATATGGTATACATAGATTGGCATGATGAGTGGAGGATTGAGGATTACGAGTAAAAGGCGTCTAAATACACTTACAGGAGAAGGAAGACTTATGAGTAAACAAAATTTTCAATGGACGGAAATGATAATGGGTGTCTGCTATTATCCGGAGCACTGGGACAGGTCGCTCTGGAGAGATGACCTGAGGCGAATGAGAGAAACAGGGATTTCTGTTGTCCGTGTGGCGGAGTTTGCATGGAACAAAGTTGAACCGGAGGAGGAAAAGTTTACTTATACATTTTTTGATGAATTTCTGGATATTTGTCTTGAAGAAAAAATAAATGTGATATTCGGAACACCCACAGCAACACCTCCGGCATGGCTGACTGAAAAATACCCGGAAGTTCTGAACTGCCGGGAAGACGGCACTCTTTACCGGCATGGCGCAAGACGGCATTATAATTATAATTCGGGGAAATACCAGGAACTGTCCGCCCGTATTGTGGAAAAACTTGCATCTCATTATGGAAAACATCCGGCGATTGTGGGATGGCAGGTGGATAATGAGCTGAACTGTGAAACATATGAGTATCATTCTGAAGCGGATACAGAGGCTTTTCGTGTATTTCTGAAGGACAAATACGGTACACTGGATGCACTGAATGAAGCCTGGGGAACAGCATTCTGGAATCAGACATATACGGCCTGGGATCAGATTTATGTGCCCCGCCCGGTATTGAATGACGGATATAATCCGCATATGTATCTTGACTATAACCGCTTTATCTCTGAAAGTACGATTCGGTTTTGCCGGATGCAGGCGGAAATCATAAGGAAGTATAAAAAATCGGGAGATTTCATCACCACCAATGGAATGTTCTGGAATATTGACAATCACAAAATGGCAGATCAATGCCTGGATGTTTATACCTATGATTCCTATCCGAGCTTTGCTTTCGGACTGGATCGTGATCCGAAAAACACAAAAAATCTGAACGATCGTCACTCATCAAAAAATCTGACAGAGGTGCGTTCCATCTGTCCGCATTTCGGAATTATGGAACAGCAGTCCGGAGCTAACGGATGGGTGACCCGTATGTCCGGTCCGGCTCCTCGTCCGGGACAGGTGCGGCTGTGGGCGATGCAGAGCGTGGCACATGGAGCAGATTACATCTCCTTTTTCCGATGGAGAACCTGTACTTTTGGAACGGAAATTTACTGGCATGGAATTCTGGATTACGACAACCGGGATAACCGGAAAATTGCAGAAGTAAAGGCGTTTTACCGGGATTTCAAAAAACTGGATGAACTGTGCGGCTCGGAATATGTGGCTGCATTTGGCATTCTGAAGGATTTTGATAATGTCTGGGATACGAATATCGATAAAATTCACAGGCGTGTGGCAGAAGCCAGTGAGGAGGAAATTTTCGAAATTGCACAGCTGACCCATACACCTTACAATGTGATCTATCTTCATGAAGATACTACTCTGGAGGATCTGTCATCTTATCCGGTACTGTTCTATCCACATCCGGTGATCATGACTGAGAACAAGGCAGAACTTCTGAAAGAGTATGTAGCTCAGGGAGGAATGCTTGTGATCGGATGCCGCTCCGGCTATAAACAGGAAAATGGAAAATGTGTGATGATGCCGCAGCCGGGACTGCTCCGGGAATTGACCGGATCGGATGTGAAGGAATTTACATTTGTTCATGGCATGGAAGAACCGGTGTGGGCAGACTGGAACGGAAAACGCATGGAAATGCCGATCTTCAATGATATTATGGAACCTGCTGTTTCCAGGGAAAGTGATGAGGCTGCAAAAGAAATATGTTCGACAGACAGTACAGCTGAAAAGATAAAAGTTCTTGCTGTGTATGGAAACAGCTATTACGCCGGAAAGGCCGCTCTGATTGAAAAGGAAACCGGAAAAGGACGAACTCTTCATCTTGGAAGTGCATTTTCCAGACAGAATACGGAATTGCTGTTCGATTATCTTGGTGTGAAAGAACCGTTCAGACATCTGATGGAGGCGCCGGAGGGCGTGGAGCTGGCGATGAGACGCAAAGAAGGGCGTGAGTATCTGTTCGTGCTGAATTATCAATCGAAGCCTCAGAAAATCATTCTTAAGAAGGCAATGAGAAGTGTATTCAAAGAAAAGGAAGTATGCGGCGAGCTGGAAATACCGGCATTTGGTGTGGAGGTTTATGGAAAATAGCCCCAAAACCCGTAGTAATCAACGAAGGAACATTCTTTGGTTACTGCGGGTTTTGTCTTATGGAGATTTAAAAATAAGAAGATATTCATATCAAATTTAGTTTTTTGAAAATTCATATTCCTGCGGTGTCATGCCTGTGATTTTTTTGAAGACACTGCAGAAATAGCTCTGGGAGGAGAAGCAAAGCAATTCACTGATAGCGGCATTGCTGAGACCTTTACATTCCAGAAGACGTTTCGCTTCTTCAATCTTGCACTCACGGATATAGGCTGAAATGGTTTTTCCCGTGTTTGCTTTGAATTGTGTGCAAAGATAGGAGCAGTTCATGTTCAGGTGAGCAGAGATGATGGAGGGCGTAATTTTTTCGTATAAATGGGAAAGGATAAAGCTGTTGACCCTGGAAGCCAGTGGTGACTGGCCGGGCATGGTTTTCAATTTGGCTACAAGGCTTGTATATTTGCGGAAAGAGTCTGCAAAAATCATAGAAAGATCAGTATTGGAAGATGCTTTCATGATTTCGTTGATGTAGTGACCAGAAAGGGTGTTGGCCAGGTCAAAATCAATTCCTTCCTCGATCGCTGCCCGGGATGCAAGCATATTTGCTCCAAGGATATAGCTGCGCTGCTGTTCGATCGCGGAAGTGGATTTGAGTTCTGCGTAATGATCTGCAAAAAGGACATACTCGTTCATGATTTGATTGAGCTTTTCGACATTTCCATGGCGAACACAGGACATCAGATTGTTCTCCAGCTGGTTTTCATAAGTTCCGTCAAGCTCCACAGAAGAATCAAAAACAGAAGGAAAAACCGTACTCCAGTGAAAGTCAAGGATTTCTATGGGGTCAGGCTTTCTGGAATTCAAAATATAATACAGCAGATTCAGATGCGCAATGAGCGAAGATACATTACAATTCGCATAATCACTGAAACACCGCAGGAGCAAAGAAAGATCCTTGCGCGTTCGTCCAATACGGTGCAGAATACTTTCAGCCTGTTTCTTGGAACAATCATTCATGAGAACCGGCCCTATGAAAAAGAGCCGATTCTCTTTTTCTTCTTTAACTCCCCCGAAATACATATATTCCGGCGTGAAGCTGTACCAGACAGGCGGAAGATCATCCGGAAGACAGCTTACAAGAAGCATGGGGAGATTAAAATCCTGAACATGGTGTGCGCCGCGGTTAATCAGACTTTTGCCTTCAAAACAACTGATTGGCAGATGGCTGGCTCTGAAAAAGTTCTCAAGAAAAAAAGAAAGATCCATGGAAGATTCTGTTGTCATGTTTTTATTCTCCTCTGATATATTTCTGCATTATGGCAGATGGAAAATGTTTTGCTGCGGAAAAGTATTATAAATATATTAACATAAAACAAAATAAATTGATATATCAAGGCTAAAAAAAAGAATACAATGGTGTTACAAGAAAACAAAAAATTCATAGAAAGGTGAAGAACATGAAAACAAAAGAAAGAAATCCAAAGGCAGTTGGTGTTGGACGCATGCTTGCATGGCAGAGCCGCGAAGTATCACAGGGATGCGCGTTGATGGCTGTTGGCTATGTGTCTATTTTCTGTACGGATACCCTCAAGATGGATCCGGCTCTTGTGGGAATTCTGCTGGTGATCAGTAAACTTCTGGATGGTTTTACAGACATTATTGCAGGATTTATTATTGACCGGACGGATACAAAATGGGGACGCGGAAGACCTTATGAAATATGCATTATCGGGATGTGGTTCAGCACATGGCTGATGTTTACCTGCCCTCCGTCACTGAGTACACCGGTCAAATGTATCTGGGTACTGTTTACTTATGCCCTGATCAACAGTGTGTTTTATACGTTCCTTACAGCGAATAATACGGTCTATATGGTTCGTGCTTTCCGTTACAATGAACAGCATGTGGCGCTCAGTTCCTACGGCGGAATTATCAGTATGCTGGGAGTGGTCATCTTTAATGTACTGTTTCCGATGTGTGTGGACAGAATCGCCACTGATGCTTCCGGCTGGAGCAGACTGATCGCGATGATCGGGATCCCTCTTGCCATTATCGGAATGCTTCGTTTCATTTTTATCAAAGAAACCGTTGATGTTGATGTGAAAAATGAAAAGGGTGAAAAAGAGAAGGTAAGTTTTAAAGATGTAAAAAAGGTACTGACTGGAAACAGATATATTTACATGGTTGCTGTCGTTCTTTTTGTAACGAATTTTGTTACCAATATGGGTGTCAATGTTTACTATTTCAGGTATGTGGCAAAAAATCTGTCGCTTCTGGGAATTGTAAGTGCCGCACAGATTATAGGAATTCCTGCTGTAATCTTTTTCCCGAAAATCATTAATCGATTTTCAACTTCCAAGCTGATCTGTGCCGGCTGTGTTATAAGTGCGATAGGATATGCGGTGAACTTTTTTGCCGGAGGAAATACAGTGATGCTCGCAGTGGCTGCCATTATTTACGGTGTAGGCAGTGTTCCGGTATCCATGCTTTATCGTCTGATGATTATCGAATGTGCAGATTATAACGAATGGAAAGGAATGCAGCGGATGGAAGGAACGCTCGGATGTGTGACCGGATTTGCCACAAAAGTCGGGGCATCCATAGGCGCAGGTGTATTGGGAATCCTTCTGACAGCGTCAGGCTACGTTGGTGATGCTGCAGCAATTTCCGGCAGTGCCCTCATGATGATCCGGTGTCTGTTCAGTGTTATTCCTGCTGCTTTATGGCTGCTGGTAGCTCTGAGTCTGCTTCTGTATAAACTGGACAGACTGATGCCTCAGATCAAAGCCGATAATGAGGTAAGAAGAGCCCTGGTCACTGGTCAGAAAACGGCACAGACAGAGAAATAACAGCGATAATCTGTAAAAACAAAACAATAGTTCAGAGCAGAGAAGGAGAGAGATTATGGAATATACTTTATATCGTCCTGATGATGATACTTATTTTAAGGAACCTTATATTGATACTGAAGAATGGCGAGACGCACCGGTCAGACATTATTTTGTTCATGGCGGATTTCGCGGGACTGAAAAAAACGGTACAGAAGTCAGATTTTGTTTCTATTTCCCGGAAAAAGAAAAATATGAAGGCCGTTTTTTCCAGTATGTATCCCCGGCTCCGGAAGATGAACACGAAAGTGAGCATCTGACAGGGGAAGATGATAAGATTAGCTTTGCACTTACTCATGGTGCCTATTATGTTGTGACTAATCAGGGGGGGATGATTTTTGACGATCCGCAGCGACTTTACAGATCCAGTTCTAATGGAGCGGTATTCAGCAGAAAGGTGGCAAACCGTGTATATGGTTATGAGCATCGTCCCTATGGATATATTTTTGGCGGAAGTGGCGGCAGCTTTAAAACCATGAGCTGTATGGAAATGACAGAAGGAGTATGGGACGGAGCTGTTCCATATGTACTTGCGAATCCGATGGCGGCACCCAATGTGTTTGCACCGAGAGTGCGGGCGATGCGCCTGCTGGGCGAGGAGGGGCTGAAAAAAGTTGTAGATGCCATGGAGCCGGGCGGAAATGGTAATATTTATGAAGGTCTTGATCATTTCCAGAAAGAGGCTCTGGAAGAGTCGACCAAAATGGGATTTCCGAAACGGGGCTGGTTTTCCTGGCCCACCATGGGAGACGGTGCACTGATGGTACTGGTTCCGTATATTTATAGTATCTTTCCGGAATATTTTCGGGATTTTTGGACAAAACCGGGATATGAGGGGGCAGATCCCAACAGCAGTGCGGCCAGAGACCGGGTGCAGTTCGTGACAACAGTAAGTGAGCTGATCAGCAGAAAAACATCCAGTGAGAGCGGAGAATTTACCAGCGTTGATAACAGCTGGCAGAATACTTTGCTTGGAAATAAAGAAACGCCAATGATTCGTGTATCGGAACTTCCGCCCAAAAACAGTTACTTATTCCACTGCCGCCTCAAAGTTATGGACGGAGATGCCATTGGAAAAGAAACGGCAATTGATAAGATTGAAGATGGCGTGATTACAGTCAGTACTGTGTTTGACGGATCCAATATGGGAAATATACTGGAAGGACTGGAGCCGGGAGATCATGTAATGATCGATAACAGCGATTATCTGGCAATGCAGACCTTCCATCACCATCAGATTCCGGATGCAAGCTATAAAGTTTATGATCAGTTCCGGGATCATGAAGGAAATCCGATTTATCCTCAGCTGCCGGTTCTGATTGCACCGATTATTGCTCAGAACGGAGGAGGCTCTGTTCCGGAAGGGCATATTCATGGGAAAATGATTGTACTCTGCAGTATTCTGGATGAAAGTGCCTGTGCATGGCATGGGGACTGGTATCGAGAGATGGTAAGAAACAATTCCGGGATGAAGGAGGAGGATTGCTTCCGGTTGTATTATAATGATAATTGTATCCATGATGACAGGGCAGGTGTACTGGATGATCCGCAGCATCAGATTGATTATCTTGGAATTCTCCATCAGGCACTTCTGGATGTGGCAGACTGGTGTGAAAAAGGAATTGCGCCGGTACCGACAACCAGTTATGTGTTGAAAGACGGACAGATTGAGGTTCCGGAAACAGCCGCAGAACGGGGCGGGTTGCAGCCGGTAGTACACGCATTTGCAAATGGGAAAAAGGCAGTCCGGGTAAAAGCCGGAGAAGAAGTGGTATTTACTGCTGATATTGCAGTACCGCCAAATACGGGAAGTGTGACATTTGCGGCATGGGATTTTGAAAAGACAAATGATTTCAGTCATGGAGAAACATTGGTGGTACAGGAAGACGGCAGCGTAAAAATCCATTCTGTTTACAGTTTTGGTAAACCAGGTACCTATTTTCCGGTTCTGAAAGTGAAGAGTAATCGAAATGGACGTCTGGAGGATATTTTCGTACAGTGTAAAAATCTGGACAGGGTACGGGTTATTGTAGAATGATACAGAGAAGTCTCATTTAAGTATTGGTCGTTTTTTCAATAGTTTTAGTCAGAAAACAATATCGCTTTTTTTCGTGATCCGGGTTATATTGCACATAATTAAGGATAATATGGAGGGTATATCATGGAGAAATATCTGGATAAAACACTTTCTCCGAAAGAACGAGCGGAAGATCTTTTGGGAAAAATGAGCATAGAGGAAAAACTGGCTCAGGTGAACTGCCTGTTTCCATGGGGCGATAACTGGGAAATGCTGAAAGCAGCGGCAAAACATGGTATCGGCCAGGTGAGTACGCTGGAGGTACGTGAGATCAGAACGCTGGAGGAAGCAGCGCAGTGGCAGCGTAAAATACAGAAGATGGTAATGGAAAACAGCGAGCATCATATCCCCGCGATTTTTCATATGGAGGGACTGTGCGGACCTTTTATCCAGGATTCTACAAGTTTCCCTTCAGGCATCAGCCGTGGTTCTTCCTGGGATCCGGAACTTGAAGAAAAGGTAGGAGAAATCGTCGGAAGACAGGAACTCGCATGCGGAATCACACAGGTACTGGCACCTGTTCTGGATGTTTCAAGAGATTCCAGAATGGGGCGCCAGGGGGAAACGTATGGAGAAGATCCTACACTTGCGGCTGCCCTTGGAAGTGCATATGTAAAAGGAATCCAGACACAGGAGACTGCCGGGCGCAGGGCAGAATCTGTGGCAAAGCATTTTCTGGGATTTCATAATTCTCAGGGAGGAATTCATGGAGCGAACTGTGATATAGGTGACAGACTTCTTGATGAAGTATATGGAAAGCCGTTCCAGGCAGCAATCACAGAGGAGAATATGAGAGGAATCATGCCCTGTTACTGCTCTATTAACGGGGAACCGGTTTCCGCATCCCAAAAAATTCTTACGGGTCTTCTGCGTGATGAGATGGGCTTTGATGGAATCTGCGTTTCTGATTATGGAGCAGTGGGAAATGTCCACAATGTCCAGAAGGTGGGCGAGAGCGTGACGGAAGCAGGATTATTGTGTATGGATGCCGGAATGGATGTGGAAATGCAGAATTGCACCGGTTTCAATGCAGAACTGGAAGAGTGGTTCCGCACGGGAAAAGCAGACATTGCGATTTTGGATCAGGCTGTTCGGAGAGTACTGGAAACGAAATTCCGTATGGGGCTTTTTGAACATCCGTATGCATTGGATGGAGAAGACTTGAAAAGAGTTTTTCTCAATGAAGAAGATGAGAAAGTGACTCTTCAGTCTGCACTGGAATCACTGATTCTCTTGAAAAATAATGGAGCACTACCATTGAAAAAAAAAGTAAAAAGGATAGCAGTAGTAGGATGTCATGCCGCAAATGCCAGAAGCTTTTTCGGAGGCTACACCCATCTGAGTATGATGGAAGCAGTACATGCGGTGGCAAATTCCATTGCCGGAATGGAGTCCGGAACAGTAGGGGGAAAGAAGATGATCACCGTTCCCGGAACTCAGATTCAGACAGACGAAACGGATGAATTTGATGAGATATTGAGACAACAGAAACCCCAGTGCAGAAGTCTTCTGGAAGAACTCCGGGCAAAGCTTCCGGATGTTGAAATTACCCATGCCTATGGATATCCCATTGCCGGTGATGATCTGTCACATATTGAAAAAGCCCTGGAAACGGTGAAGAATGCGGATGTTGTAATCATGACTCTTGGCGGAAAACACGGTTCCTGTTCTGTAGCTTCCATGGGAGAAGGAGTGGACGGAACGGATATCAATCTTCCTGTATGTCAGGACACATTTATCAGACGCGCTGCAGAGCTGGGCAAACCAATGATTGGAGTACATTTTAACGGACGCCCAATTTCCAGTGATACAGCAGATGAATATCTGGATGCGATACTGGAAGCATGGAATCCATCGGAAGCCGGAGCGGAGGCGATTGTAAAAGTTCTTCTCGGTGAGTATAATCCGGGCGGTAAGCTTCCGGTATGTGTGGCTCGCAATTCCGGTCAGATTCCGGTATATTACAACCATCCAAATGGATCCGCATGGCATCAGGGAGACAGTATAGGTTTTAAAAATTATGTGGATATGTCTCATACACCAAGATATTTCTTCGGTTATGGTCTTTCATATACCGAGTTTTCTTACTCTGATCTTAAACTGGATAAAAAAGAGATTTCTCCGGATGAAGCAGTGAGAATTGAATTGACTGTAGAGAATACCGGGACATGTGCCGGTGACGAAGTGGTACAGATGTATTTCTGTGATCCTTATGCAAGTCAGACCCGCCCGGTAAAAGAACTGGCAGGATTTAAACGTATTTATCTGGAAGCAGGAGAAAAAAAGACACTGGTGTTTACCATGCAGGGAAGCCAGACAGCATTCCTTGACCGCAATATGAACTGGAAAATTGAGAAAGGAGAAATCCGGATCCAGGTGGGAAGTTCATCTGAAGATATCCGGCTGGAGGAATGCTTCCATATCACGGATAACAGAATGATAGAGGGACGGAGCAGGGCATTTTACGCAGAGGTGGAAATCCACCAGGCTCCCTGATGCGGCAAAACGAGTCAGAATTAGCACTATGTACTTTTAAAGATTATATAAAATAAAATTCCGGTTACTGTAACAGGCTTGATTTATTATGACAATTCCTGAACATCTTGCCGCTGTAGTGAATAACAGGTATAAACATATGAATGCCTGATTTTCACTATGCCGGCAATATAGTCAGGAATTTTCTTAAAAAAGTCGTTTTTTTGATAGTTTTAGTTGGAAAATAAGATTGTACTTTTATATGGATTAACTTATGGTAGAAAAGAAAAAGTGTCATAAAACATATAAAGCAGCAGAGTAATATGAACAGGAAGGAGAGCATAATATGCTTCAGTATCAGAAATTTGAATTAACATTTCACGGAGAGGACCCTGCAGGATCTCAGTCGGAAATCAATCTGAAGGCTGTGTTTACCTGTGGTGGAACAGAAAAAGAAGTATCAGGTTTTTATGCAGGAAACGGCACTTATATTGTACGTTACCTGCCACAGCAGGCAGGGATTGTACAGTGGAGAATAAGAGGTCTTTTTACTGAAGAGGGGCAGGAGGAATGTATTCCCTGCGAAGACGGAATCCATCATGGAGTGGTGAAGCCGTCCGGTACGGCACTGCAGTATGAAGATGGTACAGACTGTCGTCCTTTTGGAACTACCGTATATGCCATGATGCACCAGCCGAAAGAATTAATTGCTCAGACAATCGAAACGATCCTGGAATCTCCTTTTGATAAAGTGCGGATCTGTATGTTCCCGAAGCACTATATTTTTAATGAAAATGAACCGGAATTTTTCGCCTTTGAAAAGAAGGCAGACGGCGGATTTGATTTTCACCGTCCCTGTTTTGCTTTCTGGGATGCTTTTGAAAAGATGATTGAGACAATGGAAGAACATCAGGTGCAGGTGGATCTGATTCTGTTTCATCCTTATGACTGCTGGGGATTTTCAAAAATGACAAAAGCAGAGTATCTTCCGTATCTGAATTATCTGATCGCCAGATTTGCCGCATTTTCCAATGTGTGGTGGAGTCTTGCCAACGAGTATGACTGCATGACAGCGTTCAAAAAAGAGGATTGGGACTGTATTGATCAGTTTATCAGCAGAAAAGATGTTTACGGTCATATGCTGAGCTGTCATCACATGCTGGAAAACTATGATTTTTCCAAAGAAAATGTGACCCATTGTTCAATCCAGGGAGATGTGGCAGCAGTAGAAAAATTTATGAATACCTATCAAAAACCGGTGCTGATGGATGAGTTTGGATATGAGGGAAATATTTTCTGCCACTGGGGTCACTTATCAGGATTTGAACTGGTTCACCGCTTCTGGCTCTGCTGCGTGCAGGGCGGATATGGAACCCATGGAGAAACATTTATGAATCCCACAGACATACTGTGGTGGGGAAAAGGCGGAAAACTGGTCGGAAAATCTCCTGCAAGAATTGGGTTTTTAAAGACCATTATTAACGAACTTCCGGGGGCTTTGGAGCCGGTTCCGTCCAATTTTGTGACCGTGGAAACACTGGAAGAGATGCGCAGGGGACTTCGCCAGGACGAACAGACTGATTTCACCCGTGCGGTTCTGAAGCTTCCGCCGGAAGAAGCCGTGCGCATTCTGGAAAATATAACAAAAGACACCAGAATTTATACCGGTCATTACAGAGAGGATGCGTATCTTGCCTATTATGGAAGGCATTGCACTGCTGTGGGAGAACTGGAACTTCCGGAAACAGGAGAATATCGTATTGAAGTGATCGATATCTGGGAAATGACGAGAGAGACGATTCTTACAGGCGTGAATGGAAAAGTGGAATTTACTCTTCCAGGCAAAGAAGGAACCGCAGTTCTGGCAGTGAAACAGTAAAATGTTACCAGTGAGATTATGGTTATTTGTAGAAGTTGACAGGAAATATTGCATTCTTGTCATGAAACATATATTATCATGTAAAAACAGATTGTGGTGATATAAGATGAAACAGAAATACGACACCGGGTATTGTGATAAAGAGCCGGTACAGCAGAAAATGTTCAGCCTGAAACGTCAGATTGTAGGAACTACGTGGCTTTTTATCATTGTTGTAGCTCTTCTGCTGGTTACATTTCTGATCAGTATGATCAGCTATTACCAGAAAAAAGCTGATGAAAAACGCATGATTGACATGGTTTCCTATGCAGAAACACTGGAAAACAATCTTACAGAACTTCGGGATGTAACAGGTAGTATTTATTCACAGAACAGTGCATTTGATGGAATTAATGTTTATCCGTCACCTGCAGAAAAATGGAATAGTGTATATGATCTTTTGAATGTTTTACGTATTCAGGTGAAATCAAATAAAGGGATTGCGGGACTTTTTCTTTACTATGATTCTCTTGACTGGGTGCAGTATGCAGTGAATGAGAAGATGTCTTTTGCGGATATAGAAGCATTGAAAAAAGCAGGAACAGCTGCATTGAAAAATAGCGATGGCGTGTATATTACATTTCCTCTGATTACGGAAAGAAACTCCTGGTATAGCGTTTATATGAAAAAAGCTTCTGCTGCTGTCGGCGGATGTATACGGCTGAGCCAGGGACTGCCGGAGGATAAAGAAGAAACGGCAGTTTATGGAGTAATCTCTGATGGACAGTTTTGTCAGACCTGGCCCGAGGAAAATGAAGAGAAAGACACTGAGGATGAAACGATCATCATAGGCAGTGATATAATCAGTTTGCTTCAGCCAGGGGAAAACCATATAGACGGCAAAGTCATTTATCTTTATCAACTGAATTCGGAAGATATGGCAGTAGTGGAAATTCTGCCAGAAAGTATCTGGTTATATATCAACAAAATACATGCAGTACTGATGATTCTGATTATTCTGTATTTTCTGGCAGCATTCCGGCTTCAGAGGTTTGTATATTATGAATTGTCCAGACCGCTGGAAGACATGTCAAGGGCTCTTGAAAACATTCAGGGAGGGGTGTGGGAGGTTCATTTTTCTGCGCAAAACAGAATCTCAGAGATTGAAGATGTGAGGCAGTCTGTAAAAACTCTTCTGGCGGAAATCGAGCAGTACAAGATCCGGTTTTATGAAAAGGAACTGGAAAAAGCAAAAATACACAGACAGTATCTGCAGCTTCAGCTGGCACCGCATTTTTACACCAATTGCCTGAAAAATGCTTATTACATGCTGGCACTGAAGGAATACGATAATGCGGAGATTTTTCTTCAGAGGCTTTCTGTCCACCTGCGTTATTTGCTGCAGAAAGATGCGGCATTTGTAACAGTGAATCAGGAACTTGATTTTGTGGAAAACTATGTGGATATGCAAAAACTGATGACCAGCAAGTCCCTTTCCTGCAGAATTTCAGCAGATGAGGAAGTTATGAATAAGGAAATACCAATTCTCACACTTCAGACTTTTGTGGAAAATTCAGTGAAGTATGCCCGGGATGCCAAGGGAAGTCAGCTTCTGATTGATATTAATATGAAGATACGAAAAACGGAAGAAGGGAATTATCTGGATATTACAGTATGGGATAACGGACAGGGATATCCGCAGGGACTGCTGGATATAATCAATCAGCAAAATCCGGTTGAAAAAGAAGGCTTGGGTGTGGGTATTATTAATCTGCAGAACCGTATACAGATTTTCTATGGTGATAATGCAAGCTGGTATTTTGAGAATAGAGATGGAGCAGTCAGTGAGCTGATTCTGCCGGAAAAACCGGAGGTGAAGGAATGATCGTATTAATTGTAGATGATCAGGAAAAAATTCTGGAAGCGACCAGAAAACTGGTTGACTGGGAGAGACTTCATGTAGATGAAGTGTATACTGCAGACAGTGCAGCGGCAGCAAAGCAAATATTGGCTCAATATCCGGTAGATATTATGCTGACAGATATTGAGATGCCGGAAGAGGACGGACTTTCTCTGCAGAAATGGCTGATAAAGAATTATCCTCTGGTATATTGTATTTTTCTCACTTCCCATGCGGATTTTTCCTATGCAAAAGAGGCAATCAGAGGAGGCGCATTTGATTATATTCTGCAGCCAGCCAGCATATCTGAAATCGAAGATACTATTGAACGTTGTATTGAAAAGCTGGAGCAGAGATCAGATATCATCCGGAAGACAAACCGTTATGATAAGATGACAGAAAAGGCCGAATATCCGGAGGAGAGAAAACCTGACGGTGCCCGCTGGGGAAAATGGCTGATTCGCGGAGATTACGCTCTTGTGCGGAATCAGATCGTCAATCTGCTCAGGCTGGCAGAGCAGGATGGATATCTGACCATCAGTTACAGGCAGCATATGATACATGCTTTTCTGGAATCCTGTTCTGTAGCCTGTTATGAGAAAAAAATAGAACTTCAGAAATTATTTACTGAAGATTTCACATACGAAGATATGCTCAGCTGTTATCATACGGATAAAGAACTGCAGGATGGAATGGAACGGCTTCTCTATATTTTTACAAAAGAAGTATCTGAGTCCGAGGGACGGGAAGAAGGTTCCTATACAGTTCAGGAGCGGATCAGAGAGGTAGTGCGTTATCTTGAGGAAAATATGGATCGGATGGTGAGCAGAAGGGAAGCGGCAAAATTTGTTTTTCTCAATGAAGACTATTTTTCCAGGATGTTCCGTAAAGAAACAGGTATGGGATTCAAGGAATATCAGCTGAAAATAAAAATGGATTATGCCGGTAAACTGCTTTCGAATACGACAATGCCGGTAACACTGATCGCGTCAAAAGCGGGATACGAGAATTTTACAAACTTTTCTCAGATGTTCCGGAAAGTCATGGGAGTTACCCCGACGGAATATCGGAAAATAAATACAAAACCATAACGGAGAAGTCGGGAAACTGACAATCCGTGTCGCAAAACAGCTATTTTTTATATGCTGCTGAAGGTAAACTATAGTCATCAAATAAATCGTACCAATACGAAGGGAGAAAAAAGAATATGAAGAAAAAATTTTTTGCAGGTGCGTTAACCGCAGCAATGATGGCTGGAATGATGGCTCCGGCAGCCGTATCCGCAGATGACATGACCACACTTTCTCTGTGGATCCCGACACTGGCAACTTATACGGATGATGCAGTTGCAGAGGTGGAAGGAAAGATTAATGAGTACATGGGAGAAAAATACGGTCTCCAGGTAGATCTGGAATATGTGGAGATTGGTAATTTTGAACAGGCGATCAACCTGGCAATGACAACAGATGAGGTAGATGTAACCTGCTATTTCACAGGTGACGGACAGCTTTCCACATATGTAAATAACGGACAGCTTCTGGACATTACCGATTATTTTGAAAATGCTTCGGATGATCTGAAAAATACATTCACAGATGCGGAAATCACGGCATCCAGCATGAACGGACGTATGTATGGCCTGGTTCGTAAATATCAGTATGGCGGACATGCAGTAGCTGTTATGAACAAAGATATCGTAGAAGAGATGGGGATTGATGCAGCTTCCATTACAACAATGGATCAGTTAGAAGAAGTGCTGTATCAGGTACATGAAAAATATCCGGATATCTACACCATGGTTCCTCAGAGTACATCTGAAATGACATGGGCATGGACACAGGTTTGTGACAAAGGAATCGGACTTACCAATTATGCTTATGCAGACTGGGGTACTACAGAATTAAAGAGCCTTTTTGAATGTGAAGGTTTTGCTGATTTTTGTGCATACACTAATAAATGGTACAATGACGGACTGATCATGTCTGATGCGTTGAGCAATACAATGGAGGGAAGTTCCATGGTAACTGCAGGTTCCGCATTCTGCTGCCTGCATAACGGAGACGTGGATCCGCTGGATCAGATTTATCCGAATACTGTTGAGAGCGGTCTTCTTGCACCGGCTCGTGCAATCTCTACAGATATCGGCAACCTGCAGTACGGTATCAGCGCAAACAGCGCTCATCCGGATGAAGCATTCACACTTCTCGGATTAATGTATACAGATCCTGAATTTGCAACACTTCTTGCTTATGGTATTGAAGGAGAGCATTATGTGATCAACGACAACGGACGTGCAGAATATCCGGAAGGTATGACTGCAGAGAACGAACCTTATGGCGGATTTGCCGCAACTGCTACATATGCAGATTTCCTGATTCTGCCTGTAAAAGAAACAGCTCTGTATGAGGATGCAAAGGCAACAGTTGATGAATGGGATGCAAACGTAGAAGTTACTCCTACATTCGGATTCTTCTATGATACAAGCGAACTGGCTGATTTTGTAACAGCTTATTCCAACCTTGAAGATAAATACGAAGATGCTCTTATGACAGGAAGTGTAACTCTTGATGATGTCCTTCCACAGATTAAATCTGAACTGGAATCTATTGGCTTCTATGATGTACTGGCTGATACACAGGCTGCATTGGATGAATATCTGGCAAATTAAACAATCGAGGTGAAAACAGGCGGCGGGTGCAGTCCCTGCCGCCTGTTTTTATCGGAAAGGAGGAAATGTGGAAGCAGCTGTAAAACAAAAAAAGATAAAAAAAAGCGGCAATTGGAAAAGTGTATTACGCCACTGGGAATTATATGCAATGATGCTGCCCGGAATTATCTACCTGATTGTAAATAACTATATACCTATGGCCGGTTTGGTAGTGGCTTTTAAAAAGTACAATTATAAAGATGGTATCTGGGGAAGCGACTGGTGTGGACTAAAGAATTTTAAATTTCTATTCAGTACCAGAGATGCCTGGCTGATGATTCGGAATACACTTGGATATAATATTGTATTTATTATAACCGGTACAATATTTGCGATTGCGGTAGCGATTATTCTTAATGAAATCCGTGGAAAACTTTCGAAGAAAGTATATCAGACATTTATATTAATTCCATACCTGATCTCCATGGTAGTAGTCAGCTATATTGTATTTGCATTTTTAAGCTCTGACAGCGGTTTTATCAATAAGACTTTTGGTACCAACATTAACTGGTATATGAACGCAAAGTACTGGCCGTTTATCCTCGTGATTGTAAACCTGTGGAAAAGTTTTGGATATAATAGTATCATTTATTATGCAACAGTAATCGGAATTGACACCTCATTATACGAAGCTGCTGTTGTGGATGGTGCTTCCAGATGGCAGAGAATCTGGCATGTAACATTGCCGGGACTTCGTCCGACCATTATCACACTGACACTGCTTTCTATCGGACGTGTATTCTATTCAGATTTTGGTCTGTTCTATCAGGTGCCTCAGAACTCAGGTCTTTTGTATGATGTAACAACTACGATCGATGTATATGTATATAAAGGACTTATGCTTCTGAATGATGTGGGGCGTTCTGCAGCGGCAGGCTTCTTCCAGTCTATTTGCGGATTTATCCTGGTACTGACTGCTAACCTTGTTGTAAATAAGATTGATAAAGACAACGCACTGTTCTAGGAAAGGGGGATAATCAGATGGTAGAACATGACAAACTGCAGCAGACACTGATGCATATATTTATGACTATATTGGTATTGTGCTGTGTGCTTCCGTTCCTTTTAATGGTGATGGCATCCTTTACCGAGGAACAGACATTGATTCGCAATGGATACAGCTTTTTCCCGGAGAAATTCAGCCTGGAAACTTACCAGTATATCCTTCGAAGTGCAAAGACAATTTTTCACGGATATTTTATGACGATTGTGGTAACTGTAATCGGAACGGTATGTAATATTACCATAACTGTATTATTTGCATATCCTCTGTCCAGAAAAGACCTTCCATACCGCAACGTATTATCCTTCTTTCTGTTTTTTACAATGCTGTTTAATGGTGGTCTGGTTCCGACTTATATGATGTATGCAAATACATTTCATATTAAAAATACGATCTGGGCGCTGTTGATTCCAAACCTTATGATGAATGCGTTTTATGTAATTATGATGCGTTCTTTCTTTACAACAAGTATTCCGGATTCGTTGATTGAAGCGGCGAAGCTGGATGGAGCAAGTGAAATGGAAATCCTGACAAAAGTCATTCTTCCGCTTTCCAAGCCAATGTTAGTTACACTGGTGCTGATGGTTGGACTGAATTACTGGAATGACTGGATGAATGGAATGTATTATGTTACGGACAATAGTCTGAATACGATTCAGATGATTCTGAATAACATGATTCAAAATGTAGAATTCCTTTCAAGAAGTGCCAGTGTACTGGGTGCTGACGCAGCCAATATTAAGATGCCGACGGTAGGTATCCGTATGGGAATCGCTGTCATTGCCGTTCTTCCGGTTATGGTGATCTATCCGTTCCTTCAGAAATACTTTGTAAAAGGGATTGTTGTAGGCGGTGTAAAAGGATAAAAGATATTATAAAAGTTTAAAAGAAATAAAGACCGGTGCCTGGAATGTAAGAAGTTCTAAGGCATAATCACAGCCGGGAGCCGGAAGATATTGAAAAATATCTATGGCTTCCGGCTTATTTTTCAAGGGAGAGGAAGATTATGGACAGAAAATCATTTATCAATCCGGATATGGAATACAGAATGAAGACGATCGTTCACAGATGGCCGCAGGAAGAGGAAGTTCTGATGGATGCAGTCAGAGATTTCGGTTACGGAGGTGTGGCAACGAATCCAGATCAGGAAAACGGGTATACCTCCAATCCGCAAAATCTGAAAAAATTTGATGTTACGTTGAGGAAGCTGCAGGAGAAAGGGCTGGATTACTGGATTTACGATGAGAAAGGCTATCCTTCCGGTTATGCAGGTGGGCTTGCACTGGAAGGACATCCGGAGCTGGAGGCAAAAGGGTTTTATATGGTACGTCGGATCGCAGTGAAACCGAAGCACTCGGTATTCCATCTGGATGACGAATCAGACAGGATCATCTGGGCAGCAAAATATCCGGTGGACCATTCTGTAATGAATGCGAGCATTATTGAATATGAAAAAATGGAAGCAGTTCCTTTTACGGATACTTATTGTGAATGTGATCTGAAGGAAAATGAGGCGTTTTTTGTTTTTTGCGTAAAGTCTGCATATGAGGGATCCCACTTGACGCATAATGTATGCTCCAGGAGCCGGTATATTAATATTCTGGATGAGAAGGCAGTGCGGAGGTTTCTGGATGTCTGCTACGAGCCCATTGTACAGGAGTCGCCGGATGCATACTGTAATGCATGTGCTGTATTTACGGATGAACCCAGTCTGGTGACTGCTTATATTCAGGGAGATGAGGTATGGCCCTATGCTCTGGCTCCATGGAAAGAAGGACTCTTTGAAGATTTTGAAAGAGAATATGGGTATTCGATTCTGCCATATCTGCCACAGATCTTTGAGGGGCGGGAAAGCTCCTATACGACCAGAGTCCATTTTTATCAGTTGATTGGAAAACTGGCAGCCAGGTCTTATGTCATGCAGATCTCGCAGTGGTGTCATGAGCATGGAGGAAAATTTTCCGGACATTATCTGGCAGAAGAGTCTCTGAGATTCCACGTATTATATTACGGTTCATACCTGGAAGTTCTGAAAGCCACAGATTATCCGGGAGTGGATGTACTGGCTGCTTATCCAAAAATTTATCATTATAATACAACACGGTTTGCGCAGATGGCAGCGCGCAAAAAAGGCAGTAACGGTCTCATGACAGAGCTCTGTCCTTTTATCGATATTCCTTATTTTGAAAAGGAACCGGTACGTTATGCAACAGGTATCCTGAATCTTCTTTATCTGGGCGGGTGCAGATGTATCAATTCGTATTTTTCATCTGATTTCGCGTCTTATGCACCAGAAATTCTTGGCAATTATAAAGGGTATATGAGCAGAGAGCAGGCGTGCTGGGTAAATAATTATGTGGGGCGTATCGGATATATGCTGGACGGAGTTCAGAATGACTGCGGCACCTTTGTATATTATGCCCTGGAGGATGTACAGGCAAAAACAAGACCGGAGCACTGTGCCCAGGAGTCTTCAGACTGTGATACAGATCGTTCCCTGCTGTCTTTGACAAGACGTATTTATGAGGCAGGACAAGACTATTTATTTGCAGACAGGGAAGATCTTGTGAATGCTGTGAAAGGAGATATGATGATCTACGGTATCAAAGTCAAAAATATCATCCTTCCGGCTATGGATGTGATCTGGCCGGATGCCTGGGAAGCTCTTGAAATCATGAAAAAAAATGGAGTGAACGTGTGGTTTGCGGATAAACTTCCGGCAAATAGAGTTGGAGACAGAGTGCGTTTTGAATGGTATGATTTCCGCGAGGAATCTGTACGGGAACCGAAATGTAAAGAGAACGGAGTCTTCCGGGCAATGACGGAAACGGAAATCCTTGAAGCGCTGAATTCACAGGAACGGGAATTAAAGCTTGCTGTAAGGAAACGGAAAACGTCTGCAGAGAATTCGGAAAACAATACGGCTCTCTGTGAGAAGAATGAACCGATGATTTTAACAGCGCGTTATATGAAGGAAGGAAAAATCATATATTTTGTGGTGAATAATTCTGAGGTGGATGTGGATCTTTCATGGGAATTCACAGGGAAAGAAAAGGCACAATTATGGGATCCTTCCGAAGGTTCTGTATGTGATATCAGAAAAGAAGAGCTGTTCAGACTGATTTCCTACAGAGGAAGTTTCCTTGTTTTTGAAAACGAATGAATCATGATTACTGACTGTTTTGATCATTCGTGTGAACGGACAGGTTTATATAATAACAAAAGGAAGGACAGACTGTAAGATGAATAAATATTATGGTTTAAAACCGGGGACGGTAAGGAAGCAGGAACTGGAACACACCGCAATCGTGCGGGATGTTGCAGCAAGGGGAATGGTGCTTCTGGAGCATGACGGAACGCTTCCACTGAAAGAAAAATCCAAAATTGCACTTTATGGTTCCGGTGCCAGAAACACGGTATTCTGCGGTCTTGGAGCAGCAAGCTTTACAAGCCGTGAAGAGGTTACCATTGAGGAAGGACTGGAACGGGCGGGGATTAAGGTAACATCTAAAGCCTATCTGGAACGTTATGCAACAACGATACAGGCAGAAGAGGATACCTATTATGCGCTTATGAGGGAAACAGCGAAGGAGTCTCTGATCGCGGGGGTGGTCAGAATGTACGGAGAGCCATTTGTTCCCGGACCGCAGCTAGTCATTACAGAAGAGGACTTAAAAGAATCCTCCGAAGCATCGGTTGCTGTATTTGTGATTTCGCGGACGGCTGGAGAAGGTGCGGACCGGAAACCTGTGGAAGGAGATTATCTGCTTTCTACAGAAGAAAAAAAGAATCTGCGTATTCTGTCTTCAAATTTTGAAAAAGTAATTGTACTTTTGAATGTAGTTGGTCAGATGGATACTTCTTACATCCGGTCACTGCCGAATCTTGGTGCACTGATTTTTATCGGCCAGGCGGCTGGTGTCACTGGTCTTGCGGTGGCTGATATACTGACAGGCAAAGTGAACCCGGAAGGAAAGCTTGTGGATACCTGGGCTGAAAAATATGAGGATTATCCAAATGCGGAAAACTTTGCAGGAATGAATGGAAATTTGGATGATGAAGTGTACTCCGAAGGTGTTTATGTGGGATATCGATATTTTGATACTTTTGGCATTACACCGGCTTATCCTTTTGGATATGGATTATCGTATACCGGCTTTTCCATTACTACAGAAACTGTATATAAAGAAAATAGTCAGATCGTGATTGATGCAGCGGTAACGAATACCGGAGATCAATATGAGGGAAGGGAGACGATACAGGTATATGTATCAGCTCCGGATGGTGAAATGGAAAAGGCATATCAGGAGCTGAAAGGATTTGAAAAAACGGATATCCTGAAAGCCGGAGAAACACAAAAGCTGCAGATTGCTGTTGATATCAGAAGTTTGGCCTGCTACAGTGAGAAAAAAGCCGCATGGATACTGGAAAAAGGAGATTATCTGGTACGAGTGGGTAATTCTTCACGAAATACTTCCGTGGCAGCCATACTTCGAGTGGAAGAAGAAATCCTCTGCGAACAGTGCAGAAACCTTTGCATGCCGGAATGGAAAATAGAGGAAATATCACCAGAGAATGAAGCGCATTGCTACAGTGAAAAAGAAGTCGGAGAAATTGCAGGAGCGAAACTGCTTAGGGTTGTTAAAGAAGATGTAAGGGCAATTGTCCATGATTATAAAGCCCCTGTCTGGGAAAAGAGAGAGAACAGAGAACAGTGCAGCAAGGAAAGCCATGTATTTTTTGAAAATGCCGGGGATAAAGGCGGAGAGACCCAGAATCTGCTTCGTTTTGAAGATGTTATTACAGGAAAAACCAGTCTGGATAATTTTGTAAACGCACTTACTGCTGAAGAAATGTCTTGTCTCTGTGTGGGAAATGCAGGAGAAGAAGATGCGACATTTGTTACTTATGGCAGCGGGAACACGAAGACAGATTCTGTGATTCCGATGGCACCGGGAACCTGTGATACCACCAGAAATCTGATACAGAGCAGAGGAATTCCCAATATGCATATGTCTGACGGTGGGAGCGGACTTCGACTGCTTTCGGAGTTTGAAGTGGACAGGGAAGGGAATCTTCTTACGGAAGGTGTGATTTCCGTGAGAAATGTAAGTAAGATTATCGGAGGCGATTACATCAAAGACCGGATAAATCACAGTGTGTACGAACAATATACAACAGGTCTTCCAATGGCTACGCTACTTGCGCAGACCTGGGACAGGGAATGCTGGAGAAAGTGCGGCGAAATTGAAGGAAAAGAAATGCAGATGTTCCATATAGAACTCTGGCTTGCGCCTTCCATGAATATTCACAGGAATCCTCTGTGCGGGCGTAATTTTGAGTATTATTCAGAAGACCCTGTGATCACAGGAGAATGTGCATTGGCGGTGATCAAGGCGATTCAGAGTTACCGCTGCGCAGGAGTCACCATGAAACATTTTGCATGCAATAATCAGGAAGATAACAGGCATGCCACAAACGTGCATATTTCTGAACGCGCACTGCGTGAAATTTATCTAAAAGGGTTTGAAATTGCGGTAAAAAAGGCTGCACCGATTGCAATGATGTCTTCTTATAATCTGCTTAACGGGATACATACAGCCAATCATTACGAGCTTCTAACCTGCATAGCGAGGGAAGAATGGGGATTTGACGGTATGATCATGACTGACTGGGGAACAACCTCTCAGGATGACCATGATATGCATAAATATAAGGCATCTACATGTGCAGGCTGCATTCGCGCAGGAAATGATCTCATCATGCCCGGATCACGTTCCGATATTGAATCGCTGTATGCTGCAGAAAAAGCAGGTGAAATAACAATGGAAGAAATGCGGATCTGCAGTAAAAGGATTATCAGTACAATGATAAAACTGGAAGCCGGGAGGCTATAAACATAAATAACACAAGGAAAGAAGGAAAAAACATGAAAAAACAACAGATTTTTAATCCGTATCTGCCGTCGTTTGAGTATATTCCTGATGGGGAGCCCCATGTATTTGGTGACAGGATTTATCTTTATGGAAGTCATGACCGTTTTGGCGGTGCAGGATTTTGCCTGAATGATTATGTCTGCTATTCTGCGGATGTCAGTGATCTGACGGACTGGAGATATGAGGGTGTGATTTTCAGAAAAGAACAGGATCCCAGAAATCAGAATATCCCGGAAGATGCGCCGGAACAGACACTTTTGTTCGGAATTCAGCCTCAAAATCCTGAAGATCTGAATCCCAGAGGAATTCATGCCATGTGGGCACCGGATGTAGTGAAAGGTCTGGATGGAAGATATTATTTGTATTATTGTCTGGATTTTCTGCCGGAAATCGCAGTCGCAGTATGTGACAGTCCGGCCGGTAAATATGAATTTCTGGGTCTTGTCAGACATGCGGACGGGACTCCTCTGGGAACGGGAGAGGGGGACCTGATTCAGTTTGATCCCGGTATTTTTATTGATGATGATGAGACGATTTATCTGTATTCCGGTAATGCACCGATAAAGCCGGAATTCGATAATGGACAGCAGGGTTCTCAGGTCATGAAGCTGGAAAAGGATATGCTCACGATCAAAGAAGAACCTAAGAAACTGATGCCAGGTATCATGGAAAGTGAAGGCAGCGGATATGAAGGACATGAGTTCTTTGAAGCAAGTTCCATACGCAAAATCCATGGAAAATATTATTTTGTATATTCTTCTGTAAGGAGTCACGAGCTTTGCTATGCGGTCAGTGACAGACCGGATGCCGGTTATCAGTTCGGGGGCACCCTAGTGGATATCGGAGATATTTTCCTGGACGGACGAACAGAAGAGCAGTCAGTAAATCACCTTGGTAATACACACGGAGGAATCGAAAAAGCCGGGGATCAGTGGTATGTATTTTATCACAGGCAGACAAACCGGACAAATTTCAGCAGACAGGGATGTGCGGAAAAAATATGGTTTGATGAAGAGGGAAAAATTCGTCAGACAGAGGTGACATCCTGCGGTCTGAACAGAGGCCCGCTGGAGGGAAAAGGATACTATCCGGCATGTATCTGCTGTCATCTGACAGGTGCGAATGGGGCGGCTTTCTCCCATCCGGATGATATGAAAATGGATTATCCGTATCTGACACAGGATGCAAAAGATATGGAACCGACGGAGAATCGGATAGAACAGGATCGCCTGGAACCGGTACAGTATATCAAAAATATGCAGGATGATTCTACAGCCGGTTATAAATATTTTGACTTTCATGATTTGACAAATGCAGCAATTCAAATTCGCGGTGAAGCAGAGGGCGTTGTGGAACTTCGTAAAGAACCGGACGGAGACAGCATAGGAAAAATATTAATCAATGTTTCCAGCAAGAAATGGGAGAATGTTTGTGGTGCGGTTCATACTTGTGACGGTGTATCAGCATTGTATTTTATATTCTATGGAAATGGAAGCTTCGATTTTAGAAGCTTTACATTAAATTAACTCGTTTTTTGCAAGAACTTTTTCAGCATTTAACTGCTTTCTAAGCTGCGAGAATACCGTTTCAATCCTTCGACGGAACCGGAAAATCACCTGCCTTACTTCCTTCGGCCAGTTATTTTTATGATTGGATGGCTTCAGTGACATCAGACAGATGCCTTTTTCCTGCATATCCTCCCAGAACTGTTCTCCAGTATAGCCTTTATCGCCAAGTACCGTAAGACAGAGGTGGTTTTCAGCAAAATCCCGTAAACCCTCCCGGTCATCAACCGAAGCGGGTGTGATCTCAAAAGCAGTTATATAACCTGTAAAAGCGCTCTCCTTGTTCGGTTAAACCGGGTACGAGAGCAAAGCCTGGGAAAAAGATGACGGTAGTTACGCTTTACAAAGGAATACCATGCATTCTCAGAGTCTATCCCGGCCAATTCACCGCAGATACTCAGGGTAATAATTTCAGAGTCGGACATTTTAGCAGTATCTACATTTCGTCTTTGTGAAACGGAAGAGGAAACAAACTGATGGTACAGGTCATCAATCATAGTATAAACGAGCAAAATAAAATCTTCAAAAGTTGCTATGATAGTGGTATAATCATCTTGGAACTTCAACATAATGTGCCTCCTTT
>JAETNR010000054.1 GCA_021772055.1 Blautia sp. | reverse complement strand
TATGGCCTGCGAAACCAATATCATTATAGCATAGGAGTTTTTTATACTCCACGCAACGCTACGGCTTTGCCTGTTCCCCCATCTCAGATGGGGGATTAAAAGACTTTTTCATTTATATGACAAAAGAACAACTTGGAAACCTGATCCTGACCTCAGAGGATACCATGTATCATGTGGCAAAAACCTTGCTTTACAATGATGCAGACTGTGCAGATGCCATTCAGGAAACAATTGTAAAAGCATTTTCCAAAATACATACCCTGAAAGCAGATACTTATGCAAAAACCTGGCTCATCAGGATTCTTATCAACGAATGCTACGCATTCATGCGCAAGGAGAAGAATATCATTCCCATGGATACCCTTCCTGAGCAGGACCTTCAGGATCAACCGGCAGATTATTCAGATCTGTACGAGGCTCTGCGCCGTCTGCCGGAGCAAATGCGCATCACAGTCACCCTTTATTATATGGAAGGATACAGTGTAAAAGAAATCGCATCTCTTCTGGATACTACACAAAGCGCAGTGAAAAACCGCCTCCTCAGAGCGCGGCTGCGCCTGAAACAAGACTTACAGAATATGGAGGCTGCAGAAATATGAGATTAGAAAACTTAAAGAAAGAATTTCCACAGACACCCGGCAATATCCGTACAATGATTGAACAGGAGGTCATGCATCAAATGGAAAACAATATCCCCAAAACCTCCCGGCGGCTTTCTTTCAAAAAGACAGCTGTAGTCGCCCTTGCGTCAACCATGTTACTGGGCACTTCGGTTTTTGCAGGCACAGCAATTTACCGGATCTATACGGAAGATGCAGGCAAGTATGGAGTAAAAACAGGATTTGCTGCTGGCAGCGAAAATTCTGCTGCTGGCAATACAAACGCTGAAAAATCCCCAAATATGGATTCCTATGGGGAAGCGCCTTCCAGCCTTCCCGTTGTTGCCATTCAAAACAACTATATCCCCCAGGGAATGGTTGCCGCAGATGACAACTCTCCCGGGAAAATGTTTTATGAAGCAACACCTTACCAGGGAGGCATCAGCATGGCTCTTATTGCAATGGATAACGATACCTCCAAAGCTTCCCTTCAGGTATTGGACACCAACGTCACTTTCAGCGAAGAGCTCACCATTTCCGGTCATGATGCAGTCTATCTGGAAAAGCAGAACGAATATAATAAAATTTTTTATGTTGCCTATCCTGAGGTCTGGCATGTACTTCAGGTATATGCAGGAGAAGACACCACGAAGGAGGAAGTGATTAAAGTCATTGAAAACACGGAGCTGGTGCCCACCGGCGAGGAACGCTCCTTTGCCGATGCCTGCACCTGGAGTGATTTTGCCGCATCTGCGGAGGAAGTTGATACAGACTCTGAAGCTCTCCTCACTGCTTCACAGGAAGAAATGGCAAACACCCACCGGATTGGGGAAACCTTTGCTCTGACTGCCTTTGCGGATACAGAAACAGAGGAATTTGCCAATATAAACGCCATTACTGCAAAAGTAACTGACGTACAGGTTTCCGATAATCTAAGCTCCATTCAGGATTCTGAATACTTTGAGGAAACTTACAAAGCAGAAACCGACTTCGACGGAAAACTGCTGCCCAATACCATCTCGTATATCAAAAGCGGAGATGGCATGGATACCCTGGATGAAGTGATCAAAACAGAGCAGGTTCCGCAAAAGCTTGTAAATGTTACAGTAGAATATACCAATACAGGGGATGTTCCCCTGAAAAACATCCTGTTTATGGGGTTCTTTACCGGCTTACAGGAGGAAGAAGATACCTTTGCCATCTACGATCGGGCAAAACTTGACCCGGAAGGAGAATGGGACAAGGTTTCCTGCACAGGTTCCGGCGGTTTCGGAGATATGCAGTTCTTCGACGTACATGGCGGCGAGCGCTGCAACAATTATATCCCGTCCCTGAATCCCGGGGAAACCATTACCGTCCATATGGCACAGATTATCAATGAAGACGAACTTCCTTATTTGTATCTGGATCTTTGCGGACAGGGATCTGCATATTGCTTTACAGAAGAATCCCTGAAACAGGGATATGTGGATATTCGTCAGTAAGAGTTTGTTTTATCATGTTTCTGGGTGTAAAGCAAGTACACAAATCCAACAGCATCGGCCAGAAACCAGCCGATCGGAACAGCGCTCCAGATTCCTGCGACACCGAAATCAGGAACTGCGGAAAGAACATACGCCAGGAAAACCCGGGTTCCCAGGGAGATGATCGTAAGTACCAGGGACATTCCCGGCTTTCCCATGGCGCGGTAGTAGCCATACAGAAGGAAAAGGCATCCGATCAGACAGTAAAAGGTTCCTTCTATCCTAAGGTACCGTATGCCTTCTGCCAGAATCTGTGTTTCCTTCGGCTGTACAAAAATAAGCATCAGCTGCTTTGCAAAGAGAACCACGATGGTGGAAATTACAATGCAGAAGAAAGTGGATGTAACAACTGCACTTTTGATACCGCCCCGGATCCGGTCTTTCTTTCCTGCGCCATGGTTTTGGGCAATGAAGGTGGAAAAAGCATTTCCGAAATCCTGCACAGGCATGTAGGCAAAGGAATCGATTTTCACCGCCGCCGCAAAGGCAGCCATGATGACTGTACCAAAACTGTTCACCAGACCCTGTACCATGAGAATCCCAAGGTTCATTACAGACTGCTGAAGGCAGGTTAGCACAGAGAACTGGGAAAGTTCCTTTACCATATCCTTTGCGATTTTTCTATGGCGCTTTTCCGGACGAAGCTCCGGGCATTTCAGCCAGGTGTAGGCCGCAAGTCCAAGTCCTGACAGGTACTGGGCAATTACTGTGGCAGCGGCCGCACCGGCTGTACCCATTTTAAATACAATGACAAACAGCAGATCCAGGACGATGTTCATGAGTGCTGCTGCACCCAGAAATACCATGGGCCAGAAGGAGTTCCCTACAGACCGCAGTACTGATGCAAAAAAGTTGTAAAGAAATGTTGCGGTTATGCCTATAAAAATTACAAAAAGGTATTCCCGCATCATTTGATAAATTTCCTTTGGCACATTTAAAAGCCCCATGATCCAGTCAATCTTTGCAAACAGGAATAAATTCATCACAGCATCCACGATTCCCAAAAGCAAAAAAGAGGTAAAAATGCTTCTGTTCAGCTTTTCCTTATCTCCTGCTCCGTAAAGGATGGAGAAAAACGTTCCGCATCCCATGGCAAGTCCCAGGAGAATGGAGGTAAGAAATGTCATCAACGTATAGGAGGAACCCACTGCCGCAAGTGCGCCCGCACCCAGAAATTTTCCTACGATCAGCGTGTCTGCCACATTATAAAACTGCTGCAGCAGATTCCCCGCTATGAGGGGCAGTGCAAACTGCAGAATTGAAATTGTAATACTTCCTTTTGTTAGATCCTTTTCCATGATTGTTATGTGATTGCTCCTTAAATCAAACTCTCTTATCATGAGCCAAAACCGAAAAACAGCCTGAGCCTAACGGCTCAGGCTAATTTTCGGTTATTTTCATTTCCGGATTTCATTGTCAGCGGAATTTCCCGATTATTCTGCTTCCTCTTCTGTTTCTTCAGCGACAGCATCAGCCTCTTCCGCTTCTGTCTCTTCCGCTTCTGTCTCTTCTGCAGCGCCATCGGCATCTTCTGCTTCGGTTTCCTCTGCTGCATCATTCGTTTCTTCTGCTGCTTCTCCCTCTTCGAAAGGAATTACAGCGCCGTCGTATGTTTCGTTAATGAAGTTTTTAATCTCATCGGATTTCAGGACATCAACCAATGCCTTGATTCCTTCACTCTCTTCGTTTCCTTCTTTTACTGCAATTACGTTTACATAGGTTTTTGCAGCTTCAGAATCGGATTTTTCGAAGGAAAGGGAATCCTTTGCAACAGAGTAGCCTGCTTCCAGAGCATAGTTGCCGTTTAATACCACAAAAGCGGTCTCTTTTGCAACACGTGCAACCTGGGCAGCTTCCAGCTCAACGATTTCTACATTGTAAGGATTCTCTGCAATATCATTTACGGTTGCGGTCAGACCTGCGCCATCTTTCAGGGTGATAATGCCGTTGTCCTGAAGGAGCAGAAGTGCTCTTGCTTCGTTGGTGGTATCGTTCGGTACTGCAATGGTATCGCCTTCTTCAATATCATCCAGGCTTGTCTTGGTTCCCGGATAAATACCGAACGGCTCGTAATGGATGCCGCCTGCATTTACAAGATGGGTTCCTTTTTCTTCGTTAAAGCTGTCCAGATACGGAATGTGCTGGAAGTAATTTGCATCAAAATCGCCGCTCTCTACTACCATGTTTGGCTGAACATAATCATTAAATACGGTTACTTCCAGTTCATAGCCCTGCTCTTCCAGAAGAGCTTTGGCCTGCTCCAGAATTTCTGCATGAGGAGTAGCGGATGCTGCTACGGTGATGGTTTTGTCCTCCTCTGCAAATACGTTGAAGCTGAATGCACTTACTGCTAAAGTACCTGTTAATACTGCTGCTAATAATTTTTTCATAATAAAATCCTCCGTTTTTAAATTATTTTCTTTTATCTAAACGGTTTGCAATAGCCATGCCCACCGTCTGAAACACCTGTACCAGCAAAATGAGAAGAATTACTGTGACGATCATGATTCCCATATCATATCTGTAATAACCATAACGAACAGCAATGTCTCCCAGTCCGCCTCCGCCTACTGTACCTGACATGGCGGAATATCCGAGAATCGTTCCGATTGCAATGGTAGCCCCTGTGATCAGGGAGGTTCTTGCTTCCACCAGAAGCACCTTCATCACGATTCTCATATCACTTGCTCCCATAGATCTGGCAGCCTCGATCACACCCTTATCCACTTCTTTCAGAGAAGATTCCACCATTCTGCCGATAAACGGAATAGCAGCCACAACCAGGGGTACAATGGTCGCCGTAGAGCCGTAGCTTTTCCCTACCACAAAAGCGGTGAAGGGCTGAATCAGGATCAGCAGAATCAAAAACGGAATACTTCTGGTAATATTTGCGATCACATCCAGTACTTTATAGAGAGCTGCATTCGGTCTTAACCCGTCTTTGTCGGAAACTGCCATCAGCACTCCCAGGGGAATGCCGAACAAATACCCCAGTACTGTAGAAACAACTGTCATATACAGGGTTTCTCCAATACCCTTAATGATCATATCAATGATTTCCTTAGTCCACATAATCCGCCGCCTCCCCTATTGCAAGTCCTCTTTCCTTAAGAAAGGCTTTCATCGCCTTCACATTTTTGCTTCCTTTGGCAAATTCCAGGATCATTTCTCCTTTTGCCACGCCTCCCACATTCTTGGTATCCGCCCGGAGAATGTTCACAGGCTCTCCGAATGTAAGGACCAGATTGGCAATGACCGGCTCAAAAGCAGAGTTTTCTGAAAAAACAATTCGTATGATCTCCCCGCTTTTGATCAGCGGCTGGGATTTGTTTTTGCTGCTCTCCGTGTCGGAACCGGTATCCTTGCGGATCAGTTCCCTGGCAACCGCAGATTTCGGATTGCTGAAAATCTCGGAGACCAGCCCGGTTTCCACAACCTCTCCCTCTTTCATGATTGCCACATGGTTGCAGATTTCACGCACCACAGACATCTGATGAGTGATAATAACAATGGTAATACCAAAACGCCTGTTAATATCCTGCAAAAGCTCCAGGATTGAGGAGGTTGTCTGCGGATCCAGCGCACTGGTAGCCTCATCACAGAGCAGGATCTTCGGGTCAGAGGCCAGGGCCCTTGCAATGGCAACCCTCTGCTTCTGTCCGCCGGAAAGCTGTGCAGGATATGCGTTCTGTTTGTCGCTCAGTCCTACGATTTCCAGAAGCTCTGCGGCCCGCTTCCTGGCATCCGCTTTTTTCTTTCCCTGTATGTACAATGGGAAACAGACATTTTCTAAAACGGATTTCTGCATGAGAAGATTAAAATGCTGGAAAATCATTCCGATATCCTCACGCTGCTTTCTTAATTCCTGTTTGGAAAGGTCCCCAAGGGACATTCCATCTATCAGCACCCTTCCCTCTGTCGGCTCCTCCAGGAAGTTCATACAGCGCACCAGGGTACTTTTGCCAGCTCCTGACATTCCGATAATTCCGTAAATATCACCGGAGTCAATGGTCAGACTGACATTCTTCAATGCTTCCACCGTTCCGTCCTTGGACAAAAAGGTTTTACACACATTTTCAATTACAATTCCAGACATGTCTTCACCTCTAAGTTTTCTCACCGGGTATCCCCTATCGTGCAGCCCGCTCCAAAGGAGCATGCATTTTGGGATGCTCGACTGGATATACTATATCACTATTTTCTGTAAAAGTGTAATTCATAAAAAATACAGCTAGTTATAGTTTTTTCCTATATCTATTTCCGGTTTTTTACAACAAATCAAATTCTCTTTCCTTACCGAAGGGCTTTATCCTTATATCTGGACAATTCATCCAGATACTTCTGCCCTAAAGCACTGATGGTAACCCCCTTCCTCACCAGGTATCCGATGGACATTACTTCATCTGATTTCAGCTTTACAGCGCAGTAATCCGTACCGTTCAATTCCTCGCAGATAATTCCGGAACAAAGGGTATACCCATTCAATCCCACCATCATGTTCAGCACCGTAGCTCTGTCGTCTGCTTTTATGAGTTTTTTATATTCATAGGTACTTAAGACCTCCTCTGCAAAATAAAAGGAATTATAGACTCCCTGGTCAAAGGACAGGCAGGGATACTCTCGCAATTCCTCCAGGGTGATCTCCTCCCTTTCCGCCAGCGGATGGCCCTTCCATATATAAGCATACACACTGCACTTCAAAATCTCATGAAATTCCAACCGGAATTCATGAAACAGTTTTGTCAGAACCTTGTTATTAAAGTCATTCAGGTAAAGCACCCCGATCTCACTTTTAAAATTTTTCACATCCTCAATTACCGTATAAGTCTTGGTCTCGTGAATGGCAAACTCATATTCATCCATTCCAAACTGTTTCACCAGCTCCACAAAGGCATTCACCGCAAAGGTATAATGCTGGGTAGATACACTGAACTTCTTCTTCGCCTGCTCCTTGGAAATATATTTTGTCTCCATCAGTTCGTACTGTTCCACCACCTGGCGGGCATAGCCCAGAAATTCCTCGCCCTCCGGAGTCACGGAAATTCCCCGGTTTGTCCGCCGGAAAAGCTCCACCCCGATTTCCTCCTCCAATTCCTTTACAGCCGCAGAAAGGCTTGGCTGGGAAATAAAAAGAGTCCTCGCTGCCTCATTCATAGAATTGGAATTTGCCACAGTAATGGCATATCTTAACTGTGCCAGTGTCATACGCATTCTCCTCTTCTTTCTATTTTTTCATTGTAACATCAAAACACTATGAGTGCCACTTTTAATTTGAATTCATTATATTTATTTCTAAATTTTCTATATTTTAATGGAAAATCCAGGAATCTGATGATATAATTGTTTTATGAAATTGCAAAGTGATTCTGAGAGCACATCTCAGGGAGAAGGAGGCTGCCATATGGAAACGAAAATGTTCAAAATTTATTCCCGCAATGACCACCGCATCCAGCTCAAGGTTTATCCGGGACATTATGCAACGCCCCAGTCACACATTACCCACTATCTGGACATCACCACCATGAAATCCAGATGCTCCGAGGCCAGGCACATTGCACAGGAGCTTGCCCGCAATTATGAGGCAAGCGTTCCCATTGACACCATCGTCTGCATGGACAGGCTTGAGGTTGTGGGTGCCTATCTTGCAGAAGAACTGACGAAGGCAGGCGTTCTCTCCATGAATGCCCACCAGACCATTTACATCACCGCACCGGAATATAATAACGTAGGGCAAATGATCTTCCGTGACAACATTCAGATGATGATTAACGGCAAAAACGTCCTGATCCTCAATGGTTCCGTCACGACAGGGGAAACCCTTTCCCGCGCCGTATCCAGCATCCTCTATTATGGCGGCAGGATCCGGGGAATTGCAGCTATCTTCAGTGCTGTCAGCAGTGTCGCACAGCTTCCGGTACACTCGATCTTCCAGCAGAAGGACATTCCCAATTATGAAACCTACCGCGTACACGACTGTCCTCTTTGCAAAAATAAACAAAAGCTGGATGCCATTGTCAATGGTTTCGGCTATTCCAAAATATAACCCTGGTAATACTTTCCTTTTATAATCCGTGTGCACAGCATACGGAGAAACAGGAGACGGTCATCGATCCGTCTCCTGTTTCATTTTCTTTCCTGCCAGACATCACAGATTGCTTTCTTTCCGGTTGGCATTTTTTCTCAGATAGTTTCCCACGTTTGTCAAGCACAGCAGTGTTGTCACAAGAAACAGACCGGGAATGAGAATAATCCACCATGAACTTGTCATAAGCGCCTTTTCCGAAAGAGATAACATACTTCCCCAGGAAATTACCTCAAGGGGAAGTCCAATCCCCATAAAACTTAAGGTAGACTCTGAAATAATAGCACTTCTTACGTTCATGATCACCATAAACATGATGGAAGAGATAAAGTTTGGAACCAGATGCTTCCAAAGAATATGAAAGAATTTTCCGCCCATGCATCTGGAGGCGATGACATATTCACTGTTCCGGACCTGCCTTACTTCTGTGCGCACAACTTTCGCAATGCTTGTCCAGCCGGTAAGGCCGATCACAATCGAAAGACTGATGACATTTGCCTTTCCCATAATTGCCTGAAGCAGAATTACCAGCAAAAGTGATGGAATGCTCAGGAAAATCTCTGTAAAACGCATGATCAGATTATCCAGCCACTGGGGTGCGACGCCGCTGAAAGCACCGATCACAATGGCGATTACCGTAGAAATCGCCGTAGACAAGATTCCGATCAGCAGGGAGATTCTTCCCCCATACCAGATCATGGAAAAAATATCTCTCCCCATCGTGTCCGTTCCAAACAGAAATTCTCTGTCCGGCGCTTTATTATAATTCACCAGATCCATATAGGTGGGGTCTTTGGTCATCAGCACTTCTGCAAACAGACAGCCCAGAAGAATGACTGCAAGAATCCCCATTGAGATAGCCGGCTTATCCTGATACCATTTTTTCTTTACAGAGCCCTTTCCCTCTTCAGCTGCACGCTGCCCTACAATTTCAAAAGATGTATCTCTCATAAACCTGTCACCTCCGATACCTCGGCTGCTTCACTGGCTTTTACCCTGGGATCGATATGCTCATTGATGATCTGCGCCAGCATATTGCAGAATATCACCAGGATACCGGACATCATGCATAAAATCATCAAGAGATTATAGTCGTGATATCTGGCACTTTCATATGACAGCGCACCAATACCCGGGTAAGAAAATACACTTTCCACCACAAAAGTCCCTCCCAGAACATGGGGGACTGCGATAGCCATGATACTTAAATAGGCAGGCATAACATTTCTCAGACAATGCTTAAAAAGAATGATTCTTTTACTCAGCCCCTTTGATTTTGCCAAAAGTACATAATCCGTCCTGACTTCTTCCAGAATCTTATTTCGTATCATATAAGCGTAGTACCAAAGATGTTCCAGAGTCACAATAGTAAGCGGCATGATCAGATGCACTGCCCGGTCTGCTATATCATTGGCATTTCCTGTGGAATAAGCCCCGCTGCTTGGCAGGACCCGCAAAGTTACCGCAAAGATCAGGATCAGTACCAAGGACAGCCAGAATTCCGGAATACAGCTTGATATGGTTCCAAGCTTGCACAGAATCCTGTCAATCCACCGTTCTTCATGCCATGCACAAAATACCCCCAAAATGAGCGAACCTGCAAAAATACAAAGGAAACCAATCCCCCCAAGAAGCAGTGTGTTTACAATTCTACCCCTGATCACTTCTACAACATCCTGTTTATATTTAAAGGAAATGCCAAAGTCTCCATGAAGTGCATTTTCTGCCCATTTTACATATTGCACATAAATAGGCTGATCCAGCCCAAGCTTCTCCATAGCCCACTCCCGCTCCCTGGGACTCATCTTTTCTGTACGGTCCCCGTAGTAAGAAACAAGCGGATCCCCCGGGGCAAGGCGTGCAACATAGAATACAACTACAGACAGCACCAGGACACTGAACAGAAAAGCAATAAGCTTTTTTCCATAATAGATAAACCGATTACGCTTCGCCATCAGAATGTCCTCCTTTCTCCGGCTGTAATACAAAATGTCCCGGGGAAACTTCCCGCAGCGCTCCCTCCCCGAAATCGGATTCATCGTACAGCAGAAGTTTTCTTTTTCGTTCTCTTATGGGATCCGGAATGGGAATGGCGGACAGCAGCATTTTCGTATAGCCATGAAGGGGATTGGAAAACAATTCTTTCGAAGGGGCAAGTTCTACCAGCCTGCCGTGATACATAACCCCCACCCTGTCACAGAGATATTCCACCATGGCAAGGTCATGTGCAATAAATAAAAAGGTAAATCCATGTTCCTGCTGCAGATGTCTGAACAAATTAACCACCTGTGCCTGAATTGACACATCCAGTGAGGCGATGGGTTCATCCGCCACCAGAAATTCCGGCTCCATGCTCAGTGCTCTGGCGATCGCCACTCTCTGCCTCTGCCCTCCTGACAGTTCGGAAGGGTACCGGTCAAGAAAACTTTCATCCAATCCCACATATTTCATCTGAAATTTCGCTTCTTCCCGGCAGCTGCCTCTTGGGGGAGTCATATGATGGATTTTCATGGGTTCCGAAATGATGTCTGCAACCTTCATCCTCTGATTTAAGCTGGATGTGGAATCCTGAAAGATAATCTGCCTTCTTGTCTGCAGCATTTTTCTATTTTTCTGAAACTCCTTTTTATTACAGATATTGATGCCGTGATATCGTATCGTTCCTGCCTGGGGTTCATAAACATTCATAAGGCATCTTGCCACTGTTGATTTTCCGGAACCGGACTCCCCTACCAGGCCAAAGATCTCCCCTTCAAAAATCTGAAAGGATACATCATCCACTGCACGTATAACGGCTTTTTTTGTTAAATGAAAATGATGTGACAGATGCTTCACATCAACCAGTACTTCTTTACACAAAGCTTTTTCCTCCCACCGGCGGAATTATTTTCGGTGCACGTTCATCCATAAGCCATGTGGCTGCATAATGGGTATCTGTGATCCGGAACATTGGCGGCATCTCTTCATAGTCAATCCCAAGTGCATACTCATTTCTGCATGCATATGCATCACCTTTCGGAGGATTTACCAGAGTAGGCGGCATCCCGGGGATTGTATAAAGGCTGTCCTTTCCTCTGGAAAATGCAGGCAGTGACCGCATCAGTCCCCAAGTGTAGGGGTGCCGAGGATCATAATAGACCTCTTCTGCTGTTCCTGTTTCCACAATCTTCCCTGCATACATGACTGCAACCCGGTCAGCAGCCCTGGCCACAACTCCAAGATCATGGGATACCAGGATTGTTGCCGTTCCCATCTTTTCCTGCACTTCCCGCAGAAGATCCAGGATCTGTGCCTGAATCGTCACGTCAAGGGCCGTTGTGGGCTCATCGGCAAATAAAATATCCGGATTCGATGCAAGTGCTATAGCCATAACACTTCTCTGGCGCATTCCTCCCGAAAAATTATAGGGATAAAGGTGAAACCGTTCCTGGGGATTCCGGATTCCCACAAGCTCCATCAGCTCAATCACCCTGTCATAAACCTGCTGTTTTTTCATTCTCTTTTCATGAACCAGGATTGCTTCTGCAATCTGCTGCCCGACTTTGATCGTAGGATTTAAAGCGGTCATGGGATCCTGGAAGATCATGGAAAATTTCTTGCCCCTGATCTTCTGCATCTCCCGCTCACTGTAATTCGTAATATCTGCTCCGCTGACCCGGATACTTCCTTCTTTGATCCTTGCGCTCCTGGGAAGCAGCTTCATGATGCTTTTGCATAAAACACTTTTTCCGCATCCGGACTCCCCGACAATTGCCAGAACCTCGCCTTTTTTCAAAGAAAAAGAGACATCCCGGACTGCCTGTACTTCTCCTGCCGGACTTTGAAAACTCACCGACAGATTTTTTACTTCTAAAAGATTCTCCATGATACTCCTCTTTTACTAAAAAATGTCCACCGGACGTTTTTGTCGTATGCTTGGCAACCAAAAGAAAGGGGCATGGCTGCCCCTTCTATCCGGATGTTATTCTCCAATCGTCCACTCTGACACATTCCAGAAAATGCCCACACCATGGTGCCCCATGACCGTTTCCGGAGCAATCCCCTGAATGGAAGCATCTGCAACATAGTTTGCATCAATATAGCAGATAAATGCATAAGCAGGATCTTTGGCAAGTTCTTCCTGGAATTTATCATAGGCCTCCGCACGAACCTTCGGATCATCCGACTGACGGGCTTCTGTCAGGTACTGATCTACCAGTTCATTGGAGTATCCTGAATAGTTTGCCCCTTTATCCGTACCGAATACTTTGTATGTATGGTCATCTGCATCAAAAGGACTGCCCCATCCGATCAGATATGCCATCTGTCCGCCCCAGTCAACCTGCGCCGGAATCTCCACAGTCACATCCATCCCGATCTCTTTCAGCTGCTGCGCCGCAATCTGCGCAATATCCACACGAACCTGATCTCCGGCACCGACGCTTATCACAAAACCGACTTTTTCTCCGTTCCGGTAGTAGAATCCGTCCTCTCCCATCTCGCAGCCTGCATCCTCCAGGACTGCTTTGGCCTTTTCCAGATCATAATCATAATGCTCTGTTTCTTCATTATTATAAATATTTCTCTGGAGCGGGCCATATGCCGGCATCCCCTGCCCCAGAAGTACTGCATCAATAATGGCCTGGCGGTCAATGCCGTAACATACTGCAGGAATCAGATCTCTGTTCTTCTGCCAGTATTCGTTTCCAAAGTTGAAAAGGATACCTCTGTAATCCGATGTTTTCATGTCATAACAGGTGTATGCCTCATCATCCGCAAAGGAAGCTGCATCCTTGGGAGTCAGCAGAGCCAGATCCAGCTCACCGGATTTCATCTGCAAAGCTTTTGCATTATCATCCGGTACGATTTTGAACACGATCGTGTCGATATTGGGCTCTCCTTTAAAATACTCCTCATTCTTTGTCAGTGTGATTGCCTGGCCTTCATCCCAGCTCTGGAGCTTATATGGGCCTGTACCCACCGGACTGCGGAAAAAGTCAGAGGTCTGCATATCTTCCCCTTCCAGCAGATGCTTCGGAAGAACTGCCATTGTCATATAATCCAGGAATGCCACATTGGGAGCAGCCAGCTGAAAAGTAATGGTATGCTCATCCACCACTGTGATTTCTTCCACATCTTCATAGTTCGGTGCATTTTCGGATCCATTTTCCGGATCCATAATTGCCTCAATGGTAAACTTCACGTCGTCCGCTGTAAAATCTTCTCCGTCATGCCATTTTACATCTTCTGCAAGATGAAATGTATAGGTACACGCCTCTTCGTCGAACTCCCAGCTCTCAGCCAGTGCGGGAATCACCTGATTGTCTCCATCATGTCCGGTCAGCCCGTTAAAAAGCAAAATGTTGATTTCCCCGTGCTCATCCATTGCCGGATTGATTCTTGTATAATCTCCGCTTCCGTATACAAGTGTTTCATTGTTTTCTTCTGCCAATACATAAGAAACCGGTGCAGCGGCCAATGTACATGTCAAAAAGAGTCCTGCTAATTTTACGCTTTTTCTCATCGTGTTCTCCTTCTTATTTGGGTTTTTGCATCTCTGTAAACGATAAAGCCTTTCGGTTTATTTAGATTATCAAAAATTTTTCCGCTCCGCAAGCTCCCTGGGGGGATATCCGGTAATAGGAATTTTATATAGGCAGCGCTTACCATTTCCTATTAGCAAGAGGAAGAGAACATTTGTGTTTATAAAAAATTCATAATCATTCCGCCAGGATTCGACAAAACTTTTTAAGAATATTTCTTATACTGATTGCATCAATGCTGGTAAAACGATTGTAATTAAGAAAGGATGCAGTTGTTTGTATAAGAGGTGGTTACGGATAGTTGCAAAGGAAAAATGTCTATGCAGGATGAAATCAGAATCAACAGGGTGCACAAGGACCGGTTGTTCCGGAAGATATTTGAGAAGATATTATGTATTCTATAATGGCACGCGAGAAATGCCTGAGGAATCGAAAATGTATCTCACGGACAGTATGGATGGGGAAGATGCAGCGGAGAAGTCCAGTGCCCAGTTTACTGCCCACATGATCAACATCAATGCCGGCCATAATGAGGGTCTTATGAAAAGATGCCCGAAGCTCTATGAATATTCACTGTTCATTGAAGAAAGGAGGTGACAAAAATGATCCTGGAAGAATATGACGAGAATCTGCATATCTCCAATGAAAAAGAGATCAGAGCTGGGCAGAGTATCTTACCTGCCGATACGCCACATAACTATTTATAATTCTTCTGTTGTATAATCCTTCTTCAACGATTTCTCATAAGCACTTGGAGTCTTCTTCGTCCTGCACTTAAAGCTGCGGGTAAAGTGATGAATACTTGAGAATTGCAGTTTTTCTGAAATCTGCGTAAAATTCAGCTCTCCCTCCCGAATCAGGGATTTGGCACAGGTGATTTTCAGATCAATATAATGTTTCATAATACTTTCTCCGGTTGCTTCCTTATATAAATGACAGATATGGGATTTGCTCATATTAAATTTTCTGCATACATCCTCCAGGCTGATCTGTCCGTAAACGTTATTATTTAAATACAGATTAATCCCTTCTACCAATGCATTATCAGAAGTATCCTTAGAATATTGAAGCCTGACCGGTTTCGGCATCTGCCCGTCTTTGCGGATCAGGTCAAGCAGCAGAAATTCCAGCCATCCAACCATCTGCTGGTAGGCCCCCGGCTTCCCAGCGCCTGAAGGCGCCAGCGGATAACCACATTCCGAACCAAATAATTCCAGTCCCTCATTTAAGTAATTCTGCAAAAGTTTCCGCTGCTGTTTGTCTGACACAAACTGCCTGTTTTTAAAAAAGTCCATAGCTTTGCTGTTACATTGAAAAGTTGTAACAAGAATATTCGGCAGTTCTTTCCTGTTGCCCGCAATCGTATGAAATTCCATCGGTTTATGAAAAATGATATCGCCCTGCTTCAAAATAAGGCCACGTTTATCTGCCATAACAACAACTTCCCCGCTGTCAACATATACCATTTCCCAAAAATCGTGTCTTTCTCCATGAAAACTAAAGTCTTTCTGAAGTTCGAAATAATAAAAAGAATACAAGCCTGTAATGTCAATTATTTTTTCTTCATGATAATATGTCCAAAACATTTATTTACCTTCCCCGGAATATATGCAAAATTCACAACAAGAAAAGTCAAATACATATAATGTTAAGTATTATATCATAGTACCATAAAACATTGCAATGTTTGACTTATACCAAGATACGATCGATAAAATTTTTTAAATGAAAAAGGAGGAGCACTATGAAGTTCAAAAAAGCAGCAGCATTATTATTAAGCGGAATTATGGTATTCGGTATGTTGACTGAATGCAGTGCTGGCGAAACTTCAGAAACACCCGATGAAACTTCCAGTCTTTCCGGTGAAGTCCACTATGCATTTTGGGATACCATTCAGGTCCCATGGCTGGAAGAGTGCGTGAAAGAATTCAATAAAATTTATCCAGACGTAGAAATCATTCTGGAACCTAACGTTTGGGATGAATACTGGACCAAGCTGGAGGCAGCAGCTACCGGCGGCAGCCTGGCAGATGTATTCTGGATGAACGGTCCCAACATAGCAAAATATGCACTGGGCGATATGCTGCTTCCAATTGATGATATGATTGCCGAGGCAGGCATTGACCTGGCAGATTACCCGCAGGGAACTGTGGATCAGTTCAATATTGACGGCAAACAGTATGCCATTCCGAAGGATTTCGGAACTATTAATGTTTGGTATAACAAGTCTCTGTTTGACGAGGCAGGAGTGGAATATCCCACCGATGACTGGACCTGGGAGGATATGGTAGATAAAGCGGAAAAACTCACAAAGGAAGATGGCAGCGTATACGGAATCGCAGCACCTTATGACGGACAAACCTGCTACTATAATACCGTATTCGCCAACGGCGGCGAAATTATTTCCGATGATAAGAAGAGTTCCGGCTATGACAAAACGGAAACACAGGCCGGCATCCAGTGTTGGATTGATCTGCAGACAGCCGGTTTATCCCCGTCACAGGCATCTCTGGAAGAGGCAACCGCAGACGCACAGTTCCTGTCCGGCAAAGTAGCCATGGCATGGATCGGTTCCTGGCTTCTTCCAAATATACTGGCATCCGATATCAAAGACGATATTGACTGCGTGGAAGTTCCTTCTATTAACGGTCAGAAAGGAAACACCGCACACGGCCTCGGAAACTGTATCTACAAAAATACCAAAAATCCGGAAGCTTCCTGGGCATGGGTAGAATTCCTCGCAGGAGAAACAGCAAATGTTTTATCTGCAGAGATGGGCGCAGCCATTCCGGCTCTGAAAGGTACAGCACAGGCATGGGTAGACGCTTATCCTCAGTACAATCTGAAGTCATACATAACTGCAGCCGAGGAATACTCCTTCGAATATCCTTCTTCTGTAAACACAGCAGAATGGAATCAGTATGAAGCGGACAACTTAAAGAAGGTATATGCACTGGAAACTGACCTGAAAACTGCCGCTGACAACCTGGCTGCACAGATGAATGAAGTGCTGGCTAACGAATAATTTCCGGAAAACAAAAATGAGGAAACTCCCCAAAATCGCTGTAGGCCCTGCGCTTACAGCGATTTAAAAAAAGTCAGGAGGTTCATAAATGGCTAAGAAGAAGAAAGAAAGCCGAGTAAACGAATATCTATGGGGATATGCAATGATTGCCCCGCTAACCATCGGCCTTGGAATCTTTTATTTTTATCCTATATTTAAAGTTATTTTTGACAGTTTCCACGATGTAGGTGCTTTTAATGTCAGCAAATGGTGCGGCATCAAAAACTATCAGAAAATGCTTCACGATCCCATGATGTGGCAGTCCCTGGAAAATACCTTCAAATATGTCATCCTAATTGTTCCCATTATGATTATTCTGGCTCTTCTTTTAGCCAGTCTCCTTGAAACGGGAATCAGGGGACGTTCCTTTTTCCGTACAGTATATTTTATTCCCGCTATTACCATGAGCTCTGCTGTAGCTATGGTATGGAGTTGGATGTACAACGGAAATTATGGTTTGTTCAATATCATACTGAATGCGCTGGGCTTTGAATCACAGGCATTTCTGACAAATCCGCGGCTTGCACTTCCCGCAATTGCCCTGGTATCTATCTGGAGTACTGTGGGATATAACATGATTATCCTGTTAGCCGGAATTCAGGGGATCCCCAGATCCTATTATGAAGCTGCTGCCCTCGACGGAGCAGGCGGCATAAAACAGTTTTTCCATGTAACACTGCCTCTTGTAACACCCAGCCTTTTTTTTGTTCTGACCACATCCCTGATCAGCACCTTCCAGATGTTTGATACCATTTATATGATGATCAGCAAAACCGGGCTTGCTATGGAAGCCACTCAGAGTATGGTAGTCTACTTCTATCGAAACGCCTTTGAGTATTCAAAAAAAGGCTATGCATCTGCCCTGGCCGTATTCCTGTTTGTGATTATTATGATTTTTACAATTATCCAAATGAAAGGGCAGTCCAAATGGGTAAACTACGAATAGGAGGTTCACCATGAAAAATAAAGTAAAATTCCGTCACCTGATCATCTGCATCATACTTCTGCTGGGGCTTGTCATCACGCTTCTGCCTTTTGTATGGATGATACTTACATCCTTCAAAACACAGTCAGAAGCAATCAAGGTTCCGCCGGTCATCTTTCCCAAAGTATGGAAGCTCCAAAATTACGCAGCAGTATTCGGGATGATTCCCTTTGCTAAAATGTATTTGAATACTGCAGTCACTGCCCTTGTCACCATAGCCGGACAGCTGTTGATCTGTTCTCTGGCAGCCTATGCATTTGCCCGGATTCACTTTCCCGGAAGAGACATAATCTTTGTATGTCTCCTGGCTGTCTTAATGGTACCCTCCTCTTTCTTCATCTTACCGCAGTATCTGCTGATTCAGAAAGCAGGATTGCTGAACACACTTCCTGCGTTGTTTATTCCCTACCTGTTCAGCGCCTTTGGAACTTTTCTGCTGCGGCAGTTTTTTATGGCTCTGCCCGATGAACTGGAGGATGCAGCCAGACTGGATGGGTGTAATCATTTACAAATTTATGCAAAAATTATGCTGCCTCTCATTCGTTCCGGCCTGGTTGCCCTTGGGATTTTAACCCTTCGCTTTGCCTGGAATGATCTGATGTGGCCGTTAATCGTCAACACATCAACCGATAAAATGACGCTTTCCGCAGGACTTGCTTTTATGCAGGGACAATATATTACCAACTATCCGGTTATGATGGCCGGAGCTGTACTGGCAGTTCTGCCGCTTTTAATCTTATTTGTCATATTCCAGAAACAATTCGTGGAAGGTATTGCTCTTTCGGGGATTAAAGGATAATCACAAAAGCTCAAGGAGGAAAAAAAATTGTCTAAAAAAATAAAAATGGGACTGATCGGATTGGGAAACCGGGGAATGCAGCTGCTGGAGGAAGTATTTTCACAGCATCCGGAAGTGGAAATTGCTGCAGTGTGTGATGTATATGAGGACCGCGTCCAGCGGGCCGTCACTCTCCTTACAGAAAAAGGCTGTCCCCAGCCGGTTGCCGCCTCTGATTATAAAACCATTCTGGATATGCCGGATGTGGAAGCTGTGATCCTTTCCACTTCCTGGGAGCACCATATAGATCTGTGTATCGAGGCCATGAAAGCCGGAAAGTATGTAGCCTCCGAAGTAGGCGGCGCTTACTCAGTCCACCAATGCTGGAAACTGGTAGAAGCATATGAAAAATACAAGGTTCCCTGCATGCTTATGGAAAACTGTGTATATGGCCGGGATGAAATGATGGTATATCACATGGCAAAATTAGGAAAATTGGGAAGAATCGTCCACTGTGAGGGCGGTTATAAGCATGATCTGCGGGAAGAAGTCAGCTTTGGCAAAGAAAACCGCCATTACCGTCTTAACAATTACATCCATCGAAACGCCGAAAACTATCCGACCCATGAACTTGGCCCTATTGCACGTGTCTTAGATATCAACCGGGGAAATCGTATGCTTACCCTCACCTCCGTTGCGTCAAGAGCAGAAGGTTTAAAAGAATATTTAAAACAAAACAAGCCGGATGACGCTGCACTTGCCGCAGCAGATTTCTGCCAGGGTGACATTGTCAATACCATAATCACCTGCGCCAACGGAGAAACGATCCTGCTCACTCTGGATACTACCCTTCCCCGCTATTATTCCAGAGGCTTCACTGTTCAGGGAACAAAAGGGATGTACTGTGAAGAAAACCGCTCTCTTTTTCTGGAAGGGGAAGAGCATACAAAGGATCATTGGAACTGGAACAAACACTGGGGCAATGTGGAAGAATACCGCAAACAGTATGAACATCCACTGTGGAAACAGTATCTTGCAGATGGCGTAAAGGAAAAGGGTCATGACGGCATTGACTGGCTTGTATTCTGTGAATTTGTAAAAAGTGTCCGCGAAAAAACAGAAGTTCCCATTGATGTCTATGACATGGCATCCTGGATGTGTATCACTGCTTTGTCGGAGCAGTCCATTGCCATGGGCGGCCACCCGGTGCCAATTCCCGATTTTACGAACGGTGCATGGATAAAACGATTATAACATGATGAAAGGAGCCTAAACATGACTAGAAAGGAACGCCTGACAGCAACCCTAAAAGGCCAGCCGGTAGATCGCCCCGCTGTAAGTTTTTATGAGTTGGACGGATACAATCAGGATGAAACAAACCCCGATCCCTTCAATATTTTCAATCATCCTTCCTGGCAGCCTCTATTAGATCTGATACGGAAAAAAACCGATCAAATTGTTCTTTGTAATATTCCCTTTGTACATCCGCCTTCGGATCTGGATCGGCGAACAAGGACAACCTGCTGGTATGACGAAAAAGGAAGCCGCCATGAGGAAACAGAAATACAATTGGAAAGCTGTGTGCTGCACTCCCATACACGGCGGGATATGGATATTGACACGGTATGGGTACTGGAACATTTGATCAAAGACCAGACGGAGCTGGAAGCATGGCTGACACTTCCCGAAGAAGATCCCGGCATCCCGGACTGCCGTATGGCCCTGGAGGCAGAACGCGCCCTTGGCGATAACGGAATTGTCATGATTGAGATAGGAGATGCGGTCTGTGCACTGGCAAGTCTTCTTGGCATGGAGAATTTCATGATATTTGCCATGACAGAGCAGGAATTATTTGAAAGGGCATTGGACAGACTCCAGCGGGAACTAACTGCAAAAACACGTCGGATCGCCGATCATCTGCCCGGCCGTTTATGGAGGATCTATGGACCGGAATACGCCTGTGCTCCCTATCTTCCCCCTGCCCTGTACCTGAAATACGTAACAGAATATGACAAAGTACTGGTGGATATCATTCACAGCACGAACGGTTTTGCCCGTCTCCATCAGCATGGACGTCAAAAGGATATTCTCCCGTATACCTTAAAAACCGGCTGTGACGGAATTGACCCTATTGAGCCTATTCCTCACGGAGATATCTCTCTTCTGGATGTACGTAAAGATTACGGCAAAGATCTGGTTCTGTTCGGCAATCTGGAAATCCGGGATATTGAACAGCTTTCCCCGGAGGAATTTGAACCCCTTGTAGAAAAAGCTATTGAGGAGGGAACTTTCGGCGAAGGAAAGGGATTTGTTCTGATGCCGTCAGCCTGCCCTTTGGGCAGGGTATTGCCTGAGAATACATTCAACAATTATAAAAAAATCATCGAGGTTATCGAACGCTTATAAGCAGAAAGAGGATTATTATGACAAGAAGAGAACGGGTTATCGCTTCCCTTAATCACCAAGAAACCGGCATTATACCCTATAGCTGCGATTTTACAGAGCAGGAACGGAAAAATATGTGTTTGTATTCCAAAGATGACCAATTTTCCAGAGACTGGAACATGTATATGCATTACACACAGTACTGCGGGTGGCCTACAGAACAAAAAGGAAAGCCCGAGCATTTTCTGGACGACTACGGTGTACAATGGAACCGTTCCGGAGTAGACAAAGATATCGGAGTTATCGAAAATCCCCTGTTCCCGGATCCTGATGAACCCTTTCATTATACCCTTCCGGTTCTGGACGAAAACAGGCTTCGCAAAGAATACCAGGATATGTTAGCCACCCGGGAAGATAAATTCTGTATGGGCGGAATAGGCTTTTCCATGTTTGAACGTTCCTGGAGCCTGATGGGCATGGAAAACCTCCTGATACGTATGCTGACAGATCCTGAGGGGCTTGAGGTCTTATATGACCAGCTTTGTGATTACAATTTAAAAATTATTGATATTGCCCTTGAATATGATATTGACGGCATGCTCTTCGGGGATGACTGGGGACAGCAGCGGGGCACGATTATGGGGCCGGATCACTGGAGACGATTTATAAAGCCCCGGATGAAACGGATGTATGACCGGGTTCACAGCAAAGGCAAATATGTTTTCCAGCATTCCTGCGGTGACTGCAGGGAAATACTGGACGATCTTGTGGAAATCGGACTGGACTGCTATCAGACCTTCCAGCCGGAAATCTATAACATAGCAGAAATTAAAAAAACTTACGGAGACCGTCTGTCTTTCTGGGGCGGAATCTCCACACAGCACCTGTTAGTACAGGCAACACCTGAAAAGGTAAGAGAAGAAACCATCCGTACATTGCGCATCATGGGAAAAAACGGCGGATATATCGCAGCCCCTACCCACGCGGTTCCCTTTGACGTGCCTCCTGAAAATATCTATGCAATGATGGATGTATTCCTGCATCAGGAAAGATATCTCTAAAAACAAGCCTTACATATCAAAACCGGATGATTCCGTAAAGAAGGAGCTGCCATACAAAGCAAATGCTGGTTTGACAGCTCCTGGCATCGATCGCACCTGCTGCAAATCTTTTCATTCAGCCGGTTGATAAAAATCCGCTTTTCCCATAAATCCATTAATAGCACGCCATCGAAATTTCGATGCGCAAATTAAAGTACCTTTATATTCATCAAAGTCCTTTTCGGACATTCCGCCACAATCGCACCAATAAATACAATCATCTTTAAAGATCATTGTTGAGTCTAATATCTCACAGGTATATTCTTCATCTGCCGGAAACAATTTTAAGTATTTTAGACCCTGAAATTCCATTTCTATCATGGAGTCCTCTTCAAATTGGCGTTGTACAATCACTTTTAAAATTCGGCAGTCGTTTACCGGATACATTGATAACTTTTCATCAATATACGCACCTGCCAAATATTTTAATTCTTTGATACAGCTATCATGAAAGAAAGACATCCTTTCCATAAAGTTCTTCAGAGTATCCTGATCCGTAATCTCATTCCACATAATTGTTCCCTCCGGCATTTTCCTGCCCTTTCTGCGCAATGGTCCTGCATTCAAAATGTTACCTCTTCTTCTGTCCAGTCCATGCTTTCGCAAATAATAAAAAGAATATCTCCGGAAATTATCTGTATCTTAATTTGAATAAAATCAATTCCTTCTGTTAATTGATTAATATCATGTTTTTTATCTGACTCCAAAACATCTTGCAGATGTTTCATTTGATATGACTCTTCTTCATGCCAAATCTCATAGATTCTGGCACACGGACCCCAAAACTCACAGCTTTGCATTTCTGAAAATATAACATTATTAAAAACCAGGTGTATTCTTTTCGTAAAAAATCCATCAATACATGACATTTCAATCTGACGTTTTCCATAATGATATTGATATCCTTCAAAAACACCATCATGCAGATACTCTTTATCTAAATCTTCCCTATTTTCATATACAAACCTCATAAATACGTCCTCCATACATATATCTTACTGCCGCTTTCCCCTTAGCAACCAATGCCTTTATTTAAAATCTCATATTATTTTGACTGCTTTATAAGAAATTCCCTGTTCCGTGCCTTCACAGGTGTTTAAGTATTCTTCCATATATGTATATATTTCACTGCAGTTCCTATCATAGATTCCAACTAAAATTCCATCATGGGACAGTGGGACAATGGATGTTTCACTATATCCCAAAGGGGATTCATTCCCAATCAAATGAAATAATTTATTTCTGTTTCGGCTGACATACTCACCCACAATATTAGGAAGCAGATTCCAATCGATATAAACCATCCTAAGTTCATTTTTTAATTGAAGTACTTCCTCCGGAATTTCCTCATCACTTACTACTGCATGACTCTTTATATACTTATCCAACAGTTCGTAATAATAATCAAACCCACTTTCATCATCATATCCGCATTCCAATATTGCGTTTAACGGTCCATAGGGATTTCCATTAACACAGACATCACACACATACTGAAAAAATTCAGAGATCCAGTATGTTTTATCTGCGTTAAGAGTTATATATGCATCGTAAAAACCTCTTATATAGTAATCCAATGCCGTTAACGATTTTCCATTCAGCCACATCCCAGGGTGCTTACGGATGTCTGTTAAACGCTTATAAAGTAAATCATCACGCAGGTCAAATAAATAATTTTTATGAGTTACACTAAGCATTCTAATTTCCTCCCTTTTGAAGTAATATTGCAACGTCTTTCTCATGCTCCGGCATTACTGCACGCGGAATTAACAGCTTGCTATTAAAAAGAGAGTATTCGCTAACACGAGCACTTTTCACATACTTATCCCATTTCTTTTAAAAAAAGCTCCCGGATCACATCTCTGGAATATTTCCCCAAAAGATGCATGTTTTCCTTTCTGATCATCCCGCCGGCCATTTCTGCATGACCGCCTCCCTCTCCATATCCCTGAAGTGCCTGATGAACCAAATGCCCTGCATGAATGCTCGGATCCTCTGATCGAACAGAAAATTTGATTCCGTCCTCCCGATAGGAGAACACCACCGCTACCTCCACCTCCTGCAGCGCCAGAATAAAATCAGATAAAATAGCAATGAGGGCATCCGGGCAGGAAAAAGGAATATCGGTTATCCCGAACTTATGATAAACCTCAATTCTTTTGATGGCTTCCCCATACGCCTTCAAATCATGAAACTCCATGTTGTTGCGCTCCAGTCTTGTCAGCATCTCCTGATCACACAGCGGAAACAGAAAAGCAAACATCTCAATATCAAGCTCCGTCACGCCCCGCGTAAACTGCATAGTATCCATTTTCAGGCCATAGAGCAGGGCTGTAGCGACATCCCGATCCGGCTTGCGGCCAATCTGCCTGAAATACTGCGCGATCATGGTAGAACAGGCTCCGGTCAGACGTATATCCCGGTAAAGGTATTCGCCGGGAACAGATGTCGGATGATGATCAATACAGGCCATCTCCTCCCCCACAAAATCGGTGATGTTTCCGCCATGCTTCTGTGCATCTACGCAGATGATCCAATCTTTCTCCGACATGTCAGAGCATACCTCTTCATATGCGAACATCTGGATCCGGAATGCATCCAGCATTTTAGATGCACTTAGCTTGTCAATTTTCCCGTCATAGCAGAGAACGGACGGTATTTCATACAGAGCCAGAAGACGCTGCAGACCGTAAGCAGATGCAATCGCATCCGGATCCGGGAAATTATGTGTCTGTATGTAGATATGCTTTCCTCTGCACAGTTCTGCCAGTTGTTCAAAATCATTCATACTGTACTTCTGCCTTTCTGTATAATCCTCATATAAAAAATAATGACATCCTCTGATGCAGGCCGAAACAAACAATTTAATAAATCACAGCACCAGGGCTGCGCTTCATTTCCTGCTTTCTGCGATATATGTCCGCATCTGCCTCCGCAAAAATATCCTGCTCCGACCGGACGGTATTTTTTATCGTCTATTCCATAATAGTATATGCACATTTTGCATTACAGACAAGCAAAATTTACAATAATTCATTTTTTACGCCTCTTATCCTTCAAGGTCTTTTGCACTGACGTTATGCCCACTATGATCATCCCTATTACGCCTCCGCCCGTCACACAAAATGCCATTATTTTATGTAGAAAAGCTTCTGCTTTTTTATACTGTACTAATAAATTTAAATCCTTTTCCAGTACCTCATCTGCGTATTCCCCATATATGTTTACTTCCAGCTTGCTAAAATGCACAAGCCGATATAAATCCGGGGAAAAAACAGCTTCATATACTTGTCCTTCCTTCAACTCATCTCCCTCCTCCTTACAAGGCACCCTAACTTCTGTTCCATCCAGAAGTTCTATCCTTACTCCATTGCAGCTGCGCGATTTGGCTGTATGAAACATTTTAGTCACTTTAGCATGACGAAAATAGATTGTTCCATTCTTACCGATCAGCCCCCTTTCGTTTTGTACTATAGGGGTATAAATATGTGAATATATCGGATGGGCAAACGCAAAACCAAGTGCCACAAAAAATACTGCCAAACCCAGGTATTTTTTTCTGAAATAGACACCATTTAATTGAAAAGACCTTTCTCTTTGATCTGTTTCCAAAAAGCAAATAATTATTATAATTACAAGTCCTATGATGCTTAGATAATCCTGCCAAAATACATCATCAACTTTATAAAACATTTTCAGCTTCCTTCCTCCTATTGGTGCACATTCCAGATTCTTGATTATTTTTCCATCAGGAAGCGGTCGATGCAGCATCATCTGCAGCGTCTATCACGATGCCAGCGGATCCCTCTTTTCATTCGTGTTGGTGTAGCCGCAGCTTACGCTGCAGGGTACCGGTATTGGTTCAGGTCCGGCCTGTCCCCCAACCTCCTGTATTATTCATCCATCCACGCTTTAATAAGTTCACATTTGCTTCCATCAATTGCTACATGAAATCCGCCACAATCAATTAAATCATTGACATCCTTATCGTGCTGATCTATGGAATAATCAAAGCACCATATATTATCCGATGTAAAATGGACTGCCGCAACCAGTACATAATCTGAAAACTTATGATTACTCCGACAGTTTTCTATGATCGTCGTTCCAATACAGAGGGCATCTTCTCTTGTAGAAATAGACTTCACATTGGCCGGGATTTCTATTTCTCTTGAATTAACCGGAAACTCAGTTTTATCCCAATCTATATCTAACAATTCGATTTCCGTAAATTCTATGTTTTCCATATTGGACACTTCGTTTGTATTTAATTTATATTCTGTTTGTCATCAGTTAATATTTCTGTATTATTTCCGCATCCTACAAGAAACAGTCCTGCCATTAACAGCACTAATATTAGCTTCTTTTCATATATAAACCTCATAAATATATCCTACTACCTCTTCCCCCCCTGGAGTCAATCATTGCAATGGTATCATTCTGAAAATTTCAGACTTTTTCAGACTTAGGTATAGAGTCTGTCGCTATAAATAACGGTGCACGCATTTCTAGGCAGATCTGATGGCACTGGCTGTCTGCATCATTTTAAAATCCTGCTCCATGTTTTCTTTCCTATAATCCCGTCTGCTTCTAATCCCTGCGCCTTTTGAAATCGGCGGACTGCGGTTTCCATGCTGTCTCCAAAAATGGCATCAATATTTCCCCGATAAAGCCCTTTTGCTGCAAGGATTCCTTCTGCTATAGCCGGAAGGGTACCTGTGCTCCCGTTTTTTATGACTGCCCTGGAGGTTGCTTCCCGGCATTTTTCTCCGAACGCATTGTCTCCCGGGATAAGGCTGCATCCATACAGGCGGTTCAGAATGTCTTTCCATACAGCAAGGGATGCGTTTCTGGTCTTCTCACCGTAAACACCGTCCTCTTCCAGACAGCCTCCGCAGCACCGGCGCAGTAATCCGGGGTACCATGTGTTCAGCCAGCGCTGGTAAGACTCTACACGG
>JAETNR010000131.1 GCA_021772055.1 Blautia sp. | reverse complement strand
CAGGGCTCTTTCCCGATGCTGTCGGACAAAAAATGTGAGTATAATCAATGAGAAACAAAAAAGTTTGTGATTTTTAAATTTATCTCTTGACAAAAGTCACTTCATAACAGATAAGGGATATTTATCAATGGAATATTATTCGAGAGGAGTGGAAAAAGTTATGCAAAAAGCAGTATATATGACTGGATTGAGACAAATGGAAATAAGGGAAACAGAGATTCCTGAGATGAAGGAAAATGAGGTTTTAGTTGTCTGGAATATGTAGGAATTTGTGGCTCTGACGTACATTATCTGGAATCAGGCAGAATTGGCGATTTTATTGTGAATGGCGATTTTATTCTGGGGCATGAATGTGCCGGTGTGGTAGAGAAGACGGGCGCTAAAGTAAAAGATTTAAATGTTGGCAACAGAGTGGCTCTGGAACCGGGCTGTACCTGCGGAGTTTGTGAATTTTGTAAGACAGGGCATTATAACCTGTGTAAAGATGTGGAATTTCTGGCAACACCTCCCTATCATGGGTGCCTGGAGCAGTATATTGCCTATCCGGTCAACATGTGCTTTAAGCTCCCCGACGGAATGAATACCAGGGAAGGCGCTCTTGTAGAACCGCTGGCAGTAGGAATCCACGCGGCACGACAGGGAGGCGTAACCCTCGGAAGCTCTGTTATCATTCTGGGAGCCGGATATATTGGCCTGGTTACTTTGATGGCGTGCAAAGCATTCGGAGCAACGGATATAACAGTGGTAGATGTATTATCAAAAAGACTGAAATATGCAGAGAAGCTTGGAGCGACGAGGGTGATTGATGCGTCCAGATGTGATTCTGTAAAGGAAATTCTGAATAAAAGGGATGGAGAGGGAACGGACTTTGTTTTTGAAACGGCAGGTTCTGCTGTTACAATTGCTCAGACACCGATTTTGGTAAAGCGAGGCGGTACTATTGTGCTGGTTGGAATGGAGGCCCAAAATGTTATTCCCTATGATTTTTCCAAAATTATGGCCAAGGAAGCGACTATCAAGAGTGTATTCCGGTATCGGAATATATATCCGCAGGCGATTCAGGCCATAGCAGACGGAAAGATTCCGGTACAGGAAATTGTAACACATGAGTTTGACTTTGCCAAGACTGCTGAAGCTTTTGATTTTGTGATTGATCATAAGAGTGAAGTTATAAAGGCGGTTATTAAAATTTCATAGTTCGAAGGGACGCACCTGCAGAACTGTGCCGATGGAATCAGAGCCATAAACATGGTAGATATAAATGGAAACTGCATAGCTAAAAATTCCGGCTATGCGGTTTTTTTGATAAAAGTGAAACTATGGCTTGTTTTTTTGGGAAGGATATAGTACAATAATCGTTGTGAAAATGATATACGTCTATATAGGCGGATAATCGTTGGATATCAAAACCAGTCAAATATGCAGGTTAAGGCTGAGAAGTCAGCTTCAATCATATATAAGAAAGCCGATGAAACGAGAAAAAACTTTGTGAACACAGGAACCTGTACTGCCACCTTTGAGTATCTGTGGCCAAGTACCAGAAACTGTGCGAAGTAGTTTTTTCGTCGGTTTATGACTGGCTGAAAATAAAATCGGTTGTCGAATCCGATGGCTGAAAAGGCTCGAAAAGCCTTATTTTAAGCCAAAAATCGTATGTCGGCATAGCTTATCTGGATAGAGCACTCGCCTCCTAAGTCTTGACAACGCTTATCGCTTTTATTACTATTAAAAAATGAGTAGCAGTTCGATTGGAACAGGAGACGCATAAAATTGACAACATAGTCATCGCCAAATAGGCGATAACAACATCGTCAATCAAAATGAAATAACAGCGGGTTACGGTCATGAAAACAGACCTTAATCATATATAAGAAAAGTCGGTGAAATGGCAAAAAACCTTGATTTTAAGCCAAAAAACCGATGTTTGTTCCCTTAGTTAAATGGATATAACAATAGCCTCCTAAGCTGTAGTTGTGGGTTCGATTCCCGCAGGGAACGCTAGATTGAAGCGGAAAAACGATTAGCTAGCTAAGCAGATCGGGATCCGCTTCTTTTATTTTGGTAAGATCCTGAGGGTGAGAAGAATAACCATCTCAGCTAAGAGAAATGAAAAATCAATTAGCTGTCAGCTAAGAAAAATCGGTTTCAGCTAAGTGGTGAAAATATGGTTTCTGCTAATAAAAGTTTTTTGTTGTGTGATATGGCAGAGATTTCCCGTATTTGTCCATGTTTTTCCGGGAAAAAGGTGGATAACTGCTTAGCAGAATTAGCAGGATGTTCATATATTTCTTAGCTACAGCTAAGAGGACAAAGAACCTGTTTGGTCAGATGAATAAGCATCTGTCCAGGCGGGTTCTTTTTATTTGGATAGCCTGCGGGATGCGGAAAGGAAATGGAGTGAGGTTATGCAATGCAAGCAAAAAGAAAAGGATCTTGAAGAAAAAGTGATTGAGATCAGCACTGAGAGATTGAAAGGGTTTAAGAATCATCCTTTTAAGGTGAAAAATGATGCGCAGATGGAAGCTCTCCGTGAAAGCATTGGACGTTTTGGCATTTTGAATCCAATCATAGTCAGACCAAAACTGGAAGGGTATTACGAAATCGTATCCGGTCACCGAAGATGTGAAGCTGCCAGACAATCCTGATTAAGTGATGATTTAGCCGAAGATGTCACATTATCATCTGCCGATTCAGCGGATTGTTTTATGGAAAAATAGTTCCCTCACATTAAATGAGGGAACCGAGATTAAGTGAGATAAGGTTTTATAGCTT
>JAETNR010000130.1 GCA_021772055.1 Blautia sp. | reverse complement strand
CCCTTACATCCCTCTCCATAGTGGTTCAAGCAATCATTTCCATCAATTCCGATAGAATTTTGTTTCTGCTTTCCCATATGCATGAAATTATTGACCTGTTTCGCAATCATCTAATTTAATTTTCTACTCCCAGGCTTTCCGCCCAGTCTGTCACGGTTTTCTTACTGCCAGCCACATCATCTCTGGAAATCACCAGCGCCTCTTTAAATATCTGTGCTTCCGGCTCCAGATCTGAGATAATGCCAACCGTTCCGGATGCCCTGCTGCCTCCATGAGTAATAAATGGAATGAATTTCTTTGTCCGACCTGCTACATCCGGCAATTACCAAAACAAACACCGCATTTAATAAAAATGTTACTGCTTTTTTCATGATACCTCTTCCTTTCTTCTATTATGATCGTATGGTAATACCATAGCAAAATCGAGCTCTCAAAAGAAGTCTCGGATTATTTATCAGTTTATACTGAAAGGTGTTATCTTTATACTACCCTCATAGGCTTCAAACATCCAGACATCGTCCAGCACTTTTCCCAATGTATATACCGGAACCACGGTTCGTTCTACATTGTCACGGAAAAAATTCGGGGCGCACTAACCTATAGGTTGGCACGCCCCGGTTTCTGCAAGTCAAATACGTCAAATCCTGTTTCCCAGCATTTCCGCTTCCCTTCTGTTTGTCGCCGTCCCGCCATATTCCATCCCATAAAGTACAGCAAAACGCTTCATCGTATATTCTCCGGCCTCTAGCATCCACTTCTCCGGCGATGCACCCTGAAATAAAAAGTAAAGCGTCCTTCCTGAGAACTCCCCGTTCTCCACCAACCCATAAAACCGATCCAGTACATTACGCACTGAGCCACAAATATTGTGCCAATACAGTGGGGAACCGACTACGATCACATCCGCTTTTTTCATCTTTGCAATTACCTGTCCCAGCTGATCGTCCTCAAATGCCTGCCCATAACTTCCAATCCGGTAATCTGTCAGATTCAGTGTTTCATACTCTTTCTCCTTCAAAAGAACAGCTGCCAGCGCCGCTGTATTTCCGTTTTTATTGGGACTTCCATTGATAAATAAAATGCTCATCATGGTTCTTCCTCTCTTTAAATCTTATTGACTGTTTTTGGATGTAACATCACTGAAATAAGCACGGATATCTGCCTCATGGCAAGCAGACATTGCTTTCAGTAATTTCCAGCTCTTCCGTCGCCTTTATTTTATGGATGATTCCTATTTGTTTCCCAAAAATCTACAGCCCAGTCTATCCAGCCTTCCGCCGCAGTTCCCTCCCCCAGACCAAAACGAGGCCACTGAAAAACGACCTATTATTCAGTTTTGAGTTTCAGATGCTCATAAAAAATCCACCAGTGTTTAACATGCTGATGGATTTTTTGTGTTCTGGATAAATTTTCTCTTTATTTCAAACGATATATTCTCTTATTTTTCATTTATCAGCTTAATGATCCTCTTAAGGTTTACTGCAAATATAGCCATTGCACCCTGCATCTCCATACTATTAAGGCCTGATGATGACGCTGTGTCATAACCATGCCTGTGCTTTAATTCGCTGTTTTTTGCTTCTATCTTATAGCGCTCCTTCATTTTTTCTTTGAAATGTTCTGTTTCCTGAAACTCTGCCTGTTCACTGTGGGCATCGCTTTTCAATGTTTCACTGTATGTTTTCTTTTTTGCCCCTTCTTTATAACATCCGTCTCTGTATGGACAGCATTTACATTTCTCAATGTCAAAAAAGTAGATCATGCGGGGATTTTTATTCTTCTTTTCTTTTTCGCGTTTATCCATATATTTATGCACTGCCAGATGACCTGCCTTACACTGGTACATTCCTGCGTCTTTATTAAATTCAAATTCCTCTTCTTTTGTCCGGTTCCCCTGCGTAATTATACTGTTTAGTCTGGAAATCAGTTCATAACCGCCTTCTTTTGCTGATTCGATATTTTTCTGTTCGGAATAGGCTTTATCCCCGATCACCATTTCTACTTCCATTCCGGCTTCCCTGCTTTTGCGGACCAGCTCCGGCAGTTCTTTTCCATCTGTCTTTTCCCCGCTGGTAACAGTGGCTGCTGTTATGATGCGTTCCTCACTCATTGCTATATGTGTTTTGTATCCAAAGAAAGAGGTATCTGCTGTCTTATGTCCTGTCTTTGCATCTGCATCTTTTGAGGTTTCAAGATGTTCAAGGTCATCGTTTACGGATTCTTCTAATAAATTCAACTTTTCCTGTACTTTAGGATAACTGCACAGTTCCTCTTTTTCTTTGATGGCCGAGATTAGAGTATGGCAGTATTGCAGTTCTTTTTCCAAAGAATCTTCCGTATTTTTGTCTGGGAACCTGTCCTTCATGGTTTCGTCTATTTCATAAACTGCACGCCGCAGTTTCTTTGACTGTTCCTGAAGCGCCTGCTTTGGCGTTTTCTGATTGTATCTTGATTTTGTATGGGTTGCATCTACAATAATAGATTTTGATTTTAGAATGCCTTTTTCCAACGCAGTCTGGACTGTTTTGGTAATCAGCATGTCTAATAGTTTCATGTCTTTTAAACGCAGCTTGCGAAATTTCGTTAAGGAACTTGGATTAATTACTGTTTCTTCCGGTGCCATATCAAGAAAATATTTGAAAGACATATCGTATTTGGAACGTTCTACAACATCAACATCCGATAAGTCGTAAACCGCTTTTAAGAGAAGGTACTTAAACATACGGACAGGCGGAACGGCATTACGTCCATTATCCAGACAATACTTATCAATTAACTCAT
>JAETNR010000053.1 GCA_021772055.1 Blautia sp. | reverse complement strand
ATGGTCAATATGAAATTCGTCATGTAATGATGTTTACTTTGAAAATGAATGCCTTACAGTCTTGCTGCGGGGATTAGATCCAGAAAGACTAAATAAAATCGACTGTGAATGGTAACCGTCTCCTTCGTAAAACGATTCGTAAAATACTTTTCATTCAGCCCCACATACTCCGCTACTTTGGACAATGATAACTCGCAATCCTCATAATGGTCCGCCATATACCTTTTCGCCCGGACGACCACATCCGTCTCCGCCACATTCAGCTTGGAAGCCGAATAATCCATCAGCCATGCAAAATAGTTTGTCAGCCACAGCTTCAGGCTCCGCCCATCCTCTATCCGCCCTATCTTGTCCAAATAATTGTACTGTTGCCCGAACACATCCGAAAAACGGGAATTATCCATATCAAACCGGTTCCCGATAGCCAGGATCACTGCATATGCCCGCCGTCGGGCTTCCTCCATCGGCCGGTCTGTAAATGCCGCAAACAGCTTGTCCTTCTCTTCCGCCATATTCTTTTCATCCGCAATATACAAAGCGTTTGCCAGCCTTTCGTACTCCCCCGCCAATTCCAACAACGCTTCGTCCTTTTCCTCTGCTTTGTTCAAATCCACCACCGCATTCTCTCCAAGCAAATGCCGCAGACAGATTTTTCTCCTCACGTCCTCTTCCCTCTCTAAAAACTCTCCGGATCCAAACGCCTTTTTTCCTGCACATACCGCGATCTTTACACCAAACTCCTTGGATGCCCCCCGTTGCAGTTCCTGCAGCATTTTTATCATCCTGCTTTCATACTCCTCTTCTGTCACCCGGTAAAAAATAAAGAAAAGGAATGGCGATTCCAAATACGCTATGCATCTGGATGCATACCTTGGATTCCTTTCAAAGCTGTTTTTCAGCTCTATAGCCGCATCCATTTCATTTTCCGTCGGATTTTCATAGGTGATATGCATGACCATAAGAACATAGGGCTCCATAAAAAATTCCCGCGATCTGCGCTCTGCCTCTTCCGGCTCCATCTCCTTCTTCAGCAAAGCTGCCAGATAATCCCCCGGCTTCTGCTCCATATTGCGCATTTTCTCTTCATATTCCCCAATTAATACCTTCAGCCTGCGAACCATGGCATTGAATTGATGGATCATATTCCTTACTTCGGACTGGCCGCTGGCCGTTACATGCACATCCAGATTCCCCTCTTCCACTTCCCGGAGGCCGCCGCTGATTTCCTCTATCGGGTTCACAATGCTTCTCAGGAAGTATCTCGAATAGTATCCGGCAAACAACAAAACCAATACTGCCGCCAACAGCACAAGCACTGCCCGGTTCCAATATTCCAGCGTTAAATCCCTCGTCTCAATATAGCTTTCCAGATACCACACCGTATCATTTAATTCCAACGGCGTTTTTACACAAGTATACCTCCTATCGGAAAAGTCTATTTCCTCCTCTTCCAACGTGGAAAAAACAAGTTCCCCGCTGCTGTCTCTGATCTGCGTGATCCCCAGCTTATTTTTCCCCCCGATATAATTCCTGTTATATTCCTTAATCCTGTCCGCCGCATCCGTAGACTGGTAAAAAACCACCATTTCTATTTTCTGGGAACGGTCGGTTGTTACATCCGGCGCAAGGGCGAAAACAAGAATCAAAAGATCCTTTTTCCCTCCCACATACAAATCGCTGGATGAAACCGTATCGTAAGAACCGAGGCAGACCGTATTTCTTTTCTCCAACGCCTTCTGATACCAATCCATCTCCTTGATTTCATCCACTGTACGGTTGATGTCATTTTTTATGTAAGTTTCCCTGCCGTCCTTCATATAAAAACCTACTGATATGATATCTTTTACCGGCTCCAGCGCCAGATTCCCCGCCTGCTGCAATTTCTGTTCATACTCATACCTTCTGCTGAAATCAGCAGTATCCACTTCTGCCGCATAAGCCAATATTTCATTATTATTCGTATAAATCAAATGGGAAAGGCGCATGGACATAATATCGATATCGGATTTCAGTTCTGCGATCACCGTCTCCTGCGCCTGCCTGATATTCGTCAGCGCCTGGTTCTTAAACTGTTTATTCAAAACCAAAAGGGCAGCCACCAAAACAATCAAAATCGGGATCACAATAAAAAATAAAAAAGAAAGATAATAAACCGTTTTTAAAGGCAGCCGCCTTCCTTTTTGCCCTCGATGCATACTCAGCTCCTATCCGGCAACGCCATCCCATCCGGCAGTATACGGCATTGCACATTTTATCTGTCTGCAATAAGTATACTGTATTTTTCTTCCTGTCACAAGCATCAAAAGCCGGCACGCTCTGCAATCCAGCTTATCCCATCAAGAAACCATGCCCGCCAAAACCACGCTGGCAATAATTCCCGCCAATGTGGCAAGCAACGCTCCCTTTAAGGTATACTTCGTCTTCGTCACCTTTGCCGCCAGAAAGTAAACGCTCATGGTATAAAAAATAGTTTCCGTACAACTCATCATAATAGAAGTGATCGTCCCGATATAGGAATCCGGCCCATGGGTCTTAAAAATGTCAAGCACCAGCCCGGTGGCCGCTGAAGATGAAAACATTTTTACAAACACCAGCGGAACCAATTCCGACGGGAAACCCAGTTTCCCCGCTAATCCGCCAAACAGCCTCCCAACCGCCTCCAAAAAACCCGATGCCCGCAACACTCCCACGGCTACCATCAATCCGACCAACGTCGGCATGATCTGGATGACCGTCTGAAAACCGTCCTTAGCCCCCTTAATAAAATCCTCATAAACATTTCTCTTATGAATGATCCCATAAGCAACAATATAAAAAATAACCACGGGTATAATAATATTGGAAATATTGGATAATACGTTTAAAATAACAGATCACTCTCTATTCGCCTTTATACCTAGTCTATTTTAAAAAAAGTGCATGTATGACTACACACACTTTTACGCATCTTATTTTTTTCCCAGCCATTCATTCAGGAAATGCACCTCTTTGGCCTTATGAATGATGTCGCTAGCATTCTCTTGGATATAGACCCTCAGCTGTTCGATTTCCTCTTTGGTAAACCCGGAAGACTTTTCAATGGTTCCCCTTGGCACGATTCCTTCCGCATAGTCGCTTTTTCCCCTCTCAAAGCAAACCCTTACCATCTTTTCTCCGTCTTTTAAAAGCAATCCTGAATATGTCATCCTCAGTTCTTCATTTTTATCCATCGTTCCCCCTTTTCCGGCCTCCTATTCCGCCAGCAAAAACTTTCCATAAAGCCATGGAACAAACAGTTCTTCCTATTTACAAAGCATATTCTTCTATGGTACGCATAACAGACGGCAGATACGCCCGTCCGAATAAATTTAAGTGATTCAGAAGATGATATAGATTATAGAGATCCCGCCGCCTTTCATATCCCGGCTGCATCGGAGCCGCCTCCCGGTATACATCATAAAAAACTTGCGGAAATCCTCCGAAAAGTTCTGTCATCGCGAGATCAGCCTCGGCATGCCCTACATAAACCGCAGGATCAATCAGCCATGCTTTCCCATCGCTTCCTGTTATAACATTCCCAGACCACAAATCGCCATGCAGCAGCGAAGGATACTCCGGTTCCATCAAAATATCCTCTATCCGCTCCAGCAATCTTGTTATCTTTTTTCTTCCTCCTGCTTCAAAATAACGGAATGCCTGTCTAAACTGCGGCTCCAGCCGGCATTCACGGAAAAAATCGGTCCAACTCCCATAAACCTTGTTGATCTGGCCATTTGCCCCAATATAATTATCACCGGAAAAGCCAAATTTCCCCCCAGCGGTAAAATTCCTTGTTTCCGCCCGGTGCATAGCGGCCAGCTGGCGCGCCAGCACTCCCCAATAATCTTTCACGCGCCCCTTTCCCTCTATCCATTCCATCAGCAAAAAAGACCGCCCTGCTCCTTCTTCATCCGTTCCCGCGCAAAGAACATTTGGCGTTCCAATAACCCCGGTTTCGGCAATCGCCGCCAGCCCGGCCGCTTCCGCCGCAAAAAACGATGCATTTTCCTTCCGGTTCGCCTTCATAAAAATACACTTTCCATTCGTCAGCGCCAGCCTATATGCCTCATTAATATCCCCGCCGGCAACTCTATCCATTCTTGCGATCCCAATGCCGCTCCCAAAAAGCGAACCCAAAGCGCCCTCTATCGATGCATACTCCTGCAATCCAACAAAACCCATAAATTATTTCCGCCTTCTTCTTTTATGTATGGAACGGCGCATTTACTGTTACCGTCTGATATGGTATCTCTATGCCGCTTTTCTTAAATTCCGCCAAGAGTGCGATCCTTATATCGCTGCATGCATGAAAACTATCATCCAAATTCTCCGTCCATATCGTCGTCTTTAATATAATTCCGTTCTGCGTATACCCGCTCGCAGTAACGGCATTTTCTTCCGTATTTAATGTCAGCTTATGCTCCGCACAAACCTTCCGCATAATGCGGAGCGCCTCTTCGACATCCGCATCATAGGAAATTTCCACTTCAATAAAATTCCCCACATTTTCCGTATAATTCGTATTGATGACAACCGCCGTATCCATAACCGAATTCGGAACAATATAACTTTCCCCGTTAAACTGGTAAATCACCGTATGCCGCAGCGTCACATCCCTTACAATTCCTTCCGCAATCACGGTTCCTCCCTGAACTACCCTTATTTTTTCTCCTTCATTATAAGGCTTTGACACTGATATGGAAACGCCGCTTATTACATTGCCCAGGGCATGCTGCGCGGCAAAAGTAGCAATGGCCAGGATCAATGAACCGCTCTGCAGCAACACCTTGCTGATGTCCTTCGTCATATCAAACTGCTGCGCCAGGCTATATATGACAATCACATCGATTACAATAATGACCACGCTTTTCGAAAACTGCAAATGGATTGCCCCGGTTTTCTTTAATATATATTTATAGATTAAATTAACCACATAATTTAAAACCAATGCAACGACCGCAAAGATGCTTATTTTTATCAACAGATCCATTCGACTACCCCGCGCATACTCTATTTCCCCCGCCTGTTGCGACCATCATAGCATAGTTTATATTTTCCTACAACCAGAAATGCACATTAAAATATTGTCAGACATTCTAAGCACGTTTCTACAGAAAAAAAGTGCAACAGAATCTCTTCTTTTCTGCTGCACTTCTATTATTCTTTTTACGGCTTATGCGTAATCAGCATGCTGCATTATATCATGAATCAAAGATTCATGATCGCCATTCGCCGCTCGCCGAATGAGTAAACTCATTCTTCTCGCTAACGCTCATTATATCATATGTCACCAACCGTCAGGTTGATGGCCTGCTTGCGCATCAGCGCAATTCATTATATCGTGTCGGCATAGCGGAAACTTCCCTGTACATTATATTCTCCGGCAGCTGTATAACCGCTGGCAGCATTCGCCTGGGTTGTCATATAATACTCCACAAGCGATGCATTGGTGCCAATCGAAGAACCATAGTCCTTGAAAAATTTCTGCACTTCGGACATATCCGACTTTTTAAATGTGTCCTCGTCAATCTTCATTCTGCCCTTCTGATCCACACTGATCCCGAACTGCTTAAGCGCATCCTCATTGCGCGCCGTCTTTTCCCTGATGTAGGACAGATTAGCCACTACACCGGAATTAGAACTGGATTCGGCAGAATCAAACATCTTGTTATAATTATTTACAAAGCTCTTGGCTGTAGCAAAAATCTTATCAATGTTATATTGATCTGTCTCATTGCCGTCCTTATCTTTTATCTTCTCATAGAGTTCGTCAGATGCAAGGGTCTTGCTGTCTGCCTTAAGGGAAGTCGCACTAGAACTTACCGTATTATTTGTTCCCGTATTGCTTGCAGCCCCTGTTGTGTCTGCACTGGATGCAGCCCCTGCAAATTGGAGGCGCGATGCAATCACGGAACCATAGCTCATGATATCATCAGACGAAAACAGCTCCTGCACTTTAGAAATATCTGTCGCCTTCAGCTTCTCCTCACTCAGACTCAGCGTTCCATCCCTATTGACTGTAACGCCGATTTCAGAAAGCTTATCTGCGTTCGCGGCTGTGCTGCTCATCATGTTTGCCACATATGCCGTTTTATTTGTCAGCGTGGAACCCCTTGCTGCTTTTAATACATTATTATAATCCGACACATAATCTTTCACCGCAGAAGCCACCTTATCTTCCGCGCTCCGGCCATTCGCCGTATCTGTATACGTTTGGCTGTTCTGCAATGCTGAAACAGATGTCCTCATGGTGGAAAGACCCGTCGTCAAATTAGCATTTGCCTCTTGTACATCTTTGGAAACCTTCGGGTTTTTCTTCTGTTCCAGGATTCTATCAAGAACATCGCCCGATCTGCTTTGCTTGCTGCTTCCCTCTGTACCGGAATCCTGCTTCTTGGCATAATAAGTCTTCAAAAGCTTGCCATAGCTGCCGTTCCTGATGCTGGCATAATCGGAGAGGAAATTCAAGTTCCCCATTCCGCCGCTGCTGGACGAAAGACTCTGGAACAGATAGGAGTAATCTTGTTTGTTGCTTACATCAATACCGATACCCATTATCATCACTCCTTTGAATAAAAATGTGGACTTCCATGTCCCTATACATGATATATGCAATATATCATTGTAAAATCTCTATAGTTATTATTAGTATAACACCCGTAATTCCAGATTGCAAGATGGCTTGCTTTGAATTTCACCATTTTTTGGAGATTTTTTTAATTGCCCCGCTAAAAACAAGCTCTTTTCAAACGCAATGTTCCAACCATTCATAGCCAGCCATTCAGCCGCCCTCTTTTTCCTTCAGAAAAGACTTTTGCACCCCTTGTGTGATAGTATCATTTGATTTTACTGCACCCAGAAGCAAAGGGGAATCTTTGTCATGGTACTTATAATTTTCCAATGCTTTTTGCGGGTTTTTATTAGCATAGCAATATTTGCAGCCATTCATACAAGTATTATAAGCTCCTATATCCCTGCTTTCCATACATTGGCAGCCCTGTCGCGCACCCTTATGTTTTAGATCTTTAAAAGCAATATGATTTGCCTTTCCAAAAATGTCAAGCGTCATACACCCGGAAGAATGGATGCCATAGCGGGTAAAATCACCGTTGATCCCGCAGGTCTGAATAATAATTCCATATTTCCCGGCAATAGAACCGAGCCCCTGCGCCAGGACATCCATGTCTTGTTCTGACAGCGGAATAAGCTCCGGCATATTGCTTTCCAATTTTTTATACATTTCCACAAAGCCGAAAATACAACGGTCAATATATGGAGCCAGCACTTCCGCCATGCGTTCAAAGGTTTCGAAATGCCGCTGTATGGTATATTCTTCCGTCAGCAGAACGGGGTCATATCTCCATGCCACACGCTCTTTCCCCACTAACCCAGACAGCTTCACCAAAGTTTCCATACTTTCCTCTATGCCCGGTACGCCCGGCTCAATATCTTTTTCATAAGCGGTGATCGTGTAATGAAAATACGTATGGAAACGTTCTGTAATCTCATGTAGGCGCGGCAGTATAGGTTCGTAATTTTTAGAACAAAAAACAACGCAGTCCACTTTGTCCGGACTCAGTTCACAGCGCGTCACTTTATTTGGAAAAAGCGGATTGCGTGAAAGCACATAACCTTCTGAAAAACGGTTCAAAAGCCATTCCGTATAATACTGTACTGTATCTGTCCGTCCACCTGTGTTAATAATCATTTTTTACCCCATTTCTTTTGAAAGGAATTTTTCTCCATCATTATATTTTTTTCTTCTTTATGCTAATTCGGCTGCAGCATCCATTTCAGCCCTAACAGCAAATTGTATATCCCGCAACATACAATATTAGTTTACGCAGACTTATACATCTTTTCAATTTATTTGTTTCTTACCCTTCTAACTATCAAATGCGCAAATATTAAACTTTATACTATCAAAAGTTTTTCTTTTTATCAATGTATATAACTGGTAATCTATCGCTTAACCAAAAATTAGAGTGACAAAAATAATTCACAGAAAAATTTTTTATATTTATTAGAAAATTATATAAGTAAATAATTCTAATTCGCGCTCCCGCGAAGGGAGCGACACGTCATCACGGAATATTTGAGCCTTGCGGACAGATTTCAATCCACGCTCCCGCGAAGGGAGCGACTTCTCCTGCCTGTACCTGGATATCGTTCACCGAGCGGATTTCAATCCACGCTCCCGCGAAGGGAGCGACTCCAAAAATTACATATTTTTTTCAAATTATTAATTTTTATTTAGTCAATTCCAACAAATTTGGACATTGCACTTGTTACTACGCTGCCATTCTTACTACAATTTATCATTTTTTATGGTGCGAACCCCTCTGCCATTCCATGTTTGCTTGCCGCTCGCACCTATTAGAATATTGCTTTCAAAATACCAGCGCAGTCAGGCTGGTTCTTTACCAACAATGCTCTAAATCATTAAAGTACCCTCCGCATCGTAAGAAGTTTTACTGCCAAAATGCTCTACTTTTGTCCGATAATTATTTCCCAAGTAATAAAAGCGCAGACTATCTTCCTTCTCATTAATCAACGATACCAGCCTGTCCTTCAACAATAATAACTGCGAAGCATCCAACATACACTCAAATACGGAATTCTGGACGCGTTGCCCATAATTGACGCACTCTTTTGCAACTTTACGGAGACGCGCTTTTCCTGCCGCATCCTGAGTAGCAACATCATATGTAATCAATACTAACATTCCAACACCTACTTCCATAAAAACGGCGGATATTCATCCACATCGCCCCGAATCGCCCTGGCAAGCAAAAGCGCCTGCACATGGGGAACCAGTCCCCATTCCATTTTTTCCTTTAAATATGGATGCGTAATCTTTTCTTTCTTATGATTTTGCCATGCATGAAAAAATACTTTTCTTCCATCATCATTTAGCAGCACCGCATTGTCTTTTTGCTTTTCAAAATGAACCGCCTGAATTGCTTTGGTATTAACCAATGTCAAAACAAATCTGTCTGCCAAAACCGGCCTTAGTTCTTCCATCAAATCAAGCGCAAGAGATCTCCGCCCCGGCCTGTCGCCATGCATAAAACCTACATACGGGTCCAGCCCGACCCCCGACAACGCATTGGCGCAATCACCGGCAAGCACAGTATATGCAAACGATAAAATGGCATTTATGTTATCAAGGGGCGGCCTTCGGTTTCTTGTCACAAACTCAAAATCTTCCTTTTGATTCAATATCATATCATTGAACGCGGAAAAATATTGTTCTGCTGCTTTCCCTTCCATCCCCCGGAGTTCATCCATCTCCAACGCGCCATCTATTCTCGGCAGCGCGTCATACAAAGTCAGGGATATCTGCTTCAATTTTTCAGCATCCACCCGATATGAATGATCACGCAGCGTACGCTCTATGCTCCATCTGCTGTTAAAAACTTTTCCAACAATCATATTTTTGGCATATGCGATGCTTCTTTCCTCATGATCCGATATACGGTACTGCTCTTTTCTAAGCAATACATTACCGTACTCTTTCCCAACCGTTCTCGCCAGAAATGCCCCTCTTGGGGAAAAAAAGCTCATTCCTATGTTACGGTCCGCACAAGCTCCCATCAATGCCGGACTCGCTCCTTTATAGGTAAAACATATAATATTCTCCAGCGTATGAAGCGGAAACCGGCCAAGCGTTTTCTCCCCTTCCTGTATCACAATATTTTCACCATCCAGCGCCAAATAACAGCTCTCTGTCATCACATACAAAGTATTTAATAATTTCCGCACACCGCTCCTCCCCTTAATCCTCCATTTTTATATGCCTTTCCATGTATTCCCTGACTTTTACCGCCTTTTGCAGCTTCGGAATGCACAAACTTTCTAAAGAACATGCCTTGCATTGCTTCCCGGGCTTTACATTTGGCGTATATCCCCTGCGGAACAAATCATGCATTTCTTTCGCCATCTTCCTCACTTCCGCCCTCAGGCCATCCGTAAATTCCACATGGCTGCGCCTCCTATTTTCGCCGTAATACAAATACCCTTCCGTTATATCTGTCTGGAACATCCCTTCCAGACAAATTGCCTGGGCGCAAAGCTGCAATTCATCCGCATTATTTTCTTTCGGCATCCCTCGTTTATACTCAACCGGTACCGGTTTCCATGTACTATCGTATCCGAACAGCTCCACGCCTTTTTCATCCTCATGGAATTCCACCACATCGCACTGTCCGCTTAAGCCCAGTTCCGGGGAGGAAATACGCAGCCCCCTGACAATCAACAGACTGCCTCTCTTTTCAAAAGAATTTTCCTCATGCGCCTTTTTATGCATCAGCTCGCCGGCCGTCGTTCTATAGTTCTCCGCCCATTGCTGTTCGATATGTATCATCGCCCACTGTCTTCTGCAAAATGCAAAATGCTGAATGCCTGAAAGCATTAAATAATCTTCTTCAGCATACATCATCAAATACCTTCCACTTCTTCAAGTTCCAAACTTGGCAAAGAACCGATCTCTATCTCATAATCTTCAAATTCCTTCGGATCATCTCCCTTAGGCGTAATCTTAATCAGCTTATGGACCTTTGCCGAAGAATACTGACCCATCGGGCAATTATGTTTCCACCAGTACAGCTTGCATACTTCCATGCTTCCGTCCGGCCTTGCCGAAGAGCTGTCGTTTACGAATAAAGTCCGCAAAGCTTCCTTTATTTTTTCTGCATCTTCGTCGCTAAAACCTGTCTTTTCCGCAAGCTGATGGTTAATACTTCCCTTTATTACATATAACGCCGAATATATTTTATGTTTCATCCCCATCGTATCCGAAGACTTCTTTTCCTTTGTCTCACTGTTGACGCTTTTCGTGATCTGTATACTGTTGACAGATATAGGCAATACACTGAAAGCCGAATGAATGGAAACAGGCCCTCTTACGCCCACAGATACGCTATCATCTTTGAAGGCGAATACTTGTCCAAAAGCGCGGACATCCATCCATGTCTCACAGGCCGCTTTTGCATAAGCTTCTTTGTCCTTGCTCTTCAGCGCTTTCTGCATCATTTCATTGCTCTTCGCCCTGTCTGCCAGACTTCTGCATCCGTCATCAGAACGTTCATCGCTCTGCACAAAAATTTTTTCTCCCATATCCTGTAACCGGTTTCTGATTTTCCTCTTAATACATACATCCGATATCTCGCCGAATCCGTCATAAGTTTCCCGGGGTCTGTTTCCGTTCAAAGGGTCTCCGTTCGGATTTGCATTTTTCACCATCACTAAAACTTCAAAATCAATTTTGTTTGTAAACTTACTCATCCTCTTCTCCTCCATTATTGTCTTTTTTCTGAAATGCTTTTTTCATATCTTCTATCTGCAAATAATAGCCCGGCAAATACCATTCCGATAATGCCGTATTGTCAAATCCGCTTCGCGCCAAACGAGTCATGATCTCGCCGGTCCACTCCTCAAACTTCGCCAATTCATAGCCGTTCAGCTTTTTTTCATAAGCGATCAAATTCTGCTTAATTGTCTTTGATGTTTTCGCCGGTCTGCTGCTATACGCATTCCAATAACGCTTTGCGTTCGTCGTACGCATCTCCTTTATTTTTCCGTTCCCATCACGCTCGAACAAAGCCCTCTGTTCCATATAGTCATATACTGCCAGCAGCCTTCCAAACAGAACATTCCGGTCGTATTCATTGTCTTTCAGGAAATTATCCATCGTTTTGCCATCCTCCTCGTAATTAAATCGAATCATTGCACATACCACGCACAATACATCATTGCGCCATACAAAATCGCTCATCGTCTGCGGCATGGAAGCACGCCTCGCCGCCGCTTTGATCATATTAACCGGAATCCGTACCCCTTTCCGGGTGATGCATGGAAGCAGCCGCTTTACCGCTGCCCTGATCAGCTTGCTGTCCGCCTCCAGCCATTCCGATCTTTGTACGCCAAATGCCGCCAACGCCATATCTCTTGGGGACGGCGCGCATTCACAGGTGATCCTCTTTTTACCATCTTCTGAGTTTTCCAGCCTTACCGTCCTGCGCCATTTACACTGTCCTTGCCAGTGCAATATCGCATCCATGTACTGTTTTCCGCCCATCTCGTCATAATATACAACGGAAAGACGCCCTGTTGTCGCCGCGTCCAACGCAATGACCGCCACCTTGTCATCCGGTTTAATATTTCCGGCATAACCATTTACTGCCTTATAAAACCGCTCTGCATAATATTTGCCGGTATCGTGCCTGTTTCTGTTCCAATCCGCATTATCATCCACATCATCGAAATCAAAATCAAAGTCATCGATGCGCCGGAAAGCATTGATAGAATCCTTCACCATATCAGGAATCTGTCTATCCCTGTTTGCCATCCAGCAGACGATCGCCGATTCATCCCTTGTATATCCCTGTTTTTGGATCAGCCACCGCAAAGCGTTGTGCGCCTTTTGGGACGTTTCATATCCTACGGAAACCGCCTGTTCTTTGGAAACAAATCTGCCGCGATAAGTAAAACCCGATTCATCGTTCCCGGAAATCAATTTTGCTTTGTCCGCGCTATTGCGAATTTTGGAGGGATGTTTATCGGAGCATAACTCCAATTCTCCTGATGCATAGCAAAGCTTCTTTTCTCCTGCTTTCTGTTGGTAATATTCGCTATACTTTTTATACAGCTCCTGGCTCTTCCATACCTCCTTAGGCATATGATGATCGAGAACCACAAACCTGACATTTGCCCCCGTTTGGCCCAGCCCCTGTATTTTAATGTGATCGGTCAAAGCTCCATGGTCATCCAGTTCCAATACATTTTTCTCTGCCAGATCATGTACCAATGATTTCTTTCCCAGATATTGATATACCGCCCGCACCATAGGATGTGTATGATCCGATTCCACCCAATCCCGCAGCTGCTCTATATAAGACTCAAAATATTTCTCCTTATTGTCCCCCGTATACAATGTATAATCCCCAGCTACATAACAAAGCTTATCGCATAATGGATGAGGAAAATTTCCATTGCCCCTAGCCGCCGAGTCCTCTGTCACCGGAATGATTGTAACTACATTCTTACCCTTATCCAACTTTTCAGCATTCTTAAAATTACCATCCATATCCACCGTCACTTCAATTTGCGCGTTAAATGTGGAGTGGGAAATCGGCAGAAGCACCGCCTGTTCATTTTTATCCACACCCGCCAGATGGGAATATACATCATATGTTTCCGCTAAAGTTTTCAGCCATGCCAAGCAAGTCACCTCCTTCCCATTCCTTCCATCCCCGGAAATTCTTTTCCAAAATAAACTCCTTCTGTTTCGCATCCCTTAGCACATTCCTTATTTCACATTCTTCGGGACGCAGAAAACCTATAACCCCATCCACCATCTGCGCATTCCAGAGCCGCACAGTCATCTTTCCCTTTTCTTCCTCCCTGACGGCCTCATCAGGATAGGTAATACCATGCACCATAATGCCAAAGGACAATTTTTTACCATAATATGGGCTTTCCCCTTCGCCGAACGAACAAGGCTCCACATATCCCTGGCATTCCCTCGCTCCTAAGAAAATATCCCGTCTTCCTCCTCTTTCCAACATTCTTTTTGCAATATCATAATGCTTATTTTCGTTCCGGTCATGCGCCAGATCCCCCCTGTTTTCATTCCATTCAAAATGCGCCCTGACCTGATACTCCACATCGCTTAAATAAGTATAATAGGACAGATCATTTCCCCCGCTGTACTTAATCGGCCTTATCCCTTTCGATTCCGTCTGTATCGGCTTCATAACCCGGCACGCATCGATAATCCATGTAATCGTAGGCTTCCAGTAAATGGATTCGGTAATTCCCTTCAACGCCTGATAGGTCGGTATTTGGTAACTGCATTTCTCACCGCCTGTCTTCGATAAGGGATCTGTGAATAATGCATATCTTCCCGACACTTTGTATTCAATGATATTTGGCTTATCCATATCCCGCCCTTCCTTTCCAACTTTTTTATTTTCCTTAAAATATAAGCGTTTCCCACTCCGGCGCAATTCCATAATCCATGTGATATCCCCCCGGCACGGCTATCATATAAAGATCCGGCATTTGACTGCTTACCGGCTGTATCAGCCCTTCCAGTCTGTTCAACTGGCTTCCCCTGATATTCACCGTATACCGCTGCGCCTTCCGAATATAACCTTTGATATCCGCTATATTATCCGCCTCTTGGATAGACGCTATAATCTCCGCCCCTTTTTTGTAAGGCACAATAACGCCAAAAGAATTGTCGTCGATCACCCGGTATGCCTGTCCTGCTGTCTTATATGCCTGGTTCATGGCATTTCTCTTTGCCTCAGGGCCAAATCCCCTGGACAAAAGCTCCAGAATATTCGCATCCCATTTTTCCATCGGAAAATTCATTTGATCCGATGCCTCGGAATATACATACTGATAATACTTGTCCATCCATTCTGGCGCCAGAAGGCTGTCCTTGCTTCCTCCGTCATGGTACTGGCCGATCAATCCCTCCGTCACCCTTATATTTCGACGCAGTTCTTCCATGTTGCCAGTATTCTCGCCCTCCAGTTCGATCAAGCATATTGTGCCATATTCCATTTCACCGTTCCGGTTGCACCGTCCCGCAGTCTGTGCCAAGCTGTCCAGCCCCGCCATTGACCGGTATACACATTCAAACGACAGATCCACTCCCGCTTCGATCAAATTGGTACTGACTACAACGATATTTTCCTGTCTTTTCCCCAGAGTCTCTTTGATCGCTTTGATCTTATCGCTTCTATGCTCAGCGCATAAATTTGTCGTAAGATATTCCACATTCCTATTCTGTGCTTTTAATACATCATAGAGCTTCCGCACCGCCGACTTTGTATTCAGCACCACGAGAATCGACCGGTACTTCTCCGTCTGCCCGGCGATCTCATTGCCAATGCTTTCAAAAGTATACTTCTGATCTGCCCTGGGCGTACGAATTTTTACCCGTTCAAACTTATGGAACCAACTGGCGACATTCTCTATCATATACTTTGGCTCGCTGTAGCAAATCGGACACTCCGCTTCCTCCAGAGTCGGCTGCGTCGCCGTGCACAAAACAACATTCGTATTGCACACCGCATTTAAAAAATTGATCATATAATTAAAAGTATGTACGCATTTCAGAGGCATCGACTGGACTTCATCGATGATCACCACCGAATTCGCCAGCCGGTGCATCCTCCGTATCGATTCGCTCTTGTCCGAAAAGAGCGCATTCATAAACTGGACAAACGTAGTACAGATAAACGGTTCTTCCCAGTTCATATCATACCTCGAGAATTTTCCCGCCTGATAATCCTCGCCTTCGCTCCCTTCATTCCTAACCACCGATGAATGATGCTCCAAGATCCATCGGTCATCGCCCACCGCCTCACGGAACACCTGGGCGTTTTGCTCCGTTATACTGATGTATGGAGATACATAAATAATACGTTCCGTTTCCGGATGCAGTCTGCAATATTCCAATGCATAGGCAAGGCTGCTCAGAGTCTTCCCGCCGCCCGTGGGAATGGGCAGACAATAGATTCCCGCCGGATATTTTGCGAATTCTCCGCATTCCCTTTGCAAAGCATTCCTTGCATCCAATATTTCCCTTTCTTTTTCTGTCAGTTTGAAAATATCGATGGCCTCCTGCTTTTTCCGCATATATTCCTCAAAATTTTTTTCGCTTTCTTAAATATTTCCTCCTTTGGGAATCCCCTTTCTTTAGACAGCGTATCCACATGACCCATAAAGTCCGAAGTCGCCTCCCAATCCGCATCGATCAGCATGGATAATACCAGCCTCTGCAGACACCCTAATGCAAACAGCTTATAATCCGCCAGCATTCCCCTGGCTTCCTGCTTATATCTGACTGTCATCAACGGTTTTAACCTTGTAAACGACTCCTTTATTTTATTCCATACGAATTGAAATTCCGCTGCCGCTTCCTCAAAAACCTTATCCCATTCGTACCCATCCAAATATTCCTGCTTTGCATTATGGCATGCCTCTTCGTAGTCTTCGACTTTATCCAGCTTTTTCGAAAACAGATCTGTATGTTCTGCATCGACGCAATCAAACAAACCATGGTGGGCCGCAATCGCATAAGAAACTATTTCCACCATATATTTTATATTGCCAGGCTCCTCATGATATCTATCATAAATATACTTTGCCCCTGTTGAAGCATGGGCAATGGTTCCCCTCAATCTTTTCCTTATCCTGTCGTCTGCATGGATATAATCGTCAAATTTTTTCTTGCTCTTCCCCATATCATGAAAAATGCCGCACAATGACATAAGCTGGGAAAGCCCGCAGCGTTCTCCTTTTTTTCCACATAAAAACACCGTCTTTTCCGTATGCTCTGCCACCGATTCTTCCCTGTTCAGTCCGTCATCCGAAACATGCGCCGTCAATCCAATCCCTCCCTTTGGGCTTTCGATAAGAATGCCTTTTATTTATTATTTGTTTTTCGTCTAATTATACTATTATTTGACAATTTATTCCACCTATATTATTGGCTGATCATGCTCTTCGTATTTTCGACACATATCGCCATTTCCTGACATATATTAATATTGAAATTGCCCTGAGATTGTATATTTTGATATGGGCAGAAAAATATTTCCCTCAATAGTAAAGGAGCAAAATGACTACAACAACAGAATGGAAGAAACAGTTTAACATTGGCGTTGATTCCATCGACAATGCGCACCGCAAGCTTTTTTCCATCGTACGCAAATTGATACACTTGAGCGAAGATGAAAATAACGGCCCGTGGGCATGCGCTGAGGGAATCAAGTATTTTAAAAGCTATGCAGTAAAGCATTTTACGGATGAGGAAACCTATATGCAGTCGATCGGCTACCAAGGATATGAAATGCACAAAAAGCTGCATGATGATATGCGCTGCAAAACGCTTCCCGCCCTTGAAAAGGATTTGTTGGAATCCGACTACTCGCAGGAATCCATTCATCATTTTATCGGCATCTGCCTTGGGTGGCTGACCGCCCATATTATGATCGAAGATCGTGCCATTACAGGAAAAATCCCCAACCGATGGAAGAAAGATAATTCCGGTAAAAACGTAACGGCCCTGGAAGATGCACTGGCCGATACCATACAAAAGATTTTTGGTCTGCAGACAGAAATTGTCAGCGAGCATTATAATGGAGAAGATTTCGGCAACAGCATGATTGTTCGGCTGACCTACCGCTCAAAGGAAAAAAAGAAAATACAGATTTTTCTGGTTCTCGAAGAAAGTCTGATATTGCATACCGTAAACTCCATGTTGAATATGCAGTTAAAGAAAATGGATAAGCTGGCTACAAACGCTGTAAAGGAACTTTCACAGCAGATCACAGATCAAATCATCTTACGTTTTCATCTGTTTCCGCAATATCAACTGGAAAGCCGCCATCTCATAACTCCTGAGCAGTTTCAGATGGAATTCTCTGCGGAATATTTTGACTATAGCCTATTGTCCAATACGGGTACCGGATATTTTGCTTTTTGCATGAAATTGGAATAAAGGGTTTATCCTTCAAAAACAGGGGAAATCTATTCTACAACGCCTGTCATGCCGACAGGAGAACATTTGCCCCGAAAAAACAAAAAAGCGGCGCAGCCTGCAGATCCTCAAATTACAGGCCGCGCCCCGCTTCTATATTTTTACTCTCCCGTCAGATGCCCTGCCACTCCTTCACATCCCGAATTCAGCACACAGTTTGTCAAACCGTGCCTGCTCTTTCTCCTTGACCGGCTTTGAAAGGTCATTCATGCAATGATGAATGACATCCGCATCTTTCAGCACCTCATCCATCGCGCTGTCCGTCACCAGCTTGTCATCGTGATGGTAAACCGCAGAACAGATCATTTCCGTCTCGGCGTCATCCGTCAGCTTCATTTCTGAAAGGATCTCTCTTGCAAGCTCTGCACCCTTATGGGCATGATCGTCATAGGAGCCGGTCTTATAGGCATAAAGGTCATGCAGCATAGCCGCCATAGACGCTGTCTCCGGATCCAACCCCCGTTTCTTCGCTATCATCGTTGCCGCCAGCGACACTCCATAAAGATGTACAAAAGCAGAATTTCGCTTGTCCGCATCCTCCATCGCATTCAACTCGTTATCGACATATTTACGCAATTTTTTCAATCTGCTCATTTGATTCCTCCTTAAAAAGTCAGATACTTATGCACATCGTATATGCAGACCAGATACATCCCATCAGATTAGACGGTCTCTCCGCGTCCCCTAATAAATGTACGTTATCTCCTTTCAACGCATCATATAAATCTCTGTCAGAAGCATAACCAACTGATACAACCACAGTGTCAGCCTTCACTTGTTTTACATCCCTATGGATTCCCTGAAGGCTCTGGTTCAATGCCCTGCCCCTGATATTAGGTTCATTATATGTGACTGTCTCAATATAGGCCAATCCATCCTCATATTTGACAACCTTGGAATTTTTAAGAATGTCAACTTTATAATATTCCATCAGATCTAACAGACAATTATAATTAGAGGCAGATAATCCTTCCACATTTAAGATGGTTGGACAGGTCTCTACAAGTGTCACCTTTTTATTTTTCCTTGCCAGATCATATGCCAATTCACATCCGGTCAGGCCGCCGCCGACAATGACAACATTCTGATCCTGAATATTCTGATTCTGCAATACATCCACTGCATAACGAACGTTTGGCTGGTCAAAACCAGGTGTAGGCAGTTTCCTTTCTTTTGCTCCTGTAGCAATAAATATTTCGTCATAACCGTCTTTATCTTCTGGCTTGAATTCTGTGTTTAGCAATATATGGACGCCCGTATCCTTCATCTGCTTTCGATACCATTCTATCAAACGGCGGTCATCATCTTTAAAATCAAAGGCCGCTGCTGCAATAAAGATACCGCCTAACACATCTTTTTTCTCGTACAGATCAACTTCATGGCCGCGCAATGCACACACTCTGGCCGCCTCCATTCCAGCAATTCCGCCACCGACAACGGCAATCCTTTTTTTCGTATCTGCTTCACTAATATTGTAATGATTTTCCATACCGCATCTCGGGTTCAGTGCGCAGGAGATATCCTTTAAAGCCATTTTCTCATAATCAAACTGAACAATTCTGGCAAGGCAACCGAAATGACACGAAATACACGGACGGATATCATCCAGTCTTTCCTCTTTGAATTTATTCGCCAAATCAGGATCTGCCAATAACGGACGACCCATACCCATCATATCAATCTTGCCTTCTGCGATAGACCGGTCTGCCAAAGCAGGATCATCAAAACGGCCTGCACAGATTACCGGGATATCCACTTCCTTCTTAATAAGGGCAACATCTTCCAGATTAAGCGCCTTTGGCATATACACCGGCGGATGCGGCCAATACCATGCATCATAAGTACCATTGTCGCAGTCTAACATATCATAACCTGCATCCTGCAGCATTCTGGCAACTTTCCTGCTTTCCTCGTAATCCCTTCCGAATTCTTCGAACTCTTCTCCTGGAACTGCTCCCCGGTTAAAGGCTTTTGTATAGCTTTTTACAGAATAACGCAGCGATACAGGGAATTCCTTTCCACACTTCGCCTTGATAGCCTGCACGATTTCTATTGGGAATCGCAGACGGTTCTCCAATGATCCTCCATACTCATCTGTACGTTTATTAAATGAAGAAATCGCAAACTGATCCAGCAGATACCCTTCATGAACCGCATGAATCTCGACACCGTCGATTCCGGCATCTTTAGCAGCTTTGGCACCAATTGCAAACCATTCTACATACTGATGGATCTCTTTAACGGTCATCTCTCTTTGCAGTTCTCTGGGATCCCATACATTCGGAAGGGCAGAAGGTGCCGGACCTCCGGGAGTACCAGATCTTCCTGACATAGCCGAGATCATAATAAATACTTTCGATCCATATCGGTGAATGCCGTCTGCCAGATATTTCGTATTCTCAGTATATGTAGCAGGATTATTTACAATGGAAGGAAGAAACTCTCCAGGCGGGATCGGAGCCATACCGGTAATGATCAGTCCGGTACCCCCCTTCGCCCTTTCAATATAATAATCTGCTCCATCCTTAGTATAAGATGCGTCCCTGTTCATCATTCGTGGAGAAAGCACGCCCATTGGCATCAGTGCAATTCTGTTAGGAATCTCCACATTACCGATCTTTATGGGTGAAAATAGATGATTGTAAGCCATAAATTACCTCCTAATGTGTTTTTTAACAACAAATCTTTTACAAATTATATATTGTTTGTTAAAACTAGACAAGTCTTTTTAAAAATCCTGACGGTTCCATCTGCCATATTATCGGTGTACGACAAGATATTTTTTTCTTTTGCTATAATAAAAGGCCCTCCTATGATTTTGATTTTATCATAGAAGAACCTTTTAAGTACTATTTTACAGAAAAAGTTTCACACTCTCTGCCCGAAGGTGATACTTTTCTAATTTATTTCCCTTTATTTTGTGTATCATAATACTGTAAATGCAAAAATTGATCTCTGTCCTTACGATAAAGATAACTTGCTTCATCACTGTTTCCAACTACAATATGGGGGAAGTGATTTCTGTAGTATTCCATAATTGCAGAATATGTCTTTTTCGTGGTTTTTAAAATCTCCGGCTCCTCATGATTTAAAAGATACAAATCAAAATAATAGTTCGTATGGGAGACAGCATTTCTGGTAATCGTTTCAGACCATTCATACAGCCATACAATATCACTGTTTAAATAAATTACAGCGCCCTCATCTAACACAAAAGTGTACTTCTGTCCGATTCTGATGGTACGACTTCCGCGCCATGCATTTTGATAATCAAAAACGAGCTTTTCCTGCTCACCGGCATCCAGTTTTGACAGAAACTCCTTTACCCTCTTCTGAGATTTTCCAGACAAAGCAAGCATCAGCAGATACAGCGCAAACAGAAACATAGCTGCCGCAATCATGCAAATAATCTTATCCCCACTGGTAAATTCTTCTGTTTTGGGCATTATCCCCAGAAGCTGCATCAACAGTTCCCGCTGCCCAATCAAAACAATGCATCCCATGCCGCCAATCCCCAGGATTAAATGCAGCATGCTGATCACTGAACTGATCTTCATCTCTCCAAGCATTTGTTTCATAATTATTCATGCCCTCTCATTCCCCTATTTTCATTTCGTGCAGATAATGGGAAACTTCCTCGCGAATTTCACGTCTCTCAAAGATAAATTCTTTATCATTTTTTCCTTTTTCTCCATTTGCATATTTCTGATAATAGAAAAGAATCCGATAAACCTTTGATGTCATTCTTATCCTGAAACCTGAACCCCAGCTTATCGTTGTATTTTCCCTTTCATCTACTGTAATATTTGCCACTTTACGAAGTTGTACCAGTTGCGCCCCGCCACGTCCACAAGTCTCAAGAATATAGTCCCTGGTGATCCGTACTCTCCATTTCGTTATTCCTTCGTACCATTGACCTGTTGTCCACGGGATATCCTTAACTTCTCCCTCTGCCCCAAGCATCTGGGATGCAAATTCTTCTCTTTCCTCAGGCGTAAGTACATCCTCTATCTGCGCTTTCAAACTTTTCATGTGGCGTTTTGCCGGATAATACGAGAGCATCATCAACCAAAAAAACAAAACACAGACAATACCAAAGATCGATCCAAACAGCATATTGTGAAGCATCCCGTTTACATCTATGCTGCCGCTTGCAAACAGCCCAATCGCACCAAAAACCACAGCGCATCCTATCACTATCAGCAGTGAATACAGATTTTTATCCCTCTTTGCTTTCTTTTCTATTTCATCAATCCATTTTTTCTCGTTTTCCAGCCATTTTGTATAATTATCATTCATTGTATTTTCTCCTATGAAGCAAATTCGTTAAAATTAACCCCTATACTTCTTACCGTACCATCATCTTGATACTCTAATTCCAAAGTATATAAGCCTCTTTCCCATGTATATTTATCCTTATTATCAGATATTTTCTTAGGTTCTCCAAATATTTCCGTAAGTGCATCAGATGATAAATCCTCAAAGGATATTTCTTCGACGGACACTTTTTCTACTTCCCAGCAATATTCATATACGGTAACCGATGTAATCTTACAATCTGACAAAGGCGCGTTGTCTTTTGATTCATTGCAAATTGTAATCAGTGCTGCTTGCTGACCATCTTTTACTACAGTAATTGACGGATAAACAGTTTTTGCCTCAGTTTCTGAAGTCAAATCGTAAACCTGTGTATAAACCCATTCAGAACTAAAATCATCGCCATAAACCCTTTCACGTCCGCTAAGATCTGAAAAATCATATCCCGCATCTGCAAGTTCCTGTACCGTAGTTTCGCCCGTTCTAATTTCCTTGTCTCCGATTTTGATTACATACGGATCGGCCGGGGCGGATGAACCACACCCTGCCACACACATCACGATCATTACAAGTACCACTACATCCCTGACACATCGTATCACCATCCCTGGCCTTTTCACGTTTTTTAAAGGTTTCTGTTTCCTATCTGCTATTCCCATTCTTTGCATCTCCTCCGTATACTCTCAACTGTATTTGCATTCTCCTGCTTGCCAGCATCTGCAATAAAACCAAATGCCAGCTTTAAAATAATATCAAATATACAGAGGACATGCCTCAAAAAGGAAAAAAAATCCGCCAAACAGGAAAAATCATCCTACAAATAAAATAGCATTCACACAAAAAATATTTTCCTCCTGTGTAATTTCAATCGCTCCCGCGTATTTTTCTACAACTTCCTGCACATTCTTTAACCCCATGCCATGTGTATAGCTATTTTCTTTTCGGGTAATATATCTGTTTCCTTCTTTCTTCACCTTTCCATCAAAAGAATTTTTAATCCTTATATGTAAAATTCCTCTATCCAGTTCTATTATTAATTTAAAAAATTTTTCCGGGCATTTTTCTAATGCCTCTATTGCGTTTTCCAAAAGATTGGCCAAAATTACATTTAAATCAAAGGCAGAACAAAACTCTGTTTTAGGTATATTTACCTTTACATCCGGTTCCGCCCCTGTCTCTTTTATCTTTTTCAACATATAATTTAAAATAATGTCTACCTGTTCATTTCCGGTATTTACAAATTCTTCATTTACTGTCATAAACTGATCCATCTTCTCTATGTAGGACAGCACCTCTTCGCTTTTTCCGTTCTTTTCATACTCTGAAAGTAAATAGAGATGGTTTTTCAGATCGTGCCGCAATGCATGTTCCTTTTCTTTTGACTGCCTGATAATTTCCAGCTGATTTTCATACATTGCGATTTTTTCATCAAGGAAACGTTTTTCCCAGGTCTCATTGTAAAATAAAAATATTTTATCAAAAAAATAAAGTATCAGAACGTTAAAGACAAGTACGCTGGAAGTGATCAGAAACATATAGACTTTATCTTGATTTTCACTGGCAATTTTCACCAGTAAAACTATAATGATTACACTTAAAAAAGAGGGCAGCAGCATATAGTTATAATATTTTTTAGGCAAAAAACTCTCTCCCTTAAAGTTCCACACTTTTTCTATTATAATCTGCACTATAAATAAAATAAAAGCTGTCGAAATATTAATAAAATAGGGCTTGCTGCCTTGATGATAATTCATGACCACTACCATTACTTCTTCTATCGTGACTGAGATCGTCAGCGTTGAAAATACCGCTAACAGCTTTTTCCATATCGTATCTTTATAAGCACATGTCGCTACGGCAAAGAATCCTAAAATGGTTGAGAGCAGACTCACTTCCGGCTTACGGCAGAAAATAAAACATATACTGTTTAAAATCCAGTAGATAATTCCCGTCAAAACAAACAACTTTACATTCTTTTTACTTTTATCCAGGAACACATCCAGAAATCTGATTCCGGCATAAATCAAAAACATATTGATAATTACATAAAGAAAATTATCCCTGATTATCATTTGCTTTCCCTTTCTCTTTTCATAAATTGCAGCCTTAAAATCTGATTGGCAACCTCTTTTTTATAGGTTTTGCTGACAGGAAATTTATCACCATTCATCATTCTTATCTCATCTCTGCCAAATGAAAAAACAAAGTCCACGTTGATAATAAAAGATTTATGAATTGTCCAGAATTTAACGGTGTCAAGCTGTTTACTCACATCTGCCATTTTCCCATAAAACACAATCTCTTCTCTGTTCGTAACAAGACAGATTTTTTTGCCTTCACACTTAATACAGATAATCTCGCTTTGTGCGATCTGATAACTATTCCTACCCTTCTTATATTCCAGAAACATCTTTTTCCCCGAAAATAAATTCCTGTAAATCTGCATAATATCATATACTTTTTTATAGGTAATCGGCTTTATCAGAAAATCCATCGGCCTTACTTTGAAAAGCTGCATAGCGTATTCCTGCGTATAAGAAATAAAAACAACCTGTGTAATCTCATTTTTCATTTCTTCCCTCAAAATATTTCCTACCGAAATACCATCCAAGTCTCCCAATTCAATATCAAGAAAAAGCAGATGAAATGTGTTGTTGTTATCCCGAATTGCCCTGCATAAATCTTCTCCATTTAAAAATACCTCTATTTCTATATCCTCAAAATCTTCTGTATTGGCATATTCCAGCAAATATTTTTCAATCTCAGCACCGACCGCTATGTTATCATCACAAATTCCTATTTTATACATTATAATCTATTCTCCTTAACAGCTATTAACAAATTAGTATTTGATTATAACACAAAACAACATCTACATAAAATATATTTTCTTCAGATAATATCTTAACGTTTTCTGATAATTGAAAAAACGGAGAGTCTCACACTCTCCGCCTTTTATCCGCAGTTGCCTGTTCAAAGATTTCTCTCCAGTTTCAGCAAGCTTCATAAAGCGTTGTATCATATCAAGTTAATAATTTCAAATTATCATCTGACAAACTGGCTTACGCCGGATTCCCTCATGTATTGGATAAAATCCAATATATCCGAGGAATTGGACAAGCGGATATCCAAGCAGGACTGTCCGGGATACATAATCTGAAGGAGCTGCTGGGCGGTATGATCCCGTTTCAGCTCCACCTGGCTCCCATCCGGAAGATGAAGCATTACATCACCCCGGCATTTCCTTACCAAACCAAGGAAACTCCCCACATCAGGAATAGAAAATATTTTCATTGTGCTTTCTCCTTTTCTTTTATTTGGCATCTGTATAAATACGAATCATGTCATTTTCTGTGAGGACTTTTGCCGAGCCTGTACGTCCTTCGCAGGCTGCCATACATCGACTGGCCATCTCTTTAATCTGTTCATCCGGCGGATCGATCCCCAGTTCTGCCAGATTAGCAGGCATACCAATCTGATGATAGAAGTCCTCCATTGCCTTGATACCGGCTTCGGCAATCTCATCATCCGTCCCTTTTACTGAAATGCCCATGACATTTTTGGCATAGCGGACAAACCGCTCCAAGCAGTTTGACTTTACATATCTTGCCCAACTGGGCCAGATAGCTGCCAGGCCTGCGCCGTGGGTTACATCGAACATGCCGCTCATCTCATGCTCCAGCTTATGGGACATAAAATCCCCGCCATCGTTGCCACAGCCGGTTAAATCGTTGTGCGCAAGGCTTCCTGCCCACATCACTTCGGCACGAGCGTTGTAATTTTGCGGGTCTGTATGCAGGATCACCGCATTTTTCATCACGGTTTTCAGCAGTCCTTCCGCAAGCGCGTCCGTAATCTCCATATTCCCTCCATTTGTAAAATAACGCTCCATCGTATGCATCATAATATCCACACAGCCGGATTCCGTTTGATAATCCGGAAGCGTCATGGTATACTCCGGATTCATGATAGTGAATACCGGCCTTGCAAGGTTGTCGTCGTAGGCTCTTTTGGAACCTGTTTTTTCATCTGTAATAACACTGCCTTTGGATGTCTCGCTTCCCGCTGCCGCAATCGTAAGAACACTTGCGACAGGCAAACATTTCTGGGCTGTCCTCGTGTGTTCATAAAGTTCCCAAACATCTTTTTCCGGCTCCGCAAGACCATAGGCAATCGCCTTTGCAGTATCAATAGAACTTCCACCGCCAACGGCCAGGAGAAAATCCGTTCCGTTTTTCTTTCCAAGCCGGATTCCTTCGTACACCTTATCTAGACGGGGATTGGAGACAACCCCGCCGAGTTCAGAAAAAACAATGTTTTCATCACGCAGAGATTGCCGGATGAGATCCAACAACCCGGAGCGCTTTGCACTGTTTCCGCCGTAGACCAGCATGACATTTTTTGCGCCATATTCCCTGATATATCTGCCAGTGTTCCTTTCCTCTTTTCTGCCAAAATACACTTTGGTCGGTACATAGTATGTGAAATTGTATGCCATCGTGTGATTCCTCCTTCTTTTGTTGTATCTATATATTAAGACACATTATAAGCATATACTATGCTTTTTTCGTCATATAATAGTATTATCTCGCCAACTATGATATACTAATGGTAAATATACGGCTGAGGAGGAGATCATATGCAGACATTTATCACGGATCAAAACCAAGTAGAAAAAATAGATGGCATGACGGTTGAGTTCCCCTACTGTATGCATGAACGGAATCTGACAGATTTTGTTGTTCCTTGGCATTGGCACGAGGAACTTGAATTGGGGTATATAGAGCAGGGGGGCAGCATCATTAGAACCATCAATCAGGAATACCCGGTTCATCAGGGAAATGGGTTCTTTATCAACACAAATGTTGTAGATACAAAAATCAATGGAAATCCAGGCAATCCCGCCCTCGAAATCAATCATATTTTCCACCCCATTTTTATTGGAGGCCATTTCGGAAGCCGAATTACCACGAAATATCTAAATCCGATTCTCCAAAATCAGCAGATTTCGGTTCATATCATTCGTCGGGGTTCCAAAGAAGCGGACACACTTCTTGACCAATTGGTGCTTTTGAAGGAAATGAACCGCAAGCCGGGTCAGGAGATTCTCATTCGGAACACCCTGTCCGCAGCATGGCTCTTGCTTCTTGATGAAATTAAGAAGCACTTTGAGGCGCCACAGGTCATAGAAACAGAAAAAGAGATCCGTATCAAGAGTATGCTGTCCTATATCCACAGAAATTTTAGAGAGAAAATAACTTTGGAGGAAATTGCCGCTGCAGCAAATATTTCAGAGAGAGAAGCAAACCGCATTTTTCAAAAAATAATACAGCAGACACCTTTTGAGTATCTATTGAATTACCGCCTGAATGCAGCAAAGGAACTGCTCTCTCATTCAGATTTGTCCATTACAGAAATCAGTTACCGCTGCGGCTTTACAGACAGCGCCTATATGGGTAAACAATTTCGAAAAGCTAATGGCATGACGCCTAAAGAATATCGTCAGAGAAAGCAATGCCTGGATACTCCCCAGCCCACATTGCCGCATTGAATTCCAAAACAGGAACCGGAGAAATCGTTCTCCAATTCCCGGAACATTCCACTCTTTTCCTTTTATCTTATCCATAAATGGAGCCTGAATCCGATACGGGAGATTTTTTGTTAATATTCCTTTTCTCTTCATAATTTCTTCACGCTCCCATTTTCCCTTCTTTTCACCCGCGCCTCCCAAACCATCGACGATACTTCCTCCGCCATGTCCGGCTATCTTCTCCTTGATATCCGCTTCACAGCCCTATCCGCAAACAAATACCCCGGATTCCCCTCTCCGCCTCCAGCTTCGCCAGTTCCCCCATGGCCTTCAGCCCCCTTGTCTCAAGTTAGCGCACGAGCTTTTTCATAATTTTTGATACTGCAAAAATTACATCTCAAATTTTTCTATCCTACATTGATGTTTTCTGCTTTTCTTCTCATAATTGATTCCGACAAGCAAAATATTTCCTTTATACTCTTTAAGAGCTGACACATATCCCTTACTTTTAATCTGGCTTATCGCTCCCTCTGCAGTTTTATCCCATTTTAATTCCACAACCAATGCTGGATTTAAAGATGTACGTTTAGGAAGGAAAACCATATCGGCAAATCCATTTCCTGTCGGCAATTCTCTTACAAGAGTATAATCTCTGCATGCGCTATAATA
>JAETNR010000129.1 GCA_021772055.1 Blautia sp. | reverse complement strand
CGTTTCATCCTCCCGCTCCCTCCCTGAAGTGTAACTCTTTTCTATTCTTACCTGCGCCGCAGCCAGGAAATAAGGGAAATCACCAGCACGGCAATTATGATTACAGGCAGCATCGTTCCGATCACGAAAAGAAGTCCGATGATCACAAGTGCGGCTATGGCGATCGCCAATGCCTTCCCGTACCAGGTTGTGAGATCCAGATGATAGCTATGATGTTTCACTCTGCCGGATCTTTGGCTGTCATGATCGTACTCTCCGTATGGCTGCTGCCTGCCGCTCTGTCCGCCAAAGTTTTCCTCCTCATAGCTGTCGCTGACATATTCTTCGTAAATGCCCTGGCCTGCCTCCGGATCTGTATCAAGGATCGTCTTGGCGATCAGGCGCGGATCCCCCAATTCCCTCAGGACTTCCTCCTCGCTGCGGCCCTTACGCATTTGTTCTTCTATATAATTCCGGTAGTACCGTACATGACCGGATGCCTTCCCATCCGGAATCTGCCCCAAAAGCTGTATCTCCAATGTCTCCAAAAATTCGGCTTTGCTCATCTTATTTTCTCCATTCACCTGATTCCATAGTTTATGTTATGGTTTATTCTAACATACTCCCGGAAGATAACAATGGATGAAATTGTAAAATTTTTATAAAATGTACCAGGCTTAGGAAAAGGCAAAAACTCCTCAGCACACAAAAAATATGCTTCTCCTGTCTTGACATAAACCGTAATATAGTTTATGTTATATAACATAAGTTATATTTTCCAGAAAGGAGCCAAAATGCCGCCCAAAGCCAAGATTACAAAAGAAATGATCATTGAGGAAGCTTTTCAGATTGCAAGAGAGCAAGGCGCAGATAAGATCACCGCACGCAGCATTTCCCAACAGCTGTCCTGTTCAACACAGCCTGTTTTATATTATTTTTCCTCTGTAGAAGATATCAAAAAGGCGGTCTGCCAAAAAGCCGATGAGTATCACACAAACTATCTTACCCGCCTGGATCCGGCTTCCGACAGCCCAATGCTTGACATCGGAATAAACTATATCCGGTTTGCAATCGAAGAAAAAAACCTTTTCCGATTTCTTTTTCAGAGCAATGAATTTTCCGGAGCAGCTATGTCGGATTTAATAGATGCGGAAGAATTATCTCCCATCCTTTTGGTATTGCAGCAGACTTTAAATATATCCCGCGGAGAGGCAAAAGAAATCTTCAGTACCCTTTTTATTTTTGTCCATGGATATGCAAGCCTGTTTGCAAACAATTCTATGGTTTACGATGAGGAGCTTTTAAAAACAACACTTACAAAAGTTTTTTATGGCATTGTTCATACAATAAAGGAGGATCCGAATGAAAAAAATCTATGAAAAAAATGAGATAAATTTTGCACTTATCTGGATTGCCGTGTATGTGGTATCCCTTAGCATCGGAGATCAATTATCCGATTCTATGGGAATTTCCAAACTGTTCACTGCACCCATTGCGATTGCTTTGACCATCATTCTCTATCTTTGGATCGTCAAAAACAACCTCCGGGAAAAATACGGCCTTTGCCCTTTTCAATCTGATTTCAAAACATATTTGTATTTTCTCCCCCTTGTGCTTCTTTCATCCACCAATCTTTGGTGGGGCTGGAAACAGAATTTATCCTTACCGGAAACGCTTCTCTATATTGTGAGCATGCTGTGTGTCGGCTTTCTGGAGGAGATTATTTTCAGAGGCTTTTTATTTAAGGCACTTTCCAAAACCAATATCCGGCAGGCCATCCTCATTTCCAGTGTCACTTTCGGCCTGGGCCATATTGTAAATCTGCTGAACGGATCAGCCATTCCGGAAACCCTGCTGCAGATCTGTTATGCGATTGCCATCGGATTCCTTTTTACCATTATCTTTTATAAGGGAAAAAGCCTTTGGCCCTGTATTATCACCCACAGCGTTGTGAATAGTCTCAGTGTTTTTGCAAATGAAAATGCGCACACGCTTCAGAACTCTGTAGCTGTAAGTATCTTTCTGTGCATTGTTCCCATTGGCTATTCCCTTTATATCCTGAAAAAGGACGGTAATTAGGACTCGGTTACGTTTCTAAGGCCCTGCAAATGCAGACCGCTTAAGACAGAATCCCTTCCCCCTCCCGCGAAATGTATCAGGCTCCTAAATATTTTAAAAAAAGAATCCGTTAAAATATTGACAAATTCTTTCCCAGGTGTTAAAATCCAGATAACAATTAAAAAATCACTGGTGACTGACGGAACAGTGGAGTATACCACAGGGGAATCAGTGATTTGCTTCAGCCGACCGTCTGGGCAGTATTTGATTTTATCAGATACTGCTTTTTTTGTACCTATTTTCCAGGGTACCCGGCTGTTTTATTGTGCATCAAGAAAGGAGAAAAAACCATGGGATTCAAAAGTGACATTGAAATTGCACAGGAGTGCGAAATGCTGCCAATTACCGAAATTGCAGCAAAGGCAGGTATTGATGACAAATATCTGGAGCAGTATGGTAAGTACAAAGCAAAAATCGACTACAATCTGTTAAAGGATTCTGACAAAGAAAACGGAAAACTGGTTCTGGTAACTGCAATCAACCCGACCCCTGCTGGAGAAGGAAAGACCACCACAACCGTAGGTCTTGCAGATGGTATGCAGAAGCTTGGCAAAAACGTTATGGTAGCTCTTCGTGAGCCATCCCTCGGACCGGTATTCGGTGTAAAGGGCGGCGCTGCAGGCGGCGGATATGCACAGGTTGTACCAATGGAAGATATCAACCTTCACTTTACAGGTGACTTCCATGCCATCGGTGCAGCAAA
>JAETNR010000128.1 GCA_021772055.1 Blautia sp. | reverse complement strand
TCGGGAGGGATGGCGGCGGCGGCCAGACTCAGCATCGGGCCCGTGATGGGCGGGGCCGCGATGGGGGGGACGGCCTGTGTGGCCGGCATGATGGTGACAGACGCGATCCAGGGGCGGGTGAGCGGGATGGAGGAGTATGTGAGGGCCGCGCTTTCCGGGAGCATCATCGGTGCGATGACTGGGGCGGCAGAACAGCTGCTGCCGGAGATGGGCCTGCTGGGGGACATCGGCAGGGATTTTGTGCTGGGCAGTGCGGAGAGCGCCCTTGAACAGGCATGGATGGACGGGGAAGTAGACGGGGAGAAGATGTTCAGGGACGGCCTTCTTTCTGTGGTGGTTGGGGCTGCTGTAAGGGAACTGAGCGGAGGGAGCGGGAAGGTTGAGGGTGGTTCGGATGCTAATCTATTAGATGACATGGGGAAATTTGCGGATAATACGTTAGAAAATAACTATCAAGCATACGTGAATAGAAAAATAAGTAAGGGACAAACACCCAAGGATAGATTAGAATGGAAAAAAGCAAGTGATTACTGGACTAAAGAATCACCCGTAGCAAGAGGAAATAATTTTAATAAAACAGTGCGTGAAGCAGATATTTATGATTATCATGAAGTATATTTGGAAAATGGAAAAAGATTAGATTCGTATGCCCCAGACGCTGGAGAAATTATTTCTAGAAAAGCTACAGATTTGGATAAAATTACTGAAGAAACCTATAGAAGATATTTGTCAGAGTTCTCGCAAAAATATTCCGAAGGAACAAAAATTAGATCCAATGCATATCCTGAACTTGATGGGCAAGAACTGAAAGGGCAGTATATATTAGAGATACCTGCAAGTAATGCCAATATAAGTAATATTGATTATTACAAGCAAATTGCGGCTGAATATGATGTAATTCTAAGATTTACGGAGGAAGTGCAATGATAGAATTAAATTCTAAGATTAAGGATGCTCTAATTAAAATAGACTTTATTAAGCGATATGAAGAGTTATCTAATAAATTTAATGCTGAAAGAACACCTTCAAGTAATCGGTTAGTTTATATTGATGGTGAAGAGGTTATGGAAACAATTCAAGATTTAGGCTATTCTCCTCTATTTGATGCAAAAGAAAAATTTTATAAAATTAAGGAAGAACAAATTGGAAAGATTACTTTGGGAGTTCATATTATTCTGCAAGATGGAATGGTTGATTTAGTTTGGGTAGTCAGAGAGAATGGAGAATTGCTTCTTGGGGCTCCTTGGGGTACATATTCAAGGAGACTTATTGATCGCAGTTACAGGATAAAAAAACCCATCATAGGAACATATGAGGATTTAGAAGAAATTTTGAAAATTACTTTTAAAATGTATGAAGACTTTAAGAGTGTATTAACTGGTAACTAGCATTTTTAGCAAATCTTAAGGTAAAAAGACTTTCGCTGACATTTTGCAATAAAATCTTTTGATGCCCGGAAGCATCCATGTTACAATGACACTCGCCAGGGGGGGTGGGGGAGAAAAATTCCTCGTATAACCAGTATCAGCGGTATTTCAAGACCTAATAGGTTATGAAATACCGTTGATTCTCTGTTCGCTCTTATAAGTCATCCAGTTGCATTAGTGGGAAAAAACACAATTGCATACCCATGCGGAAAACAACTGTTGTGTAAGCAGATTCCTGTGCTTGGATGGTATCTATCCACTGCATTATGATTTTTCTCTGTTTATCCGATAAATTGAGCTGTTGGTATTGGTTGTTGAGTTTATTTTCCAACATTATGGCTTCCGGGGCTTGCCAAGGAATCCGGCCTTCTATACGTATTATAAAAAGCAGTTAGCTAGGAGAAAAACCAAGTCACAGGCATTGATATTGATTTCCGGACGGTTAATCAACATCATTTACTAAATGTTGAAAAACAAGATGCCAAAGATTCAGGAAAACTGGTTCTGAAGACAATTTTTGCTGTAAATACAGAGAAAAGATGGTAAAATTTTAAGCAGTGAACATCATTGCTTTGGAGATTGTTGATTTTTTTCAAAGGGAATGGAACTGCTTGGAAAAACATAAGCAGTCAGACTTGATGTCAAGGGTGGTACATCAACACTTGGATATTCGAATTTTGCTGATGGAATGTCATCAGAGGGCGCAGCAAGATATGTTACAAATAATGAAAAGCATTCTTTAATGAGTTCTCTGAAAGGGCATGTGCGGGGGTTTGAGCAACACATAAATAGCAAAGGCTTTTGGGGCAATGAGAGTTGGAGATTACAACCACTACAATCTCTGCTTCATAAAACTATGGAACCCATTTACTGTGTTCAGGTTGTAAAAGCAGGATTCTTCCCTGTCCCGGGTGTTGCAGTTTTTGACAATACAGTCTGCGATCCCTGGAAGGGCATGATAACTTCGTAGCCCATCGCAAAGGGCAAGAGTTCCATCTACGATATGCCCTTCGAATATACGGATAAGTTCTTTTGCGCTGGGTTTCGCCCTGTTAACAGTGACAGCAAGAACACCGCCCTTGTGTTGGATGCCTGTGCAGATGCACACATATCCATTTGAAATGCCCCTCTTTTCTGCTTTGGCACCGTGCCTGCGCGGTTTTCTGGGAATAGAACGATCCAGTTTTTTCCCTTATAGCAGTCAAGAACAAAGGTTTTATTGAGTTCCGATACATCCCCGAGGCAGACATTGTCTATTTCCAGGGGTTGCTGTAATGAGATGAGTATCTTATGCCTCATATCAAAGGCGGCCCGCTGACGGCGTCGGCGCTGGCGAAGTCCACGGCGCTGCTGGGCTATGAGCCGGAGGACTACAGCGGGGGCCAGCACCGCTTCCGCGACGACCCGCTGGAGGAGAGCTA
>JAETNR010000127.1 GCA_021772055.1 Blautia sp. | reverse complement strand
TCTGCTTTACATAGCAAGGGAATATGAGAAAATTGTCCCGCTGCGTGACCGCTACAAGCGAGGGCTGGTCCGGATTCCGACTCCTAAGTTTTTTGTATTTTACAACGGAGAGGAAGATTATCCACAGGAAAAAGTACTGCATCTATCAGATGCATTTATGGAACGGGATATGGATATTAACCTGGAGTTGGCTGTTCGTGTGATTAATATCAACACGGATAAAAAGCATGAAATTCTGAACAAATGCCCGATTCTGCGAGAGTACAGTGAATTTGTGGAAACCGTAAGGAAATACCGAAAAGAGGAAGCACAGTTGCAAAAGGCGGTCAATGAATGTATAAAGAAAGGCATTCTAGCAGACTATCTTTACAGAAAAAGCAGTGAGGTGATCAATATGTTAATGGCGGAATATGATTATGAAACAGATATTGCGGTTCAGCGTGAAGAAGCTGAAGACAGAAAATTTCTGGAATATGTTGACAGACTTATGAAAAAAATGAATCTGTCTGCAGAAGAAGCGTGTCAGATATTAGGAGAATCCTATGACAGATATCAAACGTTAAAGAGGTTTGAATGATTTTCAGAGAACCAAAAGGAGCTGCCTACGACAGCTCCTTTTAAACATAAAGGGAGGAGAACAATTTATGAATGAAGTTTTACAGCAGTTATATGACAGAAAATCCGTGAGGGTTTTTGAAGAAAAGGAGATTTCAGCAGAGGATAAAGCGGCAATTCTTCGGGCAGCAGTAATGGCTCCTACTGCGGGAAATCAGCAGTTGTATACGATACTTGACATCACAGATCAGGAGAAAAAGGAACGTCTGGCAGAAACATGTGACCATCAGCCTTTTATTGCATCTGCAAAGATGGTTTTGGTGTTCTGTGCAGACTGCCGGAAATGGTACGATGCATTTCAGTCTTGTGGCTGTGAACCGAGAACTCCGGGAGCGGGGGATCTCATGCTGGCGGTGACAGATACTGCAATTGCAGCTCAGAATGCAGTTGTTGCAGCACAAAGTCTGGGGATCGGCTCCTGCTATATCGGAGATATTATGGAGAACTGTGAACAGCAGAGAGAAATCCTGGGTCTTCCGGAATATGTTTTTCCGGCTGTGATGCTGGTATTCGGATATCCTACAGAGCAGCAGAAAAACCGGAAAAAGCCGGAACGTGTCCCGATGAAACATATTGTTCACGAAAATACATACAGGCAGATGGATGCATCAGAACTTAAGGAAATGTTTGGAAACAAAAATGGCGTCAAAACCTATGAAGACTGGATAAAAGCATTTTGCAGCCGAAAGTATAATTCGGACTTTTCCAGGGAAATGACCCGCTCTGTAGAAGTATATCTGCAGGATTTTATGAGTAAATGAAAAAGGATATCTCAGTGCAGGGAGCAAAGCTGCCAGAAAGCCACGGCACTGGCTGCTGCAACATTCAGCGAATCAACCCCGTGGGACATGGGAATGCGTACCGTGTAATCGCAATCTGCAAGAGTGGAAGCCGATAGCCCGTCGCCCTCTGACCCCAGGATGATTGCAAGCTTTTCCTCCGCGAGAAGACAGGGATCATGAATGGGTACAGACTTGTCGGTTAATGCCATTGCGGCGGTCCGAAAGCCGAAGTTTTTTATAAGGCTTATGCCTGGTACTGGCCACTGGGAAGACTCATTTCCCAGGAAAGTCCATGGAATCTGAAAGACGGTGCCCATGCTCACTCTGATCGCCCTGCGGTACAGAGGATTGCTGCAGTCCGGAGTAAGAAGGACTGCGTCCACATTCAAAGCTGCGGCAGAGCGGAAGATTGCCCCTACATTTGTTGGATTCATAATATTTTCCAGAATGGCAATGCGCCGGGCATTTTTTAAAACTTCTTCTACAGTAGGCAGCGGCGGTCGGCGCATGGCACACAGCACACCCCGGGTAAGGGCGAAGCCGGTCAGTTTTGTCAGGACATCAAAATCGGCAGTATAGACGGGAACATCCTTACAGCGCGCAATCACGCTGCGCGCTTCGCCTGCAATATGTCTGCGTTCTAATAAAAGTGAAACAGGCTGGCACCCTGCATCCAGGGCGCGTTCTACTACTTTAGGACTCTCCGCGATGAAGAGTCCTTTTTCCGGTTCATGACGGCTGAGAAGCTGTCCCTCCGTGAGACGGGCATATATATCCAGCTCAGGAGCTGAAAAATCGGTGATTTCTATAATATTTGCCATGACTTTCTCCTTTTCATGGTTTCTCTGGATTCTGTATTTTTTTGACTTTGCTCATGGGATTATCATACGGAATTGCGGCGAAGGTGTCAATAGAATAAAATAAAGGGATGGGAAAGTTTCTGTGGCGTATTTTTCATATGCCTGCTATAATAAATTACAGAAACTACGATTATTTGGATAAAGTCCTAAAACGCCAAAGATAAGCATTCCGAAGCTGGAAATGAAACGAATAGATGCAAAATCATTTTGCACAGACACAGTAAGCTGTAAAAGCTTGGAAAGCGAGGCGTAAATGGCGAAAGAAAACAGAGAGCACAAGGACAGCGTATTTATAGACTTATTCTATACGGACGAAACCGCCCGGAAGAATCTTCTGGAATTATACAATGCGCTGTACGATACGGATTATACAGACCCGGAAGTCATACAGTATATAGGTCTGGAAAATATCTTGTTTAAGAACTATAAAAATGATCTTGCCTTTACTGTGGAGAAAGAGCGGATCGTATTAAGCGAGCATCAGAGTACGGTTAATCCAAACATGCCTTTGAGAGATCTGCTTTACATAGCAAGGGAATATGAGAAAATTGTCCCGCTGCGTGACCGCTACAAGCGAGGGCTGGTCCGGATTCCGACTCCTAAGTTTTTTGTATTTTACAACGGAGAGGAAG
>JAETNR010000126.1 GCA_021772055.1 Blautia sp. | reverse complement strand
ACCGGCTCTGCACCAGAGGGGCTATGCTGGAAAGCCATCTCCCCCACCCGGAATCCGTGACGGACGAACAGGTCAGCACCATCTTAAAAGTGCTGTTCTGCCGGAGCGACACCAAATGAATATTATCCCGCTTGGGAGCCACCAATTTCCCGCTTGAGAACCACCCGGAAATAGTATTTTCCACCTTCAGAGCCACTACAACATCTTGTACCCACAATTATATATTTGATTTCACTAAAAACCTTCTTATAGTTTTTCTTGGAGAACTGCAGATGCAGTATCGCCAAATAATCTATAAGGAGGTCTTTTTTATGTTTAAGAAGACAAAAGTCAGAAGCATTCTGGAACTTCTGGGAAAAAATCTAAGTGCAAGGGAGGTGTCAAAAGTTTTAAGTGTGTCCAGAAACACCGTTGCCGAGGTGCAGGCATTGTTTTTACAGTCTGGCAGGTCATGGGATGATATTTCAGAATGGGATGACGACAGACTCTATGAGTTGTTTTATCCGGATAAATTTAAATATAAACCCAGATATGCACCGGTTGATTACTCTTACGTCCATAAGGAATTAAAAAAGACAGGCGTCACCGAAAAGCTCCTTTGGGAAGAATACTGTGCCAGATGTGAAAAAGACGGGGTAAATGCGTGTTCTTATATAACCTTTGCCAAAAATTATAAGAAATTCACAGCGGATAAGAATTATACGAGCCACATAGAACATAAACCCGGATTAGAAGTCGAAGTAGACTGGTCAGGTCCGACCATGAGTTACATAGATCCGGATACCGGGACACGGACAACAGCCTACCTCTTCGTAGCGACAATGCCATACAGCCAGATAAGTTATGTGGAAGCTACAACGAGCATGGATGAAAAAGCATGGCTTTCCTGCCATGTGAACATGTTCCAGTTCTTTGGTGGCACGCCGGTAAAAATTGTCTGTGATAATCTAAAGACCGGGGTGACTGCCCACCCAAAAAAAGGAGAAGTTGTATTAAATGAAGCCTATCTTGCCCTTGGTGAATACTACTCCGTCGCCATTATGCCAACTGGTGTCAAAAAGCCGAAACAGAAAGCGAGCGTTGAGGGTTCTGTCGGTAAAATAGCCACATCTGTCATAGCCAAACTCAGGAATGACGTATTCACATCATTAGCCGCATTAAATGCCGCTATCAGAAAAGCTGTAAAAGGATTCAATGACAAGCCTTTCCAGAAGCGTCCCGGCAGCCGCCAGGTAATCTTTGAAACGGAAGAAAAACCATATCTGAGAGTCCTGCCGTCCATCCCATATGAAGTTTGCGAATGGTCTTACGGGCATAAAGTCGGCAGCAACTCCCATATATGGTGGAACAAAGGCCAGTACTCCGTTCCGTACAGATATATAGGATACAAAGTGGATGTCAAATTTAACAGCCATCTTGTATTCATCTATTATAACAGGACAGAGATAGCAAGACATCAGATGCTTCCCAGACATATGGTCAATGGTATGCGGACAGAGGAGGCACATTTGCCTTTCCCACGAAGGAAAAACCTGTCAGTGGAGGCAGTTCGCGACAAAGCAAGGGAAACAGGGCCCAAAACCTTTGAAGTGATCCGCAGGATGTTTGATGAGGCAAAAGTGAAAGAACAGCCTATGCAGGCGGCAAAAGCCATCCTTTCCATAGCAGACATATATTCACTGGAAATCCTTGAAAATGCATGTGAGAAAGCGCTCGGACAATACCACATGCCTGATTACAAGACCATTTATGCCCATGCAAAGATCATAAACAGGGAAAAAGAGCTTACAGAATTTAAGGAAAACAATAAGAAATCCGGAATTATCAGGGGGGCGGATTATTACAGGAAAGGAGTGCTGGATAAATGAATACTGAATTGAAAAAGAGCTTATCGGCATTGGAACTAAGCGACCTGGCAAGAATCATAGAAATGCAGGAAAAAGACATAAAGCTTGTGGACCCAAGCTACGAAAAACGTCTGGAGCTGCTCCTTGAAACTCTGGTACAGGAGCGTGAGAACAGGCTCATAAACAGACTGATTAAGAATGCTTATTTCAAATACCCTTCTGCAAGCCTGGAATCATTAGATTATGATTCCAGACAGATAAAAAAATCTACGATAATAAACCTGGCAACAATGGGGTTTGTCGCCAATGCAACAAACCTTGTCATCACAGGCCCTACCGGAGCGGGCAAGACATACCTTGCATGCGCCCTTGGCGTGGAAGCCTGCAGACAGACTTACAGGGTATTGTACATAAGAATGCCTGACCTGATGCGCAACTTTGAGAACCAGAGCGATAACCTGCGGGAACTGACCAAATACAGAAAAAGGATTGGCAACTATCAGATACTTATCCTTGACGAATGGCTGAATTATAAACTTCCTGAAAAAGATGCCAAGAATCTTTATGAACTGTTCGAGCAGCGGAGCGGGAACAATTCCACGATCTTTGTCGGGCAGTATCCTGTAGATGAATGGCATGGCAGGCTTGGAGGCGGAACACAGGCGGATTCCATTATGGACAGAATTATTCATAATGCTTATGAAATTCCTACAAATGAAACGAACCTGAGAAAGCTGTATGATTCAAAGAAACTAAAAAAGCTTGTTGAGGAGATAGAATCATAAGAATATCCGGATAGAAAAAGTAAAAAAATGCCTCTGTTAAATCTAAAAGTAACAGGGGCAGTACCACTATATCTTGTGTTTCAGGTGGCTCTCAAGAGAGCAATTCCAGGGTGGCTCTCAAGCAAGAAACTGGTGGCTCCCAAGCGGGATAATATTCACCTACTTATGCAGCAGCAATTACAGACGTGAATCCGCAGATTTTGCAGATCAGTGACAGATTCCATTTGCTCAAAGGCCTGACGGAAGCCTGCGGCTGCGTTATCCGCAGGCTGTT
>JAETNR010000125.1 GCA_021772055.1 Blautia sp. | reverse complement strand
ATGGCAATTATGGATATTACGGATATTGAACCACTTCTTATGGCTGTTTATGAACTGTTGGAGGAAAGCGGAATTTTTGTCTTTGCAACGCAACACCCTTGTTTTATCACGTTGACCGAAAAATATATGACACCGCACAGTTACTATGGTATAGCGATTGAAGGGCAACCGGAGGAGCAGATTTATTATCATCGTTCCATACAAGATATTTTTAACCTTTGTTTTAGAACTGGATTTGTCATTGATGGATTTTATGAAGAATGTTTCAAAAACAACAAAGAAATTCCTATGGTAATGATAGTAAGGCTCAAAAAGGTAAAACGTGATAGCTTAAAATAAATTCAAGTTTGTCGGGTAAATAGCAAACCCGGCCGAGCCAGTCAACGGTCAAGATGAACGGGCTTCGCCCGCCGTTGACAGCCCCGCCCGGTTTTGCAGTTAGGCAGTCAAGGAGCGACAGCCTAAAGTGCTGCCGCCCCTTACTATCATAAAAGGCAACTACCAACCAGCATTCATGAAGAAAAGGGAATTTTACCTCATTGTTTTTTTCTATTTTGTATTGGAAAAGTGGAACAAGAAGTATTTCTGGTAAAAGAGATATGCTGAAGGAAAAGATGGGTGGTGATAGAGATGGAACGATTGAGATTGTAATGAGGATCACTAAGGAGTCCGGAATAGTGACAGAGACAGTGCTTACTTCTTTTACGGTTAAAAATATAGAACAAAGAGTATCTGTTCTTGTTTTTTCAGAACTAGAAATCCATCTAAAAGAGCAGGTTGTTTACCATAGTGGGGAGCTTATACCTATGAGCCACCATGAGTTTTTCACATTATTATATTTGGCGCAGCATCCGGGATGGGTATTCAGTAAAGAACAGATATACGAAGCTGTGTGGCGAGAAACCGGTGATAGGTGTGGTACGGCGGTTGTGAACGTGATAAGTCAAATCAGACGGAAGATTGGGGAGAGGTACATAAAAACAGTTATCGGCAGTGGATACAAATTTGAAGCATAGGTAAAAGTCCGGCAGCAGGCATCTGTGAAATGGATGTGGCTGTCGGATTTTTATCTATGCTGCTGTGTCCACATTTTACAAATGCGGACAGCCGTGGATTTTTTACAAATCTTGTCTAACAAACTTATCAATATAGACCCATAAAGTTATCTTTCAGGACAACGAATAATAAGAAATCTATGGTAACATCCTACCCGTAGTGGTAAATTGTTCTACAGGAAAGGGTGCGAAACATGGAAAATGAAGTATACGAAAAAGACTATGGAGAGGAATTTCGGGAGAGGGCTGATAGGGCAAAAGGGCAGGACTTTTTAGACACATTGATGGATGTTGGCTTCTTCCAGGCATACCAGGAGGAAATGAACAAAATCCCAAAGCGTGTGGTTCCAAAGGAAAAAGCAGATTATGAGTACCTGCTTGGGGAATGTGATGCCTATGTGCGACAGTTTGGCGGAAAGATACGGGGCGAGGTAGATTACCAGAAATGGCAGGCTACCATAGACTTATATCAGACACATTTTGAGTTCTGTGACAGGGAGGCACTGACGCTGCTAAAAGAAATCGCAGAACGGGCGGAAAATGTGACGTTTTCGATTAAGGACGGGCTGTTGCGGATGACGGTATTCATCGGATATTTTGATGAGGTGTATTAAGGATGAGAGCATCTGTCAGTGTTGAGAGCTGGCGGGTGCTTTTTTTCATGAAGATATGGTATGCTGTAAGAAATAAATTAGCCGGAGGTACGGAGCTATGGACGATCAGCGGAATTTACTGGATTATGAGACGATCAAGGGAGCTGTCGCCGGGGAGAAATGGGCAACAGCACAGATTCTTAAACATTACGATGATTATATGACAGAGCTTGCCACAGTGAAAGAGAAGCAGCCGGATGGCAGTGTGAAGTGTTATGTGGATGAAGATTTGAAGCATGCAATAGCATTGAAACTGCTGGAGGAGATACCAAACTTTCCGCTGAAGGAAGCGGAGCGGGGAGTAAAAGAGAAAATTAATGGTGTTTGAATCCATCCATATGGGGTTCTCTCGCAATCTGTAATCTACGAAGCGGTCTGGAAGGAGCCAGGGGATAAGTGTCAGGCTATGGTTACAAATGTGGTGAGTGTGATTAGAAGAAAGACAGGGGATGAGTATATTGAGACTATGGTTGGTAGCGGGTATCGGTTTGTGGGGTGAATAAATACAGAGATAGCTTTATGAAGTTATCTTTGTATTTTTATAGAAGTATAACTTGGATATACTCTCTATCAGAGTTAACATAGAAAAAAGGAAATTTTGTCTGTTGTAACATTTCGCGGACATTTGCCTGTTATACTATTTGCAAAAAGCAAAGGAAGTGAGGACATGAAGCAGATTTTAATTGTTGAAGATGACAGCTTTCTGAATAAGATGTTAGCCTATAACCTGACCGCAGATGGTTACAGCGTGACCTCTGCCTTAAATGCCAGAACCGCCGCCGAAGCTCTGCGTCAGCGGGAATTTGATTTAGTGCTGCTGGACATTAACCTGCCGGACGGCAACGGGTATGACCTATGCAAGCTCATTAAGCCGGAACAGCCGGACACTATTGTGATCTTCCTGACTGCTAACGATCAGGAGAGCGACCAGATACGGGGCTATGAGGTGGGCGCGGTGGACTACATCACAAAGCCATTTGTGATCGGTGCCTTGCAGCGGAAAATCAAAGCCATGTTCGCCATGCTGGAACACCACAAACCAGCTAGGGACATTTACGACGACGGGCGACTGTTTCTGGACTTCTCGGAGCAGACGGCTTCCTTAAACGGCAAGCCCCTGACCCTATCCCCGATGGAGTACAAAATGCTGAACCTGTTCCGCAAAAATCCCCGGCAAGTGCTGACCCGTGGGCAGCTTTTGGA
>JAETNR010000052.1 GCA_021772055.1 Blautia sp. | reverse complement strand
GAGCCGTATCGATTCCTATGATGGGGAACATGTCACCTTCCACTACAACCGCCATGAAGATAATGTCTATGTGGAAAAGACTCTTCCTGCCATTGATTTTATCAAACTTCTTATCCTGCATATCCCTGAATGGAATTTCAAAATGACACGTTATTATGGGCTGTATGCAAGAAACCGGGAAAAGGACAGCTCCCTCAAAAAAGCTGTTCCAAAATCCAAACATACCCTTCTGAAAAGCTTGATTTATTACAACCACCGCCGTGTTTCCCTTGAAGAACTATACGAAAGGACTATGGCAAAAGCCAGATGCCGTTCCTCTTGATTTTTCTTCCTGTCTGTATCATACTGGACTTATTAACAGACAGGAGGTTTCTCAAACAATGGATTCAGAATTTTTAAGGGAACTCAGGCAAAAATATATTCAGAATCCTCCCGAGGGAATGACAGCAAAGCTTGTTCAAAATATGTCTGACTCTGATCTGCTTGATATGCATGATTTCCTCACCGAGGATGATAACCTTGATGATAATGATCTTGAAGAGGGATTTTATATCTTTTAGATTATCATTCTGGTTATTCGCTTTTAAACCGTACCATTTTTGTACAGTATATTTTTTCCCGAATCTTTAAATGGAGCACTTTCCTATAATATAAAAAAGACACAGGATTCTCTCCTGTGCCTCTCTCTTTCTTTCATGGCTCACAGGCATTCCCGCCTGCATCATATTCCATTTATTCAAGAAGGCTGCTATGTATGTATCCGGTTCCTCCGTCATACTTTACTTCGATCCAGTCGCCCTCCTGGCCGATTTTCTCAACCTGAGCTCCTATCTCCAGAACATCCAAGACTTCCCCTTCTTCGTCCGCATTGTCGCGAACATTGCAGCTTTCTTTTACTGTTAGTACGGTTCCATTGGAAACCGGTACCGTAACAGTGACTTCCTTTCCAAGCCCTTCCAGAAATACTGCCAGTGCCGAATCCTTCTGCTGGGCCGCCTCATTCTCCTTCTGGACATCCGAAATCAATTCCGCTACATCCTGTGATTTCTGAAGTTCTTCCGTATAGGCGCTGATTTTGCTGTCCTGTTCCGCATCGCCTTCAATTATTAAATTGCCGCTGCTGTCCTTCACCATATAAAACTGGCTCAACGCAGGTGCTGGTGTGTCAATTCCCTTGCAGATATAGTTAAATGCAACATATACTACATAAGAATCTTCCGTTAACCCCTTCTTGCTGTAGACATCACCGACTTCATACCCTTCAATATAATCCTTTGCATTGGTAATCCGCGCCTCATCAAGCGGCGACAGATCATTCATCAAAGTTTTCAGTGTTGCAGTATCTTTCTCCCCCAGAGCCTTGTAATAGCTCTTCACCAATGCAGAAATCTCTGCATTATTCTTTTCCATGGGATTGGTATCTTCTTCTTTCTTCCCGTCGTTTGTCTCCCCATCATCTTCCGGAGAAGAAGGAACATTTCCCTGGTTGTTGTCTTCCGCTGACTGCTGCTCAGTTCCCTGCTGCTCTGAATTCCCCTTCTTTCTCCCAGTGCATGCACGAATACCGAAGAACAATACAGCAACGATTAACAGAATCGCTCCGCCTAACATAAAATAGCGAAGGTTATCTGATAACCATTCCCTGAAATTATCCAAGTTCTTGTCCTCCTTATAATACAACACGCCGGAACGGAAAACTCCGTTCCGGACAACACACCTGAAGGGAATCGAACCCCCGCACATGGTACCGGAAACCACTGCTCTATCCACTGAGCTACAGGTGCATAAGTATTACAAATGCTGATTTTTCTTGGAAACGCTTAATCTTATTTGATTTTAATTGGTTCTAAAAATCTCATGCGTTTCTTTTGTTTCCCATCAAATCCCTTCTTTTCTCACATTTTCCCATTCCATAATTGGGAATTAGTGGGAAACCAACCTCTTCAGCTAATAATAATGGGAAACTAATTTCAACATGTGTTACTATACCATATTTACACAGAATTGTAAAGTTTTTTTTAAAAAGCGGAGTACGGTGGCGTACAAATGAATCAGGTGACGCTACAATTCAGCCAGATAATAAACAAATTCTTTAAGCGGGTCAGTAAAGCAAAGCCTGACCCGCCTCCAAATAGAATGCTATACTTTGGTAAATATTACCCCTCTCCGTTTCTCTGTCTAAAATCCGTAAAAGTTTACGAAGAATCAAATATGGTGGATGATATCCTGCCAAATCAATCGTTCCAAAAGATCTGTATTCTCCTCAAAGGACATTATAGCTATCACTATCTTTTCTCTTGGATAAACCAAACAGTACTGCCCGTATTTTCCATCACTTCTGAATGAGTCTTCTTCCGGATTCATCAAAAACTGATATCCATATCCAAATCCCCTGCAAACTTGTGCTGGATTCTTCTGTTCAGAATTATCCACTAGCTTGGATACAGCCTTCTCCATGTAATCCTGGGGCACAATGCTTCTGCCATGATAATATCCCTGGTTCAGCAGCATTCTCCCGTAAGCCGCCAGTTCCGAAATATTCAGATAGAGACCGTTTGCTGCATGAACATGCCCTTTCGGGCAAAGTGTCCAGACCGGATTGCCGATTCCCAATGGCTCAAACAATCTTGGAGTTAGATACTCCGTAAGATTTACTCCTGATCTTCTCTCAATCGTACAGCTAACCATATACGTGTTAAAATTACTGTAAAGCCATACGGTTCCTGGTTCATTGGTAAATGCTGCATGAAAAAAATACCGTATCCAGTCTTTTTCTTCATAAAACTCCCTTGAATCTGCAAAAAATAAAGGATTCTCCAGACCGCTGGTCATTGTCAGCAGATGTTCAATGGTGATTTTTTTTAGATTTTCGGAGGCATCTTCCGGTATGTATTCAGGAAAGATATCCACAATCCTTTCCTGCAGATTCAGCAGACCTTCTGAAACAGCAATACCCGCCGCACAGGAAACAAATCCTTTGGAAATAGACCACATATTCAACCTTGTTTTTGTTGTTACACGCTGATAATAAGCTGCTTTCTGTTCATCCTTCCAGATTTCCGCAAAATTCACATTTAAATCAGCTTTTTTCGTATCACTGATAAATTGATCTAATAATCTCTGCATCCATGCCTCCCTCAATATCAACCATTATCCAATATTTCGATTCCAGGAATCTGTAATTGTCTGAAGCGCCTCTTCTCTGGATGAGTTTCCAGACAGGTACTTCTGAACTGCTGCAAAAATATCCTCCTGCGTAGCTGCCGGGAAGGACGGTCCAAACATAACAAAGGTCGCATCCTTTTCCAGGTATTACTTTTTCGCAAAAATCCTGTAATCATTCACTGCCCCGATCTGGTAATATCCTTTTTCTTCCATAAAAACGATCTGGCTTGGATCATGGACCACTCCCACCACATAGCTGCACTTTAGCTTTGCTGCCAAATAGGCTACCTTTTCATAATCCCCTCCCAGCATAATTTCTGTATAAAGTCTGTAAGCTCTCTTTCCTCTGGCAGATTTTCCGCCTCTTCCATAGGGCATATAGATAGACGGATCGTAAACACGTGCATAAGATGCAATGTGATCGTCTGTGGCTAAATACACTTTTTTATCTCCTGCATCTTGCCGGATTACCGTGCAGATTTGCGCCACTTCATCCGGTACCTGCTGAAAATTGTGGGCAATTACATAATTTCCTGCACTTGTCATGCTTTTTCCGCATAACACGCCCCCACTGACCAAAACTGCCATCAGCAAAATCTTTACCGCTTTCCGCTGGTTTCTAATCAGATCCACCGCTGCGATCCCAATCACCGGAACAGCGGGAACCAACCATAAAACTCTCCAGTAAACACTTGTTCCGATGCATTTTCCCATGATCCATGCAGTAAAAGGGCATGTAAATACCAAAAGAATACATCCGGTATACAAAAGCAGCGCTTTCCTATTTCCATCCTTCTTTTTCTTCACCAGCAAATAGATCACTGCCGCAGCGAAAAGATACTGATATCCCCCATCTCCCCAATAGAGTGTCCAGGTTTCCCCGATCCATTTCATGATTTCTTTCATCGTTTTACGCCTCTCCTTTCATTTAATCAGAATGTACACAATGCCAAGGAGCAAGGATGGCAGACAGCATAAAACTGCCTTACAAAAATTGGCGAAGTTCCTTCTGGTGAAAAGACCCACCAATGCAAGCAGGCCGATCATTAAGGGAGCAAGCAAAATTCCCATGCTGGACAACAGACAGCAGCTTAAATTTGCCATTCCGAGAAGGAGCCAGGTATTTTCCTTCTTTTCCTGTATGAAAATAGTCAAGCATAGATAGAACACAAAGGGCAGCATTGCAGATGCCAGAAGTGCTTTTCCCTGCCATATTCGGATCATTTGAAAGTTCCCGGCATTATACAGGGAATATGCGGAAAACCAATTCAGCACCGCAATGATCACAAGATACATTCCCTGCGCATTCCGGTCGTCCGGAAACCATTTTCTTCCTAAAAGATACTGTGCCATATAGGCCATAAGCAAAAAAACCGCTGAAAAGATCACATGAGCCAGGATTCCCGGATGCAGTCCCATGCACAGCCTGCTGATCACCGCCAGGAACACAGGAAACGGCGACAAAATATATCTGCTTGGCAGAGTTTTATATGGAAATCCTGTATATGGGTTCACAGAGTAAATCGTATCTGTCTGCACACTTGCACTTGCCGCCCCCACATACATAGCATCATCTGCATCAAAATGAGCAGTCACTGCCACGATTCCCATCTGAAACACAATGAGAAGGCAGGCTGCAGCAAACCAAAAAGAGATATTTTTTATTTTCCATTTTTCTGTTTTTCTTTTCTTTGCGCGCTTTTTCCAGGTAACAGCCACTCCTGCAGCCGCTGCTATCACCAGCAGTATGCCGTAAATTCTCACAAGAATATGTAACGGTGCTTTCCAATAAATCAGAGGAAATATCAGGATTTCCAAAAGAGAAAACATCAATACATATCCGGCTAACCAACTTTCTGCCAGTACCACCCTATTCTTATTCCGAAAGAAAATCTGTCCTGCAGCACAGGGGACCAAAATAAGCCAGATTCCTGCCAACAGCCCTTTCACTACGATTCCCATGTATTTTCTCCTATATATTCTTTCAAAAACTCATAAATCTGTCCTTCCGTAGGCGGACACCCCTCCAGGTGGCAGCGGAAATTTTTGGTGCAGTGTCCAACACCAAGCTCCCCTGTTTTCCCACGAAAGCCCTGTCCAATACAGATTTTCTGGGTCAGCTTATCAAAAATCCCTTCTTCCCGTAGCATATCCAGGGCAGGGATCAGGTATCCGTAGCATGCGCTGCAGGATTCCACCTCTTCCACTGCATCCTGAAGTTCCACGATACGTCGTGATTTGGGCATATGCATCGTTTTGCCACCTCCGCAGATGCGGATGTTTGCTTTGGAAATATCCGCGCAGCCCACCCCAAGAGCCTCCGCCATAGTTACATAAGGAACTTCAGAAACCTGATAATGCATCATATGGCAGACATAAGCATCCATCAAAACCGGGTCGCGCCCTGCCAGAATGCGGTTCATCTCCACCGGATGCCCGCCGTCCTCAAAATCCAGATCTCCGCAGATATTATCTGTCACAATAAAATCCTGGCGGATTCCTGTATTCAGATGAGCAATGGGCTTATGAAGGCCCATGGAATGGAAGCGCCGTTTCTCGGAATTGGGAATCAGGCCCTTCATGTTTTTCAGGGCACAGGTGATCCTGGTCTGGCAGTGTCCTTTCAGCACAGGAACATTGATGAGAAAATCCACATCCTCCACACAGGCGCAAAGATTCAGCTTCATGCCGCCGCAGTCCCTGGAAATGGATTTTTCTTTCTGCGTATCTATAAACGGGACTCCGTATTTTTCGGATAATTCTCTGTAGCCGCACACTTCATAAGCTTCCGAAGTCTTATCTCCTACCCAGGAACCTTCCATCATAACGATTTTTCCGAATCCATGATCCAGTAAATACTCCAGAATCCCTGCCACAACCTCCGGGTGGGTGGTTCCCCCATAGGATGCAGCCGTAGGAGACACCAGATTCGGCTTAATGCCGATCCTGGTTTTACAGTCGCCAATGAGCTCCGCAAGGGCACATTCCCTGAGGAGCTCATAAGTCATTTTTTTATATTCCGTTCCGCTTGTAATATAAATTTCATTTTTCTCCATGAGGTTCTCCTGTCTATGAAAAGTCATGATCCTTCACACCTAACGTGCAAACAATAATCTTTAAATAGAATACCTCATATCGGAAAACATGTCTATGAAAAGTTTCTAAATTTCTCCGGAAAAAGGAATCAGTTTGATGGCAAAGAAAAATGCTTCCTCGTCAAGCCTGTATTTTTCCAGCAGTCTTGGACCGCAGCTGTTGGAACCGATGCCGTTCTGGGCATAATCCAGACAAAGCACCGTGTACCCGCTTGGAACAAGCTCGTAATGATGTTTCTTTTCTGTCAGCTCTTCCTGGGTATAGACGGAAGCATTAAAAGAAAAAGCATGGCTGCTTGCTGCCGTCAGGCCATATTCCCCATTTCCAACCTGTACATAGCTGCAGTCATAATGGCTTCCGTTTTCCTGGGGCTTAATATAATCTTCATGCATGCCCTTTACATTCGCTCTATACACTCCATGGCTGGAGGCTCTGCACTTATCTATGTAGCTTTCATAAGGCCCCATGCCGTAATAGGAAACTTCTTCAAGTTCCTTTGGAAGAAACAGGCGGATACCAAACCTTGGAAGCTCCGGAAATTCCATGTTCCGCTTTACAGACATCTCCATCCCGATCTCTCCCTGGCTGCCGACAGACCAAACTGCCTCTACGTCCATCATCTTCTGTACTGCAGGTGCCAAAAGGGACATGGTGCAGCGAATGGAAACAGCGGAAGCGCCCTTCTCCCAGGAACATTGATAGACACGTGCTTCTGCATGATTGTAGCGGGCACGGAGCCACTCTTCTTTGATCCTGCTGTCATTGTCCGTAGGGGCACGCCAGATATTAACCTCCATTGGTTTTTCCAGAAGCATTTTGTTCCCGTACTGTAATTTTACAAACATTCCTTTTTGTTTGTGGAATTCATACAAAAAGCTTCCACCCTTGATGCAGATGAAACGGTCGTCTTCTGTTACCTCCACTCCCAAAAGGGGTTCCGCTTCCTTCTCAAGCAGCTCTACAGAAGTCTGGTTCCGGCTGTCTGCATTGGCAAGAGGAATTTCATCAAATCCAAGAAGATATCCTTCCTCCATGCCTTCTGTCTCATTCTTCAGATGATAGGAAATCTTTAAATAACAGCTTCCTTTTTGAGGGATATCAAGTGCAAGCTTCACCTTTCCTGTTTCATGGGGCAGAACAGATATTTCATCCGGTTCACCGGTCTGAAGGATCCTGCCATCACAGGAAACTTCATATTTTATAAAGAGGTAATCCTTCAAGTCAAGGAAATCCAGATGATTGCGAAGTACCAGTTCTCCCTCTGTCTGGTCAAAGGATACCACTCTTGCCGGTCTATGCACATTTTTATACTCCAGCAGACCTGTATGAGGCGTCCGGTCCGGATAAACCAGTCCATCCATACAGAAATTGCCATCATGGATCAATTCCCCATGATCGCCGCCGTAATAGTAAATGGTTTTTCCCTCTTCTGTCTTTCCTTTCTCAATGGCATGGTCACACCATTCCCATACAAATCCTCCGCACATTTCCTCATGCGCTTCAAAAAACCGGAAATAGTCTTCCAAATCTCCCGGGCCATTGCCCATGGCATGGCAGTATTCACATAAAATAAAGGGCTTGTCCGGCTCATCTGCCAGATATTCCTCCATTTCCTCCACAGAAGGATACATTCTGCTGTAAAGGTCAATATTGGAAAAATCATATTTTCTTTTGTTGCTCACATATAAAGCACTTTCATAATGCGTCAGTCTGCCCGGATCAAACGCTTTTGTCCAGGCAAGGGCAGCCTCAAAGGTGCAGCCGTAGGCGCTTTCATTTCCCATAGACCAGATGACCACGCAGGGACGGTTTTTGTCCCTGTGCACACACCGCATAGTCCGGTCCACGGTAGCTTCGGTATATTCCGGATTGTCTGCAAGAGGTTCGTTCCATCTGACTCTCCGATTCTCCCAGGAACCATCTGCGAGATACAATTCCTCCGCACCATGGCTTTCATGATCTGCTTCATCGATCACAAAGAAACCGTACTGGTCACAAAGCTGATAAAAAACAGGGGAATTGGGATAATGGCTTGTACGTATTGCATTAAAATTATGCTGTTTCATCAGAAGAAGATCCTTCTTCATCTTTTCTATGCTGATGGCAAACCCGCTTACCGGATCAGAATCATGGCGGTTCACACCCCGAAAACGAATCTTCTGTCCATTTAAGTAAACTACATTCTTTTTAATAGAAATCTCACGAATGCCAACCCGGTCAGTAATGATTTCATCAGCAGTCTCTATCACAAGAGTATAAAGATAAGGCGTTTCCGCAGTCCAAAGGGAAGGATTTTCTACCTCAAGCTTTACGGAAGCCTGATAACCCGTTTCTTCTGCATCCCCTGCACAGATTCCTTCGCAGAGTTTTCCTGCAGCAGTTACGTTTCCCAGGGCATCATATAATGTAAGCCCTGTGGGAACCACATTCTGAAAATACTTTAGGTCCACATCTACAAAGGCCTTTTCCTTCTCGAATCCCGTCCGGACAAAATAGTCGAATACTCCATCCTCCGGCCTGTTCAAAAGATAAACATCCCGGAAGATCCCGCTCATGCGGAATTTATCCTGGTCCTCCATATAACTGCCGTCACACCATTTCAGAACCAGCACAGAAAGTTTATTTTTTCCGTTTCTCAGATATTTTGTCACATCAAACTCACTGGTGGAATGCGATACCTGGCTGTATCCCACATACGCTCCGTTCATCCATACATAAAAGCAGGAATCCACACCCTCAAAATTCAGGAAGGTATTGGGTGCTTTCTCATTCTTCTCAAAGAAAAACTCCAGGGAATAGGCTCCGCAGGGGTTTTCAGCAGGAACATAGGGCGGATCAAACGGAAACGGATACCGTACATTGGTGTACTGATGGGTATCGTATCCTGCACACTGCCATACTCCCGGAACCTTCACAGAGTCAAAGGCACCGGTATCATAATCCTCCTGATAAAATTCTTCTTTTACCTCATAGATACTGTCAAAATACCGGAATTTCCACTCTCCGCTTAACAGTATAAACCTGTCGGAATCCTCTCTGTGCAGGATCAGGGAATCCATTACCCTGGATGCGGGAATATAATATGCCCTGTTGGACATGGTGTTTTCATGGAGTAAATGCGGATTTTCATAATGTTTCGGTACAATCATCAAAGCTTCCCCTTTCTCTTTCTATCTGCCGGCTATTCCCAAAGGAGGTCCGGCAAAGTTTCTTACAGTATAAACATGATTTTCCTGAAAATCCATAGACTCCATTAGACAAAACATGCACAAAATGATACAATGATACCAATTCACAGACTTGCGGCTATAATCATCCATGAAGCAGAAGGAGGCCTCTCTGATGTATATCAACGCAGCCTATTTAAATAACTCCAAAATTGATTTTGAGGATCACAGCCGCCCCCTGATTGTAGGAAGCTGCGGCATCTACCGCTTAAGCCATAAAGAAGAAATGACGACCTACAGAGCCCACGGCAGAGTCGACTATCAAATTTTATATGTCGCTTCCGGAAAGACCCGCTTCTTTTTTGACGGGCAGGAAGAAACGGTGCCTGCAGGCCATATGGTGCTGTACCGTCCCGGGGAGGTTCAGAAATATGTCTATTATGGAACGGAACTTCCGGAAGTATACTGGGTTCATTTTACAGGGAGCGAGACCAGGAACATTCTGGAAAAGTATAGTATGACAGATTCCATCCGGGTATTTCACACCGGAATCTCCCTGGAGCACGCCGGCCTCTTTCGCCGGATGATACGGGAATTACAGATGTGCAAAGAAAATTATCAGGAATATCTCGCTGCTCTTTTAGAACAGCTTTTTATTATGATTCACAGGCAGCTTACCATCAATACTGCCCAGAAAACAGAAATCAGCTTCCAAAACGAAGAGGCAGAACTTGCCATTACCTATTTTCACGAGCACTATAATCAGGAGATCAGCATCGGAGAATACGCAGCCTCCAGGCACATGAGTACCTGTTGGTTCATCCGCAGTTTCAAACAGTATACAGGCATTACTCCCATGCAGTATATTTTATCCGTCCGGATTTCCAATGCCCAAAGCCTCCTGGAAGCAACACAGTACAATATCACGGAAATCAGCAATATTGTAGGCTACGACAATCCTCTGTATTTCAGCCGGATTTTTAAAAAACAGCGCGGGCTGTCCCCTTTAGAATACAGAAAACGGGTCCGGTCAAAGCACAGCCATGACTGAACCCTCTTTTTCATACATCAGTTTCCTTTTTTCCGTCTGCTTTTTTGCAAAGCAAAGACCAGTACAATACCTGATACAGCCCCCAGAAACAAAAAGGCCTGGATCAGCGGAACAAAATTATAAGAGCCTTCCCTCCAGAACTGGATAAAGTCATTGCTGATATAAGTCATGGGAAGAAGGTTTGCGATCAGCCGGGCAGCTTTGGGAAGCTGATCCGTTTTTACGCCCATCATTCCGCAGAGGATCATGATTCCGAAGTACAGTCCCATCATCACTGCATAGGTAGGTCCGAATTTCTTAAAAAAGACGGATACGCCATGAGCCAGGGCAAAAAACATCAGTCCCAGAAGAATATGGCAGATAAGCAGGCAAAGAATCGAGCCCACCCTTGGCATCTGAAGATCAATCACCGCATACGATATAGCCGCATAAAGTACAAGCCCTGCTGCCATCACAAGAAAATGGGCGATGATCTTACTCAGCATCATGGACTTTTGGGAATAGCCGAACAATTCCATACGAAGAGGAATCTCCTTTTCCAGCTCCTGGGAATAGTTGGCGGAATATCCCAGGAAAATCACAGCCATGGGAATGATCAGCGACATACTGATAAAAACCGACGTATTTGCATAGGGAATAAACTCTTTCGCTGTCTCTGCTTCTATGGCCCTTGTGATAATGAGCAGCATCAGTATGGGAAAAATAATTCCGAAAATATATACAAAGGGATTTCCCAGCAGATTCCTCAGTTCATATATTACCAGACGTTTATTGCATTTTTTACTTTTCACGGCAGTTCCCACCCCTTTCCTTTTTCTCTTCTTCATAAGCGGCTTTTGCGTTGATGAACATGATCTCAATATCACTGCTGCTGCGCTTAAAAGTAATATTATGCCGGATCAGCAGGGAGGCAAGCCGGATTTCCTCCTCCTCATCCCGGCAGGACAGAGCGATCAGATGCTCCGGACTGTGAAGCCTCTTGTAATCTTTGGTGAGCCGCGCATTCTCCTCATTGGCATCCAGTATCATAATGGAATTTCCGCAGTATTTCTGAAACAGGCTTTCCTTCTCTCCGTAATCCACCACATTTCCCTGATCCAGGATCAGAAGCTTTTTTGCAAGAAGTTCCAGCTCCTCATAATAATGCGAAACAATACACAGTGTATTGCTTTTTCCTTCATACCATTTCATCAGCAATTCCATCAGCTTCTGTCTGGTTTCAAAATCCAGACCGGATGTCACTTCGTCAAAAAAGGTCAGAGGTGCATCCTGCATCATTACCATAATGATGGTAATCCTTTGTTTCTGTCCTCCGGAAAGCGCCTGATACCGTTTTCCCAGACATTGTTCAAATTCAAAGAAACGGATCAGTTCCTGAAGCTGCCTGTCTTTTTTAATACTGGTGTTCAGCATGGCTTCCATAACATAGCGTACAGGCATGGTGGATACATACTGATTAAACTGTAAATGGGCGGCCATCTCTTCCGGTTTCAGAGAAGTAATGATCTGCCCCTGATAGGAAGTAATTCCCAGAATCGCCCGGACCAGGGTCGTTTTGCCTGCTCCGTTTGAGCCAATGATCCCGATCCGGTCTCCCTCTTCGATTTCAACAGGACTGTGAATCTGAAGTGCCAGATGTTTCCCATAAGATACCTGCAAATTTTTAATGGTCAATAACATCGCTGTTTTCCTTTCTTTCCGTTCATAGGGTTCTGCCTTATTTGCTCTTCGCTTTTGGCATATCCTATTCTACCCCTTCCTTATGAATATCGTGTGAAGATGGTATGCAGCTTTTAGGAATCTGAAGAACTGCTTCCACCCCTTCCTCTGTATTTCCTACATGCAGAGAATATCCGAGCGCTTCACAGTAATAGGCCGCAATATAAAGGCCCAGTCCCTTTCCCTTCTGTCTGCCTGTTCCGCTTACAAAAGGTTCATAGATATGGGGCAGAAGCGATTCCTCAATATGGGCTTTCTGATTCCGGACAGAAAAAGACGCTCCCGGAGCGGTTAGATTCCCATCCTTTCCCTTTTGGATAAGAACTTCCAGGCTTCCTCCCTCTTCCGTGTAGGAAACGGCATTGGAAATCAGATTGTCCAACAGCTTTTTCAGCAGTTCTCTGTCGCTTAACACCGTAACATTGCATCCCTTTACAGAACTTTTTAATCCTTTTTCCGCCAATTGTACGCTATAGGCCGCAAGAACCTCCTCCCCCAGGGATAAAAGGGCTGCCCTGTCCTTCTCAAGGTTTTCCGTGCAGTGGTTCAAATACAGAATATCCTCCACGATCTGCCGCATGGAAAGGAGCTGCTCTTTTACCTGGGGCAGATACTTTCTGGTATCTTTATATTTTCCCACCTCCTGCAGCATACCGTCAACCAGCAGAAGTGCTGCGGTTACAGGCGTCTTCAGCTGGTGGGAAGATGCACGCAGAAACACTTCCTGGCGCTTGTTTTCTTCTTTCAGGCGGAGATTCTTTTCTTCCAGCTGGGCATAATTGCTGCGCAGTTTCTCATAAAGCTCATTTAAGGTTCTCCCCAGATCTCCGATCTCATCCTTCTGGGAAATCTCCATCGTGGGAATTTCCAGATTCTCTGCATATTTCACCTGTTCTGCGTAATCTGCCAGACGGATGACCGGCTGAACGATCCTTCCGGAAAAATACCTGGAACATACCAATACAACCAGAAACAAAACGGCCGCGATCATAGGCACGCTTCCCAGTACAATGGGTTTCATCTCTTTCATCTGGGGAGTCATCACCGGAAGGAAAGAAATCACCAGAGCATCCTCTGTTTTTCCTACCGCAAAATAAGTGGTATAGTGGTTATCTCCGTCTGCGGCATTCGCCTCAAACACGAAGATTCCCTGCTCCGCCATATGCACCCTGATATTGCCGGAAGCACTCAATTCTTCATTTCCCTCCAGAACGCTCAGCTTTACGGAAAGCGGCGCTTTCTCTTTCAAAATACTGTTTTCCTCCAGGGTTTCCCTTAGAAGCTCCCAGTGGATTTTCTTAAATTTTTCCTCCTCCAGGTTCTCCATGTCACCAAGCCAGGAACGGATTTCCTCCAGTACCTGCTTTATTCTGTCATCATGAATGACAATGGCCATACGAAAAGCTTTCCCTGCCAGATACAGGGTATCCCCAGTAAGAGGCACCTCCAGGGTAGCGGAGCCTGTAGGATTCTGTACCACCAGCCCTTCATAGCTGCGGTTTTCCATATATCCTTTTTCCGCATCTACCACAGATTGCAGATATTGCTCTTTCATATAATCCACATAGAGAGACGGAAGCATGGCTACAAAATAAACCACGATCATTCCCGCCAAAAGTGAAGAAATGAAAATGCTGTAAAGAAATGTTTTTTTCGAAAGCTTCATCACGATTCCTCCAAAGAACCCTTTCTTCCGGTTCCCTCCTGAAACTGGTATCCCACGCCGATCACGGTTTTTATATAATTTTCCGGAAGCTTCTTCCTCAAGTTCTTCACATGGGCATCAATGATCCGGTCATTTCCAATGTAGTCTTCATTATAGATCCGCAGGATCAACTGTTCTCTGGTAAAAACCCTTCTCGGCTCCTCATACAGGGTCTGGAGCAGAAGAAATTCACTGAGTGTCAGCTCCAGCGGAATTCCATTATAATAGGCCTGATAAGCCTCTTTTTCCAGAAACAGCCCCTCTTTACTTTCGTCCTTTCCGGGCCTGATCCTGCGGAAAATAGTCTCCATCCTTTTCAGAAGGATAATGGGCGATACAGGCTTGATCACATAATCATCTGCAAAAGCATTAAACGCCATCACCTGAGTCTTCTCATCTCCAAGAGCAGTCAGCATGATCACCGCCATATCAGGATAATGGCGGCGGATATGATGAAGTACATCAAGTCCGCTGATCTTCGGCACCATGATATCCAGAACTGCCATATCAAAAACATGGCTGTGAAAAGCTGTGAGAGCCTCCTCCCCATCTGTCACGGCAAAAACATCATAATCCTGCATTTTCATATATTCCGCCAGTACCTCCAGGATCACCGGCTCATCCTCCAAAAATAAAATACGCTTTTTCATGATCTTCATACTCCCTTTTGTTCATTACGTATTTCTATTATACCAAACTCATGTGAATTTCAGATGAAGTTTTTTACCGGCTTCGGCAGAGTCGCTATGCTTCTTCACAAAAACGGACACTTTACATGCACTTCATGTATAAAAAAAAGCGCCGGCATATCATTCTCCGACGCTTCTGTTTCTAATTTTTCTTATTGCTTCCGTCTATCATTCTGCTGCAGAAATCTCCAGATCTCCGCTGACACTGGTCAGCTGGATTTCGCCCCTATCTCCGTCAAGATATACCGCATCTCCGCTTTTCTCTCCCATCTTTCCTACAAAAGGCATGCTGGTCCTGAATTTACCGCTGACTGTACGATAGATGAGATGAAAGCCGTTCCCTTCCGGCAAATAGATCCGGCAGTCTCCTGACATGGAATTTCCCTTTATTTTTTCCGGCAGATTACGAAGACGGTATTCTACGTCTCCGCTGGTACTGGAGCAGTTCAGCTCCGTGCATTCCCCTTCAAAAACAACGTCCCCGCTTGCAGAAAACAGCTCGCATCGCCCGGTAATTCCTGTGATCTCCACATCGCCGCTTTTTGTTTCCCCATAAAGATCTCCTGACAGCCTGTTTCCAATAATGTCTCCGCTGGTGCTGGAAACCTTCATTCCGGTACTGGCAATTCCTTCTAGCTCCACATCGCCGCTTACAGTTGATATCTGCAGATCCGTGCATAAAAGCTCCTCCCGGATGCAGATATCACCGTTTACCGTTGAAACGATCACACTGTCCCACATTTTCTTCGGAAGGATGATTTCAATGTCTGACCGTCTCATGCCTCTCATAAAGAAATAAACTGCACTGGCCGTGTTCCCCTGGCTGACTGCCAGGACACCGTCCTCTTTCAGCATGGTCTCTATTTCTTCCGTATCGCCGGATACTTCAATAAAATCGGTTTCTTCTTCCCCGCAGCGGATCAGAATGTTTCCGTTGGTCAGGCGGATTTCCAGAGAATGTACATATTCCATAGGGATGGCGGTACAATCTACTTTTTTCCCCCGCTGTGCTGTAAATTTAGAAAACACTCCCTGAGGATATCTCTCTTTTAACTGGTCAGTTACATCCCTTGCCACATCTCTTGCGCAGTCTACGGCAACCTTTGCAGTGGAAAAAGCAGTATTTACAATTTCTTCAATGCCGCTCTCCCAGTCTTCTTTAAAAGAAGAGGTGCTTTCTTCCTCATAGGCATCGTCACATGCATCCTTCACGGGAATTTCCTCTTCCCGAAAAGAATTTCCTTCCTCTTCTTCCAGATAAGCCAGAAGCTCTTCCGTATCTCCCAGGCTCTCCATTGCCTTATGGAACGCTTCTTCCTCCTGCATTCCGCTCTCCAAAAGCTCCAGATAGCGCTGATACAGATTCTCGCTCAGCTCTTCGATCATTTCTGTCTTGGCATCACTGTCCTTGGCTCTTGAAAGACAGTTGGTAATGGTAATGATAATTTTGGTCTCAATCCGATTCATGTTCCACCTCCAATGTAAGCAAGGAATCCAGCAGGGAACGAATCTCCTTCCATTCCCGGCTTTTTTCTTCCCACTGTTTCCTTCCCTCTTCTGTGATCCTGTAATATCGTCTCCTGGCTCCGGGTCCCTCCTCACCCCAATAGGATGTGATCAGCCCGTTCTGGCCGAGACGCTTAAATGCAGTATACAGGGTTGCTTCTTTAAACTCGTACTGTCCGTCTGTGCGCTGCTGTACTGTTCGGTTGATCTCATATCCGTAGCTGTCTTTCTTCATCAGCTGTGTCAGGATGATGGTATCCGTGTACCCGCGCAGAGTATCTGCTGAAATTGACAAATCCATTCCTCCTTTCATGATTCTGTCTTCCGCTTCGATTTTCTTCTCCCCTTTTCCTTTATCGCATCTTAACATGATATACCTCATCTGTCAAGGTATATCATTACATTTTTTTATACCGTGAAATGTAACGCACCTTGTTTTTAGTTTGTCTCTTCCTCCAGTCCCCCAAACAGCTCCATCAAATACTTCATCGGCTCTGCCAGATACTTTTTTTTATGATAGATCATGGAAAAACTTCGAAGGAACGCATCCGGATAAAAGGGCAGCACATGGATACTTCCCTCCTTGATCTCTTCCTCTGCCAGCCGCCTTGACATGACAGTGATTCCCTGATTTTCCTGAATTCCCCGGATCAGCGCCTGGTTGCTGACGCTTTCCCACAAAACTTTTCCCCGCACCCTGCATGCCCGGAACAAGCCTTCCGTAATCTCACGGCTGGCGCTTCCCTTTTCCCGCAAAAACAGAGGATACGAACAGATATCCGCCAAAGTTACCTCTCTCTTTTCCGCCAGAGGGTGAGATGCAGTGCAAAGAAAATACAGCCTGTCTTCCAGAAAAGGAACGGTTTCCAACTGGTCGATTTCCACATGATCCTCCACGATGCCAATATCCTGCTCATTTTTCAGCACAGCCTGCATCACCTGCTCGGAATTTTGTATGGTAACCTCTACCTGACATTTCGGATAGCGTTCCTGAAATTTCCTTACTGCGGAAGGAACCAAAAAGCTTCCTGCTGTAATGCTGGAGCCCACTCGAATATGTCCCACAATTTCCGGTGATTTCATTGCATGCTCCATTTCCTCAAAAAGCTCCAGAATATGAATGGCATAATCATAAAACTCACTGCCCTTCTCCGTAGGCGTCAGGTGCCGGCTGATCCGGTCAAACAGGCGAACCTGATAGGCATCCTCCAGCTCCTTTATTGCAAGACTTACGCTTGGCTGTGCCAGATGAATCCTTTTCGCAGCCCCGGTAATGCTCATTTCCTGATACACTGCCGCAAAAATCCGCAAATGCCTGAGCGTCATGAATATCCCTCCTTTTCTAAACAGTTATATAAGATTTTCATTATAGATAAATATATGATAATACTATTTGAATTATATTTCAACATGGAATATACTGGAATCGGCAAAAACATATTAGAAGGAGGAATATCCCTATGAATCAAGACAGGAACCACGTCCTAAGAAAACTCTTTTTATCTACTCTCTATCTCAGCACCTTTACTTTTGGAGGCGGATATGTGATCGTCACACTGCTGAAAAATAAATTCGTAGATCAATATCACTGGATCGATGAAGAAGAGATGCTGGATCTTGTGGCCATCGCCCAGTCCTCTCCGGGTGCCATTGCCGTAAACGGGTCGATCGTTGTAGGTTATAAGCTGGCCAGGCTTCCCGGTGTTTTTGTCTCCGTCCTTGGTGCCATCATACCGCCTATGATCATCATCACGGTAATCTCCGCATGCTATGACGCTTTTCGCAGCAATCCTTATATTGCGGCGCTTCTCCGCGGAATGCGCTCCGGCGTTGGGGCTGTCATTGCTTCCGTGGTTTTTGATATGAGCCACAATGTCGTATCCTCCAAGGACCTGATCAACATTCTTGTGATGCTCATAAGCTTCTGCGTCAGCTATTACCTCAAAGTGAATACTGCATTGATCATTCTCGCGGTATTTTTATTCGGACTTTTACGTTCTTTACTTTCTGCAAAAAGGGGGAATAAGATATGATTTATCTAGATCTTTTCTTGAGTTTTCTTCAGATCGGCTGCTTTAGCTTTGGAGGCGGTTATGCTGCCATGCCCCTGATTCAGGAGCAGGTGGTCACGATGCATCAGTGGCTTAGTATGGATACCTTTACAGATCTTGTGACCATTGCCGAAATGACTCCGGGACCCATTGCGGTTAATGCCGCCACCTTTGTGGGAAACCAGATGGCAGGCATCCCGGGCGCCGTGACCGCCACCCTGGGATGCATCCTGCCTTCCTGTATTTTCGTGACACTTTTAGCCTGGATTTATACACGCTACAAAAATCTTTCGGTTTTAAAAGGGACTCTCTCCTCTCTGCGTCCTGCAGTCGTCGCCATGATTGCCAAGGCAGGGGTTACGATTTTGATCTCCGCGTTCTTTCTTAACGGAATCATTTCGTTTGGAGCAGGAAATCTTCAGGTCCGCATGGTGGTTTACTTTGTCATCGCCCTGGTGCTTCTTCGAAAGCTGAAATGGAATCCCATACTGGTGATGGTACTTTGCGGAGTTTTTGAAGTGCTGTGTGAGTTTATCCCTTAATACTGCGGAATCAAATTTCCCTTGTAGCAGTTTTCAGCCATTCTCTTTCTTCCTCATCCAGATAAGGAGAAATTTTCTCATAGACTGTTTTATGATACCTGTTTAAAAGTTTCCTTTCTTTGTCGGACATTTCCTCAGGTATAACGGCATCCAGATCAAATGGAACCAGAGTCAGAGGCTCAAACTCCATATACTGTTTGCCGTTCTTTTTTTCTGCTTTTTTGCAGACGATCAGGTTCTCATGGCGAATGCCGAATTCCCCTTCTGCGTAATACCCCGGCTCATCGGAAGTAATCATTCCCTCCTCAAATACTGCCGGGTATTCTCCTGACGCAGAGCATTTCCAGTGAATACGGTTCGGTCCTTCATGAACGTTCAAAAGGTAGCCTACGCCATGGCCTGTTCCATGGTTATAGTCTTCTCCGATCTCCCAAAGAGGGCTTCTGGCAAGGTAATCCAGATTCAGTCCGCTGCAGCCGTAGGGGAATTTCGCAGAAGAAAGAAGCAGGTTTCCTCTTAAAACTCTTGTGAAATATTCCTTTTCTTTCCGGGTTGTCTCTCCAAGAACAATAGTTCTGGTAATATCCGTTGTCCCCTCCAGATACTGTCCGCCTGTATCTGCCAGCACCAGCCCACGAGGTTCCAGGGAAGCATCTGTTTCCTCTGTTGCAGAATAATGCACGATCGCCCCATGTTCCCCATATCCGATGATGGGGGAAAAGCTTGGCCCTAAATAGTGTTCCTGCTGCTCACGAAACTCCTCAAGCTTTTTAGCAGCTGAAAGTTCTGTGATTTCCGTTTTTCCCACGCTCTTTTTCAGCCAGAAGATAAATCTGGTTACTGCAGCCCCATCCTTTTCATGGGCTTTCCGCATGTTCTCCACTTCCACCGAAGTTTTGCATGCTTTTTTCAGTTTCGTAGGATTCATTTCCTCCAGGATCTCCACGCCTTCCGGAATGGATTTCTTAAGGGTAAAGTTCACGGAAGCAGGATCCATCAGGACCTTTTTCCCCTGAGGAATTTCTTTTATATACGTATAAACCTGCTCGTATGGCTGAATCCTTACTCCTGCGTCCGCAAGCTCTCCCGCCAGTTCCTCCCGGAAGGCCTCTTTCTGGGCAAATAAGATACCGCCTTCCTTTGTCAGTATAAAATAAGAAAGCACTACGGGATTACATAAAATATCATTTCCCCGAATATTTAAAAGCCAGGCAATATCATCCAGGGAAGTGAGAAGGAAATAATCTGCTTTCTTTTTTTCCAGTTCTTTCTGGATTTCGGAGAGCTTTTCTTCTCTTGTTTTTCCCACATAAGCGGCATCCAGTGACCAGACAGGTTCACAGGATAATGAGGGACGATCTGTCCAGATCTCTCCTACCAGATCCATCTCCAAGGAGATGGAAATGCCTTTCTCAGCCAATTTTTTCTCAAGCTCCGCTCCTGCCTTTGCGGTCATGGTACGTCCGTCAAATCCTACCGTCTGGCCGGATTTTAAGTGATCCATCACATATTCTTCAATAGCAGGGACACCTTCCTCCCCCATCTTCTGAAGAGTTATGGTGCTTCCCTTCAGCTGTTCTCCTGCCTGAAGAAAATATCTTCCGTCCGTCCATAATCCTGCATCATCCATGGTTATGACTGCGGTACCTGCAGAGCCGGTAAACCCGGTAATATATCTGCGGCATTTAAAATATTCCCCCACATATTCGGAACAGTGAAAATCGTCTGTAGGTACAAGATAAGCATCTACATTCCGCTCTTTCATTTTACTGCGCAAGGCAGCCAGTCGTTTTTGAATCATGCTTATATTCCTCTTTCTTTAGAAATTCCTGCTGGCATCTTTCATCCAAAACCAGCCTGACTTTAAGTATATCACTATCCGGAAATCATATCAAATGCTTCCTGTATCTTTTTGCCATTTTGCATCTCCGTTTGCCGGATTATCAAGCACTTCTCCCCGGGAAGTGAAGCGGGAGCCATGGCACGGGCAGTCCCAGGAATGCTCGCTGCTGTTCCATTTCAGTGCACAGCCAAGGTGCGGGCAGCGTCTCTTGGAAGGAGAAAGAAGATTGGTAAGAGCTTCCCATCCATTCACCAAAAGCTGCCCTTTCAGCATACATCTGGAGGGGTGAAATACTTTGCTGCAGGGATTCTCTTTTCCTGTGATCAAATCCGTAAGAAGCATTGCTGCTGTCATAGAGGAGGTCATCCCCCATTTCTGGTAGCCTGCTGCTACATAGCAGTCCGGCATATTGGGGGAATAGGGTCCAATATAGGGAATACTGTCCAGTGTCATGCAATCCTGTGCTGCCCAGGCGTACTCTTCCTTTGCCTGAGGATAATATTTCTCTGCAAACTGCCGCAGTTCCTGCCATGCTCCGCCGCTTTTCCCGGTTCTGTGCCCGCCTCCCCCAAGAAGAAGGTACTCGCCGTAGTTTCGAAAGGACAGACCCCCTTTCGCCCCATCCAGGTACATCCCGTCCACCTGGGCAGCGTTTCTGAGGGCAATGACATAGGAGCGATCCTGATACAGTTTGAGAAAATACATCCCGTGTTTATTGTCCATGGGAAAGTGCGTCGCCACGATCAGCTTTTGAAAAGCAATGGTGCCATGTTCTGTGACAGCCTTTTTTTCTTTCAGTTCTTTCACAAACGTATGCTCGTAAACAGGAAGGTTTTCTGCCAGCCTGGAAACAAATTTCAGCGGATGAAACTGCGCCTGATTTTCAAAGCAGATGGCACCTGCTGTCTGAAAAGGAAGCTTCGGCGTTTCGGTTATTTTGGCTTCATAACCGATTTTGTGCAGTGCCTCTGCCTCCCTTTCCAGGCATCTTCTGTCGCTTTTTACATAAACATAGGCATTCTTTTTTTCATAATCACAGTCTATATTTTTACAAAGCTCTTCATATTTTTTTACGGAATTCTGGTTTGCCTCCAGATACATCCGTGCCGTTTCAAGGCCTGCATCTTTTAAAAGCTTCCCATAGATCAGCCCATGCTGCGAGGTGATTTTTGCCGTAGTATTGCCTGTGATACCGCTGCAAATGGTCCTGCCTTCTGCAAGAACACAATCTATTCCCTGTTTCCTGAGAAAATGGGCACATAAGATTCCTGTCATTCCTCCGCCGATGATCAAAACGTCTGTAGTTACATTCTCTTCCAGTTTTTCAAAATACGGAAGCACTGCGCTTTCTTTCCAGATTGAATTCATAATTTTCCTGCAAGACTTTCGTCTTATTCCTTTTTTCTTTTATTTTGCGCAGATCTTCCTGTATTTATCCTTCAGATCTCCTACCCGGCGGTCATCATCTCTGTCACCTCTTTCTCTGAGGTAATCATAGGAAAAACTATTACATTGCGTCAGAGTCAACTCCTTTTTTCAGCATATTTACACCAATGATCAAAATCACAGGAAAGACAATTGCTGCCAGCAGCCCCGTTTTCAGATCGCCGCGGAAAAATCCGGAAATTCCTCCCACCACCGACGGCCCTCCGGAGCAGCCGATGTCTCCTGCCAGAGCCAGAAATGCAAACATGGCAGTTCCTCCCTGAGGGCAGTACTCTGCTGCAAGACTGAATACCCCGGGCCACATGATTCCTACAGACAATCCGCAGAGAGCACAGCCTGCCAGAGAAAGTACAGGGTTCGGTGAAAAGACAGCAAGGAGATAGCTGCCTACACACAGAATACTGCTGTAAGAAATAAACTTCTTTAAGGGAATTTTGTCTCCCTTAATTCCATAAAAAGTTCTGGATGCTCCCATCAAAACAGCAAACATACAGGGGCCCAGCAGATCTCCCATGGTCTTGGATACTTTCAGGCCGTTTTCCGCAAAGTAGGATGCCCACTGGCTCATGGCCTGCTCAGATGCACCGGAACAGATCATCAGGAGGAAAAAGCACCAGAAAAGCTTCATGACGAACAGCTTCCCTGCAGGAATCGCTTTTCCCTCCTCCACAAGCACTTTGATTGGCGCTCCTGCATACAGGAAAAAGTTAAAAATCGGCACAAGAGCCCACAGTATAGTGAGGATCCGCCAGTTTTCGATCCCGGCCGCCTTAAAAAATACGGTAGACAATACCACCACCAGTACATGGCCCCAGCAGTAAAAAGCATGCAAAAGGCTCATAGCTGCAGATTTTTCATCCATAGGAAGCGCCTGGACAATGGGGCTTACCAACACCTCGATCAGTCCGCCTCCAATGGCATAAATGGTAATTGCAGCCAGAAGACCTGCATATGCATTTCCTGCGATTTCCGGCAAAATCCCCAGGCCAATCAGTCCGGCTGCCGCAAAAACATGGGCTGCAAGGATTGACTTTTTGTAGCCGATCTTCTCCACATACCTGGCAGCCAATATATCCACCAGCATCTGCACTGCAAAGTTAAAGGTTACCAGAAATCCGATCTGTGCCACTGAAATCTCATATTCTTTCTGAAAAGTCACAAATAAAAGAGGTGCCAGATTGTTGACGATTGCCTGGGTGATATAGCCAAGATAACTGGCATATAATGTTCGTTTGTATTTTCGTTCCATCTTTCTCTCCCCTTACTGCCCGCAAAGATGGGTGCCGTTTCCAGGCACCCATCTGCAGGCTTTCTTTATTTAATATAGCTGTTCAAAAGTCTCATAATGATCTTCTGTATAAAAGATCAGTCCATCATTGGAATATACGATTCTCTTACCATTGCGGGATCCGCCTTCATAATCAATGTCGCACTCCCAGAAAGTCCGGCCGTCCTCTTCCGGAAGCATTTTATCGTAATTGCCGAATTTGTCTCCGCCAATGCTTTTGCCAGGAGCAACCTCCCCAAGATTTCCTTCCGTACTTACCCAGCCAAGTTCCTTTGCTTCTTTTTTGGTAATATAGTTAGAGGGCAGCTTCCCATAAGTGTGAAGATATACTGCAACCTCTTCCTTACTGGTATAAGTACCGTCTTCTTTCACCGAAATCCCGCCGGAAGATGTATTCTCGTCCGCCTCTTCCTGATTCTCCTCGTCTGACGGAAATACCTGGGGATCTCCTGTTTCATCCCACTCCATCTCAGCCTCGTCCAGCGGTATCATTTCGTCATCTTCCGAAAAAGTCTCCCCTTCCGTATCTTCCATCATGGCAAGCTCATCGCCTTCCAAAGGCACCAGTTCATCCTCGAAAGCCGCCTCGATTTCCTTCGGATCTAGGGTATCCCCATTGTCTTCCTCCTGCACCCCTTGTGCATCAGTGCTTTTCTCTTCACTTCCGCATGCTGCAAAAGCAAGCACAAAGAGCAGCAGAATTGCTGTCAGGAACAATTTCATTTTTTTCATGGTTTCATCTCCTCATAAGCTTTTCTAAGGGCAGCAATTTCCTTTGTCCAGCCTTCATCATCATTTGGCGTTTCCAAAATAAAAGGAATTCCCTCAAGTGCCGGATGCCGGATCACATTTACCAGTGCTTCCATTCCGATCATTCCCTCACCGATTTTTGCATGGCGGTCTTTGTGGCTTCCAAGGCCATTCAGGCTGTCATTCAAATGAACCGCCTTTAAATTGGATAATCCGATGATGCTGTCAAAAGTGCCCAAAACGCCGTCCAGGTCATTTACAATGTCATAGCCTCCGTCCCAGACATGGCAGGTATCAAAGCAGACCCCAAGCTTATGCTTCTTTTCCACAAGGTTCATGATATCCCGAAGCTCCTCAAAGGTCTTTCCCACCTCCGAACCTTTTCCTGCCATAGTCTCCAAAAGAACGGTCGTTGTCTGTTCTTCCGTAAGAACTGCATTCAGGATTTCCGCAATTTTTAAGATTCCTTCCGAAGTGCCTTGTCCTACATGGCTTCCAGGATGAAAATTATAGTAATTTCCCGGAATCATTTCCATTCGCATAAGATCGTCTGCCATCGTTTCCCGTGCAAATACACGGAGATCTTCCTTCGCAGCACATGCATTCATGGTATAGGGTGCGTGTGCTACGATTTTTCCGAAATGATGCTCTTCTGCAAGTGCACGATAATTCTCCACATCCTTCCGGTCAATGGCTTTTGCCTTCCCTCCCCTTGGATTTCTGGTAAAAAAAGCAAAGGTATTTCCGCCGTTAGCGATCATCTGCCGCGCCATTTGGGCATAGCCCTTGGACGATGTGGTGTGGTTGCCTATATATAGCATACTCTTTCCTCTTCTCTATGGTACTGTTTACACCAAAGGTATAAACAGTATCATTATATCAAAAAAAAACTCCTGTGAAAAGAGATAGATATTGACGAAACTGTGAAAAATTCCTATACTGCTAAATAGAAGGTTATCAGGAGGAAAACCTGATCGTCTTGATACGAAATACAAAGGAAGAAGGATCACATATGACAAAGCAATCCCAACAGCAGCCCGGTTCCCGGGAACGATATGCAAAAACTTCCCGGACACCTTCCGGAAGTCCATCCGGACATGCCAGCCCCTACAGAAACACACCGCCCTCAGGAAAACGGAATTCCTCCAAACGCAGAAGCACCCGCAGATCAGCCTACAGGCGAAAACGCCAGCTGCGGATCCGCCTGATCACAGGCGGTACGGCAATTTTCCTTTTGCTTCTCCTCATTTTCGTCATACGAAGCTGCCAGGGATGCGGAAAAGACAAATCCACGCCTGCCTCTTCCAATCCTTCCGGCACTGTTTCCATGGATACAAGTGCCTCCGGAAAGGAAGAGAACCCGGAGGACTCAGGCGGGCAGGATGCGGAAATCAGCCCGGAAGCTGTGGATCCGCCCATGGAACCGGTTACCCTTACCGTCACTGTTGTGGGGGACTGTACCCTTGGAACAGATGAATATTTTGACTATGACACCAGTCTCAATGCCTACTATTACAGCTATGGAAAAGAATACTTTCTTCAGAATGTACGGGGTATTTTCAGCTCTGATGATCTTACCATCGCCAATTTTGAAGGCACTTTAACGGATCTGGATACAAGGGAGGATAAACAGTTCGCATTTAAAGCGCCTGCGGAATTTGCCGGTATTCTTTCCAGCAGTTCTGTGGAGACCGTCAATACTGCAAACAACCACAGCCACGATTACGGAGAACAAAGCTTTCAGGATACCATGTCTGCTTTAGATGCGGAAGGAATCATCCATTTTGGCTATGATGAAACAGCAGTTGTGGATGTAAAGGGAATCAAGGTGGGCCTGGTAGGCATTTACGAATTAAATGACCATCTGCAGCGAACAGAGCAGTTAAAAAATAACATCGCCAAAGTGAAGGAAGAGGGTGCCCAGCTTGTGATCGTGATCTTCCACTGGGGAAATGAGAAGGAAACCGTACCGGACAGCAATCAGATGACCCTTGGGCGTCTGGCCATTGATGAAGGGGCTGACCTTGTATGCGGCCACCATCCTCATGTACTTCAGGGGATTGAAGAATACAAAGGCAGAAATATTGTCTATAGCCTTGGAAACTTCTGTTTCGGAGGGAACAGCTATCCAAGCGACATGGATACCATGATCTTCCAGCAGACCTTCACCATTGACAAGGACGGAGTCCAAATGGATAATGTGACAAATATCATCCCCTGCTCCGTTTCTTCTGCATACGATTACAACAACTACCAGCCAACTCCCGCCCAGGGCGACGAAGCCGCAAGAATTATGAATAAAATTCAGGAGCGCAGTTCCTGGATTCCTGCTGCTGAGACATCCGGCACCCAGTTAGATACAGAATCATAATAGTATAATCTAAAAAGCGAAGACCCATTTTTTAATATGGGGTCTTCGCTTTTTTATTGCTCAATGAGACTCAGATATGCAGGTGCATTAACAGGTAGCTCCGCCGGTCATATGAAGTTCTGCGTCTAAAATCTGCTGTTTTCTCTCAAGAAGGTCATCAGCCAAAAGCTGTGCCTCCACATTCTCAAATCCAAGCCGTTCGATGGTGGCAGCAAAACGCTCGCCTGTTTTGCCCTGCTCACGGAAAAGAAGGATTGCTTTTTCGATGACATTCAGCGCTTCTTCTTTATCTGTAAAAATCTTACTCAGAGCTCTGCCGTGGGCAGTCTTTTTGCCCCAGCGTCCGCCGATGTAGATCTTAAATCCAGGCGTTCCGTCTTCCAGTGCATCAAAGTGGCATTTTCCTACACAGCGTCCGCAGTTGTTGCAGATGCTCTTGTCAATTTCCAGAATTCCGTCAACCATTTTCGCAGCTTTCATCGGACATGCTGCCGCTACGGAACATTTCTTGCATCCGTTACACTCATCCTCATCAAAATTGGGAATCATCTGTCCGATGATACCAAGATCGTTCAGATCCGGTTTTACACAGTTATTGGGACATCCGCCTACTGCAATCTTAAATTTGTGAGGAAGCTTCACACTGTGGTATCCTTTGTAAAATCTTTCATGAATTTCTTCAGAAAGGGCGAAGGAATCCAGAAGCCCATACTGGCAGGTAGTTCCCTTACAGGATACGACCGGACGCACCAGAGAGCCTGTTCCTCCTGTTTCCAGCCCTTCCTTTGCAATAAACTGACGGAAATCCTCTATCTTATCATAGGGGATTCCCTGTACCTCTATCGTAAGCCGGGTAGTAAAGGTAACGATTCCGTTTCCGAATTTCTCTGCCGCTTCTGCGATGCACTTCTGCTGTGCTGCAGTGATCTTGCCATTTACCGTAATAATACGGCCGGAAAAATTATCCGTTCCTTTGTTGCTCAAAAATCCCAGAGCCTTTACGCGCTTTTCATCTGCTGCACTGATTGTTAATGTTGCCATATGTATTCTCCTCCTTAAATTAGCTGGTATCCCATTTTGGATATCCTGTTATTCATGAACATGGGGCATCTTATTCTTCTTCCTCTGTTTCAATTTCTGTAAAGGTCGTACCGCCTTCCAGAACCTTCGTATTCGTATATCCGTAATATTTCAGACGGTTCTGGGTCAGGTATGCACGTTTGCCTTTTGTACAAACCAGAAGAAGCTTATCCTCTTTGCCAAGACCATCTACTTCCCCGTTGATTGCAGTCAGATCCAGATATTTCTTTCCTTCCAAAGCAGGGGCAAGTGCACAGTCAATGATTTCATAGCCTTCACAGGCTCCGTCCCCATACTCTGAAGGACTAATGCTCTCCAGAGCTCCGTCCATCTTGTTCATCAGGATATTGATGCTGTGGGCAAAAGGATGGATCGCCGTGGAAAATGGTGGTGCATAGGCAAAATCCATGGAAGCGAGCTGGTCAACTGTTGCTCCGAGAGAAATTGCGGTCACACCGATATCTGTCACCTTATCAACGGCACCTGTGCCAAGCACCTGTACACCCAGAAGCTTTCTGGTTATTTTATCAGCAGTCAGTTTTATAATGAAAGAACCTGCTCCTGGATAGTAATGGGCTTTATCATCCACAACCGTAATTACGGAAACGGTCTCATATCCCTCTGCTTTTGCTGCTGTTTCCGTTAAGCCTGTGCGCCCTGTATTCAGTCCGCCCGGAAGCTTCGCTACCCCTGTGCCAAGAACGCCCGGATACTCCACGCTGCCGCCTGCAATATTTTTGGCAAGGATACGGCCTGCGATATTGGCTGTAGAGCCCATGGGAGACCATGCAGGCTTGCCTGTTTCGCGGTTGGTTACCATTGCGCAGTCTCCTGCAGCATAAACATCGGCAATATTGGTCTGTAAATATTTGTCCGTAAGGATCGTTCCCTTAAACATTTCAATTCCGGAACCCTCAAGAAATGCGGTATTCGGGCGGATACCAATGGCCAGCACCAGTGCATCTGCCTTCATGGCGCGCTTGCTGGTCTGCACCTTTTCCACTTTTTCTGTGCCGAGTACACCTTCCAGTGCAACCCCTGTCATTGGCATAATGCCCTCTTCTGCCATTTTATTCTCCACAAATTCGGACATCTCCGGATCCAGGAAGTTGGGAAGTATGTGAGGAGCAAAATCGATCACACTGACTTTCACGCCCTTTAATGCCAGATTCTCCGCCACTTCCAGGCCAATAAAGCCGCCGCCTGCTACGACAGCACGTTTGATTTCCCCTGCTTCTACGGCTTCCCGAAGAGCAATGGCATCATCCGGTGTTCTCATGGTAAATACATTTTTCAGATGCAGTCCCGGGATATCCGGTACAAACGGGGATGCTCCTGTTGCAATTACCAGTTTGTCATAGGAATATTCCTTTACCTCGCCTGTTTTCAGGTCTTTTGCCTCGACCTTATGCTCCTCCGGCTTTACGGCAACCGCTTCCGTTTCTGTCAAAACGGCTGCACCTGTCAGACGTGCATATTTCTCAGGAGTATTCACGATCAATTGTTCTTTTCCGTGGATTACATCCCCTACATAATAAGGAAGCCCGCATCCGGCATAGGAAATATCCTTTCCCTTGGTAAGAATGGTAACTTCACAGCTTCGGTCTTCCCGCAATAATTTTGCAGCAACCTTGGTGCCGGCAGCCACACCGCCTAAAATCAATACCTTCATTTTCCTGTCTCCTTTGTTCATTTTAACATCTGTTCCATCCAGACATGTTTCTATTATAGCACTTGTCATGTTATAAAGAAAATGGTATTTTATAATAAAAGACATAGGTTTTACCTATAATTACCAGGAGGAATTCCTTATGACGATCCGACATCTACGTATTTTTGTAGAAGTAGCGGAAACAGGCAAAATGTCTGCAGCCGCTGAACACTGTTATATTTCCCAGCCTACCGTAAGCCAGGCGATCCGGGAGTTGGAGGAACATTACCACGTTCGCCTCTTTGAGCGTCTTTCCAAAAAACTGTACATCACCGACGCAGGACAGCAGCTTCTGGACTACGCTTATAAGGTGCTGAATCAGTATGACCTTTTGGAATCCAATATGCAGGCATTTCATACCGACAGCCAGCTTCGGATCGGTGCTACCATCACCATCGGTGCCTGTCTCCTTTCTTCCATTCTTCTGGATCTGAAAAGAGAAGCGCCTGCCCTTCAGACCTATGCCTGCGTAGCCAACACCAGCCTGATCGAGAAAAAACTTCTGAATTCGGAACTGGATATTGCCATTGTAGAGGGGATCATCCAAAGCCCCGACCTCGTTGCCATCCCCATTGTGGAAGATTTTCTTGTACTTGCTGTTTCCAAAAGCCATCCTCTCACCAATCAAAAGGAAATCCCTATTGAGGAATTATCCCGATATGACTTTGTGATCCGGGAAAAAGGCAGCGGCACACGCAATCTCTTTGAGAATTTTATGAAGGATCACGGGGTTCCCTTCCGCATCACCTGGGAGGCAACCTGCCTGGATGCCATCAAAAGTGCAGTGCTGTATAACAACTGCATTTCCGCGATTTCCGTCCGTCTCCTGGAACAGGAGATCCAGAAAGATCTGGTACATATCATCAAAGACAAAAAGTCCCAGTGGAACCGGAACTTTTATCTGGTATATCATAAAGATAAATATTATTCTGACTCTATGCACCTTTTGGAAAAGATCCTGCATACCTACAAATGCCCGGACTTTTTAAAAGGGAAAGAGGTTGGGTATCTGGTCTATGAATAAGGCATGGCATATCCATGCCAAAAGTCTTTTGGGTTGTTGTCACTGCATGGTCGATCCGGTATCTTCCATCAAGTCCCGAACCTGGCTTTCCCACATCTCCCGGTATTTCCCCGGAATCCTTACCAGCTGCTCATGGGCTCCTTCCTGAACCAGCTTACCATGATCCATGACAAAGATTCTGCTGCACATTCTGCAGCTAAACAATCTGTGAGAAACAAAAATGACTGTTTTATCTTCGGTAAGTTCACGGAAAAGTTTATACAGCAGAAGTTCCGATTTTGTATCCAAAGCTGCACTGGGTTCATCTAACACATAAACAGGCCTCTGTGTAAAGATTGCACGTGCTAATGCGATCTTCTGTTCTTCCCCTCCCGACAGCCTGGTTGCTTGACTGTAACCATTGCAGCGCAGCACAGTATCAATTCCCCGGGAAAGCTTTTCAACCCTCTGAGACAAACCAAGTATCTCCAGTGCCTGCCATACGCCTTTTCTTTTTTTCTCATCATGCTAACTTCCCAGGAATTGTCATACTCAATCTGATTTCTTATATTACCGCAAACAGGGATTTTCCTTATAAATCAACGTTTTCCGCACATTTCTCTTGCAAATGTGCGGATTTT
>JAETNR010000051.1 GCA_021772055.1 Blautia sp. | reverse complement strand
AGCTATTTTCGTACCAGATACAGAGAAATGTCCATCCGTTTGGCCCATTCTGCTGAGATATAAAGCTAAAAAATCCTTGAAAAATAAGGGAAAAAGACTTGACTAAATAGGGAGGTTTAAGGAATGAGATATTGTTATACACAAAAGCTGAAGAGAATCTTTAAGACGATGGTCATTTTATTTGTGATATTAATTGACGCCTATCCGATTTTCTGGCTGTTTACATCATCACTGAAAAGCCCTGCTGAATTTGTAGTCAATCCTTCCTATGCTTTGCCCGAGAGCATTTATTTGAAGAATTATGCAAAAGCATGGAGCCAGGGAAATATGGGAGTTTACTTCAGAAACAGTTTGGTATATACCATAGTTGCTTTGGTTTTTATTGTAATACTTAGTATAACGGTAGGATTTGCACTGACGAAAATGGAATGGAAGGGAAGAAATCTGGTTTCGTCTTATTTCCTGCTGGGATTAATGATACCTGTTACAACGTCATTGATTCCGCTGGTTAAAATCTTCAGAAGTATTCATATCATAAATACAGGGACCTGCCTGATCTTAACCTATATTGTATCGGGATTATCCATGTCCATCTTTTTGACTACAAGTTATATGCGGGCTCTCCCAAATGACATGTTTGAAGCGAGTGTAATTGATGGATGCAGTATTTTTACTATGATGAGATTTATTGTTATGCCTGTGATGAAAAACTGCATTGTGACAGTTGTTGTTTTACAGTTTTTCTATAAATGGAATGACCTTTTGTTCTCTATGACTTTTATTAGTGATAAAAACCTGAAGACACTTCAAACGGGTCTGCTGTATTTTGAAGATCAGTTTGGAACCAAAGATTGGGGGGCTATTTTTGCTTCCGTATCCATCAGCGTATTTCCGCTTCTGATCGTTTATATGTTTTTAAATAAAAAAGTCATTGAAGGAATGACCAGCGGAGCTGTGAAAGGGTAGAGGGACAGGGAAGGCGCGCGGACAGATGGCAGAAATTGCCTTTGAAATGGATATTGCTAACTGAAAAAACAGTGATATATAATATAAAAGCAGACGCTGCTTATTATATTTTATTGCGTGGGAGAATGTACAGATGCTAAAGAAAAGACGGCCGTATACAATTAAAAGTCAGATTCAAATAGCGATAATTACGATTTCGGTCGTTTCCATGCTTGTTCTGGGATTTTCTATTTATATGAAGGCAACCTATAGAGTGGAACAGAATTATGAAGAAGATTTTTCTTATACTTTAAAGAAATGCGATAATATAATTAATATTCAGATCAGCAGCGTGATAGAACTTATGAGAGGCCTGCTATCAGATGACGTTTATATTTCCACGTTAAAAAATATTTCAGATGATGGTTCCCGGTACTTATCCGCATACCAATTGAGAAAACTGAAAAACTCTGTAGGGGAAATTACGTTAAAAGATAAGTATATACAGGAAGCAATTACGGTTACCATGGACGGAAAATTCCATGTTTATTCAAAAAAGAATGATATCTCGCAGTACCTCCCATACTATAGAGAAAAGAATATTGTTGAGCAGGACTGGATATCGGAGGTAGTTGCCCAAAAAGGAAAAGAAGTAGTTTTTGGCAATAATGTGATAACCGGGAAAGGTGATGTGATTTCCATCGCAAAAAGCCTGATCAGCATTGAGGATGGCAGCCAGGTAGGATATATTATTATGAATGTCTCAAAAAAGATTTTTAATGTGGCATTTGATTACCGGGGGGAGTATGAGACAATCTGTTTTGCCATCAGAGATAAGAAATATGCGCAGCAAGTGGTGTATTCCAGCGGGTCAGCTTCCAGCATCAGCGAGGTCATGAATGATAACGGTATATTAGCATATAGTAAAGACAACCGGTATGTTATTTGCAAGCATGAAAGCTATATTGACGGCTGGGAATTGTTTAGTGCAATTCAAAGCAGTGAATTAAATAAGCAGAGAAAAAACCTGGGTTTTATGATTGTGTTTGTAGTAACATTTATGGTAATGATTTCTGTAGCCGTTTCATCCAGGATCGCCAAAAGAATATATAAACCTCTTGCACAACTGGAGCAGATGATCTTACAGGTTGAAGAGGGAATGTGGGATATAGAAGAGGAATTTGATAATAATGAGATCGGGATGGTTGGAAGAAAATTCAAGGAAATGGTTACACAGACACTGCAGCTTCGGGAGCAGTTTCTGTTTGCAAAAGTGAAACAGAGAGAACAAGAACTTTATTTGCTCCAACAGCAGATCAATCCCCATTTTTTATATAACACATTGGATGCCCTTTACAGTATGGCAGAAATACAGGGCGCGGAAGAAATTGCAAATATGGTGGAGGCTTTGTCAAAAACATTCCGCCTTAGCTTGAATAAAGGGGGAAGTATTATATCTGTCCGTGAGGAGATTGAACATATACAGGCATATATGATCATTCAGAATATGCGGTTTAATAACAGGTTTTCTTTGGTTGTGAATGTAGAGGAAGAGATTTTGCAGGTGAAAATTCTGAATTTAATTCTGGAACCTTTTGTGGAGAATGCTGTCTGTCATGGCCTGGAACCTAAAATCGGCAATGGAAAAGTAGAAATTACCGGAAAAAGGGAAAAAGACGGAAGTATTTTATTTGTGATTCAGGATGATGGTATAGGTGTTGAGGATATGGGATGTTTAGAAAGCGGATACGGTATTGCAAATGTAAGAGAAAGAATCAGCCTCACGTATGGAAAGGAATTTGGAATAAGCTTCAGAAGTGAGGCTGGTAAAGGCATGGCGGTGTATGTCAGAATTTCAGAGTTGGGGTGGAAGCATAGGGATGAGGAAAGCTGTAATTATTGATGATGAACATTTAATTGTTTCCAGTATAAAAGTTATGCTTGAAAAGATGGATATGGGATATGAAGTGGTGGGAACTGCGAATGACGGTATACATGGACTGGAAATGATCCAAAGGCTTGTGCCGGATTTGCTGTTTATTGACGTTAAGCTACCTGGGATGACGGGACTTGAAGTGATTGAGCAGGCAAAGGCAATGCATCCAGATATGATCTTTGTATTGATCAGCGGATATCAAAAATTTGAATATGCTAAAAAAGGAATAGAACTGGGAGTGATTGATTATATTGACAAACCGGTAACAAAAGAAAAGCTGTCAAAGCTTATGAAGCGTATCAGCACTATCCAGAAGAACAGCCCGGAGGAAAGTTCAGAATTAAAAAGGCAGAATATTGAGAATCAGTTGACTTTTGTATATAGTTCTATATTTGAAAAAATTGATAATAGTGACGAGAAAGACTGGCGCAGTGATCTGGAAAGTTTTTTTTTGCTGCTGAAAAAGCAAAAGCTTACTATGGAAGAATATAAAGAGAAAAGCTATCATTTTATTCTGTCTGTCACTGGGAAATTTTATGAGAAATGGAAACAGTATGAACGGAATTTCCGATTTCCCATTTATGAAAATATAGAAGCTTTAAGTACTTATCAGGAAGTTGATGAATATGTAAGTATAGTGATAGAGCAGGTTTTTCAGAAAATGATTGCCCGAAAAATGGGAAGTACCCATGCGGTTATTTTGAAAGTGATTGGCTATATTAATCTGAATTACAACAAGGATATCGGGCTTTCGGATATAGCCGGCATGATGGGAATGAATATGGCTTATTTAAGCATCCTTTTTAAGGATGAAGTAGGAATTTCTTTTATAAAGTATTTAACAAAGCTTCGTATTGATCATGCAAAAGATTTGCTTTTGCAAGGATATAAGGTCACAGAGGTAAGCGAAATGGTAGGGTATACAAATTGCCGGTATTTTTGTAACATTTTTAAGCGCGAGGTGGGAATTACTCCTTCTGAATATAAAGGGAATATTCGGAAAAAGTAAGTAGAAAAAAGATGTAAAAAAGGTGCGCAGTATCCGGATCAAAGATAGAAGCCGGAAGGCCGCGCACCTTTTGGGATATGTTTATGGCAGGGAAAGGCTTAGATTTCAGCCCCGTAAAGTTTCGCTAACTCTACAATTACTTCCACACATTTTTCCATAGACTGGATGCATACGAACTCAAAACGGCCGTGGCAGTTATGGCCGCCTACTCCCAGGTTGGGGCAGGGAAGTCCCATGAAGGAAAGGCGCGCACCGTCCGTGCCCCCTCTGATCGGCTGAATCTGAGGAGCAATACCGACTTTTTCATATGCAAGTATGGCGTTGTCTATAAGATGCATATGAGGCAGGATTTGTTCTTTCATATTAAAGTAAGAATCTTTGATGTCCAGCGTAACAGTTCCTTTTCCGTATTTGCTGTTCATATAGTCAGCAGCGCGGGTGAGGAACTGCTTTTTTTCTTCAAAAAGCCGTCGGTCATGGTCGCGGACGATGTAGATGCAGCTTGCGTGTTCTACAGAACCTGTGATACTGTCCAGATGGATGAAGCCTTCGTAACCGTCTGTGTGTTCCGGTTTCTGCGCAGCAGGCAGCATGTTCTGAAATTCCATGGCCAGAAGAGAGGCATTTACCATCTTGTTTTTGGCAGTTCCCGGATGGATGCTGATTCCGGCAAATTCTGCGGCAACGGTGGCTGCATTGAAATTTTCATATTCCAGTTCTCCGCATGTTCCGCCGTCAACGGTGTAGGCATAGTCTGCACCGAATTTTTCTACATTAAATAAGTCTGCTCCCCGACCGATCTCTTCATCCGGGGTAAAGCCTATACGGATGCTTCCGTGAGGAATTTCCGGGTGGGAGAGAAGGTATTCTGCAGCTGTGAGGATTTCTGCCACACCGGCTTTGTCATCTCCGCCAAGGAGGGTAAGGCCGTCTGTAACAATAAGATCCTGCCCCTGATAGTCTTTCAGATAGGGGAAATCTGCAGTGTGCATGATAATGTTCCGGACAGGATTTAAGACAATATCCTCTCCATTGTAGTGTTCAATGATCCTGGGGCGGATATTGGCACCGGGGGCAGAGTCTGTTGTGTCCATATGGGCTATGAAGCCTAATATCGGCCTCTGATGCTCCTTTGCTGAAGCCGGAATGGTTCCGAAAACGTATCCGTTTTCATCGCAGGTGACATCTTCCAGGCCCATTTCTTTCATTTCTGCCACAAGTGCCTGGGCAAAAATAAGCTGTCCCTGGGTGCTGGGGCAGGTTTCTGCAGTTGAATCGGATGTGGTGTCAAAGGAGACATACTTTAAAAAGCGTTCTTGTACATTCATTTTTTGCGTTCCTCCTGATATAAATGCTAAAGGTATGGTATCACAGATATGGGAAGATGTCTACGGGGGGAAATTGCGGGAAGCTGGCTGATTTGTCGAAAAGTTTTTCTTGCGATTTTTCAGTGACAAAGCAGTGATACATATGTTATGCTTACCAAAGATAGAAAACGCAACACAGGCAGACCGTGACAGCGGCCTGTACCGGTGGGCAAAGGTATTTAAAGCAACGACCTGGAAGGAGCTGATTGAGTTGTCAAAGGATAATGCAGTGATGGAAGATACTGTTGTAACGATAGCGCAGCTTTCCGAAGATGAGCGCATTCGCCAGCAGTGCCAGAGGTATGAGAAATATGAACGGGATCGTTTAAATGCCATGAATTATAGTTTCGAACAGGGAAAAAAGCAAGGTGAACAGCAAGGGAAAAAGGATGGAAGAGAACAGATTTCCCGTTTATGTCAGAAACTACAGGAGCATGATCACGGGAACGAGATTTTTCAGGCACTGAATGATTCTGAATATTTGGAAAGGCTCTTAAAAGAGTTTGGATTGGAACCGTAACTGTTTATTCTATAGGAACATACAAAACCGGCTGTTCTCCACTGTGGAGCCCGGCCGGTTTAAGTACATTGAGGGTCACCGCCCTTTGTACTGGAAACCTATTCTTTCTTTTCGCATCTGCTGATTATTTGTTCTAAATCGCCCTGTTTCAATTCACAAAGCCTGTGGATACGGGAAGGGAGGTCTTCTGCCAGGCCGCCTTCCAGCCAGCCCATCGCAAGGCCAAAGCATACACATTTTAAGTAATCGATGATCAATTTCCGATCCATTTCCGGCACGGTTCGTCCGGACAGGATTCTATCCACATAATTGGTAATGAGATGTGTACAGACTTGCCACTGGTGCTGCTCGTAGATATCCCTGTTGACGGAACGGTAAATATGAAGAACCGCTTTTCGGTTTTCCAGTGCAAAACCGATAATTGCATTCAGACATTCCTCCAGAGAGTCCAGGGTCGGATGGGCCTGAATGATACGATCTGCTTCTTCGTCCACAATGGACTGCAGCAAATGGGGAATGTCCTGGTAATGATAATAAAAGGTATTCCGGTTGATCCCACAGTCATCTACAATGTCCCGAATGGTAATCTGGCTGAGTGGTTTCTCATTTAATAGTTTCACAAAAGAATCCCGGATTGCCTTTTTGGTAAAATTTGTCATAGGTGGTGTCTCCTTATTTTTGCTAATAAACGCCGCCACTGCTTTGAAAGAGCAGGGGCGGTGTGTTGAATCAAATATTCAGCTGCGAGAAGTCAATGGAGAGATCACTGTAAATGTTGACTTTTATTGTATCGGAAAACGTATAATTTTGCGCAAATATTTCGGCTTCAAAAAAATATACTTTTGTGGTTTAATTCCGCGGATCAACAATCCAGTATTCCCGGACACCTGCTGCCCGATACATTCCTAATTTGGTTATATAGTCATGTTCCGGATTCCCAGGCGATATTACTTCAATAATTAAATCAGGGGAACCCTTGCAGCCTTTATCATCCAGTTTGTCTTTATCACAGATGACAGAAATATCAGGTTCTATATAGGTATCGTTATTTTCATTTAAGTAAACAGCAAAGGGAGCTGTGTAAGCTTCACATGTACCTTTATTATCTCTGATATAGTTATTGATGTTGGTATAAAGTTCACCAACAATTTTTTGATGTTGACGACTTGGGGGAGTCATGTAGTAGATTCGACCATCAATCAGCTCAGCCCGGGTACCTTCCGGCAGGCTGTAAATGTCTTCTATGGTGTAGAGTTTTTCCTGTGGCAACGGTATTGTAACACATCCTTTCAAATGATTCTTGATTGAGCTGCTGCATTCTTTATTAATAGAAAAAGATGGTATGTGATTTGCTTAATTTGGTGATGTTACTCTAACTATAGTATATCCGGATACAGGACGCAAGGCTTTTGTGTTTATTAAATGATTTTAATAATTTTTATAATTCTTTAAATCGTTTATTAACTGGATTTATCATGGTACATAAAAGGTGATTGGAGTAAAACTGTTTATGTGGGGTATGGTTACACAGATCCATATAACCGGCATTAATGCTAAGACTTTTCCATTGAAATAGTAGGTCCTACAAAAGAAACATTGGCGAAACTTACAGCGAAGTATTTCAGAAAGAAACTATGCTGAAAAGATAAGCTTTTTGGATTAGTACTGTATTTGATCGTTTGGAAGCACTTGAAAAAAGAGTGGAGGAACTTGAGAACAGAGTAAAAGAAATAAAGACTTGTATTAATAATACTGCAGAAGAAGACGATATACGCAAAATGTTTCAGGGATTATTTCACTGATTCTGGAATGAGTGAGAGTTTTTCTACAAAATGAATACGCAAATTTAAAGCCCTTGCTGTGGTAGGATAGAAAAACCGCCCCTTCTACTTTGACGAGTGTCGGGGCGGTATTCCTATCTGTCTTTAAACATCCAGTTTTCTAAAGTCAATCATAAAATCTGAATAGATACCTGATTGTATGGAATCCGTGAATGAATAATCCCCGGTATCTTCCAATTCAAAATTATATACAAGGATACGGTTTTTGTCAGGATCAACAATCCAGTATTCCCGTACCCCTGCAGTTCTGTACTTAAACAGCTTCGTGAAATAATCCATTCTCCTGCTTCCGGGAGAAACGATCTCAATAATCCAGTCAGGAGCACCGACACATCCCTTATCGTTGAGTTTGTTGCTGTCGCATACAACGCTTATGTCCGGTTCAACATAGTTCTTATCGTTTTCATTCAGAAATACGGCAAATGGGGCGATATCGACCTCACAGGAGCCTCCTTTTGTATCAATGTAGTCTGCAATCATGCGGTATAGTGCTCCGGTTATTCGCTGATGCTTCCTGGACGGCGGTGCCATGTAGTAGATACGGCCATCAATTAGTTCAGCCCGGGTACCTTCCGGCAGGTTGTAAATGTCTTCTATGGTGTAAAGTTTTTCCTGTGGTAATGGCATTGTTACACATCCTTTCAAATGATTTTTGATTGAGTTGCTGCATTCTTTATTAATAGAAAAAGATGGTATGTGATTTGCTTAATTTGGTGATGTTACTCTAACTATAGTATATCCGGATACAGGACGCAAGGCTTTTATGTTTATTAAATGATTTTAATAATTTTTATAAAATTATTAGAAATTAGACAAATTCTCCTCACAATTATGTTGTATGATAGATACATCTTAAGAGAAAAACCACTCTTAAGAAGCCGGTAGCCTTCAATGCCGGGAGAGTTACCGGTACTCTTTCCTTTCCCTAAAAATAAAACCAATAAACCGCCGCTTTACTGATAAGATCGTCAGTGGGCGGCGGTTTTATTTCCATGTTCTGTGCCGGATAGGCGGCCTGTATGCTATGGCCTGCGGAAGCGGTTGAAGCAGGAAAAGATTTCCTGACTTCTGGGAACTGCATAGCCGCAGGGGATGTAGGAGCCTTCCCCAAAGAAGGAAAGTCCGTTTTTCTGAAGCTGGTTGTCCAGATAGTGGACGATTTCCGGTAAAGTTCGTTTTCCGTCAATAAGATATTCTGCAGCAAATTTTAGAAGAAGCCCCAAAGCGGCAGTCTGCTCACTGTCGATAAGCTGTTCGATATAGCGCAGATCGATTTCCTGTTTGCCAAGAGAGAAGCCGTCTTTTCCGTGAACTTTGGTTTTCAGGCGTTCCTGGCGGCCCTCCTGTCCGCCCTCATTTTCTCCATTGTGCTCCTTACCGAAATGTCCTCTGCCGTAGTAATTGCTCCTGCGCGGATTTTGCGCAGCGGGTTTTGTCATAATGCGTCGGCTTTCGGGAAGCCGGAAGGCTGGCGTGTCAGAGGAAAGCAGGGGATAATCCTTACACAGCTCTTTTGTAGCAGCGGTAATATCCACCGGTTTATAATTGTCCATTTGAATAATGGTATCTGCAATGTGGAAAAAGGCTCCGGAGCTTCCTGCAACCAGGATGGTGGAAATTCCTGCTTCCTTATATAAATCGCCTGCACGTTCCAGAAACGGCGTAATCGGTTCTTTTTCTCTCTGGATTACTTTCTGCATAAAAGCATCCCGAACCATAAAGTTTGTTGCAGAAGTATCCTCATCCAACAAAAATACACGGCTTCCGGCCTCCATTCCCTCCACGATTCCGGCAGCCTGGGAAGTGCTGCCGCTGGCATCCTCAGTAGAAAAAAGACGGGTGTCCTTTTTGTTTGGAAGATCATTGATAAACAGGGAAATGTCCACATCTTTGACAAAACGGCCGTCTTCGGACCGAAGCTTCAGTGCTGTTTCGTCTGTAATGACATATTCCCGGCCATCTCCCGGAATGTGATTGTAAACTCCAAGTTCCAGAGCATTCAGCAAAGTGGATTTGCCGTGATAACCGCCTCCTACGATGAGGGTAATACCTTTGGGAATTCCCATGCCTGTAATTGTGCCCTTATGGGGAAGCTGCATGGACACCTGCAGTGTTTCCGGGGAGTAAAACGGAACGGAATCCTTCATAGGACGGGAGGAAATACCGCTTTCTCTGGGAAGCACGGAACCGTCCGCCACAAAAGCTGCCAGAGAACGTCCGGCAAGTTCGCTGCGGATATAAGCCTGGTCTTCTGCCAGAAAGATCGCCTGTTCCAGCTGCCTGCTGTTTAAATTCCTGTAGAAAAAGGCCTTCTGCACACAGACCGGAAGAAACTCAAAAAGGATTTTTTCCAGTTCCTGGGCATTGATGGTACGGCCATTGGCAGGAAAACCGATGAAGAAACGGGCGATAATGCCTTTTTCCGTAATCTCACAGGCGGTGCGCTCCAGAACCTCCTGGCCGCAGTGGGTGACGGAAATCAGGCCGCTTTTGCCGGAACCTTTGGCACGGAAGGTATAGAGGTTTACCTGCTGTTCAAACTGTCTGGTAAGATAGTCACGGAGGGTGACTTTTGTGATTTTATTCTTATAGTATTCGGAAGGAAATCCGGCATCCCTGTGGGAGATGCGGACGCTGATGTGGGACGGCGAAGCGAAGGGATCGCCCTGCACATGGTCAATGGACAAAAGGTAACGGTCGAACTGATAAACTCCTTTCAGGGATTTGTAAGCCGGATAGCTTTTTCTGTGGATGGATCGAAGTAAATTCTGTAAATCAGCAGCCTGCTGCATATGTGTAATAACCTCCTTTGGGTTTGATATTGTCTTAGTTTTGATGAGACAAAATAATAACTCTCCATTTACTATAATAAATTTGAAGGAATTTAGCAACTTTTTTGTGAGGAGTCACAAGAGGAGAACAGCGCTGCAGGAAAGGACAGTCATAATTGACAAAGCAGATTTGTACGGGTAGACTGAAGAAAGATGATAAAAAGACTTGGAAGGGCAGGAAGAGGAAAAATGAAAAGAAAATTGTGATTGCAGGTGCCGGAATTTTAGATGTGCTGGTTTGTCCGGTGGATAAGAGTATTTTAGTATCGTCAATGCTTGGGGTAAAGGAGCTGGCAGCACATTTTAAACGGGCAAAAGATCAGGGAATGTGTGTGCGCAGATATGACGAAGTGCAAAAACGGGGAAACTGCAGGGGATATGAAAGAGGCACTGGCTTATCTGGACTATCTGTTTGTAAATGAAGAGGAAGCGGCAATGGTAACCGGGGAAAGGCTTCCGAAGGAAAGCCACTTGCGGAATGCATCCGGTGGGCAAACACCTGCGGGGCCTTGGCAGCGGAAAAGATAGGTGCCTGTGAAGGGATCCAAAGCCGCGCAGATGTGGAAGAGAGAATGAGGCTGTGGTGAACTTCTACGCTCATTGGGCAGATAAAATAGCTGCCTGTTCTCCATGAGACAGATATCCGTATTCGGACATTTGCTGCAGAACATACTTCTGGCGTTTTGCTGCCAGCTCCGGGTTGGCGGAGAGGGAGTATACGGAGGGCGCATTTGGAATGCCTGCCAGAAGGGTTGCCTCATAGTCTGTCATATCCCCGGGATCTTTGCCAAAATAGCCGTTGCAGGCATCTTTTACGCAGTAATATCCATCGCCAAAATAAATAGAGTTTACATAAAATTCCAGGATGTTTTCTTTGGTGTACAGGGATTCCAGCTTCAGGGCCATGAATACTTCGGCGATTTTCCGGACAAACTGTTTTTCCTGGGTGAAATAAAGATTCTTGGCAAGCTGCTGGGTGATGGTGCTTCCGCCTTCCTTCAGGCTGAAGGATTTTAAATCATTCCATGCAGCGCGGCCGATAGCAAGAGGGTCAATTCCGCAATGTCCCCAAAACCGGTGATCCTCCACAGCAACCACAGCATTCAGATAAGTCTCGGGCAGCCGGGATACAGGGGTATAACCGGGATTTTCCTGTATCTGTGCAATCCGGTCAGGCAGGCTCTGTTTGCGCAGGGCATCGCTGTACATTTTGTATCCAAGCCCCGCAGCAATGCCGGCAGTCAGGAGCAGGATAATAAGAACAGAAAAGAAACAGCGTTTCAGTAACTTTTTTATCATAGGATACCTCATTTGGCAAAAAATAATGTTGTATGTTTCTATCATTATTATAGCGCTTCCGGGGAAATATAAACATCGAACAGGGTGACATTTTACTGTTGTATATTACATTTATGTAAGACAGGTGTTCTTTTGCCCTCTCACTCCGGGAAAATGTAATGTCTGTTTTCGTTATCGGGAACGGAGTGAACAGATAACCTGTTTTCCCAACCTTCATTCAGATTTTTGGATTGGATTGGACTGGAAAAAACAAAAATATGTGTTATAATACATAAGGCAATTTGTTACCATAATGGATGAAAAAACTTACAGGAAACAAGAAAATGAAAGAAAGGCGGATGAATTATGGAACGAAGAAATGCGTGGCTCGGTTATACTGAGGCAGAGGAAAAGGAATTAGAAGAGTTGTCCATGGCATATCGTCATTTTTTGGACGCAGGCAAGACAGAAAGAGAATGTGTTGCCAGGATCATTGAAGAAGCAAAAGCGGCAGGCTATGTGTCCCTGAAAGAAAAGCTGGCAAAGGGTGAGACATTGAAGGCAGGAGACAAAGTTTACGCAGCAGAAATGAAGAAAATTATCGCTCTTTTCCAGATTGGCCAGGAGCCTTTGGAAAAGGGTATGAATATTCTTGGAGCACATATTGATTCTCCACGTTTGGACGTAAAGCAGAATCCGTTATATGAAGATGCAGACCTGGCATATCTTGATACACATTACTACGGCGGTGTAAAAAAATATCAGTGGGTGACACTTCCTCTGGCACTTCACGGTGTAATTGTAAAAAAAGACGGCACAGTGGTAGACGTAAATGTCGGCGAAGCAGAAGAGGATCCGATCGTATATATTACTGACCTGCTTCCACACCTTGCAGGAAAGCAGATGGAGAAGAATGCTTCCACTGTTATTGAAGGGGAAAATCTGGACATTCTTATTGGCAGCCGTCCTCTTTCCGACTTACCGGATGAGAAGAAAAAAGAGGCTGTAAAAGAAAATATCCTGAAAATTTTAAAGGATAAATACGATATTGAAGAGGAAGATTTCCTTTCAGCAGAGCTGGAAGTGGTACCTGCAGGCAAAGCCAGAGACTGCGGCCTTGACAGAAGCATGATTGCTGCCTATGGACAGGATGACCGTGTATGTGCTTATACCTCCTTTGCAGCCCTTCTGAAAATGGAAGCCCCAAGACGCACAAGCTGCTGCCTGTTGACGGACAAAGAGGAGATCGGCAGCGTTGGCGCTACAGGAATGCAGTCCTGCTTCTTTGAAAACAGTGTGGCAGAACTTATGGAGGCATGCGGATGCTACAGTGAGCTGGCTCTTCGCCGTACCCTCCGCAATTCCAGAATGCTGTCTTCAGATGTAAGCGCCGGATTTGATCCTGCTTTTGCAGATGCATTCGAGAAAAAGAACGCAGCATATCTGGGACGTGGAATCGTAATCAATAAATTCACCGGTGCCCGGGGCAAATCCGGTTCCAATGATGCCAATGCAGAATATGTTGCACGTGTCAGAAATATTTTTGATACCCATAATGTTGCATTCCAGACTGCAGAGCTTGGCAAAGTAGATATTGGCGGCGGCGGTACCATCGCTTATATTGCAGCTCTCTACGGAATGGAGGTCATTGACAGCGGTGTTGCGGTTTTAAGCATGCATGCACCGTGGGAAGTTACCAGCAAAGCGGATGTGTATGAAGCTATGAAGGCTTATAAGGCATTTTTGCTGGAAGCATAAGGGAAAGCTTCAGAAAGTTTACTAAACGATAAGCAAACGAAGTATCAAATACGGATTTCAATCCCCAGAACATATACGTTTTGGGGATTTTGCTTGAATGGATACCACTGACGTTGAGGCAGCAGGCAATCTGGTTAAAAATATCAGGAAATTTCTGCTGACACAGAAGAAAATATGAAGTATAATATCCGGAGAAAACGAGGAGGTAGGATTATGAATACGATTTTTAAACCAGGAAGTAAGGTATTGTTTCAGGGCGATTCTATTACAGATTGGGGACGTGACGGAGGACTGCTGACAGATATGTTTCCGGAAGGCGGCGGAGCACTTGGCAGAGGGTATGTATACCGTGCTGCAAAAATTTATGAGCTTCTTTTTCCCGGTACTCCTGTAACCTTTTTGAACCGCGGAGTATCCGGGAACAGAAGCTGTGATCTTCTGGAACGTTACCAGAAGGACATTAGGGAGCTTTATCCGGATTATCTGTCAATTATGATTGGAATCAACGATACGTGGCGGAGATATGATTCCAACGATCTGACTACCAGAGAGCAGTATGAAGAAAACATGACAGAACTTCTGAGAAAAATAAAAAGAGATCTTCCAAATACGAAGCTGATGCTGATCGAACCATTTCTTCTTCCCACAGACCCGGAAAAGAAAATCTTCTGGGAAGACCTGAGTCCCAAAATTGAAGTGGTACGGGAGCTTGCCGCTAAATATGCAGATGTATATTTGGATATGAACGGAATCTGGACAAACTGTCTGATTCAGAAGGTTCCTGCGGAAAAGATCAGTGAGGACGGCGTACATCTGGCAGATCTCGGCTGTGCGATCATGGCAAAGGAATACCTGAAGGCATGGGCAGGCTGCTGTTCTGCAAAGGAATAGTTTCTCTATGAAATGAATGGGGAGATATGCCAGGACATACTCCCCAAAGAGGCTGCAAAAGTCAAAGTGCTTTTGTCAGTAAACTCCCTAAATCTTAAAATAAAAAAATCGGAAACCTTGATTTCTCAAGATTTCCGATTCCATTTTTAACGTGCGTTAGAGGATTCGAACCCCCGACCTTTTGGTCCGTAGCCAAACGCTCTATCCAGCTGAGCTAAACGCACATTTCTGCGAATCACCTTCGCAACAATGAGTATTCTACTCTATGGATGGATATTTGTCAATAGTTTTTTTAAATTTTTTTATTTTTAGGAACGGTCGAAGTGAAAAACGGATACAAACGCGAACGGAAATCTGTTTGACAAATAAATGGGATTGACCTATAATATACTTACCAAGGAAGCCGGAAGGTGAGCGCACTTCACCCGACCCGGCGAATAAGCATCAAGTTATAAGAAATAGCCGTCTACTTTTCTCAGGAGCAGGACGGCTATTTCTTATTTTTCAAATTCAGAATGGCGACGATCAGCAAAGCAACGCTCACGACCAGGCTTAATTCCTCATATGTACTCATAATAATCACCACCTTCCGTAAGGCCTCGGATGGGGTGAGAGCACGTCCCCCCGGCTCCCCGGGTAAGTATGTTATATTGTCAAGGATGATTCATAACTCTCATTTGTTACCATCATTTCTGATGTCATCATCACAAGGATGCATATTATCAGTGACTTCTGTTTCAACACATTTGTGTGCGGCGTAAGCTTTGTAAGAACTCGGTGGTTCCGCAACCATAGAGATTTCTTCGGGTTTAGAGGAATATACCTTTTGGCTTTTATTGCCCTGCATTTTTTCCAATGCTTTTTCATATGTAAGCAGACGTTTTTTTGCGGTTTCGCGCGCCTCCGAATTCTTTACTTCTCTCTCTAATATGATATTTACTGTTTCCTGCCCGTAGGAGTCAAGGGAACGGTACATTTCTAATAATGCTCCGGGCGTAGGCGAACTATTCCCATTTTCCCAACTGTAGATTGTTGATTCGGAAGCCTTATACCCTTTTGCAGTCAGGCGTTCAGAAATTTTTTTAACGCTTACTTTGGACGATATACGATATTTTTCAATGTTTTACCTATTTCATTTGGCATTAGAACATCTCCTCCTGTTAAGAGAATATCATAAGAAATTAAGAACGTTCATAAAAAAACACAAGAATCTAATAAAATAATTCGTTGCCATAAGAATCTTGCTACGATAGATGATGAAAGAAGGAATCAGATTTATATTTATCAGATTCATGGGGCGGCCTTCTTTTTTGCATCGGTCTCTAACATTTTGACAAGAATGTGGAAACGTTGTAGAATACAAAAAAAGGAAAAGAATTCGTAAAGATGAAAAATGCAGCAGGAGGGGAAATTCGGGAATGGGAAAAAAGATTCTGGTTATTGGCAGTTTGAATATGGATATGGTGATTCCCATAGAGCAGATGCCTTTAAAGGGCGAAACGATCCTGGGAGGGAACATTACCCATATTCCGGGGGGAAAAGGTGCGAACCAGGCGTGTGCGGTGGGAAAACTCGGCGGCGATGTGGTGATGCTGGGATGTGTCGGAGATGATCAGTTTGGGAAAGATCTGTGTGAAAATCTGATGCGGGCCGGAGTGGACGTGTCTCATGTAGGAAAGGTGGAACAGGTACCTACCGGGATTGCAGTGATTCTTGTGGATGCAGAGGGAAGCAACAGCATTGTGGTGGCACCGGGGACGAACAGCAAATGTGACGTGCAGTATCTGAAGGACTATGATGAGATTTTGAAGGACTGCGATTTTGTTATTTTCCAGATGGAGATTCCCAAGGATGCTATTTGGTATGGGATTTTCAGGGCAAAGGAATTGGGCAAGACCGTGATTCTGAACCCTGCACCTGTACCGGAGTTTATTCCGGAGGAAATCCTTCAGAAGATAGATTATATCACACCAAATGAAGTGGAAGCGGTAAAACTGGCGGGATTAGAGGGTGATTCCCTTGAAGTCATAGAGGAGGCGGCAGGCAGACTGCTTCAAAAGGGTATTGCCAATGTGTTGGTAACTTTGGGCAGCAGGGGCGTGATGCTGATGAAGGAAGGATACTGTGAGGTATTTCCGGCCAGAAAGGTGGATGCGGTTGATACAACTGCAGCAGGCGACTGCTTTAACGGTGCTTTTGCAGTGGGTCTGGCAGAAGGAATGCCTGTTGAAGAGGCCATTGCCTTTGGAAATCTGGCTTCCTCCATTGCCGTAACAAGAAAAGGCGCACAGAGCTCCATCCCGGCTCGAAGTGAAGTGGATGCATTGCAGTGAGTGGAAAGGAAGAGATCAATGATTGCAAATTATCATACGCATACATGGCGCTGTATGCATGCCTCAGGAACAGAACGGGAATACGTGGAGAATGCTATTGCCGGAGGATTGAGGATTCTTGGATTTTCCGATCACACTCCCATGCCCTATGAAGGCGGATATATCAGCAAGTCCAAAATGCGGCTGGATCAGCTGGAGGACTATGTAAACAAAGTCCTTGACTTAAAGGAAGAATACAAACAGGATATTGAAATCCGGCTGGGCCTGGAAGTAGAGTATTATCCAAAATATTTCGAAAAATTGCTGGAAATAACAGGGCAGTATCCAATAGAATATTTTTTGCTTGCACAGCATTTTCCGGGAAATGAAATTGGGGAATCCTATTCCGGACTGGCCTGCGATGACCCGGGGCGGCTGGAAAGATATTGTGAACAATGTAAGGAAGCTTTGGATACCGGCCGCTTTGTCTATCTTGCCCATCCGGATCTGCTGCATTTTACAGGAGAAGATGACATTTATGAGCACTTTATGAGAGATCTCTGCTGTTATGCAAAGAAGAAGGATGTACCTTTGGAAATCAATTTCCTTGGCATTTGGGAGAAACGCCATTATCCTGACCAGAGATTCTGGAAGATTGCAGGAGAGACAGGGAACAAAGTCATATTCGGCTCCGATGCCCATCAGCCGGATAAGGTATGGAATCCGGAGGCTCTCGGCGTTGCAGAGAGAATGGTAAAAGAGTATCATCTGCACCTGCTCGACACGGTTGACATTGGGGGCAGCATCAAATGAGCAGTTACATTTCCTTCCTTCCCTCCCGTGAGATGCGATTAATAATGTAATTATGAATAAGGAGATTTGCATAATTGCGCGCATTTACATATTGACAAATGAATAGGGATGATTTAAAATTTAAATCAAGTGCAAATACATATCATAGAAGCATTTTTTTGATATGGATCATAATAAGGTCGAACTGTTTGTGTTTGACCTTTTTTTAATCTCAAAAGGAATTTACATTTTGGAGAGACAAGATGTTCGTACGAGGAGAAAAGATGATGTATCAGAAAACGATTGCAGCGTGTGCGCTGGGGCAGAAGAAAGCGCCTCTGGTTTTGAAAAATGCTACGGTTCTTAATATTTTTACAAATGAATGGGTTTCCGGCGATATTGCACTTATGGATGATATGATCTTAGGTGTAGGCTGTTATGAAGGAGAAAATGAGGTGGACTTATGCGGAAAGTATGTGGTTCCCGGTTTTATGGACGCCCACCTTCATTTGGAATCAACTCTTCTCAATCCTTCTCAGTTAATCTGTCAGGCTTTGCAAAAGGGAACGACTACCTTTATTGTGGATCCCCATGAAGCAGCTAATGTATCTGGTCTGGACGGTGTTCGGTATATGATCGATGATGCAGGCCGATGCAATGCTAATGTCTTTGTTATGATGCCTTCCTGTGTCCCTTCGGTTTCCTTTGAAAAAAACGGTGCTCTGATCTGTGCGGAGCAGATGAAGACCTTGCTGGATGACCCTCATATTCTGGGCCTGGGCGAGGTGATGGATGTACAGGCAGTTCTTGAATGCAGGGAAGACATGATGGAAAAGCTTGCTCTTTTCAGGGAAAAAGGAATGGTTATGGATGGACACGGCGGAAGCCTTGGAGAAAAGGAAGGAGCATGCTATCGTCTGGCAGGCATTCGGACGGATCACGAATGCACTACCTATGAGGATGCCATCCGGGAAGTAAGAAACGGCATTCAGATCCTGATCCGGGAAGGAACAGCAGCCAGAAATCTGGAAGCAATTGTGACCGGGATTGTGAAGAACCGGATTCCCACAGATGCATTTTCTTTCTGCACAGATGACAAACATATCGAAGATATCATTAAAAACGGCCATATCAGCTACAACATCCGGAAAGCCATTTCCCTTGGCATAAGGCCGGAGGAGGCATATCGGATGGCCTCTTATAATACGGCGCGCTGCTACGGCCTGGATGGGCTTGGCGCCATTGCACCGGGGTATCAGGCAGATCTGGTAGTATTGGACGACTATAAAACAGTGCAGATTCATTCTGTGTATCATAAAGGAAAGCCGGTTGGACAGGAGAAAATCCCCAAAGGCCGGGTTCCGGAGAAGCTTTTGGACACCGTACATATTTCTTACCCGGGAACAGAAGTATTTCAAATGCCTCTTACCCGGGAAGAACAGCCAGTCATTCATGTGGTACCGGGAGAGATTCTTACGGACTTTACTTTTGAGCCGGTTACCGTCAGGAACGGATACTTTCAGCCAGATGAAAACTATCAGAAAATTTTTGTATTTGAACGGCATCACAGCACTGGAATGGTGGGAAAAGGAATTGTGAAGGGATTTTCCATAAAAGGAGGAGCCGTTGCTTCCACTGTTGGCCATGACTCCCACAACCTCATTGTGATCGGGGATGATGACGAGTCCATGGGGCAGGCCGTAGAGGGACTGATGAAATGCCATGGCGGATATACCGTTGTAAAAAAGGGAATGGAGCCTTTGACACAGCCTCTGGAAATTATGGGGCTCATGAGCGGATCTCCTCATGAGGAGGTAGCTTCCAATCTGAAAAATATGATCGAGCTTGCAAGAAGCATGGGAATCTCCAAAGAAATCGACCCCTTTATTACTCTGTCGTTCCTGGCGCTTCCTGTGATTCCGAAAGTGCGCATCACGCCGATGGGAATCTACGACGTGGAGCATAACTGCTGGTATCAAGTACAATAGGAGAAGAAACATGAAAGAACCGGTTATTGAAATGCGGAACATTACCAAGCGTTTCGGTAATGTGACAGCCAATGAAAATGTGAATTTGTCTCTTTATCCCGGAGAAATCCATGCATTGCTGGGAGAGAACGGGGCAGGAAAGAGTACCTTGATGAATGTTCTCACAGGAATCTACAAACCCAATTCCGGGGAAATTTATTATCAGGGAAAAAAAGTTTCAATGAAATCACCCAAGCAGGCGGTAGATATGGGAATCGGCATGGTGCATCAGCATTTTCGCCTGATCCCTCCCCTGTCTGTTGCGGAAAATGTGTTTCTTTATATGCCGGACTGCAGTACCGTTCTCCGTCAGAAGGAAATGGAGGATGCCATCAATGCCTGCTCCAGGGAATTTCATCTGGACGTGGATGCTTCCGCGAAGGTGTGGCAGCTTTCTGTTGGAGAGCAGCAAAGAGTGGAGATCGTGAAGCTGCTTTACCGTGGTGCTGAAATTCTGATCCTGGATGAGCCGTCCGCTGTTTTGACGGCACAGGAAGCAGTGGAGATGTTTAAGGTTCTTCGGAGAATGGCGGACAGCGGCAAAAGCGTCATTATCATTTCCCACAAAATGAACGAGGTTATGCAGAACGCAGACAGGATTACCGTGCTGAAAAACGGCAGGGTAGAGGATACCATGGAAGCAAAGGATGCCACTGTGGAGCGTCTGACAAAAGCGGTGGTAGGGGACAGGGAATTTGTTCCCCAGATTCGTGAGAGCCATCATTGTTCGGAAGCAGCCGTTCTCACTGTAGAAAATTTATCCGTAAAAAATGACAAAGGCCTGACTGCAGTCAACAATGTATCTTTTTCCATTCATGCAGGAGAAATTTTTGGCATCGCAGGCGTAGCGGGAAATGGACAGAAAGAATTGACAGAAGCCATTGCAGGGCTTCGCAGGGCAGAAAACGGAAAGATTACGGTGAAAGGAGAAGACCTGACGAAATTAAGCATTCGGAAACATATAGATAACGGCGTTTCCTTCATCCCGGAGGATCGGCTTTCCATGGGTCTTGTCCCCGGACTGGATCTTTCGGAAAATATGATTCTGAAGCATTTCGGATGGGAGAAATTCAGCCGCAAAGGTATTCTGAAAAAGAAAGCGATAGATGAAACAACAAAGGATTACATACAGAAATATGACATTAAGACAGCTGGCATTCATTCCCCTGTGGGGCTGATGTCAGGGGGAAACCAGCAGAAGCTGCTGATTGCCCGGGAGATCAATGGAAATCCTTCTCTTCTCGTAGCATCCTATCCTGTCAGGGGACTTGATATCGGTGCGACAGAGGCCATTCATAAAATCCTCCTGGAAGAAAGTGAAAAAGGCACTGCCGTTCTTCTTGTTTCCGAGGAACTGGACGAATTGTTCCAGATGGCAGACAGGATCGGAGTAATGTGCGATGGAAATATGATGGCAGTTCTGGATCGGGAAAATGCAGACTATGATACCATCGGAAGATTAATGTCAGGAGAGAAACTATGAGAAAATTACGATTAGAGAAAAAAAGCACCAGCTCCGGGCTTTCGATTTTGCTGAATTCCCTGCTGTTTGTGGCTCTGGCTCTGGTGTTCTGCGGATTTATCATCGGTGCCGTAGGATTCCATCCCCTGGAGGTTTACGGCAAAATGTTCAGCAAAGCATTTTTGTCCTCGAGAGGTATCCGCAAGGCGATTGAATCCGGGCTTCCGCTGATGCTCTGCGGTCTTGGAGTATCGGTCGCTTTCCGGATGAATCTGAATAATATCGGTGCGGAGGGACAGTATGCAGTGGGAGCGATTTTTGGCGCTGCTTTTGCCCTGTACGGGCCGAAGCTTCCGGGAATTGCGGGAATTCTGGCTCTGGCAGTGTGTTGCTTTGCAGGAGGCGCTCTCTGGGCACTGCTGTCTGCAGCTCCGAAAGCTTTCTGGGATGTGGATGAGAGTATTACCACATTGATGCTGAATTATATTGCACTGATCTTATTAAGCTATTTGTGCCTTGGTCCCTGGAAGGCAAAAGGGCAGAATGTAGGGCAGACGGAGAAGATTGCAGACAGCCTTGCACTGCCGGAGATTCCGGGACTTAAGATCAGTGTCGCATTTCCTGTAGTAATCCTGATTGCTCTGCTGCTGTTTTTCTTTTATAAATATACGGTAAGCGGCTATCAGATTAATGTGATCGGCAAAAGCCTGACAGCTGCCAGATATGCAGGAATCAATATCAAAAAGAACATTCTTCTGGTGCTAGCCCTAAGCGGCGGACTGGCCGGCCTTGCCGGATTTGTCCAGTATGCCGGAATTACCGGAAGAGTCCAGGAAAATATGCCAAATAATGCAGGCTATACCGGAATTGTCATTGCTTATCTGAGCCGTTTTAATCCTCTGGTGGTCATTATCGTATCCATTCTTTTTGCAGGCCTGCAGAACAGCAGTGCCACGGTACAGGTAATGGGGGTTCCTGCACAGATTGCAACTATGATGCAGGGTGCGATCATGATCATTGTGATTGCAGGAGATTTCTTCCAGAGATATAAGATCGTTTCCGTTAAGAAAGGAGGCAGGGCATCATGAATTTATTAATCTCTCTTTTTTCAGGAGCGATTGTCTATGCGGTATCTGTCATGTATGCGGGAATCGGGGAAACCTTTTCCGAGCGTGCAGGAGTGATGAACCTGGGTGTGGAGGGCATTATGCTTATGGGAGCTGTATCCGGATATATTACGGCAGTCAATACGCATAATCTTCTTTTGTCGTTTTTGGTAGTTCTTTTGACCGGAGCTGTGTTCGGTCTGATGTTTGCTTTCCTTACCGTAACCCTTCAGGCAGATCAGACGGTATGCGGCATGGCGATGCTGATCTTTGGAACCGGCTTAAGCGGTTTTTTGGGAAAGGATGTGGCAGGTGTTGCCGCAAACCTGAAGTTTGAGAATTTTTCCATTCCTCTTTTAGGGAAGATTCCGTTTTTAGGGAAGATATTCTTTCAGCAGAATCTTTTAGTTTATGCAATGTACTTGATCGTGCCCCTGGCGATGTTTTATATTTATAAGACAAAACACGGACTTTACCTTCGTGCCCTGGGAGAGAATCCGGCGGCGCTTGACTCTGCGGGAATGAATGTGTTTGCTATGCGTTATGCTTATGTGATCTTCGGATGTGCCATGATCGCAGTGAGCGGTTCCTGTGTTTCTCTGGCAAATACCAATTTCTGGAGCAGCGGCATGACTGCGGGTAAGGGCTGGATCGCATTTGCCCTGGTGGCATTTTCCTCTTGGAATCCCTTAAAGCTTACAATGGGGGCATTGCTTTTTGGATTTATCAGCTGTCTGGGAAGTAATCTGCAGATTTACCTTCCAAGCGTGCCGACGGAGATTTACAGTGCGCTTCCTTATGTCGCTACCATTGTGGCATTTATTCTTACAACAGGAAATTTCAGAAAGTCCCATACAGCACAGCCGGCGGCTCTTTGTAAGCCTTATGACAGAGAAAGACGTTAGGCAGTCCGCAATTTTGTTAAGTGCATTTCCGACGGGAAAGTCGGCTGCAGCCCTATGTGATGGGCAGGATAAAGGATACTATACTATTTTTAAAGGAGAAAAAGATTATGAAGAAAAAGACTCTTGGCCTTGTACTGGCCGCATCTGCTGTTGCTGCTATGTGTTTTGGAGGAACTGCCGTTTTTGCTGAGGAGGGCAAAGATGTCAGTGAACTGGTAATCGGGGAACTGCATTACTCTGTTGTAGAAGACGGAGGATGGGCACAGGCTATGCATGAAGGTGTTTTAAAAGCCTGCGAAAACCTGGGAATTGATACTTCCACAAATCTTCTGACAATGGAAGAGATTTCCGAGGAGGATCCGGCGCTGATTGAATCAGCAGTAGAAGAGCTGGTTGATAACGGCGCAGATATTATCATCGGCTGCTCCACAGGTTATGCATCTATTTTGGCCGAGCTTCAGGAAGAATTTCCGGAGGTTGTTTTTGCTCAGCAGAACAATGATGTTTATGATAATCTGGTAGAATTCCAGATCCGCGGCTATGAGGGTATGTTCCAGGCCGGATATCTGTGTGCGCTGATGAATGAAGGCTCCAATGAGCTTGGATTTGAGGCAAGTATGGATGAAGCTTCTGTACGTACTGCCATCAATGCATATGCTCTCGGTGCTAAATATGCAAATCCGGATGCGACGGTACAGGTTGTATGGGCAGACAGCTGGTATGATCTGGACATTGAATCCAACAATGCAAAGACCCTGATCGACAGCGGAGTGAAATACATGGGCATGGAGGCTTCTTCTCCGGCGGTACCTCAGACCTGTGAAGAAAACAGTGCTTTTTGTGTAGGATATAACATCAACATGCAGGAATCAGCTCCGAAGGCAGTTATGACCTCTTTTGTATGGAACTGGGCTCCGATCTTTGAAGATATCTTCCAGAAAACTGCTGACGGAACCATTGACATCTCCGCAAATTACTATGAAGGCGGCGAGTGCTCCCAGCTTGCAGAGTTTAATGCTGATTTGGTACCGGAAGATATTCAGGCGAAGGTTCTTGAGGTCAGAGATAAAATTGCCAGCGGTGAAATCAATATTTACGGCGGCGAATTAAAAGATGACCAGGGAAATGTCCTGGTTGCAGAAGGCGAGACACTGAGCGATGAAGATATTCTGGCTCAGGATTTCTTTGTTGAAAATGTAAAAGGCGGGAAATAAGTATGGATTACAAGAAATTTTTGGAACTTTGTCAGAGAGGTCAGACCGGGCCGAAGGTTTCCAAGGATGACTGGGACATGGATTATGTAATAGAAAATGTCATGGAACTGGTAGAAGATTATGATTTTTCCTGGGATAAGCAGGTGGTCATCCCGGAAGATGAAAATCTGTTCCGGGATATGTTTGAGGCGTCCAAGAAGCTGATTCTGAAAACCGGTATGTATAATCTTTCCACACAGCGTGTGATTTCCTTCACGGAAGAGGAAATTGAAGAAGGAATCCGGAACATGAAAACTTCTCTTGTAATGGGAGAAGGAAAAGACGCAGTAACTCTTGAGGCAAGAAAGGTAGAGGATGAAAGAGAACCTCTGATCTGGGCAGGAAACCCGGGATGCCCTACGCCGGAGAGACTTTACTATCCTATCATTCAGAGCGTGGCAAAAGAGCCCCTGATTGATCTTCTGACCTGCGGATCTCTGGTGGATGTGGATGGTTTTCCGGTAAGAAGCGGTGATGTGACAGAGGTATTTGCAGTAAGAAGAGAGCTCCAGTATCTGCATAAGGCATTAAAAGAGGTAGGACGAGAAGGAATGGGGCTTCTGGCAGCGGAGAGCTCTGTAACAGAGATTGGTGATTATGCTGCTTCCTATGACCGGGCATTACGTCCCTGTGACTCTCATCTTGTGGCAACCTTTAATGAGCTGATGATCGATAGCGGAAACCTTCTCCGTGCAGCAAACTCTTTTGATTACGGAATGAGGAATGCTTCTCTGGCTTGTACCATGGTAGGAGGCCTTGGGGGCGATGCACCGGGAGCTACTATGGTTATGATCGCATCCATTCTGGCAGCAAACCTAATCTGCAATGCAGATTATCATCTGTGCCATCCAATCCATATTTCGGATGTGGCAACCACAGCAAGAGGATGCTTATGGCTTCAGGCAGTGCTCTGCCAGACCTTTGCCACACAGGCTCCGGCGATCATCGTGTGTGACCTGTGGCCTGCAAGCGGTGCAATGACGAAGGAACTGCTCTATGAAGTGGCAGCAAATACCATCGTTGTTTCTGTCTGCGGAGGTCATCTGGAGGGAATCGGTGCAGCCAACGGCAATGCACCTCATGGAACCGGCCTTGAGATCCGCCTGATGGCAGAGATTGGAAAAGCTGTGACAAGACAGCATATGACCAGAAGCCAGGCCAATGAGATCGTTCTGAAGCTTCTTGAAAAATATGAATATATTTTCCGGAAAGAGGGCGGAAATCCGGGCGTTGCTTTTGATAAAGCATACGACATGGAAACCATCACCCCACTTCCGGAATGGGAGCGCATGTACGAAGAAGTGAAAGCTGAACTGATTGAAATGGGCGTTCAGCTTTCCTAAGCCGGACATGGGAAGAAAAAGAGAATATGAGTAAATAAAATGGGATGATGCAGGAACGGTTTGACGAGCCTGCATCATCTTTTCTGTTGTCAGGCAGGTTTGAAAGAAGGGATATTGTTTTTGGCAATCGGAATTCAAAAGGTAGCATCATTTTTTTGTTTGTGATAAAATAACTTTATCTTTTACATGCGGAGGAATGGTTCGTGGAAACAGATCAGAACAGAGAGGCATTGGATGTGGCCGCATTGGCGGGGGATATTCTTCTGGCAAGCGGTGCGGAGATATTTCGGGTGGAGGAGACTATTGACCGGATCGCCCATGCCTATGGGATTGAATCCTGCGATGCGTTTGTGCTCAGCAGCGGGATTTTTCTCACTGCGGGAAATGAAAAGGAGAAGGAGTTCGCCCGGGTGCGCCATATCCCTTTGAGTGCGGCGAGACTGGATAAAGTAACGGCGGTCAATCAGCTTTCCAGGGAGATTGAGCACGGAATGCATACTACAGCGCAGGCGAAGGAGCGGCTTTTGGAGATACAGCAGATGCCTTCGGCACGTCGGCTTCACCAGGTAATTGCTTCCGGTGTGGGAAGCGGTTGTTTCTGCCTGCTGTTTGGCGGGGATTTTGTGGACTGCGGAGCTGCATTTCTGGCGGGGATTTTGTTATATCTGTATCTGTTATATCTGGTAAGGGGCAGACTTTCCAAAATCGTATCGAATATTACAGGAGGAATGCTGGTAACTCTGGCTTCAGTCCTTTTTTATGAAATGGGGATCGGGCATCATTTAGGAGAAATGATCATCGGGTCGATCATCCCGCTGGTGCCTGGCGTGGCTTTTACCAATGCCATCCGGGATATTGCGGATCAGGACTATATTGCAGGGGCGGTAAGGATGCTGGATGCTCTTTTGGTCACTTTCTGTATTGCGATGGGTGTAGGAATCGTGATGGTGGGATATCATAATATGGTAGGCGGACCTGTGCTTTAAATCTGGCAGGAAACGTTCTCATAATAAAAGACATTTGGAGGAATCGGGTGTTGTCTGTACGGATCATTTTAGAAGTTTTTGCTGCTTATATAGGCACGATTGCATTTGCACTTTTGTTTCAGGTGCCAAAGAAATATTACGGCTACTGCGGATTGATCGGGGGCTTGGGCTGGCTGTGCTATAAATTGCTGCTGCCCTATGGATCATCGTTTACGTCCACTTTTCTGGCAACAGTTCTGGTGATTTTTCTTTCCAGGCTTTTTGCAGTTCGAAAGCGCTGTCCTGTTACCGTATTTCTGATCGCGGGTATTTTTCCGCTGGTACCGGGGGCAGGGATTTACTGGACAGCATACTATGTTGTGACCAATGAGCTGGACAAGGCAGGAGCGCGGGGATTTGAAACTTTGAAAATTGCGGTAGCCATTGTTATGGGAATTCTGCTGGTGTTTGAGTTTCCTCAGAAATGGTTTCAGAAGGAGGCACGAAAATGGTAGAATTAAGCCTGCTTTACCCTGCGGGATTGAAGCTGGAGTATAAAATCCTGCCCGTGGAGACAGCACATGATCTTTCCGTAGAAGAAATCTGCGGGCATTTATGTCCCATGGAGCAGGAAAGAAAGCTGATCAGGAGTATTCTCACCCATATTTCCGGGGATCCGAGAGTCATACAGTACAGGTGCGACATTTTTGAGGATATCCTGAAATTTTCAAAGCTTCGGGAACAGCTTCATAAGCTGATGGACAGGGTGGATTTTCTCAGGGAATACGGGAGTTTCGGGAAGGAATCGGATGCTGCAGGCGTATGGGAGCTGGTTCACCGCCTGGATGAAATGGATGAGTATATTCAGTGCGTGGAGGCGATGTATGCCTGTTTAAATGAGACTGAAATCCGATCCGAGGGACTGCTTGCCCTTAAGGAGTATGTGGGAAAGCTTTATACGGACGGAGGATTTGAAGAATTAAAAAAGGATATTCAGGCGCTGAAAGTAGATGCTTCTAAAGTGAAAAGCGTTACCCTTGGCGTGAATTTAAATGACCGCTATGAGCCTGTGGAGGTTGGGATCGTCTCGATTAACGGGAAAACTTTTACCAGGTCCGGTGTGATTTCCAATTTTTGTGAATTTCTGAATCGCAGGGACGACATACAGGAGGGAAATGACTGGAGAGAGCAGTATAGCTTCCGCACATCGGGCCAGGAGATCGATACAAGCGGCCTGGAGCGCACCATATCCTGGAGTGCATCCAGGGGAATGATGGGAGTGATCCCAAGAGGGCTTGCCAATGTATCCAATGATGAGCAGAGCAAGGATGCGATACATATTCTGGACCGTGCCATGAGTTCCATGCTTACAAGAATCGTGAAAAAGCTAAAGCACGTGCTTTCCAGGCATGTGGAGGTAAGTACCTATACGATCTCGGGAATGCTGCCGGAGCTTTTATACTATATTCGCTGGGCAGAATATGTGGAAAAACTGCAGGAAAAGGGCTTTGCCATGTGCAAACCTAAGGTGCTGGAAACTGAACAGAGGGAGATGCGTGCAGAAGGGCTTTATAATATTCGGCTTGCCCAGTCTCTTCTGGAAAAAGGGGAGGGAAGCAGCTCTATTGTAACCAATGACCTGGATTTTGACAAAGAGCATCGGATCTATATTCTGACAGGCGCCAACCGGGGCGGAAAAACTACCATAACCCAGGCTGTGGGTATTGCTTTTCTGATGGCACAGGGAGGCATCTATGTGGCTGCGGATTCCTTTGCCTTCAGCCCTGCGGATAATCTGTTTACCCATTATCCTGCGGATGAAAATCAGACGATGGATCTTGGAAGACTTGGTGAGGAATCAAAAAGATTCCGGGATATCTTTCAGGAAGCAACTGCCAGGAGTCTGCTCCTTTTAAATGAATCCTTCTCCACCACTTCTTTTGAGGAAGGATATTATATTGCAAGGGACGTGGTGCGAATTCTGCGCAGGCTTGGGGTGCGGACGATCTATAATACCCATATGCATAAACTGGCAATGGAACTGGAGGAATTGAACCGGGAGGGCGGCGACAGCAAGGTGGCAAGCCTGATTACGGAGACCAGGGAGGGAAGGCGTTCCTACAGGCTTTTGGTGGCTCCGCCGGAGGGCTTATCCTACGCCCGGGATATTGCGGAGAAGTATGGAGTGACTTATGAGATGCTGGAGAAGGTGAAATTTGCGGACGACCATTCCGGGGCATGAAGCGAGCTCTGAACGAAACGGAAAAGGTGCCGGACTTAAAAAAGAAAGCAGGCAGCGCTGCAGGATTCAGGAAAAATGGATACCGGAGGGTGTTTATATGGGACTGTATTTGAATAGTTTTTCACCGTACACATTATATAAAAATGAGACATGCAGTCCGTATTTTGTGGATAAATCGATGCTTTTGGAAGAACTGTTTCCTTTGGCTGAACTTGGAAACAGGCATATCTGCATTACCCGTCCCCGGAGGTGGATCTGCTGTATCAGCGATACTGCGGCTCTTGCAATCAGCAGAAAAAGACGCCTGCTGTCACAAGAGAGGGGCTTCGTATCTGGTATGACGGTTATTATACAAAATCCGGTGACCGGATGTATAATCCCCGTTCTGTAGCAGCTTCTTTGACAAATGAAAATCTTGGCAGCTATTGGACAAGCGCGGGACCATATGATGAGATTTTTTACTATATTGAGCATAATGTGGCAGATGTACGGAATGATCTGGCGCTTATGATTTCCGGGGAGAGCGTGCCGGCAAAAATCCGTGAGTATGCAGCAACTTCCATGAATCTGAACACGAGGGAAGAAATTCTATCTGCCATGGTTGTATATGGATTCCTGAGTTATTATAAGGGAAGGGTATCCATTCCGAATAGGGAACTGTCTGCAATCGTGAATCTGGTGTATCTGTCTGCCAGAGATAGATACCGTATTGAGAGAGAGGATAAGGCAGGAGCGGGATTTGTTGACTTCATTTTTTATCCGGAAGAGAGAGGGGACACCTGTATCATTTTGGAATTAAAAGCAGGTCACACCCCGGAAGAAGCGATTCGCCAGATCAAAGAAAAGCAGTATGCAATACGCTTTAAAGGAAAGCTTGGTGAAAAGAGCAAATATACGGGGAAAATCCTGGCTGTTGGAATCAGTTATGACAAAAAGACAAAGGTGCATAAGTGCAGGATGGAAGAACTGTAAGGCTGAAGAGGATAATGTAAGTGATAGAGCGAAGAGCAGGGAGGGAGAGTGCTTTATGAATAGAATTGATGTTCCTGTGGGAATCTCCGATTTTAAGAAAATCAGAGAAGGCGGATATTACTATATTGATAAAACGGATTTAGTCCGGAAACTTCTGATGCCGAAACCGGCAGAGGTGACATTGCTTACCCGTCCCCGCCGCTTTGGAAAAACATTAGGAATGAGTATGCTGGCGCATTTTTTTGATATCAGAGAGGACAGCAGAGAACTGTTCAAGGGATTAAAGATAAGTGAAAATCAGGAATTGTGCGAAGAATGGATGAATAAGTATCCGGTATTGCTTGTTTCATTTAAGAGTGTGGATGGACTGAAGTTTGAGGCGGCATATGCTCAGCTGGCATACGTGATGGCGGAACTGTATAAAAAGTATTTATATCTGCTGGACAGTGAAAAACTTAATTTATTTGACAAGGAGTTTTTTTCCTGCGTTGCAGCAGGGAAAGCGAATCCGGAAGCTGTAAAGAATAGTTTATGTAAACTTGTGCAGCTTATGTCAGTATATTATGGGAAAGAGGTTATTTTGCTTTTGGATGAATATGATGTGCCGGTTGCGAAAGCAAATACAAACGGTTATTACGAGCAGATGCTTGATATGATAAGCGGGATGCTGAGCACTGCAATGAAAGACAATACCTCTCTTAAATTTGCCATAGTAACAGGATGTTTAAGGATAACCAAAGAAAGTATCTTTACAGGGTTAAATAACTTCACCATAGATACTATATCTGACAGACGATATGATGAGTATTTCGGATTTACCCATAATGAAATAAAGCAGCTTTTGAGGGATTCGGAACTGGAAGATAAATTTGAACTGATACAGCAATGGTATGATGGTTATCGTTTTGGGGATATGGATATTTATTGTCCCTGGGATGTGCTGAATTATGTAAACAAAGCCATATCCCAAGGCGTGGAAAAACCGGAAAATTTCTGGGAGCATACCAGCGACAATGCAGTGATTGAACAGTTTCTTGATAAAGCAGAATTTGATGTGACAGAAAAATTTGAGACTCTCCTGACAGGAAGCTACATCAAAGAAACGATCAGTGAAAATCTGACATATAAATTTATCACTTCATCAGAAGCGAACTTGTGGAGCCTTCTTTATATGACCGGTTATTTGACCAGAGTAAAACCGGAAGCTATGGAAAAAGGAGATAACCTGGAAGAAACACAGACGGCACTCAGGATTCCCAATGCAGAAGTGATGGACATTTTCCGTAAAAGTGTTGTGGAATGGTTTAACAAAAAGACATCCGGAAGTGACAGGCGGGAATTTTTTGAAGCATTATGGAGCTTCCTGTATAATTTAAATATAGGAAATTCCGAGAAAGAAGGTTGAGAAAAAAATACCTCAGTGTAAAATAAGATTACTGACTTTGACAGGTTAGTAAAAAATCTTATTGAA
>JAETNR010000004.1 GCA_021772055.1 Blautia sp. | reverse complement strand
AATGTGTTTGATTCACTCAAGACAACCTACTAGCTATCTCTCGTTTTTACTGTTTTTGAAGATTTCTCTCCGCAATTAATGAAGTTCGCTTCTTACGAACCGAACCGCATTCACACTAAACTCAGCTTTGCTTCGTTAAGTGTTCATGTGTAAAGAATTTTCGAGAATCGTATGTGTTTCACTGTTTAGTTATCAAGGTTTCTGTCTTGCGACAGCTTTATTAGATTACCACAACTTTCCATCTTTGTCAACAACTTTTTTAAGTTTTTTAGATTTTTTGTTGTGCTTTGTTGTTTTTAGCAACTCAATTACTTTATCATATAACCGAGTGCTTGTCAACAACTTTTTTCACTATTTTTATTGGCTTATAAAATAGTGAAAAAAAATCCGCTTCAATTGAGAAGCGGATTTAGTATATCACTCTGTTCTTTTCTAGTCAAGACCTTTTTATGCTTTTCCGTAAAAAATACTCATAAATATTTTCACAAAAACGTCCTTTTCGTAAATGAAGTTTGCAATATCATCGTTTTCAACAAAATATAATCCCTGCCGTCCGAGTTCTGTATTACAAAATACAGTCAGCAGCAAAAGTGCAACCCAGATAAACAACAGACCTTTCATCCCTCCCACAAACAGACCCCCCAGCCTGTTTACTCCTTTTATAATCGGAAGCCGCGCTATAATATTAAGTGCGTATGTGAGCATCCTGATCATAAGTGTTGTCAAAAAGAATGACAGAAGAAAGGAAACGCCGTTCACAACCGCAACTGCAATATAGTCTGACACATAGTCTGTAAAAGTACTGACCGCCAGATATTCATAAACTGCTGCATTATTGTTTTCTGTCAATCCCTTTGCCAGAAATGCAGGAAGACCCAATGATTCAATCAAACTGCCCTGTCCCTGCTGGTCAAGAGATACTTGTCCGTTAAGCTGTGTTTCTACAAAACCTTTGGTCGTGTCCTGAACGCTTTCATACAGATGTGTATTATCTTTCAGGAAATCGTTCACATATGGGTTAATGAGCCAGACAAGAGCAATGGACAACACCACAAAAAACATGGACATTACTTCTCTTATAAATCCACGTTTATAGCCAAACCATCCGAACAGCACCAGAATGCCAGCCATTCCAATGCCAAGCCACGTTATGTTCATCTGCTCCTCCTAGCTTAATTTAATGATATTTACACCGCTGTCCAATACCAGAAGATATTTATTCCAGCCTATCTTAAAGAAATCATTCACAGTTCCATCGATCGTTCCGCTGTATTTCTCTGTTCCTTTATCATTCCAAACAGCAATCTGCGCACTGTTATACATTAAAATATTACCGTCGCTCATACGAATGGTGGTATAAGGAATGCTGAAATCCTTCCGAAATTTCAGTTTTCCACCAGCGGTATATACTTCCATTGTGTACAGTTTATCTTTGCTGTCATTCTTAAAGACCAGGCCAATCGTGTCATCGTCATAAAACGTGCTGACGATTTCTTTATCCACCTGGACGGTTTTATTTTCTTTTGGAATCTGCTTGCCGCTGTAAAGTGTAAAGCCGTTATCCCGAAGCGCCACAGAGCTGGAATTTTCCAGATACTGAATCTGGGGAATCACTACGCCTTCATAACGGTAGCCGCTGACGATCCTGTCATCCTCATTTTGTCCCACATCTCCAAAATTGTAAAAGGCAACGTAGCTGGTGGTATCACTTCCATCCACGAACTGGAACGCAACCATCATAATCATCCCGTCATCTGAAATCGCTACATCCATTGGAAATCCCGGATCATCTACCTTCGTCTGATTTTCTGCAATCAGGCTGCCATTTGAAGTATAAAAATTAATCCATGTGTCATCTCCCCCATCCAGAATCGCTGCCACAAGTCCGTTTTGGGAAACACGGGCTTTTATAATGCTGTATGATGTCGTAACAGAACCTGACATACCATCCTTATCATAAATTCGAAGTGTGGTACCGTCCCTGTCAGCAATCACCGCCTGGCTGCCGCAAACATCTGCAACAGGATTCTGCATTTCATAAATATCGTTCCACACAGTTTCCAGCTTGCGGTTCACAAGAGATGCCCCCTCCGGACTATAGCGAAGGATTCTTCCGTCCAATTCCACATATTTCGTAGAAACAATGTCCTCCTGTTCACTTGTTTTCAGGACCTTATAACTATTGTATCTGTATTTTTCGAAGAAAAGTGTCAGCGCAAGAGCCAGCAGAATCACAAGTGCTGCAGCTGTGAGCACTTTCTTTAATGTCTCTCTTTCACGTCGGCTCAATCTTGACCTGCGGGTTCCTTCTGCAATGCCCTGCTTTCTTTCCAGTCTGGCCTTCTCCGCCAGCATTTTACGACGTCTGAGTTTCTTTCTGATTTTTTTGATTGTATTTGCCATAACCTAACCTTACCTTATGTATTCTCTGCCAAGTGTCCAATGTCCCTATTATAGCATACTTCTTTATGGTAATACAATTATTTGTCCCGGATAAATAATTTCATTTTCAGAAAGACCGTTTAAGCGGCAAATCTCTGCAATTGCATCCATGCTTCCATACTTCTCAATACTAATCTGATACAGTGTATCTCCCGGTCGTATTACATAAGAAGCATGGGCTGAAGTACTGGAGGCCGGTTGATTCGTTTCTGATCCATTGGCTGTCTCTGCAGCACTTTGCGTTTTCTCATCTTCCTGCGCCGCAAGCTCCTGCCTCCGTTTTGCTTTACGTAAATCCGATTCCTCCCGTGTGATCGGATCTTCTTCCTGTGCCTGAACTGTAGCTTCTGTCTGCTGCGTTCCGCCATTTTCTTCTTCCGCGCCGGCATTCATAGTCTCTGTCACAGCATTTGTGCCGTCTCCGTCCGTTTTGCCGCTTACCTGCCCGGAGGCACTGTCTGATACATTTGCTTTCTGCTTTCCATCCCCTTCATCGGAAGACTGATCTTCCGCCGTATTCTTTCGCTCCTTTTCCGGCGATTGTGTGGGGGTCCCTGTTTTCTCTTTTAAAACAGGGGTCGGCACAGCCCCTTTTACAGGGGGCTCCGAGACATCTTCTGAATTTCTTCCTTTTATGACAGTAGATGCCGTCTGGATCTGCTGTTCCAGGCTATAGCCTTCCTGATAATTCCGATAAAAGCTCACACCTACCGCAAGCACGGAGATTGCCAGGCATGCTGTTGCCGCATAAGAAAATATCGAGGGCTTTTCCTCATTCTGCTCCGGAACCACTTCCTCTGTCTTCTCATCCCCGTTTTTCTTTTTCTTAGACCTGATAATTTTCCGGAAAGCGACTACAGCCTCATCCGGCACCTCCTCTGTCTGTTCAGCAGGAATTTCCTGATTTTTATCCAGCATATAATTCTGCATCAGCGGATTTTTTTCATAAAAAAGATAATATCCTGGCTGCCGTACCAAAAAGTTGTTCTCATAGCGAAAAAAGGCGTCTTCCCGTTCTGCCGGATCCATCAGCAGCAGAACCTTTTCTCCGCCTCCAAAATGCTTTAAATGTACTCTCCTAAATACTTCTGTGATTTCCAGCTGCAATTCCTGCTGTGCAAAAAACCAGCCTACAATTTCCTGCCCGGGAAAATACAATTCCTGTTCATCGTGGACTTTTGCCCAGACCTTTTCCGAAAAATCAATATGATCTGCCGCAGCTTCCGCCTTATCTATGGTAAGGGCTCCCCGCACAAACACGTACGTAACTCCTGCCTGCCATTTTGACTCCCCTGTCAGTACGGCCAGATGTCCTCTCTCGTTTTCTCCGCCTGTATCCGCTCCGGCCAGCCGCACCAGAAACGTGTACACATAGTCTTCCACATAAATTCTATAGTCTTCTCCCGGAAGCCCTATCTGACGTATATTTCTTGGGACGGCAAATAATCCCTCATTCCCCTTTGCCTCCTGCTTCTCTTCCTTATAAATAACCTCAATCATGTTATATCACCCCTTCGGGTATCAGAATAGCATATGAGAAACGCAGATTTTGCCGGAATGTAAGAGGCTTTTCCAAGAATTTAGCGACAGATTTTGCACGGTGCATAATCTGTCCTGTTTCTGGATATGATGAAACAAAGCGGTTTTTTGACTGAAAAAATTTGCGAGGGAAAATTATGACGTTTTATATTGATACGAAAAAAGAAAGTTCATCACAGGAAATTGCTTTTCTTTTAAAAAAATGTATCCGGCATCATCAGGGCTTCTGGGAGGAGCTTGTTTTTCTCTGCATCGGAAGTGACAGGATGACAGGAGACTGCCTTGGGCCCTATGTCGGCCAACAGTTAAGCGCTTACAGAGGACCCGGAATTTCTGTATACGGCACCTTAAATGAACCTGTACATGCAATGAACCTGGAACAAATGTCTTCCTCTATTGAAGAGCGGCATCCCCATGCCCTGGTGATCGCCATAGACGCCTCTCTCGGACAAAAAAAGCACCTGGGTTATGTGACCATCGGAAATGGTGCACTCTACCCAGGTGCAGGGGTGCACAAAGAATTGCCTCCTGTGGGAGATATTCATATTACCGGTATTGTAAACATCGGCGGTATGCTGGAGCAATTTACGCTTCAGACAACCCGTCTATCAACTGTAATTTCCCTGGCAGATACCATCACACAGGGAATTTTAAGCCTGATTCCTGCCGGAAATATTCTCCCGTCAGAAAGTCTTATACAAACGCTTTAATCTGCTTATAAATGCCTTCTGCATCCAGTTCATACTTCTGAAGAAGTGCTGCTGCAGGGCCTGATTCGCCAAATACGTCTCTTACACCAATACGTTTTACCGGAACAGGGGCTTTTTCGGACAGACATTCGCAAACTGCGCCGCCAAGACCGCCAATAATGGAGTGTTCTTCTACAGTAACCACTTTGCCTGTTTCTTTTGCTGCTGCAACTACCAGCTCTTCATCCAACGGTTTGATGGTGTGGATATTGATTACTTTTGCGTCAATGCCCTCTGCTGCCAGCTTTTCTGCTGCTTCCAGAGAAGGAGCAACACAAAGGCCATTGGCAATAATGGTAAGGTCCTTGCCTTCCCGTAAAACGATTCCTTTGCCAAGTTCAAATTTATAATCCGGTCTGTCATTGATCACTGGAACTGCAAGACGTCCGAATCTCATATAAACAGGGCCTACATGTTCGTAAGCTGCCTCTACCATTGCTTTGGCTTCAATATCATCAGACGGGCAGGCTACTACCATTCCCGGAATGCTTCTCATAAGGGCAAAATCCTCACAGCACTGATGGGTTGCACCGTCTTCTCCAACAGAAATACCGCCGTGGGTAGCACCGATCTTTACATTCAGCTTCGGATATCCCACAGAGTTACGAACCTGTTCATAAGCACGTCCTGCTGCAAACATGGCAAATGTGCTCACAAAAGGAACCTTGCCTGTAGTTGCAATTCCAGCGCCGATACCTACCATATTACATTCCGCAATACCACAGTCAATGTGACGCTCAGGGAATTCTTTCTTAAAGATTCCTGTCTGGGTAGCTGCAGCAAGGTCAGCGTCCAGAACGATTACATTCTCATGCTTTTTGCCCAGCTCTACCAGGGCATTGCCATAGCTGGCTCTTGTAGCTATTTTCTTTACATCTGACATAATGCTTCACCTGCCTTTTTTAAGTCTTCCATTGCCTGTGCATACTCCTCATCATTAGGAGCCTTGCCGTGCCATCCTACCTGGTTTTCCATGAAGGATACACCTTTGCCCTTTACGGTTTTCATGATGATCACTGTAGGCATTCCTTTGGTAACCCTTGCCTCGTCAAAGGCTGCTTTTAACTGATCCATGTCATTTCCGTCAGCAACATTGATCACATGGAAATTAAATGCTTCAAATTTTTTGTCAATGGGATATGGGGAGCATACCTCATCAATGGCACCGTCAATCTGGAGGCCATTGTTGTCAACGATCACAACAAGGTTATCCAGTTTTCTGTGGCCTGCAAACATAGCAGCCTCCCAAACCTGACCTTCCTCTATCTCGCCGTCGCCCAGAAGAGTGTATACTCTGTAGGAGTCGCCGCTTAATTTCCCGGAAAGAGCCATTCCAACTGCTGCGGAGATTCCCTGTCCAAGAGAACCGCTTGACATATCAACACCAGGAATATGCTTCATATCCGGATGTCCCTGCAGATAAGAGCCTAAGTGACGAAGGGTCTTTAAGTCTTCTACCGGGAAATAACCTCTGTTTGCCAGTACGGAATAAAGTCCCGGAGCAGTATGGCCTTTGGACAATACAAAACGGTCACGGTCTGCTTTCTTAGGATCCTTCGGGTCAATGTTCATTTCTTCAAAGTACAGATAGGTAAATAAATCAGCAGCAGATAAAGAACCGCCCGGATGTCCGGCCTTTGCTGCATGAACTGCTGTTACGATGCCTTTGCGGACCTCGTTTGCAATTTTCTGAAGCTCTAATTTGTCCATGTTTCTATTCTCCTTATAGATTTGTCAAAGAAGCTCGGTTCACCAAAGCCTTCTTATTCACCAAATACAGCCTTGTAGTCCTGCTGGAATTTTACGATTCCTGCGTCAGTAAGAGGATGATGCAGCATCTGCTCCAGTACTTTATACGGTACAGTAGCGATATCAGCTCCGGCAAGAGCACATTCGGTTACATGTACAGGATGACGTACGCTGGCTGCAATGATCTCGGTAGGAATGTCAGCGATGGCAAACATTTCAGCAATCTGGCGGATCAGCGGAAGTCCGTCTGTAGAGATATCGTCAAGTCTTCCAAGGAATGGGGATACATAAGTTGCACCTGCTCTTGCTGCAAGAAGTGCCTGATTTGCAGTAAATATAAGAGTCACATTTGTCTTGATTCCTTCTTTTGCCAGAACCTTAACTGCTTTTAAGCCTTCACCTGTCATAGGGATCTTCACAACCATGTTCGGATGGATCTTTGCGATTTCACGGCCTTCTGCAATCATTCCTTCTGCATCTGTGGTAGTAGCTTTTACCTCACCGCTGATAGGACCGTCTACAATGCTGGTGATCTCCTTAATAACCTCTGTAAAGTCTCTTCCCTCTTTTGCGATCAGAGAAGGGTTTGTAGTTACGCCGCAGATGATTCCCATGTCATTGGCTTTACGGATATCTTCTACTTTTGCTGTATCAATAAAAAATTTCATGTTTTGACCTCCTGTGTCTTTGCACGTTTACTTGTTAATCACATTATAGCAAAATCAGCGGCAAGGTCAAGACATGCTACATTCTATTAATAAATATATTATTAATATTTTGGTGATTATTAATTATCATCTTGCCTGAAACAAGGATGTATGAAATAAAAAGGGTGTCTCGTCCGCTGTCAATTCAGAGATTCAACACCATCTCACTTCAAATTATTATTAATATTTTTTCATGCCATATTTATTTAATTTTCTGTTTCCGCATTCAGAAAATACTAATTTCTGGCATATGCGGTGGTTTTTCGCACAATCAATTTCGGGGTGTACTCGATATTGTACAGGCTGGTTGGGCGAAGTCCGCCGTAAAGCTGAGAGTTCATCCCGATCTTGCGGATGATGATATCACAAGCATCTCTGCCTTTTAATGCCACAAAATGGTCGATGGTGGTAAGAGAAATCCTCCGGATACCGGAATAAAAAATATTATCACAGCCAATTACCGAAACATCCCTTGGAACATGCAGCTTTGCGGCTCCAAGGGCATCAATAGCCCCATAAGCCATCATGTCATTTTGCCCTGCAATGGCAGTAAATTTTCTTCCCTCAGATAAAAGCTCCGTCGTAAGCTGATAACCCATGGAATACTCCGAATCTGTCCGGGGAATGTGCCGGTCAAAAGATTCATCTGCTGCTTTAATAATCACATGATCTTTCAGCCCCTCCTGCTCAAAGACTTTTACAAAGCCCTCAATGCGGCGGGAGCGCTGCCACTGGCGTCTCGTCAGAGGCGGAGTGATAAAGGCCACATCCCTGTGCCCCAGTTCCAGCAGGTGACGTGCCATCAGCTTTCCAACCTCTGTATTGTTCTGGTTAATGGCATCCACTGTGGTGGTTTTCTCTTTATTGCTGATAATGACCAGGGGAATCTCTTTTGCCATTTCCTCTACCTGTTTCTGGAAATCCGGGTTGGGGTTACAGGCATAGATAATTCCCTGGGGACGTAGGGTGCGCATCATCCGGAGGTATTTTTCCTCCAATCCTGCATCTCGCTGGGTATTGCAGATAAAAACACTGTAGCCCTGCTCGTTTGCAATGGACTCAATCCCCTCCAGAAGCAAAACATAGTAAGGGCTTGTGATTGTCGGGCAAAAAACCACGATCAGCTTTTCTTTTTTATTTTTTTTCTGGGTTTTATGTTTCGGAAGCTCATATCCCAGTTCCCGCGCAGCCTGCTCCACACGTTCCACAGTTTCCCTGGAAAAGGATACATTGTATTTGCGGTTCAGCACCATGGATACGGTTGCCTGGGAAAACCCTGCAAGCTCTGCCACATCCGAGGATGTTGCTTTTTTCTTTGTCACTTCAGTTCCACCCTGCCTTCTAACGCCCGAAGGAGCGTAACCTCATCAATATATTCCAGATCTCCCCCTACAGGCACACCGCTGGCGATTCTGGTAACCTTGATTCCTGTCGGTTTGATCAGCTTGCTTATGTACATGGCAGTCGTCTCGCCCTCCAGGCTTGAATTTGTGGCGATAATGACCTCCTGCACATCATTTTGAAGACGCTGCATCAATTCTTTTAATTTGATATCATCCGGACCGATTCCCAGCATGGGAGAAATAGCCCCGTGAAGCACATGATAAACGCCCTCATATTTGCCTGTTTTTTCATATGCTGCCAGATCCCTGGTATTCTCCACAACCATAATGGTCTTTCCATCACGGCTGGGATTGCTGCAGATAGGGCAAAGCTCCTTATCTGTAAGGGTATAGCAGTTTTTACAGTACTGAACATTTTCCCGCGCACCCAGTATGGCGCCTGTAAGCTGCTGCACCTGATCCTTCGGCATGTTCATAATATGAAAAGCCAGACGCTGGGCAGATTTCGCACCGATTCCGGGCAAATGGGAAAGCTGCTCGATCAGTTTGTTAATATGTGTACTGTAGTATTCCATCAGAACGGGAAGCCTCCGCCCATGCTCCCAAGTCCTCCGGTTAATTTTGACATCACCTGGGAGCTTTCTTCTTCTACTTTACGCAAAGCTTCGTTTGTAGCGGCTACGATCAGATCTTCCAGCATTTCAATATCATCCGGATCTACCACTTCTTCAGCCAGCTTCACCCTTACCACTTCTCTTTTTCCTGAAATGGTCACTTCAACAGCTCCGCCGCCTGCTGCTGCGGTAAATTCCTTTTCTTCCAGTGCTTTCTGGTTTTCTTCCATCTGGCGCTGCATTTTCTGCGCCTGTTTCATTAAATTATTCATATTTCCCGGCATTCCCATGCCAGGAAAACCTCCACGTTTTGCCATGGATCATTCCTCCTTTAAAGATATTTATCACTTTGATCAGAAAAATTATTCTTTTTCTTCTAATTCCCCGGGATCTTCCTCGATCACAACATCCATATGGATATTATCCCGTATGGCCTGGTCCACTGTGATCTGTGCCAAATTTGTGTGCTGGTGCTTATTGGCTACCAGCATCTGAATCTCTACGGTTTTGCCTGTCTGACTGCGGATAATTTCCTGCAGTTCCTGCTTATATTCCGGATTATCCACGTAGGTCTGGCCGAGAAAATCCTGAAATTCCACAAATAAAACAGGTTCTCCGGTCTGGCCGTTATACTTAGGGATTGCTTTTTGAAGCATCTGCTTAAATACTGCGGAGGTCTGGCCTACAATTGCTTTCCAGCCTGCAACGATTTTCTGCAGATCCTCCGGGGCTGCCTTTTCCGGCTTCTGCTCCTTGGTCTCCGGCTCCGACGGAGCTTTTGCCATTCCCTGTGTCCCCGGCTGCACGATCACCTGCTGCATCGGACGCTCTTCCATCTGCTTTTCCAGTACACGGATTCTGTCCAGTACGGAATCCAGATTGGTTTCCATCGCGGGACGGCATAATTTAATCAGCGCGATCTCCACCAAAACCCTTTTCTGCGCTGCAAAGCGAATCTGATTGGATAAATCCGAAAAGATACGGATATAGCGCATCAGAGTTTCTGCATCCACCATTTCGCTTTCTTCTTTCAGAAGTTTCAGATTCTCGGAGGATGCGTCTATGGCTTCTTCCGGATTTTCGGATGTCTTTACCAAAAGCAGGTTCCGCATATACCAGGTAAAATCCGCTACAAACTGCCCCAGTTCCCGGCCGCCTACGATCAGGTCCTCCAGCACACGGATGGCACCTGTCACATCTCCTGCAAGAACCCTGCGCAAAAGTTTGCTGAATACCTCATTGTCCACTGCACCCAGGACATCCAGCACTTTATCATACGTCAGTGTTTCTCCCAGATAAAAAGCAATGCACTGATCCAAAAGACTTAAGGCGTCTCTCATGGATCCATCCCCCGCTTTTGCCACATAGCGTACTGCTTTTTCTTCGGCCTCAACCTTTTCTGCCTTCAAAAGCTCCTCAAGCCTTGCAGCAATGGTGTCTATGGAAATCCTATGGAAATCGTAGCGCTGGCAGCGGGACAAAATAGTGATAGGAATCTTATGGGCCTCAGTTGTAGCCAGGATAAAAATCACATAGGACGGAGGCTCTTCCAGTGTTTTCAGCAGGGCGTTGAATGCTCCTGTAGAAAGCATATGGACCTCGTCAATGATATAGACCTTGTAATTTCCCTCTGTTGGCCGGTAGGAAACCTCTTCCCTGATTTCACGGATATTGTCCACGCCATTGTTGGAGGCAGCATCGATCTCAATCACATTCATAGATGTTCCTGCCTGGATAGCCCTGCACATTTCGCATTCATTGCAGGGGCTTCCGTTTACCGGGTGCTGGCAGTTGACCGCCTTTGCCAGAATCTTGGCGACAGTAGTTTTACCGGTGCCACGGGTGCCGCAGAACAGGTACGCATGACCGATACGATTCGCCTTAATCTGGTTGGTCAAAGTTGTCACAATATGATCCTGTCCTTTTACATCTGCAAAATTGTCAGGGCGGAATTTTCTATATAAGGCTGTATAACTCATGAGCAAACTCCTCTTTACCCGAAGAAGGCCTTCCGGACCTTCCTGAAGGTATGCTTGGCACCAAGCCGCCGCAGGAGAATGTCCCGCGGCGGAGTGATGTTCTATATCATTTTATACTATAAAGACGCCGCGGCCGGCAGTTTCCTGTCTTAAGATCAATCGCCGAAGCTGATGCCAATCTGTTTTGCTGCTTTTACAGTCTGGTCTTTCGGAGATACCATTTTCAGCTTGCCTGCACATTCAGCCAGGGGCACACGTTTGATCTTGCCGTTTACGATACCGATCATGACACCATACTCTTCATCCAGGATAGCTTCCGCAGCACCGGCACCGATCCTGGTAGAAAGCACACGGTCATATGCACATGGCTCACCGCCCCGCTGTGTATGGCCGGGAACGGTAACACGCACTTCACTTCCGGTTTCTTTGAAGATCTCGTCTGCGATCTCATAGGAAACAGACGGATATTTCTTTGCTCTTGCTTCCAGTTTTTCTTTGTATTTTTTCTTTGGAAGTTCAGCGTCTTCTTTGGAGATAGCACCTTCCGCAACTGCAAGGATGGTAAATCTCTTGCCTGCTTTATTACGTTTCTTGATTGCTTCTCCCACCTTTTTAATATCATATGGAATCTCCGGAATCAGGATGATATCCGCGCCGCCTGCAAGCCCTGCATGCAGTGTCAGACTTCCTACTTTATGACCCATGATTTCTACGATAAATACTCGTCCGTGGGATGCTGCTGTTGTGTGAATACAGTCAATTGCATTGGTCGCAATATTTACTGCACTCTGGAAACCAAAGGTCATGTCCGTTCCATAGATGTCATTGTCAATGGTCTTGGGAAGATGAATGATATTCAGTCCCTCTTCTCTCAAAAGATTGGCTGTCTTCTGAGTTCCATTGCCGCCCAGGATTACCAGGCAGTCCAGACAAAGCTTGTAGTAGGTCTGCTTCATGGCTTCTACCTTATCAAGACCCTTCTCATCCGGCACACGCATCAGTTTAAACGGCTGTCTGGATGTACCGAGGATCGTCCCGCCCTGTGTCAGGATACCGGAAAAATCTCTGGAGGTAAGCATGCGGTATTTGCCATAAATGAGGCCCTTATAGCCATCATCAAAGCCGTAGACCTCCAGCTCGTCAATGGAGTTGGATAATCCCTTTACTACGCCTCGCATAGTCGCATTTAATGCCTGACAGTCACCGCCGCTTGTTAATAAACCGATTCTTTTAATCATGATTCTGCACCCCGCTTCTCATTTCAATATGAAATTGAGTATTTGTGAAATAAAAATTAACACTTATCGTAGTTATTATATAATATTTTACCCATTTCCCGCAATAGGAAAGTTGCATTTCACTGGACGGGGGAGGGTTCCCGGATTCCTATCTGTGCATGCTGCGGTCTCGGATCCCTCCCCGTGAAATTAGCTTAGACAATGTTTTTCCATTTTCCGCTGCAATACCGTCTTACGAAAAAGATGACCCGCATAATCCAGTCCAGGACCATGGCAAACCATATTCCCACGGCTCCCATCCCCAGAATTACAGCCAGTATATATCCTCCTCCGATTCGAACAATCACCATGGACATAATAGATACCACCATGGGGAATCTTACATCATTTGCCGCACGCAGGACATTGGTCAGTGTAAAAGATGCAGGCCAGAGGAAGATCGCGCAGCCATCATGAATGAGAACCAGCAGCGCCGCCAGCTTCAGTGTTGTGTCCGGAAGGCCGTACAGCCTGAGTGTCAAAGGCATGGTAAGAAGAACTCCAGCGCAGCACAGGCCATTGATGAGATACGTAAGCTTCATCAGTTTTTTCGCATAATAATCCGCCTGGTCAAAATCGCCTGCTCCCACACATCTGCCGATTACCGTAATCATAACCAGGCTCATGGCCTGCCCCGGAAGGACGCCAAGGCTGTCCAGATTATTTGCCACTGCATTTGCGGCAATCTGGGCAGTACCAAACATGGCAATGATTCCTACCACAAGGACACGTCCAAGCTGGAAGACACTGTTTTCCACGCCGCTGGGAATACCGATGTGTAAGATTTTACGAACCAGGATGCGGTTCCATTTAAAATGCTTTGGCATGATATGAATCTCCAGGCCTTTGTTTCGAAGGCGCATCACCAGAATCAGGCTGGCCACCATTCTGGAAATCAGAGATGCAGATGCAGCTCCTGCCACGCCCATATGCAGCACAAAAATAAAAAGTGCATTTCCGAAAACATTCAGCATATTCATAATGATCGAGACCTGCATGGAAATTTTGGAATTTCCCATGGAACGGAACAGCGCCGCGCAGGAATTATAAACTGCCAGAAACGGATAAGATACTGCTGACAGCACAAGGTAGATCAGAGCGTTTTTCATAACATCCGCTTCGATACTTCCGTATAAAAGCCCCAGAAAACTCCGCCGGAACAGGATGGTCACTGCCATCACCACCACTGAAATCAGTCCTGTGACCATCAAAAGCTGATTGGCTGCCTCACATGCCCTGTCCTTATTCTTCTGCCCCAGAAATTGTGAGGACACCACCGCACCGCCTGTGGAAATTGCCGCAAACAGGTTGATCAACAGATTGTTGATCATATCCACCAGCGATACCCCGGAGGTTGCTGCCTCTCCCACGCTGGATACCATCATGGTATCCGCCATTCCCACCGTCACTGCAAGGATCTGCTCTATGATCAGAGGTACGATCAGACGCTTCAGATCCTGATTGGTAAACAGACAGTTTGACAGGTTTCTTTCTTGATTATCTTCCGAATTTTTTATCATACCATGAATATGCAGCATTTCGGTTCATTCCTCTTTATTCTATCATTTTATGCATCGTTCTATGCAGATTGCCGGCTTTATTCTATCATATTCTTCTGCTTATTTCTACTATTCATTTGATGCATTTTGCGCCTTGACAAATTCCCGGAAACCACTTATAATTTGAATGCGCGCAGCCGGGGAGATAGCGGTGCCCTGTACCTGCAATCCGCTACAGCAGGGGTGATGCCAATCTGAGGGATGTTCCTTGTGGAGCTGCCCTTTATAAGTGGCGTTGACGTTTGGGTCTTACGCAACAGGAATCTGTGAACCGTGTCAGGGCAGGAATGCAGCAGCACTAAGCAGAAGCTCTTGTGTGCCGTAGGGGTGCCTGGGCTGAGTTAACTGTAAAGGTAACGTCTGTGAGTGCATTTCAAAGTGCGGCGCGCGTGAATAAAAACATTCATGGATACTACATCTAAGATTCTTCTGCTTTGCGGGCTTCCTTTTGAAGCTTTTTCTTTTCCCGTAATTCTCTAAAAAAATCCGACAGCATTTTAGAACATTCCTCTTCCAAAACGCCTCTTGTAACCTTTACTTTGTGATTAAAGCCGTCCATTTCCAAAAGATTCAGCACCGAACCTGCACAGCCGGCCTTGGGGTTCATACTGCCGATGATTACCTCATCGATTCTGGACTGCACCAGCGCTCCTGCACACATCTGACAGGGCTCCAGAGTCACATACATGCTGCACCCTTCCAGCCTCCAGTCTCCCAGCTTTTTACTGGCACGGCGGATAGCATTCAATTCTGCATGAGAAAGGGTGTTTTTGTCTGTATTTCTTCGGTTATAACCCCGGGCGATGATTTTCCCGTCATATACGATCACACATCCGATAGGCACCTCATTAAGGGCAAGCGCTTTTTTTGCCTGGACGATGGCTTTCTTCATGAACCGTTCCTGTTCTGTCACCAAAAATACCTCCTCATTTCGTTTTCTATTTTCCGCTGTCCATTATATAGAATTTGCCTTGTAAAATCAATGAATGAGAATTAAAATGAAAAAAGAAATAAAAAAACGTTACATTTTACTGGGTGGGGAAGGGTTCCCGGGAGCCCTTCCCCACCCAGTGAAATGTAACAAAAAAACAGGAAGGAATGATTACTGTGAAAATATGTGGATTAAATAAAACAACTCTGCTGGATTATCCAGGAAAGGTGGCGGCCACCATATTTCTTGGAAGCTGCAATTTCCGCTGCCCATTTTGTCATAATAGTTCCCTGGTTCTTCACGCAGGGAAAGAACCTGAAATTTCCCAGGAGGAAGTTCTGTCCTTTTTAAAAAAGCGTCGTGGAATTCTGGAGGGAGTTTGCATTACCGGGGGCGAACCTACTTTAAGCCCGGAACTGGATGAATTTCTGGAGAAAATACGGGCGCTGGGATATTCCATCAAGCTGGATACCAATGGTTCACGTCCTTCTGTAATTAAGGACCTGGTGCAGAGAGGGCTTGTGGATAAAATTGCTATGGATATTAAGGCTTGTCCCGAAAATTACGGAACCCTTTCAGGACTTCAATATCCAAATCTTGAGCCTATACAGGAAAGTGTGGATTTCCTCATGAAAGAGCCTGTGGATTATGAATTCCGTACTACCGTTGTGAAAGAACTGCATACAGAAAAGGATTTCTTAGAGATCGGCCAGTGGCTTGCAGGAGCCAGATCCTATTATCTCCAGGCTTACAAAGACTCCCCGGAAGTCCTGCAGCCTGGATTTTGCAGCTACTCGTTAGAAGAACTGGAACATTTTCGAAGTATCCTTCTGCAAACCATCCCTCTAGTGGAAATCCGGGGTATTGATTAGACGGTACCAGTAGCCGCCTCTTCCCTGAGGGACCTGAATGTGGCGGCTTTCCTTAAAATAGGGGAATCCGAACATATTTGCCATAAAGCGTTCCTGCTGGTCATAACCGCCCGGGACTCCCAGGATGTACCGTCCGTCTGCCCTGCAGCAGATCAAAAGATGTCCGAAATTATAATAGCCATACTGCAGGAATCGGTTATTCCTAAGAGGCATGTCACGTCTGTTAAGATGTGACAGATCCTTTATGTGAACCTTGCGGCAGTCCGTGATTTCCTCATCCTCAAAGGGCTGAAATATTTCTCCAGGACGTTCCCTGGCTGGCCGGCCAGACGACTTCGGACGGGGATTGCGCGGAGCGGCTGAAGGAGTTCGATTCTGCATTTCCGACGGCATTGGGTTCTGCCTGCCTGACATCTCCGGCGGCATCGAATGACGGGTGTTCGGCATCTCCGGTGGCTCCGGGCGCTGAGTATCCGGCATCTCCGGCGGCTCCGGGCGCTGAGTATCCGGCATCTCCGGCGGCATCGGGCGCTGAGTATCTGGCATCCCCGGCCGCATCGAGCGTTGGGCATTCAGCGTTTCCGGCGGCATTGGCTGCTCATCCTTCTGCAAGCCATCCATTCCTGCATCTTCCTGCTGAAACATTTCGTTTATAGCTTCGGCATTTTCTGCTCCTGAGACTGACTGGGAAACAAGTTCAGGCCTAAGCTCCTCTTTGTCAGGAATGTTTTCTTCACTCTCTTCCTGCTGCTCCTCACGTTCAGGCTGCTCCTCCTGTTCCGGATCGTTTCCGCTTTCCGCAGTCTCAGCTTTCTCGGGACCCGGTGCATTCGCCTGCTCTGTCTCCTCTGCCCTTTCGGGTTCCATTTTGTCCGCCTCCTCTGTTACCTGTGATCTTTCCTTCTCCTGCATCACATTTGGCTTCTTTTCCGACTTTTGCTCCTCTGCATTCCTTTCCGCGCTTTGCCTAACCTTACGGAAGTTTTCCGGCCGGATTGGAATATCATCCCATTCCGTTCCGAAAAATGCACCCCCGTCCGTCTCAAGAATCAGACCTCCCATTCTTCCTAAGGCTATTCCGGAATTTCCCATATTCTGTTCATCCGTCTCGACCATGCACTGCATGGATCCTTCTTCGGTTTTGCAGCTTCCCAGGAGATATCCATCCATCAGTCCGCTGTTTCTTACAAATCCGTAAACCTTCCCTTCCCCTTGTTCCGGTATTCCCGGACACCGTAGGTGCAGTTCCAGTCTGCATCGCTGTTCTTTCACCTCTACCTTAATGAAGCCGCAGTTTGTTCCTTTTTTCCCTTTCACATATTCATATACATATGCAACAAAACGCCGATATCCAGCCAAGCAGCTCCCTCCATAAAATTATGTTTCCCTAATATATATGAAAAAAAAACTGTTTCATTCATATTTGTCCGGATATAGTTGCCCCGTCCCCCTAAAACTGGTAAAATACCAATATAAGCGGAATTTACAAAATCCGCAGATACTCCGGAGGAAAATCTAATGTACTATTTTATAATAAACCCCGTTTCCGGTTCAGGAAAAGGATTGAAAGTGTGGTCCAACGTAAAAGCAGAGCTTGACTGTCTTAAGATCGATTACCGTGCTTTTCTCCTCACAGGCTCAAAAGATGCGCAAAAACTGGCAAAGAGTCTCTCCAGCCCTTCCCATCCCATCACTGTCATTGTCGTAGGCGGGGACGGCACTATAAATAATGTGATCAATGGTTTTACCTCTTTTCAGAATATTACATTTGCATGCATTCCCACCGGTTCCGGCAATGACTTTGTCCGGGGGCTGAAGCTGCCCAAGGATCCCGTTGCCGCATTACATATGATTCTGAATCCCCGGCAGATTGACAAATTGAATATTGGCTGTGCTTCCTGCTGTAACCCTTCCTCTCCGAAACGCACCCGCCACTCCTTCGCAGTCAGTTCAGGAGTAGGCTTTGATGCTGCTGTTTGCTATTCTGTACAAAGATCAAAAGTAAAAAAGATGCTGAATCTTTTCCACTCCGGCAAACTGATCTACTTACTGACAGCGCTGTGGCTGCTTCTGACCATGAAACGCCGGACCATGGAAATCACTGTAGACGGCAGAAAGCCTGAAGTCTATAAAAAAGTATATTTTTCCGCTGCTATGAATCTGCGCTACGAAGGGGGCGGTTTTATGTTCTGCCCTGCTGCCCTCCCGGGAGATGACTATCTGGATCTGATTATCGCCTGCGGCATCCCCCGTCTTAAAGCGTTGGGAGTTCTCCCGCTGGCACTTTTCGGCAAACACACAGGCTGCAGGGGCATCCATGTTCTCCGCTGTAAAAAAGTTAATATCCGCACAACCAAAAATATCCGCTTCCACACTGACGGAGAAACCCCGGCTATGTACCAGAATGTAACCTTTACGCTTCATAACGAAAAGCTGTCCGTCATCACCCGATGAAAAAAAATGACTTTTTTCATTTTGGGTATTGACAAATAGGATAAAAATTAATATAATAGCTCTTGCAGTTGGCGAAGCGTGGCTCAGTTTGGTAGAGCGCTGCGTTCGGGACGCAGAGGCCGCAGGTTCGAATCCTGTCGCTTCGACTAGAAAAAAACCTTGGAAAATATTCATTTTCCAAGGTTTTCTAATTTTATACTTGTATCTTTATTGATTACAGTTAAGATTTCTTCTTTCCTATTGACTAACATTTGACTAACAAAGTTACACAAAGATATACAAAATGTAGCTTGAAAGATTCTAAGTCATTCCTCCCGGCAAGACCCGATTCCTGCCGGGATATTTTTACACCTCTTTGATAATTGCATCAAACCCGGCTGCTTTCAGCTTTTCCACCATGGCCTGGGCGTTCTCTTTGCTCTTATGCTTGAATATTATGTTTTGTGATGCTATATTATAGGTATAAGGAACAACCGCCCACAAAGTGGTTAGCTTCCCAAAATAGAGTTTATAATAAACCTACCTTCATCCGCCAAGATTACAAGGTAGGTTTATTTATTTTCGCTTGTTCTTCCTATCAATATAGGCAAGCAGCGCTACTATGAATGTTCCAAAAGTAATCATCAAAGAGATTGCTTCGTATGTACTCATTTCGCACCACCTCCCTTCTTTTTCAAGTTAGGGAGACTTACCACCTTGTAACACGGTTACTGTTGACCTCCCCCAGTGCTGCAGATGTGCCGATGGTTGCTACCGCTGTCTGTGCAACCGTCTTGACTGCTCTAACTCCTGCAGCTTTAATCCATTTCTTCCAATTTCTCATGATTTTATCCTTTATACAAATACTCCATGTTCTTCATTTCGCCGTCTGGTAAAAATCATTGACTACTTTCTCGTCCATCATGCCGTGCTCATCATATCCACCGCCAATCGAGAGATTGCTGTCCTGCTGCTCCAGATAATCCGCAATAAATCCAATTTTTTGATGGACTCCATCGCGCTTCCAATCGAATTGGTAGATGCCGATCTGGTTGAACAGCGGTAAGACTTCCACCTCTGTGGGGCAGATATTGGTTTTCAAGCGGATATCCGAGGATGCCGCCGTAAATGTCTTTGACGTATATGCCGCCCCGGCAACATTCCATTGCCCTGAGACTTTTATACCGTTGAACCAGATTCTTATAGCTGCACTACAATCCGTACTCGAATAATTCGGTATATTTCCGTAGAAATATATCTCGTCCCCCGCATTAAAGCAAAATGGCGTGTAATTGCAAAACATCAGATATTGCTGTGATTCCGTCACCTTTCGAATAACCATACTTCCGGTATCAGCGGTTCCGCTTACTTTCGTTCCACCGAAGATATTGGTCGGAAGCATTCTTGCCGGATATCCTGTATTTACCGTACAGTAATTTGTAAAATCCCCCAACGCAATCTTTTCCGCCGTGATCGTATTGGTCGCGATCCATCCGCCCTGGATAGTAGTACTGGTTGACACTGAAATCCCCCTCATTCCGTCAGTCTTTTTATAAAAATCACGTATCCATTTCGGAATCGGGATAAAGAGCCTGACGAAAGATACGATCCCGGAGCTTGAGGAAGAACTGGGGAACCTAGCACAGGCCGGGATGTTCTTCCCGGAAGATGCTGAAGCAGGCCTGCGGATGCTGGACATCAGGAAAGTACATGCAAATTCGTACTTACAAAACTGTCTCCAAAAAGAACTACTATTCTGAATGGAGTAATAATAAAGCAGTAAAAATATTGAAATAATGCATTCGGCCATAAGACGGCATTTGTATATTGCATAAGTTGTCATGCAAGGACTGCTGCAGAATTAGAAGGGGTGACAATAGCATTTTTGAATATCCCGTCCAGATACATTTCTATTGAAGAATACGAGAGAAAGGTTCCAAAAGTAATCACCAAAGAGATTGCTAAGAACCTTCTCTAAATGAATGTAACTCTCCCTGCACTGATAGTGATTGTATTCCTGCACAATTACATCCATTTCATTTGCAACGTTGCAATCCCATTTATAATTTTGCACAAACAAAGAAGCAGAAAGAAATTAATCATCAAAATAGTGCAGCTGTTCTTCAGAGAAAGTTATTTTATCTGGGTAAAGTCCATAAAATGTTTCGAAATCTCTTCCCGTCCAAAAATCTGCCGGATCACCACCAGCAGTTATGCAAAACGTATATAATGCCCTCATAATGCATTCCGTTAGCTCTGCATCCCCCTTAAAGTCAGATAAGTTATACTCAGCTAAATTACACGAAAGTTGATCTTCCCTAATTGCATCTGCATAATATTCTTTCATTTTATCTAAATCTTCTGTTGAGATTTGTTCCGCCGAAACTCCGCATGCAAACATTGCAATTACCATTACTGCACAAATTCTTCTAAATAATGAACCTCTACTGACCTCTATTTTGGAGATACAATCCAGTATTCGTCAATGCCCAGTTGTGCATACTTTTCTTTCTTAACCGTTTTATCTTTTAGAGACGTAGCAGGACTCAGAGTTTCTACAACAAATCCTGGAACACCTCTATATGTGTCTTTTTTAATCTAGTTCCTGTCACAAATCAACATAATATCTGGTATCACATATTCATCATCTGATAAATAAAGGTCAAGATTTTCCATGAACACAGCACATATACTGTTCTTGAGTTGCTTCACCAGTGCAAAGTATATATTCCCGTTAATCTGACTATGCATAAAGCCGCCAGTAATTGCCAAAGGTCATTTAGATCTTAGCTGAAAGCTTGATGCAGCTTTAAGGTCTGATACCGAAACAGAAATGTTGGCTATTAAAGTAAACATTCTTGAAAACGAAATCAGAAAGATAAAAGAAAAGTTAGCATTAGCATAACCCAATAACCGTACCTGCCAGAATGTAAAGCCCATTTCATTTTCACGAGCTTTACATTTTTTATTTGGAGATAAACGGAATAACTGGATTATTTTCCCGAAATACAAAAAGATTTTATACAAATCCCTTTATTCCCCCAAAACTGTAAAGCAAATTTCCCTCTATTCCTCAAAAGGATTGTCGATTTCTCCAAACAAAATACTTGAGCTTTTTTTTATTTTCTATATAATATAGAGAAAGGTGTACCAACATGCCCGTTACTGCGGGTGAAAAGGAGGAAATCGACATGCCACAAAGAACAGACATTCATAAAGTACTCATCATCGGCTCCGGTCCTATTGTGATCGGACAGGCCTGTGAGTTTGACTATTCGGGGACACAGGCTTGCAAGGCACTCAAGAAGCTTGGTTATGAGATCGTGCTGGTAAATTCCAACCCGGCCACTATCATGACAGACCCGGAAACAGCAGACGTTACCTACATTGAGCCTCTGAATGTAGACCGTCTGGAACAGATCATCCAAAAAGAACGTCCGGACGCTCTTCTGCCTAACCTGGGAGGCCAGTCCGGTCTGAACCTGTGTGCAGAATTAAATAAAGCCGGAATCCTTGACAAATATCAGGTGAAAGTCATCGGTGTACAGGTAGATGCCATAGAACGTGGGGAGGACCGTATTGAATTTAAAAAAGCCATGGACAAGCTTGGCATTGAAATGGCACGAAGCGAAGTTGCCTACTCTGTAGAGGAAGCTCTTGCCATTGCAGATCAGCTTGGCTATCCTGTAGTTCTGCGCCCTGCTTATACCATGGGAGGTGCAGGCGGCGGTCTTGTTTATAACAAAGAGGAGCTGAAAACTGTTTGTGCACGAGGCCTGCAGGCCAGCCTGGTAGGCCAGGTTCTTGTAGAAGAATCCATTCTCGGATGGGAAGAACTGGAGCTGGAGGTTGTCCGGGATGCAGACAACAACATGATCACCGTATGCTTCATCGAAAACATTGACCCTCTCGGTGTCCACACAGGCGATTCCTTCTGCTCCGCACCAATGCTGACCATTTCTGAGGAATGCCAGAAGCGCCTCCAGGAGCAGGCTTATAAAATCGTAGAATCCGTACAGGTTATCGGCGGTACAAACGTACAGTTTGCCCACGACCCGGTTTCCGACAGAATTATTGTTATCGAAATCAACCCGAGAACATCCCGTTCTTCCGCACTGGCTTCCAAAGCAACCGGTTTCCCCATTGCCCTGGTATCCGCTATGCTGGCAACAGGCCTGACTCTGAAAGATATCCCCTGCGGCAAATACGGAACTCTGGATAAATACGTTCCCGACGGCGACTACGTTGTAATCAAGTTCGCCCGCTGGGCTTTTGAGAAATTCAAAGGCGTAGAAGACAAGCTTGGTACACAGATGCGTGCGGTAGGAGAAGTCATGAGTATCGGCAAAACCTACAAGGAAGCATTCCAGAAGGCCATCCGAAGCCTGGAAACAGGCCGCTACGGTCTGGGTCACGCCAAAAATTTTGACTCCATGACCAAAGAAGAGCTTCTAAAGCTCCTCATCACTCCCTCCAGCGAACGTCACTTCATTATGTACGAAGCCCTTCGCAAGGGAGCAACCACAGAAGAAATTTTTGAACTTACCAAAGTAAAAACTTATTTTATTGAGCAGATGAAGGAATTGGTAGAGGAAGAAGAAGAACTTTTAAAGAGCAAAGGCTCCCTTCCTTCCGACCAACTTCTGATCACAGCTAAGAAAGACGGATTTTCCGACAAATATTTAAGCCAGATTCTGGAAATCCCGGAAGAGACCATTCGCAATCACAGGATTTCCCTTGGCATCGAGGAAACATGGGAAGGCGTTCATGTAAGCGGAACACAGGACAGCGCTTACTACTACTCCACCTACAATGCTCCGGATAAAAACCCCATTTCCGAAGAAAAGCCTAAGATTATGATCCTGGGAGGCGGTCCTAACCGTATCGGCCAGGGTATCGAATTTGACTATTGCTGCGTACACGCTTCTCTTGCTTTAAAGAAGCTTGGTTTTGAAACCATTATTGTCAACTGCAACCCGGAAACTGTATCTACCGACTACGATACTTCCGATAAACTGTATTTCGAACCATTAACCTTAGAGGATGTTTTAAGCATTTATAAGAAAGAAAAACCCCTTGGGGTGATCGCCCAGTTCGGCGGACAGACTCCTTTGAACCTGGCCTCCGAGCTTGAGAAAAACGGCGTAAAGATCCTCGGCACCTCGCCATCCGTCATTGACCTGGCGGAAGACCGCGATCTGTTCCGCGCCATGATGGAGAAACTTGAAATTCCAATGCCTGAGTCCGGTATGGCCACCACAGTGGAAGAAGCGATCGCAATCGCAGAAAAGATCGGCTATCCGGTTATGGTTCGTCCTTCTTATGTACTTGGCGGACGAGGCATGGAAGTAGTCTATGATGAAGAAAGCATGACCGGTTATATGAAGGCTGCTGTAGGCGTAACGCCTGACCGCCCCATCCTCATTGACCGTTTCCTGAATCATGCAACCGAATGCGAAGCAGACGCCATCAGCGACGGCACACACGCTTTTGTACCTGCCGTTATGGAGCATATTGAACTTGCAGGCGTACATTCCGGCGACTCTGCATGTATTATTCCTTCTGTTCACATCTCCCCTGAGAATGTGGAAACAATTAAGGAATACACCAGAAAGATCGCGGAAGAAATGCATGTCAAAGGTCTCATGAATATGCAGTATGCCATCGAAAACGGAAAGGTTTACGTACTGGAAGCAAACCCGAGAGCCTCCCGTACGGTTCCGCTGGTTTCCAAGGTATGCAACATCCGCATGGTGCCTTTGGCTACAGACATTATTACCTCCGAACTGACAGGTCGTCCATCTCCTGTACCTGGCTTAAAAGAACAGGAGATTCCCAACTACGGCGTAAAAGAAGCGGTATTCCCCTTCAATATGTTCCAGGAGGTAGACCCGATCCTTGGACCGGAAATGCGCTCCACAGGCGAAGTACTTGGCTTGTCCCGCTCCTACGGCGAAGCTTTTTATAAAGCGCAGGAAGCAACCCAGTCCAAACTTCCTCTGGAAGGTACGGTTCTCATTTCCGTAAACCGCAAGGATAAAGCAGAGGTTGTGGACGTAGCAAGAAGCTTTTATGAAGACGGGTTCCGTATCATTGCCACAGGCAATACCTATGAACTCATCAGTGAAGCTGGCATCCCTGCAGAAAAGGTGAAGAAGCTTTATGAAGGCCGTCCCAACATCCTGGATATGATCACTAATGGAAAAATCGACCTGATCGTAAACTCCCCGGTTGGAAAAGACAGCCGCCACGATGACAGTTATCTGCGCAAGGCAGCCATCAAGGCCAAAATTCCTTACATGACCACCATCGCTGCAGCAAAAGCAACTGCCAGCGGCATCAAATATGTAAAGACCCACGGAAGCGAAGAAGTCAAATCCCTCCAGCAGCTCCACAGCGAAATTCACGACAAAGAATAAATACCGTACAAAAAGCTTTCAGCCGGACATCTCCGAAATGGAATATCCGGCTGAAAGCTTTTGATTACATATAATATATTTCGTTCTTTTATTCTTCAGACGGCTCGGATCCATCCTCAGGACTATTGTTTCCGGAAGAACCGGTGCTGCCTGAACCGATGCCTGGCAATTCGTCTCCGCACTTCATATAGCCGATTACACCATTGTACTCCACCTGTGCCCAGTCTGCATCCTGCATCTTAATGATCTTCACTGTAGCACCCTCGTCTACCTCTGCAAGAACATCGGAGTCCACACTCGGCTCCTCCCGCATGTTGTATGCAGTCTGAAGAACGTGGTTCTCACCTGCTGCGGATGTTCCCTTATTCTCAGAAGTTGTCTCCTTCTTATCAATGGAAGCAACTGTATTCTGCAGTTCTGTATTACTCTTCTCCAGTTCCTGAATCTTCGTCTGCATCTCCTGATTCTGCTGGCTCAGAAGTTCAATTTCCTTTTTATCCGTTCTTCGCTGCCAGCTCTTACCTGCAGTAAAAATTAATATGATTACCAGAAAAACTCCCACGATTCCCGCAATCAGGAACATTTTATCCCTGTCGCCGCTGAACTTCTGAGATGAATTTCTGCTGGGTCTTTTTTTGGACGAATCACTGGGTTTTCTTCTCTTGATAACCTCCTCAGCACTCTGCTGTCTCACAAAATTGCTGGACTGCTCCCAGCCATTTCCCCGCGGCTTTTCCAAGTCTGTTCTCATCTGTAACTTCTCCTCTCTTAAAAAAATAATCCCCTTATTCCTAGAAAAACAATTACCTGAATCTATTTTACACCAGCAGTATTCCCCATCTGTAGCCCAGACATCACTGCCGGATAAAAAATCTTCTGGAATACATTTATTATAATACAACCTTTTCAAACAGCCAATAGTTCATTTCAATTTTCCATACATTTTTTTGTAACATTTTTTTCTAAAAAAGGGCAAAGAGATTTCCATACAGATTTTTATCCTTCCAAAAGTGCCTGGCGAATTTTCCTGACAAAGGCCAGGGCTTTTTCACCGTCTCCGTGGACGCATACGGAATCCGCCCGGATTGAAATATCTTCCCCGGTTACAGCCGTTACCTTTCCTTCCCTTGCCATGCGGAGAACGCGGTTCAGCGCTTCGTCCTCATCCAGGATCATGGCACCCGGCAGGCTTCTCGGTACCAGGGAACCGTCTGCCTGATACCCTCTGTCTGCAAATACCTCGCTGATATAAGGAAGGGATATTTCTTCCGCTGCCCGAATCATGCAGCTTCCGCTGAGAGCCATAATCTTCAGCTCCGGATCAACTGCCCGGATTCCCTGACAAATCGCAAGAGCCAGAGAATAATCCTTCCCGGCTCTGTTATATAACGCTCCATGAGGCTTCACATGGCAAAGAGGAACGCCTTCACTGTCACAAAAAGCCTTCAAAGCGCCGACCTGATATATGACATCATTCCTTACCTCTTCCGGGCTCACATTCATGTCCCTTCTTCCAAACCCATTCAGGTCAGGATAACCGGGATGGGCGCCAACATGGACACCGTATTTCCTGCACATGGCTACGGTTTTTGCCATGACCTGGGGATCCCCTGCATGAAAGCCGCAGGCAATATTGGCAGAAGTGATATAGGGGATTACCTGCTCATCCATACCGATCCGGTAGGCGCCAAAACTCTCTCCCAGATCACAGTTCAAATCGATTGAAATCATTTTCCATCCTCCTTTTTACATTTCGAAAAATCTCTGCATCGCTGTGAGCTGCATGTCTTTTTAAATGTACCAGCAGCTTTTCCCTCAGCCATCGAAGCTTTTTCTCCTCCAGTCTGCAGGCCTCGTTTGCCTCCTTTGGGGAAATCAGGGAGAATCCAATCGGTTCTCCCGGTTTTCTCTGGGCAATGGCGGAGATATCCGGGCTGATCACAGTACCGATCTTTGCATACCCTCCGGTGGTCTGATGATCCGCCAGCATCACCATAGGCTGCCCATTGGCAGAAACCTGTACAGACCCCTCCACAATACCATCTGATACAATATCATATCCATCCTTTGCTTCCAGCAGCGGGCCTGAAAGCCTGCAGGCCATCCGGTCAGAATCCTTTCCAACATGGTAAATGCTTCGTCTCAGCACATCCAGGGTCTCCCCGGAAAAGGCATCCTCCTGAGGACCGGGCACTGAGCGCAGAACCGGAATCAGTTCCTGCCCCATACAGCGATAGCGGAAGGAAGCGTTCTTCACCCAGAAAAGATTCTCTGTCAAAATAAATTCCGCATTCTTTTTAAGCAGGCTGTCAAATAAACGCAGTGCCTGTTTCCCATCACGCCATGGCTGTGATGCAAAAAAAGTTTTCAGCCGGTCTCCCGCCTTCAGTGCTCTTCCGTTCAGGCCGCCGATACCGCAGACCAGATCTGTGGAACAGCTTCCCATAACCATAGGAACGTCCATTCCTCCATTGACAGCCAGATACGTGCGAAGGCCGCTTTTTGCCGTCTTAAGCTCCAGCACCTGCCCGGAAGAAACAGATATCGTCCGGTACATGGGAATCGGCTTTCCGTCCAGAGCCGGTTCCATATCCGCCCCTGTCAATGCGATCAGGCCATCCTCCCAAAACCGGATCCTGCCCCCGAACAAAGTAAATTCCACTACCGGACGATTCCCGTCCTCTTCCAGATTCCATGCCAGAAGGTTTGCCAGGCGCATGGCATATTTATCACATGCACCGCATACCCGGTACCCCCTGCTTCCAAATCCATGCCGTCCCAGATCCTGTATCGTTGCCATGGGGCCCACAGACAAAATTTCCAACTCCATTGTTTTTCCCGTCCTGTTTTCCTTGTTTATTCATGCTCTTCCTGATATAATTTCTCATATTCCTTCTCACTGATAGGAATAAACCGTATCCAATCCCCTGCCTCATAAGGCAGCTCTCCGTTTTTCTGCGGATTAAAAAGCTTCACCGGGGTACGTCCGATCAGCTGCCATCCTCCGGGAGATTCCATTGGGTAAATACCGGTCTGCTCCCCGCCGATGCCTACACTTCCCGCAGGGATTCTGGTTCTGGGACTTTCAAGCCTTGGTGTAAAAATGCGCTCATCCATTCCCCCAAGATACGGAAAGCCCGGCAAAAAACCCAGCATATAGATGCGGTAGTCACGGCCGCTGTGGATCTGTATGACTTCCTCTTTTGACAAGCCGGCATGCTTTGCAACAAAGTCTAAATCCTCTCCGTACCTTCCTCCGTAGCACACCGGAATCTCTATGAGACGGCCTTTCGACTGCTTTTGGTCTCCCATGTCCAAAAGCAGAAACTCCAGCATTTCCTTCATGGACTGATAGTCTGTTCTTAAGGGATCATAATAGATCAAAAGAGAGGCAAACGCCGGGATCATCTCAAGGACTGCTCCGGCTGGAACACCCAAAAAGGCCCTGGGATTGCAGGTAAGCTTTTCCCGCAATGCCATGACCTTTTCATTCACCTTTTCCTCTATTTTCTGTTCAAAAACCACCTGAAGGGCCCGATCACCCACAGGCCTGATTTCATATGTATCGTTCATGTTATCCTCTGTCCCCGGATTTCTACATTTCCTCTAACTTATGGCATGCCACCATATGGCCGCCTCCTACATCAAGAAGCTTCGGTGTTTCCTGTCTGCACCGTTCATCCCCATAAGGACAGCGGGCACAGAATTTACAACCCGCCGGTGTATTAATAGGGCTTGGAACTTCTCCTTCCAGCTTCACTCTGGTCTTTGCCCAATTCAGATCCGGATCAGGCTTTGGAATAGCAGAAAACAATGCTTTTGTATACGGATGCAGGGGATGTCCGTAAATCTCATCCTTCGGCGCCATCTCCACCAGGGATCCGAGATACATCACCCCGATGTGGTCGGAAATATAACGCACCATGGACAGATCGTGGGAGATAAAGAGGTAGGCATGCCCGCGCTCCCTCTGCACCTTCATCATCAAGTTCACCACCTGTGCCTGGATGGAAACATCCAGCGCTGCAATCGGCTCATCGCACACAATAAATTCCGGTTCCACGGCCAGTGCCCTTGCGATTCCGATTCTCTGCCTCTGTCCTCCGGAAAGCTCATGAGGAAACCGGGAAGCATAATCCTCCGTCAGTCCCACCTTATTCAGAAGGTCACCCACCTTTTCATCCGATTCTTTCCTGGAATAATGGAAATGGACGTCCATTCCCTCCTTGATGATGCTTCCTATCGTCATACGGGGATCCAGACAGGCATAGGGATCCTGAAAGATCATCTGCGCCCTTTTCTTAAACTGGAGCTTCTGGGCTTTGGTGTAAGCGGCAATGTCTGTCCCGTCATACAGGATCCTTCCTGCCGTTGGCTTCGTGATTCCCAGAACACTCCGTCCTGTGGTGGATTTTCCGCAGCCCGATTCTCCTACCAGGCCGAAGGTTTCTCCCCGTCTGATAGAAAAACTAATGTCATCCACTGCCTTTACAACCCGGTTCTTTCCAATGGAAAAATATTGCTTCAGGTTTTCTACCTGCAAAATCATGTCACTCATCGTATTTCACCTCCCAGTCCCACAGGCCGCCGAATCCTTGGGGCCTTCTCATGCTGCAGCCAGCAGGCTACCCTGTGTGTCCGGCTTTTTACCGTAAACTCCGGTGCATATTCCTTGCAGACAGGCATACAGTATTCACAACGTGACGCAAAAGGACAGCCCTTCTGTTCCATAATCAAATCCGGCGGTGTTCCCTTCAGGGAATAAAGCATCTCCTTCGAGGAATCATCCGTAGGAATGGAGCGAAGCAATGCCCAGGTATAGGGATGGTCACACTCCTTGAAAATCTCCTGTTTTGTTCCTTCTTCCACAATTACCCCCGCATACATTACCTGGATGCGGTCTGCAAAATCAGCCACGATTCCCAGATCATGGGTAACCAGTATAATGGCAGTGCCAAGTTTCTCTTTTAAATTTCTTAACAAATCCAGCACCTGCGCCTGTATGGTTACGTCAAGTGCTGTGGTGGGCTCATCCGCGATCAGAAGCTTCGGGCTGCAGGCCAGTGCAGTGGCAATCACAACTCTCTGCCGCATTCCCCCGGAAAGCTGATGAGGATAGGCCTTGACTCTTTCTTCCGGATTTGGGATTTCCACCAGGCGCAGCAGATCCACCGCCTGCTTCACTGCCTCCTTCATGCTGATTCCCTTATGTACCATCAGGCACTCTCCCACCTGTTTTCCCACAGTCATTGTAGGATCAAGAGAAGTCATGGGATCCTGAAAGATCATGCCGATTTCCGCACCCCGGAATGCATGCAGCGCCTTCTTATTCAAAGCCAGGACATCCGTTCCGTCGAACGTGATCCCGGAACCCGGCATGATCTCACCGGCAGTCCGTTCAAACAGACGCATCAAGGCCTTGGCTGTTACGGATTTTCCGCATCCGGATTCTCCCACCATTGCCAGCGTCTCTCCTTTTTCTACTCCAAACGTCACACCTCTTACTGCCTTTACCTCACCGGCATATGTGTGAAAAGATACCTGTAAATTTTCTACTTCCAGCAAACGACTCATTTTCCTACCTCCTATCGACGAAGCTTCGGATCCAGCGCATCCCTGAGTCCGTCACCGAACAGGGTGAAGGACAGCATCGTAAGGCCGATCATCAACGCTGGAAAAAACAGCTGATACGGGTAAAAGAAAATATTGGGCTGCGCACTAGCTGCCAGCATACCCCAGCTGGTGTCCGGTGTTTTAATTCCAAGACCTACATAACTTAAAAAGGATTCGCTGAAAATATATCCCGGGATTCGGAATGTCAGATTGACAATGATCACACTTAGGGTATTGGGAATCATGTGCCGCGTAATGATCTTCCAGCCGGGAACCCCTAAAGTTTTGGCTGCTGTCACATATTCCGCACTGGAAAGCTGAAGGATCTGTCCCCGCACAAGACGGGCCGTAGGGCACCATCCTACCAGGCACAAAGCCAGGAGAATACTTCCTATGCCGGAATCATTCAGCATCAGAGAAAGCAGGATTACCACGATCAGGTAAGGAATACTGCTGATGATCTCCACGATACGCATCATAACAGAATCTGTTCTTCCCCCTATAAAGGCAGAGATGCTGCCATAAATGCTGCCGATGATGGTCGTGATCACCGCGCCCACGACACCGATAATGATGGAAACACGGCCGCCTGCCCATACCCGGGCAAATAAATCCCTTCCCAGAGAATCTGTCCCAAACCAATGCTTCATGCTGGGTCCCTGGTTCATATCAGCACTCATTTTTTCATATTCATAGCCGCTGATGGCAGGCCCGAATATCGTCAAAGCAATGATCAGGATCAGAAGTATCATAGCGATCATTGCCAGATGATTTTTCTTCAGTCTTCTCCAGGCATCCTTCCAGTAGGTTGTCTGAGGTCTGCCCAGTTTCTCCGCATCTGCATCGCTGCAGCCCACGATCTCAAACTGGGCATCTGTAAAATGCTTATCTTCCATAAAACTTTCTATCCGCCTTTCTCAAAACATGCTCACTTTAGTTTGGCTCAGACAGCCGGATTCTCGGGTCAATGACTACATACAGGATGTCCACGATCAAAAGAGCGAGAATATAAATTCCTGTATAGAACATAGTGGAACCAATGATCATGGGGAAATCTCTGTCCGTGACTGCGGTAATATAATAGCTTCCCAGACCGGGAATACTAAATATGGATTCAATAATAAAAGAACCGGTGAATACATCCGCGATGTTCGGCCCCAGAATCGTCAGTGACGGAAGAATGGAATTCCTGAGGATATGTCTTCTGACGATCATTCCAAAGCTCATGCCCTTGGCTTCTGCCATAGTAATATAATCCTGATTTACCACATCCAATACACTGGAACGCATATATCTCGTATAGGTTGCCAGAGGGGACAGCGCCATGCAGATAATCGGAAGAACCATATGTTTGGGGCTTCCCCAGCCCATAGTCGGAAGGATGGGAAACTTTACAGTAAAGACATACTGAAGTACGGATGCCACCACGAAGGTGGGAAGGGAAACGCCAATAATCGCAATGACACTGATCAGCTTGTCCGGCAGTTTGTTTCTCTTAAGAGCTGATACCACACCCATCATAATCCCAAGCAAAAAGCCCACTGCAACAGCAGTCAGTCCGATCTCTCCTGAGCTTACGGAGTATTTTGCCAGCATATCATTTACCATTCGTCCGGGATAACGGATGGATTCTCCCAGGGAGCCCTCGGTAAAGATCCCTTTCAGAAACAAAAGAAACTGTTCCCATACCGGTTTATCCAGACCGTATTTTGCATAATAGTTTGCCTTCGTCTGTTCCGGAAGTTTCTGCACAAGAGCCGTCAAAGGATCCCCGGGGATATTATGCATCATAAAGAATGTAATCGTTGTTACAACAAGCAAAACGAAAAACATGTAAATAATTCTTTTTCCCACATATTTTTTCATTCTGCGCTCCTCCTTTCTTATCGGAGCACATTTGAAAGCCATCCGGGCGGCCGGCTTTCAAATATGCTCCAAGGTACAAAAACCAGGAGGAACCATTTTCGGTCCCCCTGGCTTTTTGATACCTTCATAAATTATTCTTCAATATAAACGTCCTTACGTCCTGCAGTGGAAAATACATTGTAATCCCAGTTTTTCACTTTGGAGCGAAGCACAGATCTGTTTACTTCATAATAAACCGGCGCAATCTGGCACTGGTCAACAATAATCATTTTTTCAGCCTCGCCGTATAACTGGAAGCGTTCTTCCGCATCAGTTGATTTGTTGGCTTTTTTCACAATTTCATCAAATTCTTCTGTGTAGTAGAAGCAGGGCATCTGTGCGGAATCACTTAAGAACAGATTAAACAGGAAGGAGACATCCACTTCGCCGGACCATGCCAGATATGCCATCTGGAAATCGCCGCCCTTGCAGTCATTCCAGAAGGTAGCCCATTCTGTAGCATCCGAAACCATTGTTACGCCAAGTGTTTCCAGGAAACACTGCTGGAATACCGCCATACTGTTCTGAGCAGCTGCAGAGGTGGAGCCAGTGCTTAAGGTCACCGTCAGGTTCGCCGGATCCGGATCCATGCCAAGCTCTGTAAGGCCTTCAATCAGTAATTCCTTGGGATCTGCTGACTCTTCTGCAAAAGCCTTCAGCGGCTCTTCCACTTTATCCCGGAAGGAAACGCCGTCAATACCGTTGGCGCTGGAAAGAAGTCCGTATGCCGGGTAGGAAAGTCCATGATAGATCATCTCTGTAAACAATTCTCTGTTAATTGCCAGAGAGAATGCCTGACGTACCTTAACATTGGACATCAGCTCATCTTCACAGTTAAATACGATAAATCCAAGGGCAGGGCTCACGTTGTCCTGAACTACCAGATCATCCATTCCTTCAAATGTCTCTATGTACTCCGGTGTGGATGTTTCCATATAATCCAGAGTTCCGGCCAGCATAGAGCTGTAAAGGGTATTGGCGTCATTTGTCAGAGCAACATGAACCTTTTCCAGTTTTACGTTTGCAGCATCCCAGTACTTTTCGTTGGGAACCATATCAATATAGCTGTTGTGCTCCCATTCCGTTACCCGGAAAGGACCGCAGCTTAAGAATTTATCTGCATCAATTCCATAAGAATCGCCGCACTGCTCTACAAAATCCTGTCTCTGAGGGTACAAAGGAACTACTTGCAGAAACGCCGGGGTTACCTCGTTAAGCTTAACAACAAGGGTCATATCATCCGGAGCGGTCACCCCAAGCTCGGAAACTTCTTTCTCACCTGCATTGATTGCCTCTGCATTTTCAATGCAGTACAGATCAGACACATAGCCGTAAGCAGTATCCGGATCAACCATACGCTGGAAGGAATACAAATAATCAGCAGCCTTTACCTGAACACCATCCTCCCAGTAATTCTCACGAAGCTTAAAGGTGTAAGTCAGGTTCTCTTCATCATATTCGTAGGATTCACAGCCTGCCTCTGTTGTCACTCCATTCACAATACGAACCAGCGGTTCCGAAGCATCGTGAAGGATATATTTGCCTGACTCATCAATGGTGGGAGCTACACGGTCCAGTGTTGCAGGTTCGTTCCTGCGGTAGGTATTCAGCACCTGCTCTCCTTCTGCCATCACAGGCACAGAACCAAACATGGTGGTTGCAGCCATCAGAGTACACATAATCGCTGCGGTTATTTTTTTCTTCATCTCTTTTCCTCCTCTTTCTTTGGTTTGGCGTATTCCGGCAAAGGGCTTTACTGTTCCACTTTACCATCCTAAACTCCTTATTAACAGAAAAGGACACTTTCACAGAATCCAAAGTGCCCCGTTGCATAGTCATTATTATATTACAGCAGGAAATAAGTTGTCAACTCCAATTGCCTTAAAATTTGCTTTTCCGCTTCAGTTTATTCAAATACATTTTTTTATCAGCCTCTTTTAACAGCATCTGATAATCTGTACTTCCGTCTGTGAAGCAGCAGCCAAAGGAAAACCGCAGGGGAACCCTTTCTTTCTCCCCAAGCTGTGTAAAACTATGGTCCTGAAGATCGGTAAAGGCTTCGATTTCTTTATGAAGTGACTCCTCACTTTCATAAGCATATAAAAATAGTACAAACTCATCGCCTCCCTGCCTGGATACGATGCTGCTTTTTGATCCGAAATGCTTAAAAAGCCTGGATATTTCTTTCAGATAAATGTCTCCCATTTCATGTCCGTATGTGTCATTGATTTCTTTCAGATCATCGGTATCTATCATGATCATGGCGCTGTATCCAAGCTGTTCCGGATTCTCAAACAAAACAGCAAGCTGTGTATCCAGCCCCCGTCTGTTATACAGTCCTGTCAGCTGATCAATATCTCTTTCCTCTTCAATCTTCCTGCGTCTTATCATTTCAGCAGTCACATCAGCCAAAACGCCCAGGACCGCCTGATTTTCTTCTATTTCCTCCAGCCTGATATACCGTTCCCCTACCTGGTATACTCCCGGTTCGTCCGGTATGGGATTTGCACGTATTTCACTGATAAATTTCCTGAATTTTTCCACATCCGAAAACAGTTCTTCCATCTTCTTTCCATCCAGCGGCAGTATTTTTGAAATATAATCCGTGAAATGGAATTTTCCCACTTGCCTGTTATATTCGTACACGCCAATATACATATCCGTTTTGCTCAGAACATAGGACATTTTTTTCTTGCTGTCCACCAGGCTTTTTACCATCATGTTAATGTAGTTGCTTAATTCCGAAAATTCAATGCTGTCCCTGCTGTCTACCGTCTCCTCAAGACTCCCGTTGGCAATTGCCTTCAGTTTTTTGTTCACATCATGGATTTCATCCACCACATATCTGTTCATATAACGTATGACCGCATTTGCCAGAAAAAGCGCGATCATGGTCAGGCAGACCAAAAGAAGAAACATTGTCATGGGAATCCGGCGGTAAAGATTTCTGCCCAAGGCCACCCGGCCAATGTAATTGTCCCCTATTTTTTTAAATACGCAAAAAGAATTCCTGCCGTTGATTTTTGCGTCAAAGCCGGTTTCTCCGTTTTTGATATCTTCCAGGTTGAGACCAATTTCGGTAATATTACGTCCTATCATTTCCTGGGCAGAGCAGCCTGCAACATCCCCTGTTTCACAGTCGATCGCGTAATAATTAATCTCCGTATTCACGCAGAACAAAGAGAAAATATAAGACAGCTCATTCTTTTTTGTAACCTTAATGACATTCACAGGCTCCATTCCTACCTGAACGATAAACTCCCCGTTATTACTCCAAAGTGCAGAATACTGCATCTGCTTTCCCTCAGCAGTATTGGGGGTGATATCCTGGACAAGCTTTAATGTTTTATCCTCCAACATTGGCTTAAAAAACATCATTTGTTCACCGGAATCAAATGTATAATCATAATACTGGGGATGCGTTCCCGCAAAAATACGGCCTGCGGAATCAAAAATATGGATTTCATCCACCTCCAAAGATTCCGCAATTTTTTTTAATTCCTCTACATCCTCCAATACCTCAGGGGCACCTTCTATAATACGGGCAATTACTTCCGCATTATGCAGACATGTCTGCCTGTATTCTTCCTGAATCTCCTCAAGCTCTTTCTGGTTTTCTTCTAATACCTGCTCCATCTGCGAAAAAGTTCTCATAGCACTTTCACAGGCCAGTTCACGCTCATTTATAACCTCAACCAGTAATACAGAGCCCAATATCAAAACTACTAAAATCCCGGATACCCGGTACATATATCTGCTGATTATTTTTTGTAATGTACGCATTGGCTCCTCCTGTTTTCGCTGGAATAAAGACGTGTATTATGAATAGTATAATGGATTTGGGGCTGAATTACAATTTTTATTTCTGTAACCGAAACAGTTTTCGCTATTTCGGATTTTTTTATCCATATTGCCGTATTGTATTTCGAAAAAGAATGCAGTATAGTTAAAGTATAATAGTGGGGAATTATGCACAAAAAAAGGACAGCAGCCTATGGAAAAACAATACTTTGAATGGAATTCCTTTGTGAATGAGCATGAAAATTTTCATTTTTCAGTCGATGCCATCGGAGAAATCTACTTACTGGATCTAAAAGAAAATAAAATCTGGCTTTCGAAAAAACTGGCGGATCTTTTATATTATAAGAAAGCTGAGGTGCCAGCCAGGATTCCCATGGAGGAATTCGAAACTTTTTTCCCGGAGAAAAGCCGTATGGTATTCCGGCAGGAAATCCAGCGCCTGAGAACCGGCCATACCAGCCGGGAAAATTGCCATGTAGCCCTTGATGCAGCGCAGGGGTGCTTAAGTGCGGTTTCGTATATGTATCATTTCGGAGATTCTGATCATCTTTTAGGCTTCCTTTCCGTTGACTATGAGCCGACCAGGGAATATGATCGTCATCTGGAGCAGATCATCAGTGAGCTTGAGCACGCTCAATCCGTAAATCAGCTCATTCTTGAAGGCGCAGCAGACTACATATTCCAGCTTAATTTTGCAGAGAATACCTGTACTCTTTCCCCGAAAGCACTGGAAGTTCTCTCTTTGGATTCCCCCACTTTTTCGGATGCCCTTGATCGTCTGCTTTCTTTCGTAGTAATGGAGGACCGTCAGATTTTCCTGGATTCCATAACTCCCTTTTTTTCCGGCAGTTCGGAAGATCAGTATGCGGAATTCCGTCTGCAGACCAGGGACGGAAGGGTCATCTGGGTCCGCTGTCAGGGAAAAGGCCTCCACGATGCCCAGGGGAAGCCCCTTCTTCTTGCAGGCTCCCTTCTTGATATTACAGAGCAAAAAGAAAAGGAGCAGAAGATCCATCATATGCTTTATTACGATATCCTCACAGGTCTGAAGAACAGGCGCTCTTTCCTGACCGAAATGGATGCGGTTCTTCAGGATCCGAATGCAAAGGGCTGTATTCTTTATATGGATATCCGCAAGTTCAAATCCTATAATGAAATGTTCGGCCACAAATTCGGCGACCATGTATTAAAAGAGTTTGGAAATATGCTGAAGCTGTATTTTCCCCAAGCACTGGGAATTTACCGTTTCGGAGGGGACGAGTTCCTGATTCATCTGAAAGAACACCAAAAAGAGAAAGTGCTAGAGAAGCTTACTCCATTTCAGCACATTGTGAGCAGGCCCAGAGAACTGGATGGGCACATTATTTATGTAGATACCTTTACCGCTGCTCTCCTGTATCCTGAACACGGGCACACAGCAGAAGAGCTTCTCAGCAATGCCAATCTCTGCCTGTACCGTATTTCCAGGGAAGATAAACGCGATGTCAGCTTTTTTGCCAAACAGAACAGCATTGATTTTTCCAAACAATACCAGCTGGAAAATGAAATGCGCCTGGATATTGAGCATGATTTCCGGCATTTCCGTGTTGTTTACCAGCCTATTGTAAAACACGAAAACGGCACTTCACGCTGGATTGGGGCGGAGGCCCTGCTTCGATACAGCAATCCGGCATTCCCCGGACTCGGACAGATGGAAATGATTCAGACCCTGGAATATTCCGGGCTTATTCTCCCAATTGGAAGATGGGTCCTGAAGAAAGCCATTCGGGAGTGTTCCAGGTGGAACAATGGCAGCAATCATGTAGTTGTCCACGCCAACATTGCGGCCCAACAGGTTTCCGACGCAAGCCTGGTGCAATATGTAAAAAAGCAGTGTGAGACCTCCGGGCTTGATCCTTCCAACCTGACCCTGGAGCTCACCGAAACCTCGATCCTGAATAACCTTGAAACTGCAATCCATTTCTGCCAGGAGCTTCGCAATCTGGGAATCGGCGTTGCACTGGATGATTTTGGTACAGGCTATTCCGGCTTCCGTTATCTGAAGGGGCTTCCCATCAGCCAGATCAAGGTAGACCGGGAATATACCAGCCGTCTGCCTGTGAATCAGTATAATCAGGTGGTTGTTTCGTTCCTTCATGAACTTTCCGAGAATATGGATCTGGAGCTTTGTGCAGAAGGGGTGGAAATGCAGGATGAACTGGATTTTCTCAATCATATGGGTATTTCCATGATCCAGGGATTTTATTTTGAAAGGCCCATGGAGGCAGAGATTATCAGCAAGGAATTTCCTCAGCGCTCGGTGTGCTGCTGACCTTCATCAGATTGTCCTCCTGCCGGGCTGCAGTTTACAGCAAACAAAAAAGATGGCTGTGACAGCCATCTTTTTTGTTTGCCGGATTTCCCCGTCTCTCTTTAATTTACCTGATACACATCTGCGTACTGGGAACCGAAGCTCAAAGCTGCCTCATGGCTGTCAAAATAAATATCAACATGACCATAGGGTGTTCCCAAATCTTCTACTGTATAAATAGTACCATTGATGGAAAGCTGGGTTCCGAAAGGTACTCCTGCCATGGCAACTGTATGGCCGGAGGTAGGCATCACACCGCTGGCAGTTGCATTTCCGGCAGTTCCGCAGCACTGTGCGCAGTTACAGTAGCCGGTAAGACGGAAATTTCCAAGATAGGTTCCCTGAGCGGAGCCGGAAGAGGTTTCCTCCCAGGCATCCCCGCCTGTGCTGCCATCGTAGGAATCTCTGTAACGTTCCTCATCCTCGTCATCCTCTTCTTCCACAATGATTGCACTGCTTGTGGAACTGCTGGAGGATTCTGTGGTATCTGTTTCCGGGTCATATTCGGCCATGCTCTGGCTTTCCTCCTCTTCCGGAACTTCCTGGGCAGCTTCTCTTTCTGCCTCTGCCGCTGCTCTCTCCGCTTCTGCTGCTGCGGCCGCTGCGGCTTTTTCTGCTTCTGCCTGCTCCAGCAGTGCAGAAATATTGTTGTCCGCCTGATTGATTTCTGCCATCAAAGCACTGGCTTCTGCTCTTGTAGCGCTGATTTCATTCACATATGTAGTAATATCCGCGCTTGTGCTTTCCGCCATTGCCTGCACTTCCTGCTGCTTCGCTGTTTTTTCTTCCTGAAGCGCCTTTATGGCATTGGCTTCCTCAATCACCTGCTGTTCCTGTTCTTTGACGTTTTCCCGGATTTCCTCATATTTTCTCAGCATGTCTCTGTCATATTGGGAAAGCTGCGATACATTTTCCGCCTGATTCAAAAAATCCGCAATGCTTTTGGCAGATAGCAGCCGTTCCAGCATGGTGCCTCCACCATTCTCATACATATAAACTATCCGCAGCTTCATAGCTTCGTACTGCTTCTGGGCAGTCTTACGGGCTTTCTCCAAATCTTTTTTTACCTGCTTCAGTTCTTTCTTCTTTGCGGATGCTTCTGCATCAAGCTCTGCCAGACTGTTCGTTAATTCCTGATATTGGGCATCCAGATTCGCCAGATAGCTTTCCAGCTCCTGTTTCTTGCCTTCCAGGCTGCTAATGGATGCCTCGGTCTGTGCAAGTCCGTTTTCCGCCTGCTGCTTCTGTTCCCTCGCATAAGCGATTTCATCTTCTGTGGAAGCCCATGCAGAAGTCCCAATGGAAACAGTCAAAACACCGGCAAGCAACAGTGAAAGAATTCTCTTTATCTTCATAAATAACCTCCAGAATGTTATGATTTTCCGCAGGTTAAGTATAACACATACTATATTAAAAAATCAATATTTTATTTATATTTTGTAACAAGTATGTAACATTTACCAATAAAATACGGTGTCCCATACCCCGGGACACCGTATTTGACACTTATCATAAAATGCTGCGTTTCTTCCTGCAGACGGAAAATACGGATCACTCCGCAGCCGCTTCCGGTTCTTCTGCCATGACTTCCTGGTATTTCTCCAGAATTATGGTCTGGATCCGGTCTCTTGTAGCAGAATTGATTGGATGCGCGATATCGCGATATTCTCCATCCGTTGCCTTACGGCTGGGCATCGCAATAAAGAGGCCTTTTTCCCCTTCAATCACCTTGATGTCGTGTACTACAAACTCCTCATCAATGGTAATCGAAACAACAGCCTTCATCTTTCCCTCTTTTGCAACTTTTCTCACGCGTACATCAGTTATGTTCATCCTTGCTTTCCCCTTTCCTTTTTCGCCACTATTCCAAAGCTATATGCTGTAGCGCTCGTTTTTTTCCACAACAATCTTAATTTCGCCGTCGCCACGGTAATACGAATTAGCTTTGATCGTATCCCGGCTTTCTACAATGCAATTCTCAATATGAGTATTATCACCTATATAAACATTGTTGAGAATTACCGAATTTTTAATCACGCAATTATTGCCTATAAATACATCTTTAAACAGAACAGAATTCTCCACAACACCATTAATAATACATCCGCTGGAGATCAGACTGTTTTTCACCGCAGCGCCGGGATTGTATTTCGCGGGCGGTAGATCGTCAATCTTGGTCTTAATAGAAGGTTCCTGTTTGAAGAAATAATTCCGGATCTCCGGCTTCAGGAAATCCATATTGGTTTTAAAATATGCTTCTGCAGTGGAGATATTATTCCAGTAGCTGTCAATCTTATAACCGTAAATTCTCTTTAGATTTTTGTAGCGGATCAGAATATCCCTTACAAAATCATTTCTGCCCTCCATGGCAGCCCGCTCGATCATTTCAATAAGCTGTCTTCTGCGGATCACATAAATTCCTGCCGAGATCGTATTATAAGCGGAAACAATAGGCTTTTCTTCAAATTCTTCGATCCTGTTGTCCTCATTCATCCGAAGCACGCCGAAACGTTCTACTTCGTTCTGATCTTTACAGGTGGTACATACCACGGTAATGTCTGCTCTTTTGGCAATGTGGTATTCCAGAACTTTGTTATAGTCCAGTTTATAAACACAGTCGCCGGAAGCGATTACCGCATAGGGTTCATGGCTGTTCTTCAAAAAGTTCAGGTTCTGGTAGATTGCATCTGCAGTCCCCTGATACCACAGGCTGTTTTCTTTGGTAATCGTAGGGGTGAAGACAAAGAGTCCTCCCTGTTTTCTGCCGAAATCCCACCATTTGGAAGAGCTTAAATGCTCATTCAGGGAACGGGCATTGTATTGTGTCAGCACGGCAACCTTCTGGATATGAGAATTGGCCATGTTGCTCAATGCAAAATCAATGCTTCTGTAGCTTCCTCCCACAGGCATCGCTGCGATTGCTCTCTTGTTGGATAGCTCCCTCATACGGTTATTATTGCCGCCTGCCAAAATAATTCCGATTGCTCTCATGCCTCATCACCGTCCTTTACCGCAATTACCTGTCCGCTTGGCAGCATTCCCCCCGGATAGTCCGCAGGAGTCGTCACACCGGATATGGCCGTATTTTTGCCGATTCTTACATTGTCGGGAATCACGCTCTTCTCTCCGATCGTCGCAATGCCGAAAGCATATACTGCCGGCTTCAACACATTGGGGGCTTCCTCACCGCATCCGAGGACAACCTGGTTGCCAATTACAACATCCTCTGCAACGATGGCCTTGTCCATTACAACGTTCTCTCCTACCACGGAGTTTCTCATGATAATGGAATCTCTCACAATACTGCCTTTTCCAATGACAACATTGGGACCTATCACGGAGTTGCGCACTTCACCGTAAACTTCAGCACCTTCTCCAATAAGGCATCTGTCTGTCACAGCCTCATTAGAAATATACTGGGGAGGAATAATATCTCCTTTTGTATAGATTCTCCAGAATTCTTCATATAAATTAAATTCCGGAATAATGTCGATCAGTTCCATATTGGCTTCCCAATAGGAGCCCAGGGTCCCCACATCCTTCCAGTAGCCATTGTACTCATATGCAAAAAGGTTCTGCCCATGTTCCTTACAATAAGGAAGGATATGTTTGCCAAAGTCACAGTTGCTCTGGTCTTTCAAGGCGATCAGGGCCTCTTTCAGAACACGCCAGCTAAAAATATAAATTCCCATGGAAGCCAGATTACTGCTCGGCTTCTCAGGCTTTTCTTCAAATTCTAAAATGCGGCTGGTCTCATCTGTTACCATGATGCCGAAACGGCTGGCTTCTTCCATTGGAACGGGCATACATGCAATGGTAATGTCTGCCTTATTCGCCTTATGAAAATCCAGCATCACTTCGTAATCCATTTTATAAATATGGTCTCCGGAAAGTATCAGGACATAATCCGGATTGTACTGTTCCATATAATCCAGGTTCTGGTAAATTGCATTGGCGGTTCCCGTATACCATTCGCTATTGGAGCTCTTCTCATAAGGAGGAAGTACGGTTACACCGCCTTCATTTCTGTCCAGGTCCCACGGAATACCGATCCCTATGTGTGTATTGAGGCGCAATGGCTGATATTGCGTTAAAACACCTACCGTATCTATGCCTGAATTGATGCAATTACTTAAGGGGAAGTCTATAATACGATATTTTCCGCCGAAAGCGACTGCCGGTTTAGCCACTTTTTCTGTCAGAACTCCCAGCCGGCTTCCTTGTCCTCCGGCTAAAAGCATGGCAATCATTTCTTTCTTGATCATGCAATCACCTCTTGTATGTTATGATTACAACATTATACCATACTCTACCAGAATAGTGAACATTTTTTACAATAATTTTACCCTCTTTTTTCCTTTTTTTATTATTATTGTATACGAAAATCACGCATCCAAAATGTTTTCGCCGCCTTTATTGTGCATTTTTTACATATTTTGACTTTTTTCGACATATTTTCTGAAATATGGTTTCAAATATTGGGGCAGTCACTTCCCGGCCCGACAAAAATCCCGGCAGATCAGCCGCTCACAGCAGCTCTGCCGGGATTTTACAACTCGTCTTATTGCTATTTTACATTTCTCTCGTCAGGTCCTTCACCCATTTGTATTTCTTGTAATGATGCATTACCCAGGGAATTTTACCGACCTCATCGAGGCAGGTACATGCATATACTACTATCACAGGCCAGTGGAACACAAAGCAGCCCAGGGCAGCCAGCGGAACTGCCAGCATCCACATGGTAACAACAAGGCTGTACATATCAAACATCGTATCTCCCCCTGCGGCGAAAATACCGTTGATAATCACTGTATTGACCGTACGGCCGATCATATAAACAGCCATGACACACATCATCCCCAGCAGATATTTCTGTGCCTGATCCGTCAGCCTGACTGCCTTAAGGAGCAGGGGCGTTACCGCAAACATGATCGCCGTAGATGCGAGCCCTAAAAGAAAGCTGATCTTCATCAGACGGTCACCGTACAGTTTTCCCCGTTCCAGATTGCCCGCTCCAAGTTCATTCCCCACCAGAATGCCTCCGCCGCTGGAAATACCGTTGCACATACAGCATACAAGGTCACGGACAACCGATGCGATGGAGTTGGCAGCGGCTGCGTCAGTCCCCATATGTCCCATGAACGCGGTATAAGAGGTAAACCCGATTCCCCACAGAAGTGACGCACCCAAAAGCGGCAGGAAACAGCGGGTAAAGTCTTTTGTCAGCAAAGGATAGCGCTTCAGAAGTCCCCCCAGGTTCAGACGGATATAGCCTTTTTTTAACGACAGCAGGATACACCAGATAAGCTCAATCGCACGTGCTGTCAGTGTGGCAACGGCAGCACCCTGAACCCCCATAGCCGTTACTCCAAAAAGTCCGAAGATCAGAACCGCATTTAATACAATATTGATGAGAACTGCAGCAGTACTGATCTTTGCGGAATCTGCCGTGTGATCTGTTACTTTCAGGATCGTAAGATAACACTGGGAAATCCCGGTCAGCAAATAAGACCATCCTGCAATCCGAAGATAGCGGATCCCGATAGCGATCAGCGTTTCTTCATTGGTAAACAGAAACATCAGATAACGCGGAAAAAAAACGCATCCTATAAAAAAAACGAAGGAAAGCAAAAAACAAATACGGATACACAGGCAAAATATCTTTCCAATCGTGTCCCGGTCGCCTTTCCCCCAGTACTGCGCGCCTAAAATAGCTGCAGCAGCCACAATAGCTGAAATTGCCATATTCTGAATAAACTGGATCTGCGATGCCAGAGAAACGGCAGACATGGAATTCTGATCCACGCCTCCCAGCATAAAAGCATCGGCTGCCGCTACAGATGCAAGCATAAGGCTCTGAATCACAATGGGCATAGCCAGCCTGAAAAGCTGTCTGTTAAATCGTTTGTCGGAAAAAATGCGGTCTCTCACAATAATATCCTTTCTCTTCTTATCTTACATATTTTTCGTCCAAAGGAGTATCAGCGCAAATGGACGTATTACCCTCTATATACTGACACTGCCCTATATTATACTTTGAATCTCACGAAAAGTATAGTAGAACTTTGAAATATCAGGGCGGTCTGCATTTCACTGGGCAGGGAAGGGGCTGCGGGGCGGGGAAGGACACCTGTCTTAAGAGCGCTGCATTTGCAGGAGCCTTAGAAACCGCAGCACTCTTAAGACAGGTGTCCTTCCCCGCCCCGCAGCCCCTTCCCTGCCCAGTGAAATGCAGACCGCCCGTCCCCCCGCAAAGCCCCCCTCTGAAAGAAACACTTTTCATTTCCGCTCATTGGGCGTATAATAAAAGGACAAAAAATCAAGGAGATTAAGATTATGTATCAGATAGACTTTCATAAACCGCTGCACATCCATTTTATTGGCATCGGCGGCATCAGCATGAGCGGTCTTGCGGAAATCCTTCTGGAAGAGAATTTTACCGTTTCCGGTTCCGATGCCAAAGAAAGCCCCCTGACCAAAGCTCTTGAAGAACGCGGCGCCAGGATTTTTTATGGGCAGCGTGCATCTAATATAGAAGAATCTGTTCAGGTGGTAGTATATACCGCAGCCATTCATCCGGACAATCCGGAGTTTGCCTGTGCAGCCTCAAAAGGGCTTCCCATGCTTACCCGCGCCCAGCTTCTGGGCCAGATTATGCGCAACTACCATACCCCCATTGCCGTTTCCGGTACTCACGGAAAAACCACGACAACATCCATGATCTCCCACATTCTTCTGGCAGGAAACTGTGACCCTACCATCAGTGTAGGCGGAATTCTTCCTGCCATTGGGGGCAATATCCGTGTCGGCCGATCCGAAACCTTCCTAACGGAAGCATGTGAGTATACCAACAGCTTTTTAAGCTTTTTCCCGAAGATCAGTGTGATCCTGAACATTGACGCTGACCATCTGGATTTCTTTAAAGATATTGAGGATATCCGCCATTCCTTCCGCAAATTTGCAGAGCTTCTTCCTGAAGACGGAACTCTGGTCATCAACAAGGATACGCCTGCTTATGAAAAGATCATCAAAGATCTGCCCTGCCGGGTTATCACCTACAGTCTGGAAGGAGAAGCAGACTATACTGCCAGCAACATTACCTATGATGCATTCGGGCACGCATCCTTTACTGCACTTTTCAAAGGTATGCCGGTCGGACATTTCAGCCTGAAGGTTCCCGGAATCCACAATGTTTCCAATGCCCTTGCCTCCATTGCAGTGGCGCAGCTCCTGAATATCAGAGAGCAGGATATTACGGAAGGCCTCAACGGCTTTACAGGTACAGACCGCCGTTTCCAGCATAAGGGCGAGGTGGCCGGCGTCACCATCATTGATGATTATGCCCATCATCCTACCGAAATTGAGGCAACCCTTCATGCAGCGAAGAATTATCCCCACAAGACAACCTGGTGCGTTTTCCAGCCCCATACATATTCCCGCACAAAAGCGCTCCTTCCGGAGTTTGCAAAGGCCCTTACCCTTGCGGATCATGTGGTACTGGCAGATATTTATGCTGCACGTGAAACGGATACTCTGGGAATCTCCTCAGAAGATCTGATGAAACAGATCCGGGCTCTGGGAACTCCCTGCGAATACTTTTCCACATTTGATGAGATTGAAAACTACCTTCTGGAACATTGTACCAGGGGAGATCTGCTCATCACCATGGGTGCCGGTGACGTGGTTAAGATAGGAGAGCATCTCCTTGGGCAGTAGATCCTAATGGTTCCGTCTCGGCCGAACCATTGCTACCATCCGCCTTTTTCAGCCATTACCTGTGTTTTTTACACAGGCAGTGGCTTTTTTTTAAATTTTTTTATACACATTCAAAAAGTCCGTATTTATCGGGTTTCACCATAGTTATCCACATTATCCACAGGTTTATACACATTTCCTCCTCCCACTCTTTGTGGATTCTTTTCCACAATATATGATTGACATAATTCTCCATTCTATTTCGTCAAAATTCTTCATTTTCTTCCAAAATTCTTGATTTCTGCAGGTTTTGAAAGGTTTGCAATAATCATTGGAGGAAATTCTCTTTCCACATTATCCACATTATCCACATTCAGAATGTGGATGAATTGTGCAGGAAAAAAGTGGTTCTCTTTTGAAAATGGTTGTGCTATAATGTGAGCACTTAGCAAATGGATTTTGAAAGCGAGTGATATTCATGAATATGATTACATTACATAATTCTTCCAAAGCAGAAGTTACGGTATTGTCCAATTACTTTATCGACCGTTTCATGCCGGAAGCAAACGGGGAATTTGTGAAGGTTTATATCTACCTTGTGCGAATGCTCTCCAATGCCCCCATTTCCTTCAGCCTGGAGAAAATGGCTGACAACCTGCTCTGTACAGAGCGGGACGTGATTCGTGCGCTGAAATACTGGGTAAAGCAGGAGCTGATTTCCCTGGATTACGACGCTGAGAAAACGCTGTGCGGAATTACGATTCTGGCCATAAACGGCACTCCCGCATCTTCTTTCTCATATACAAAAGAAACAGAACCTGTTTCCTCTGAAAGTATAGAGATCCGGGAGGCCCCGCAATATCCGGCAGATGCTTCCCAGCCGAAGCCCGAGCCTTCCGCCCTCACCCCCGACCGGATCCAGGAATTGAAGCAGAATGAAGATATTGTCCAGCTTCTCTACATTGCGGAACAATACCTCGGGAAAACCCTGACCTCCACAGAAATGCAGAAGATTCTCTTCTTTTATGACGGTCTCAGCCTTTCTGCCGATCTGATCGAATATCTGATCGAATACTGCGTCAGCCGGAACCATAAGAGCATCCGTTATATTGAGACTGTGGCGCTTGCCTGGGCAGAAGCCGGCATCACTACGGTTCAGATGGCCAAGGAGGCCAACTCCCGCTACAGCAAAGAATATTTTACCATCCTGAAGGCCCTTGGGATCAGCAGCCGCAACCCCATTGACAGCGAGATCGTCCTGATGGACAAATGGCTTAAGGATTTCGGTTTTACCATGGATCTGATCCAGGAGGCCTGCAGCAGGACCGTGCTCCAGACCGGCCAGCCCAGCTTCCAGTACGCAGACAAGATCCTGACAGGTTGGATGAAAAAGAAAGTCAAAACTTTAGATGACATTCGTGTGCTGGATGCAGAACATAAGCAGCGCAAGCTTTTAAAGGCCGCGCAGCCCAGGACACCCCAGAGCAGTGCGCCGAACCGTTTTAATAATTTCCAGCAGAGAGAATATAATTTTGACGAATATGAGAAGCGTTTGCTGAACCAGTAAAACATGAGGAACAGAGATTCCTGTTCTAAAGAAGGAGAAAAACGTGTCTTTACAAAATTATCAGTACGATACCATTATGAGGGAATACAGCCGCAGGCAGGCGCAGAGCCGCTACGACCTGGAGCAGCGCCGCAGGGCGGTCTACAGAGAAATTCCGCGGCTTAAGGAAATTGATGAGGAGGTTGCGTCCCTGAGCGCAGCCAAAGCCCGTGCGCTCCTTGGAGGCGGCACTCCCGGAGTAGAGGATCTAAAAGCCGCGATTTCCGTTCTCTCCCATGAGCGTACAGAACTGCTTGACGAAGGCGGTTATCCGGCAGATTACCTGGAACCCCGGTATGTTTGTCCCCATTGCCAGGACACCGGTTATATCGGGAGCCGGAAATGCTCCTGTTTTAAGAAAGCAGAGATTGAGCTCCTTTATGCCCAGTCAAATCTCAAAGAAATTCTTGAAAAAGAAAACTTTGACCACTTTTCTTTTGACTGTTATTCTGATACAATAAAGAATGATGCTACAGGACTTACTGCCAGAGAGACGGCGCTTCACGCCTATCAGGCAGCGACGTGCTTTGTGAAGGAATTTGACAGCCGTTTCCAGAATCTGTTTATTTATGGAAATACCGGTGTCGGAAAGACTTTCCTCTCCCACTGTATTGCCGGTGAGCTTCTTAAGAGTGCGCACTGTGTCCTGTATTTTTCTGCTTTCGATCTGTTTGATCTGCTTGCCAGATCAGCCTTTTCCAAAAAAGCAGATCATACCAACGAAGAAAATTTTATTTTTGACTGCGACCTTTTGATCATTGATGACCTTGGCACAGAGCTTACCAACAGCTTTGTATCGTCCCAGTTGTTTTTGTGCATCAATGAGCGGATCATGCGTCAGAAATCCACCATTATTTCAACCAATATGAAACTGGAGGATTTCTCTGATACTTATTCCGAAAGAACCTTTTCCCGCATTGCCAGCAATTACCGCATGGTAAAGCTGATTGGAAAGGACATCCGCATTGAGAAAATTTTTTTAGGAGGAAAATAGAGAATGCCACAGTTAAATACCAAAGATTTGGCTACACTCCCTGTAGGAAGGCTTGGACTGATTCCCCTTGAGAGCTGCAGTGAACTAGGCCAGAAAGTGAATGACTGGCTGGTTCAGTGGCGTAAGGAAAGAGTCCACAGTTACATTGATCCCTTCGCTTTCGAGGGATATCAGCGTGACAATTACAAGATCCATGTAGAGACTCCCCGTTTTGGTTCCGGGGAAGGCAAATGCGTTGTTGCAGAATCCGTCCGCGGCGATGATATTTACGTGATGGTGGATGTATGCAATTACAGTCTTACTTACCGGATGGGGCCTTATACCAACCTTATGTCTCCGGATGACCATTTTCAGGATTTAAAACGTGTCATCGGCGCTATCGGCGGTAAGGCGCGCAGGATCAATGTAATCATGCCATATCTTTATGAAAGCCGTCAAAGCAAACGTATCGGAAGAGAGTCCTTAGACTGTGCTACCGCCCTGCAGGAGCTGACCAGTATGGGGGTTGAGAACATCATTACCTTTGATGCCCATGATTCCCGTGTCCAGAATGCAACTCCTCTCCACGGCTTTGAGACTGTACAGCCTGCTTATCAGTTTATGAAGGCTCTTTTAAACCATGAAGAAGGACTTCATATTGACAATGAACATTTTATGATCATCAGCCCTGATGAAGGAAGTATGGGACGTGCTATTTATCTTGCCAATATCCTCGGTGTTGATATGGGGATGTATTATAAGCGTCTTGACTATTCCCGCCGTGTCAATGGCCGCCATCCGATTGCAGCCTATGAATTCCTCGGACCGAAGCTCCAGGGCAAGGATATGATCCTGATCGATGACATGATTTCCTCCGGCGGTACGATTCTCCAGATCGCTTCTCTTCTAAAAGAAAGAGGTGCGGGCAGGATCTATATTTGTGCTACCTTCGGCATCTTCACTGACGGAATGGACAAATTTGACGAAGCCTACGAGCAGGGTGTCTTTGACAAGCTCCTTACCACCAATCTGGTCTACCAGAGTCCGGAGCTCCTTGAGAAAAAGTATTACATCAGCTGTGACATGAGCAAATATATCGCATTGATCATTGACACACTGAACCATGACTTATCTGTAAGCCATCTGCTCAACCCGGTAGACAGGATCAAACGCTGTGTCAGCAACTATATGGCACGATACGAAAAATAAGAGTCCAAAAAAGCAGGCCCAAAGGACCTGCTTTTTTTATTTCTATTTCTTTTCCTCCAAAAGAGAACGATCTTCCCTCTCCTTTGCGCAGATGGGTTTCCCCGTATATTTTTGTATTTCTGTGGAATAGGGGGCCGCATCTTCTACGGTTCCCCTGCGGATGCGGATCATTTTTTCGATGCCGGAATACTGTGGGGGAAGGCTCCTGGTGGAAATGATATTTCCGTAAATCTTCAATACATCCCCTGTATAAAGCTCCTCTGCAGTAATCTTATCACCTGCTTCATTATAAAGCTCTCCCTCCGGTATCTCTGCTTCAAACAGCCCGTTCTCATCAGCAAACATCCAGGAATCGCCCTGGGTGCCTACAGGAATAAACATGGCCTCGATTCCGCCCTCCTCTTCTGCCTGCCCTGCATTTTCGACCAGCTCGGCAGCCTTTTCTTTTTCTGCCTGTACTCCTACAAAGGTCCAGAATCCTCCCGCCATAGCCAGAAGGGTGAGCACCAGAAGAACCATTAATCCAACTCTAAGCTTTTCTTTCATGCAACGATCCTTTCATTCATGGTATTGTCTGCATCAGCAGACATGTGATTTTAAAGGGGAAGTTTTTTATAGGGAATTCCCTCTTTTTCCAGAATTTCCATTTCCCTCCTGTGGCAGGTGCTGATAATCACCTGGCGGTGTTCCTTATAAAGCCAACGTAAAACTGCAGCCAGCCGTTCCTCATCATACATGCCGAATACATCGTCCAGTATGACAGGAAAGCGCACCTTGCCGCACAGAAGCTCTCCGGCAGCCATACGCAAGGCAAAATAAATCTGTTCCATAGTTCCTCTGCTTAGGCTGGCAAGAGGAATGGTTCTCTCCTGCGTATTCACCATCATATGAAAACCGGCGTCCATCAGCACTTCCTGATATCTTCCTCCCGTGATCTCACTTAAGATCTTTGAGGTGCGCAGCCGCAGCTTTTCTCCCACCTGATTATGGATGTTTCCGGAAATCGTCTCGATAGTCTCCATGGCCAGGTTCAAAGCCTCGATTTCCATTTCCTCAGAAAGGGGCAGATATGCCCGTTCCTCCACCTCCCGGTAGTCTGCTTCCAGATTTCCAAGAGCAATCTCCTTTTCCTTAAAAGCCTCCTGTATGCTGTCACGGTTCCAGCGAAGCTTTTCCTGTTTCTGCATCCACCGGTTTTTGGTGCGTTGACGCCGCTCAAGCTCATCATGCAGCCTTCTGTACCGCAGGAACTCCCAGGCGAGCAGAAAGAGACCTGCTGCACCCAAAAGAACCCCCGGATACATTACCCCCGGGAACAGAAGCCATAGACCTGTCGTCCCAAGCACTGCCCCGGCAAAGGTTATGGCCATCAACCCTCCATAGGTTCGAAGCTTCCTCTCAGCGTTCTCGATTCTCTCATTCAGAAGCGCTTCCCCATCATCTTCCCTGGTCATCTGAAGGGATTCCTCCTGGGCAAACACCTCCTCCTGCTGTTCCCTCAGCTTATCCATGTCTTTTCGGACATATTCCATATTTACCGTTATTTTCTCTTTTTCTTTTTCCGTCTCTTTTTTCCGTTTCTGCGCCTGCACCTGGAAGCCTTTTCTGGTCATTTTCAGTATCTGCATGGCACGTCCCAGATCCACGGAGCTGTCTCCTGTTCCCTGATAGCTTGCCATATAATTCTGCAGTTCCCTTACCAGATCCTGCCCGGTCACACTTTTCAGCTGGGCCACGGAAACGGTATTCTCATACACGATCTCACTGATCCCGCCAAGAACAGCCTCCAGATCCCCCCGTTCTATATCCAGAAGCTCTCCGTCATCTTCACAGAAAAACTCGCTGGCCTGATGGGTTTTCGAAAAATTTCTGCTAAGGCGGTATTTTTTCCCTCCGCTTTCGAACCACACCGTGCCGCCGTAAACAGAAGGATTTTCCCAGGGTTCATAGGTACTGTAGGCATCGGTTTTTGCAGCCCTTCCCCGCAGCCTGGAAATGCCGTAAAACATACTTTTCAAAAAGGTATGCACTGTGGTTTTGCCGCTCTCATTTTCCCCGTAAAGCACATTGATTCCCGGAGATAATTTCATGGTCTTTTCATGAATTTTTCCAAAATTTTTTATCGTCAATCGTCTGATAATCATATTTTCTTCCCCTATTTTCCTGTGGGAAAGCCATTTTCCAAAAGAGCCTGAATTCCATAATACAATGCCTTTTCCTCCACAAGGGTACGGTCTTTTTCCAGAAAATGTGCAATATATTCCCCCACTAGAGTTCCTCCGTAACGACGAAGAAGTGCCTCAAGGTCATAGGACGGACGGGTCTCATCCAAAACCTCCACCACATTTCCCAGAGCCATCAGCTTTTCCGGAAAGAGCAGAGTCTCCGGAGCCCGCGTCCCCTGAAGGATGACCTTATAAATGTTCCTTCCTCCCCGCTTCATGATATCCATCTTCATCATTTCTTCCAGAGAAAACTGGGTGGAATCCTCCCGGACAGTGAGCACCAGCTTCTGATAGGAACGGCAGGCAAAGGGAACAAATCTGGTCTTTACCCTGCCGTTCTCAAAACGACCTTCCACATAGCCCCGCTCTCCCATATCATTTCTCTCCAGGGGCTCCAGATCTCCCGGATAGATCATTTTATCCCGAAGCACAGCCTCCGGCTTATGAATGTGCCCCAGTGCAATATAATCAAAGCCAGACGCAGCCAGAGCCTTCCTGTTCATGGGAATATGCTTCTCATCTCCCCCATGGGCAAGAAGAACGTGGAAACCGTCCTCCTCCACAGGCGTTAAGGCGTCATACAAAGGTTCTCTGATTTCCTGATGCTGGTAGCTTAAACCAGTGACATAAACATCCAGTCCGGCAGCCTTTACTGTCAAAGGCTTTTCCTCCTGGTAGAACACAACATTCGGTTCCCACGGAAATCCCCTGTAAAAAGAATCCCGTCTTATATAATCGTGATTTCCTGCCATCAAAAAGATGCGGGTATCCGGTATGGTGGAAAACAGATAATTTACTTCTTTCAATTCCCGCAAAAGGGGCTGGCGGTGAAACAGATCTCCGGCTATAAATAAACAATCCACCGGATTCTTGCTGATTGATGCAATCACCCGGCGGAATGTTTCCCAGATTTCTTCCTCCCGCTCGCCGCTCCATGGAAAGCCCCGATCCGGCGCAAATCCCAAATGCACATCTGCAAGATGAATAAATCTAATCATTCAGTATAACTCCTTATAAATCACAGTTCTTCACAGTTCTCGGGAACGGAACAACGTCGCGGATATTGCCCATGCCTGTAAGATACATCACGCAGCGCTCAAATCCAAGGCCGAATCCGGAATGACGGGTGGAGCCGTATTTCCGAAGATCCGTATAGAACGCATAGTCTTCGGCTTTTAAGCCCAACTCTTTCATACGGTTCTCCAGTTTCTGGAAATCGTCCTCTCTCTGGCTTCCGCCGATGATCTCCCCAATCCCCGGAACAAGGCAGTCCATAGCAGCAACCGTCTTGTCATCCTCGTTCATCTTCATGTAGAAGGCTTTAATTTCCTTGGGATAATCGGTTACAAATACCGGTTTCTTAAAGATTTCCTCTGTCAGATAGCGCTCATGCTCTGTCTGGAGATCACATCCCCAGAAAACCTTGTAATCAAATTTGTCATTGTTCTTCTCAAGAAGTTCAATGGCTTCCGTATAAGTAACATGTCCGAATTCTGAATTCATCACATGGTTCAATCTGTCAAGGAGCCCCTTATCTACAAAAGAGTTAAAGAAATTCATTTCTTCCGGTGCATTCTCAAGCACATAGCGAATCACATACTTCAGCATGGATTCTGCAAGGTCCATATTATCCTTCAGATCTGCAAATGCACATTCCGGCTCAATCATCCAGAATTCAGCCGCATGGCGTGTGGTATTGGAGTTCTCTGCACGGAAGGTCGGTCCAAAGGTATATACATTGCGGAATGCCTGGGCAAATGTCTCTGCATTCAACTGTCCGCTTACGGTAAGGTTGGTCTCTTTGCAGAAGAAATCCTGGCTGTAATCCACATTTCCCTGCTCATCCAGAGGCGGGTTCTTCAGATCCAGAGTAGTTACCTGAAACATCTCTCCTGCACCCTCGCAGTCACTTCCGGTGATTAGCGGAGTATGAACATATACAAAGCCTCTCTCCTGGAAAAACTGATGAATGGCATATGCGCAGAGAGAACGTACACGGAATACCGCCTGGAACGTATTGGTCCTTGGGCGCAGATGAGTAATGGTTCTTAAATATTCCATGCTGTGGCGTTTTTTCTGCAGCGGATAATCCGGTGCGGAGGCTCCCTCCACAGAAATTTCAGATGCCTGGATTTCAAATGGCTGTTTCGCCTGAGGGGTTGCTACGAGGGTTCCTTTTACAAGAATGGCAGAGCCTACGTTCAGCTTGCTGATCTCGGAAAAGTTTTCCATTGAGTCATGGTAAACGATCTGCAGCGTTTCAAAAAAGGAGCCGTCATGAAGTACAATAAATCCGAAGGTCTTGGAATCCCGAATGCTGCGTACCCAGCCTCCGACTGTCACTTCCTTGTCCAGGAATTTCTCCCGTTCTCTGTAAATTTCTTTTACTGTTGTAAGTTCCATAATATATTCCTCTTTCTATATTAATCACATAAGGCGAGACAGCCGCTAAAACTGTTTCGCCTTATAGTATAGACGATTCATGCCCTCTGTGCAAGGCGTAATCTGGATTTCCCTAAAAAAATCCCATGTATTGGTTACATTTCACAGGGCGGGGACGGACTCCCGGGTTCCTGTTATCTTAAAGGAAGGGAATTCATACAATATCGATAAATCCGTTTATAGGTTTTGGTCGTGTAATGAAGGCCGTCATCAATCCCCTCATCTTCTCCGTCCCGGTTTCTGTCCGTCCCGTATCCTGTTTTCATCAGGTAATTATAACAGTCAATATAAGTGAACAGTTTTCCCGACCCTCTGCAGAGATTGGATCTGATCGCCGCATTAAAACGGCATACATCTGACTCTTTTCTGGCTTTATTTTTCCCCAATGCTTTGATCATCTCATTATTAATGGGATTTACAGACATATAATAAAGCTCACAGCCCTTCTTCTGAAGCGCAGGCGCAATGCTTCGCATATAAAGAATATAATCATTGATACTTCCAAGGTCATTGACGCCCAGGTTGAAGATTACAATGGTTTTCTTCTCAAGGATACTGTTGGTTCCATTTCCAACCTGCTTTAAAAGAGCTTTATATCCTTTCTCCTTGAACCAGGATAATCCCTGTCCCTCTTCATAAATAAAGGAAATTCCATTGGTAAGGGACGCATCTCCCTGGCGTTCCAGCGTATTAGCCATACGGTTTGTCCTGGAGTCCCCTACAAAAATCACCTGCTTATAGGCTCTCAGATTTGCCTGGGGAAGAACCGCCGCCGAATAATCCGGCTCCGAGCTGCGGTTAAACACAACTGCATACAGGTTGATGGTTCCCTTGATATTTTTAAGGACTGCGCCAACCTGATAGTCAGGATTTACACTCTGTCCGGAAGTTCTGGACCATCCCATCATCGTATAGCCGGGTTTATTCTTTGCACCCGGAAGGGTTAATGAAGAACCTTCTGCAATTACACAGGTTTTCCACACAGCTCCGCTCTTCTGGCGAAGCACCACCTTTGCCTGCCGCTTCTGCACTGCATACAGCTTCAGGTTTTTTGTAATTTTAATCTTGGCTCCTGCCTTGTATTTGGCTGATGCGGCATTCTTCGATGTGCTCCATCCCAGGTTCACATAACCGCTTCTGTCAGGTACAGAAGGAAGGGTAATGGTCGTTCCGGAAAGAACTCTCTTGCTCAAAGCTTTATAAACGCTGCCGGAAGCGCCTGTTCCTGTATAAAAAGCAACTGTATAGTAAACTGCTTTTTTCCGGACAGCGTAGAATTTCAGGTTTTTGGTCACCTTTATCCTGCTTCCGGCTTTATAGGAAGCCCTCGTGCCCTTTTTGGTGGTTGTCCAGCCCAGATTCACATAGCCACTTGCCTTCGGAACCTCAGGAAGGGTGATATATTCTCCTGCGTATACTTTTTTATTCAGAGCCGTATATACCTTGCTCTTGCTGGTGCCGCTGTTATTGTTAAAGGCCACGCTATAGGATGCCAGTTTCTTCCGCACTGCGTAAAAGGTCATGTTCTTGGTAACTTTGATTGTTTTTCCCGGTGCATAGGAGGCTGATTTTGCATTTTTCTGCAGGCTCCATCCAAGATTGCTGTACCCTGCTGCAGCCGGAACAGACGGCAGTTTCACGGTAGTTCCCGAGTTCCCATTTACCACTACTTTAAGTGTTAACGCTTTATACTGTGAACCGGAGGCACCTGTTGGCCCCAGAAAAGTAATGGTTTTCACCTTTGCTGCCGCATAGCGAACAATATAAAAACTGGTATTTGCCGAAACTGTACAGGCTGCTCCTATCTTATATTTTACAGCCGTCCCCCTCAGGATATCCGTCCAGCCGAAATTGACATATCTGCTGTCCGGAACATCCGGCAGCTTAATGGTAGTTCCCGGTTTTACCTGCATGCTTTTCAGCAGGGTCGCACCGCCGTTGCTGTAAAAATTCACAGTCAGCATTCCTGTGACTGCATAAAATGTCAGGGTACCGTCCTTAATCTTCTCTGTTACATACTCTTCCTTACTGTCAAGGCAAAAGGCACTTCCGCCGCTCAAAACCACCACATCAGAATCCGCGGCAGACAGATCCAGCTTCCATCCGCTGCCCTTCACATCCTCGAAGCCCGGTACAACAGGGAGAGTCACTGTATCCCCCATATGCACGGCAGCCGTAAGATTCTGATAGATGTTTCCCTTCGAGTCTGCAAACACAAGTTTGATTTCTTCCGCTTCCGCCGGAGTCTCTTCCTCCGGGGACTGTCCCTCTCCCAAAAACAAGGCGGAATCTTCTGTCTCAATTGGCTGAATATCCGGTACTTCTTCCAAGGCACGGTTCTGCATTTCTCCGAACCCGGACTCCTCCTGTGCAAATACCGCATCCTGCGTCTCCGGCTCCTGAATCATCTCCCCGGTTTCTTCCTCCGGAATTACTGCATCAAAGGACTCTCCATCGCTGAAGTCCGGAGAATTCTGGGAAGCCTCAAACACTGCGGCATTTACATTCAGCCCTGTCAGCAGCATAACCACTGCAAGAAGCCAGCATAAAACACCCTTTCTCCTATTTCTTTTCTTTTCTCTATTTTCCATGGCAATCACCTTCCGCATTTTTGTCAAAAATATCCCTACTATATCCTTAGTATAAATGATTCCCCGAAATCTTTCAACTATATGAAAAAGATTTTACAAAAATATAACAAAAACCGTTGCATTTCACGGGGCAGGGAAGGGGATGCGGGTCGGGGAAGGACACCTGTCTTAAGAGAGCAGCATTTGCAGGAGTCTTAGAAACAGTTTGTTTCCTGTGCTTCTGCGTTGTTCAGAAAATCCGTGCTGTCTGAGCCGCCAGGCGAGTTCACGGATTTTCTGAACGCTTTTAGCAGAAGTACGGGAAACTTACTGTTTCTTGTGCTCTGAAACCGCAGTTCTCTTAAGACAGGTGTCCTTCCCCGACCCGCAGCCCCTTCCCTGCCCCGTGAAATATAACAAAAACCCTTCTCTCCGCTAAGAGAAAAGGGTTCCCTTTTTACAGTTTTTCTATAAATCTCATGAATGCCTCTCTGCCTTCCGGCGTACATTTATATACGCCTGCATCTTCCAAAACATGGGTAAAGACAATCCCCACTTCTTTCTGCAGGATTCCGTGAATGTTTTCTTTTGTAACAGAATCGTATTTCGGAAGGAATTTCGCTGCCCATTTTGCGTGTTTTTCGATCTTCTCGTTGGATGCGATGTCTTTTCCTTCCAGAATGTATTCCTCCAGAAGTTCCAGTTCCTCCTTCAGACGTGCCGGAAGCACCGCAAGTCCCATTACCTCAATAAGACCGATATTTTCTTTCTTAATATGATGATACTGTGCATGAGGATGATATACTCCAAGGGGATGTTCCTCTGTAGTAATATTATTTCTGAGGGTAAGATCCAGCTCAAAAGTATCCCCCACTTTGCGCGCAATAGGCGTGATGGTGTTATGGGGTTCTCCGTCTGTCTCTGCAAAAACAAAGGCAGCTTCGTCCGTATATCCTCTCCAGACCTCCAGCACATGCGCTGCAAGGTCGATCAGCCTCTTTTCATCTTTATGGCGGATCCGAAGAACTGACAAAGGCCATTTTACAATTCCGGCTTCCACATCTTCATAGCCCGGGATAGTCACATGCTTCTCAATCTGTGCCTTAGCCATGGCAAAGGTATAATGCCCGCCCTGGAAATGGTCATGGCTCAGGATAGAGCCGCCTACAATGGGAAGATCCGCATTGGAGCCAAGGAAATAGTGCGGAAACAGTTTCACAAAATCAAACAGCTTCACAAAGGTGTTCCGCTCAATTTTCATAGGCGTATGCCGGCTGTTAAATACAATACAGTGTTCATTATAGTAAACATACGGAGAATACTGGAAGCCCCATGGGGAATCATTGACCGTGATGGGAATGATCCTGTGGTTCTCCCTTGCAGGATGATTCACCCTTCCTGCATATCCCTCATTTTCCGGGCAAAGCAGGCACTTTGGGTAACTGCTTGCTTTGGCATTCTTCGCTGCTGCGATGGCTTTCGGGTCTTTTTCCGGCTTGGAAAGATTGATGGTAATGTCAATATCTCCATATTCGCCTTCCACTGTCCACTTCTGATCCTTTTTCACACGATAGCGGCGGATATAGTCGCTGTCCTGGCTTAATTTATAGAAATAATCCGTTGCCGCCTCCGGACTCTCTGCATATCTGTCCCAGAATTCCTTCTGCACCTGGGAAGGACGGGGCATCAGGCAGTTCATCAGCCTGGTATCAAACAAGTCACGATAAACAACACTGTCCGTGATCAGTCCCCTCTTTACCGCTTCATCCAGAAGCTCTTCCAGCACTTCCTCCAGTTGAATATCTGTAAAAGTATGTTCCGGCTCTTTATATTCATCCTCTTTGAAAATGTCCAAAAGAAGATTGATGGTATAATTCTTCTCACAGGACGGTGTCAATCCCGATTCCATTCCATACTGCACCAGTTTACTGATACTTTCGCTTAACATAGCCGTATCCCCCTTATCTGATTTTTGGTTGCCTGTGTCTTTTTGCGGCAGTCATTGCCATCCTTATTTACTTTAAATGACTGCCGCCTGATTGTAAAGCTTAGAAACAGAAATATTTTCCATGATTCTTTGTAGCTTTTGACGAATTGCTCCGAAAACTGTTTCATCAAAGAAGCTCCTGCCCTCTTAATATTCCACATTTTCCATAAAGCTTATAAAAACATTTCCTGCCTTTTCAAACAATTCTGTGCTGTCGTTCATTCCATAAGGCTTGGTTTCGCCGGTTTCCGGATAATAAAGGTAAGTGTTGTATTCATCATATCCAACAATCACCACGCTTGTGCCTTTTCCTGTTTTGGCAATCACAGGGCGCTGTGCACTCACTTCATAAAGAACGCTGTCCAGGCTGCAGCCTGTAAGATCCAGAACCGTGTACTCCGCTCCCATGCCTTCCCGCAGTTTATTAAGATCCATGGTTCCGGTAAGTATGATTCCGGGAACCTCCCCTGTGTTAAGCTGATTCTGGGTTTTCTTATTGCCCCGCTCCCAGACATACTGCTGATTGCGGTTCAAAACGACCCCGGTCCGCTTATCTGCTCTCAGAACTGCTTTTGCAGGATCCGGGTAAATGCCGTCCAGACCGCCTTTGGCATATACATAGTAAACCACATCCTTGGGAATCTGGGTATCAAGAGAAACCACTCGCTCCTCCACACTTCGCATTTTCGCATATACCACCAAAGGATTGTCTGCTTTCGGCTTCTCCTCAAAAGCCAGCCTCATCCGCACTCCGCATCTGTTGGAAACAGTCAGTTCCACGGAAACGCGGTTGGCCGAAGCTTTTTTGTTGTTCATAATGTTATCTTTCTGGCTGGTTTTATAGGTGTTCCTATTTTTTACAGACAGGTTAAATTCCATAATGGTGCTTTTTACCGAAACATTTGTAATGTAAAGTCCGTCCTTATGGTATTCCTTTTTTACATTGCCATCAAAGTCTTCTATTTTTAAGGTGGAGATTCCTTCTATCGTACGGTTATTATCATTGGTCAGAATATCTCCGTCCATAATGATTCCATACACAAGGTCTTCATTCATAAAGCCCAATTCCTTAAGGGTCTGCCCTGCCTCCGGCACCAGCAGCCTTGTATTCAGCGTATCAAAATCTATTTCTTTGATCTTGCCCGCATCATCGCCTCCCTGGATCTTCCACGCAGCATGGGCATTTGTTTCGGAAACCACAAAATGCTCTCCGCTGATTCCCTCTTCCAGAATCTTAAAGGTACCGCCGTCAATATCGATCAGGTACAGTTTTTCCGCAAGAAGCAGGAAGAGATCATTTTGCTCATTCACATAAGAGAGAATCCCCAGATCCGCTTTCAGAAATTCATAGGATTCCGTACTTGGGATAAAGACCTTTTCCTCCAGCACATTCTGGTCACTGTTATAATGATATACGCAAATTCCGCTGTATCCCTCCCGGATTCCCCGGTTCATGTAGCCGTACAGCACAAAATCCACATCTCCATTATCCGCCACACGAATGATCTTCATATCATGTTTCACTCTGGAATCCCGGAAATCCCCGTTTTCCTCTTTGCGAAAGCTGAAAATCTTCACAATTTTGCTGTTTTGCGGAGAATAGGACCATAAATCTCCCTGCTGGGAAAATACGATCACACTATTGTCCTCATTCGTCATGTAGGAAATATTCTTATCCCGCACCCCCAGAAGCAGTCCTTCACTGGAAGTCACAGGCAGATTGGGATCAAACACCTGCTGGGCAGAGCGCTCAAAATCCAAGAGGCGGATTCTGGACTCCTGGTACCTGAGCCTGTAAAATTCCGTCACATTATAAATCTCCGTACTTCCGTTCTCATCTTTTGCAGAAATCTGGTATTCCATGGAAATACTGGCTGTTGTTTCATTAATATCTTTAATGACCGGAATCCCTCTTCTGTAGATCTTTGGGCTTAAAGAACCCCAGCTTACCTCAGAAAGCCTGGATTTAATGGTAATATTGGAAAAATTCACAGAAGCCGTGGTATCCTCCGGCTCCAGGTAGCTTGCCAGGTCATCTGCCGTATTCTTGTCCATACATTTTTCGTAAAAGCTTTTGGCAAATTTTATGTAGCTCTCCACATTCAGGTTCGACCTGGAAATAACCCTTGTATAATAATATACCTCGCCTTTTCCGGTCTCCAGGGTGATCTGCATGGAATACTCCTGATTCATGCGAAGATCACTTACAATCTCCACGGTAGCTCTCAGCATTTTGTCCGCTTCCGACTGCTTCAGATTTTTTATTTTTTTGTTTTCCAGCACCTTGCTTCCATCGGAAGTCCGGATTTCGTAGGAAAGACTTTTCACCTTCGTATCATAGGGATTCACAGCAAAGGTAAGCTGCCTGGTGGTATCCAGCGGCGTGATACTGTCCCTGGTAAAATCCGCCTGCATTTTCTGTGTGTAGCCGTACATCCGGTTGCAAAGTGTCCCGCCATATTCCACCATAACCTCCGGGAATGTGGCATTATTCATATCAGAACGGTCGTCTGTTGTCTCACTGTTCAAAAGAAAAGCGGTTCCCGCAACACCCAGTACAAAAATAGCAAAAAACAGCAGGAACCTCCGAAGGATTCTTTTTATCAAATCTCCTCATCCCCCTTCTGTACGGATGTCTGTTCATCCAAAAGCCTGTCCAGGGCAGGAGATACATGAAGGGACTCCATGAGCAGGGAAAGGGCATCCTTTCCCAGGTTTTTGACTTCTTTTCCGTTATCCTGCGCATTCTTCTTTTTTACTCCGCGGATCAAGAGATTCTTAGGAGTATGCTCCATATCAATAAACTCCAGGATTTGGGTCTCATATCCCTGTTCTCTTAAAAGCTCTGCCCGGATCCCATCCGTGATCAGCGCAGCCATGCGCTCCTTTAAAATTCCATACTGAAGGATTGGCGAAAGCATCTCATTTTTTATCTGGCGGTTCAGTTCATGCTGGCAGCAGGGAACCGAAAGGATCACCTTAGCCCCCCAGTCCACTGCTTTTGCAAGAGCAAAATCCGTAGCAGTATCACAGGCATGAAGGGTCACCACCATATCCACGGCACTGACACCTTCATATTCTGCGATGTCCCCCTGATAAAAATGCAGTTTTTCATAGCCATAGCTTTCCGCCAAACGGCTGCATTTCTCAATCACATCTTTTTTGAGATCCAGGCCGATGATATTCACATCGTATCCCCGCAGTTCCCGCAGATAATAGTACATGGCAAATGTCAGATAGGACTTGCCGCAGCCAAAATCCAGAATCGTCACTTCCCGCTCTCTGGAAAGCTCCGGCAAGATATCCTCAATGTACTCCAGAAAGCGGTTGATCTGGCGAAATTTATCATACCTGGCATTCACCACTTTTCCTTCTTTCGTCATTACTCCCAGATCCACAAGAAACGGAACCGGAATTCCCTCTTCCAGAATGTAGCGCTTCACCCGATTGTGGGACAGCATTCTCACCGGCTGCACCGAAGCAGAGGAATGCTCCTTTATTTTTATGGTCATTTTGCCCTTTTTGCTGACCAGAACCGTTCCGTCCGTTTTTATCCCCTGTACCTGAAGCTGGGAAAAGCCGTTTTCCAGAGCTTCCCTCAAATATTCGCAGATGCCCTCTCTTGTATGATTGGAATGCAGTACTTTTGTTCCCGTCAGGGCAGATGCCTGAAAACAGACTTCGCCTTTTAATTCTACAGGGCGGATTTTCACCTTTTCCGGTTTTTCTTTTTCTCTCTGGCCGCTTAACACTGCCTGGACCAATTGCTCATTTATTAATTTATCAAAAAAGTCATTTAAATTATTCATTCTGCCTCTATCTATTCATCTTTCTACTACAGCTTCTTCTAATCAGCTTCTTCTCAAAAATATCTTCTGCATCTGTGGCGGCGGCATCTTCTTCTGGAGATTTCCTGGAACAAGAGCACCTGGATCAGGTCATCCAAAAAGCCGCCCGGTATTTCCTGCGCAGCCATCTCCGGTTCGATTTCGTCCCGGATGCGGCGATACAGGTGATGAAGCATCCATTTATCCGGACATTCGTCATAAAGCCAGCTTCCCTCATAATCCAGAAGCTGGCATTCTGCTTCCACTTTTTCCTGAATCTGTCTGGCTGTCTCCGGATAATAGGACTTCATCATTTCAAATTCTTTCTCCTGAAGCCTTTCCCCGCCCCAAATCATCGGGTCCCCATAGGTCGTATAAAATGGATAAAATTTATCATAATACATACAAAAGCCCCTGTATCCCTTCCAAAATCATCTATTCCAGTATATGCAGGGGCTCCCAGTTCTGTCATTGCTTTTGTCAAAGCATTTATGATCCGGCGGCCGTTCAGCCCTGCAGCTCGTGTACCATGCGGCTGGTAAGCTTCACGCTATGCCGGATTGCTGCTGCTTCGAAGGTTTCATAATCTACATGGGCACTGCCGTCTGCCTTATCGGAAATGGCCCGTATTACCAGGAACGGAACCTGATTCAGATATGCAGCCTGTCCGATGGCAGCCCCTTCCATCTCCGTAGCATATGCACCGAAATTCTTTACGATCTCATCCTTCACCTTCTGGTCAGAGATAAACTGATCTCCGGAGGCAATCCTTCCTTCAAAAACCCGGATCTCCGGATTCACTTCCCTGCACACCCGTACTGCCAGGCTGCGCAGGGCATCATCCGCCGGAAAAGCCAGCTCCTGCATTCCCGGAGTCTGTCCCTTGGGATAGCCAAACTCCGTACCGTCCATATCATGATGAAGCACTTCTGTAGAAACTACAATATCCCCAATATTGATCTCCGCATTCAGACTTCCCGCAACCCCTGTATTAATCACCACCTCAGCGTGGAACACATCAATCAGAATCTGCGTACAGGCTGCAGCATTGGTTTTCCCGATTCCGGATTTTACCACAACCACCTTTTTTCCTTCCAAAAGTCCCTCAAAAAATTCCCTGGATGCGATTCTGGAGATCTTTACCTCCTGCATCATTTCCTTCAGTTCCGCCACTTCCTGATCCATAGCTCCGATAATCCCTATACATCTCATCACAAAGATCCTCTCTTTCTCATCTATTTCATTGTAATATTGTATTTTTTGAAGATATCTAACGGTATTATAGCAAATCTTACATTCATATCCAACTGTAATTTATAAGAAACAGCGGTGTGAAAAGTAAAAAAATAACTCCTTGCGTTCTGCTGACAGATGTACTATAGTAAAGAATATATGAAAAATAAAGCAGACAAAGGAGAAAAGAACGATGGTATATAAGACAAAAGGTGTCTGTTCACAGGCAATTGAATTTGAGATCGGTGATGATAAAAAACTTCACAATGTAAAATTTATCGGCGGCTGCTCCGGTAATACTCAGGGTATAGCAAAGCTTGTCGAAGGCATGGACGCAGAAGAAGTGATCCGGCGCCTTGAAGGAATTAAGTGCGGTCCCAAACCGACCTCCTGTCCTGATCAGCTTACCAAGGCAATCAAAGCAGCACTCGCATAAAACAGAATCTTGATTCCGCAATGAAGAGCCCGGAAGTTACGCACAATGCGTTTTTCCGGGCTCTTTTTTAATTCTATATCAGATATCCGTTCGGTCCCATTTGTCACACAGGGACTGGATTTCCCTGGAAAAGCGCTCCAGGTCTTTGTTTGGGCAGCCCTCGTTCTTGCGGATAACAGACATGAGGCGATGGCCGAGAGATACCAGCTTTTCAAATGCCCGGGCAGCTTTGGCAGCTTTCGGAGAAGAGGAGCCCTTCTCAATTCTGATTCCTCGGGCTTCATAGACACATTCATTGGCTGCCAGATCATAAATCGTTCCGCTGAAAGGAGCCATGGTATCATACCCAAGATCTTCTGTCAGACGTTTCGCAAAAACTTCTGTCACACTATCCTCTCCATGGGTAACAAAAATCTTTCCCGGTTTCTTCTGAAATGCCTTTGCCCAATCCAGCAGCCCATTCACATCCGCATGGCCGCTGATTCCAGGCATCTGGCAGATTTCTGCAGCCACATGCACCGTTTCTCCAAACAACTTCACTTCCGTTGCACCCTCCAGAAGCGCACGCCCCAGAGTTCCGATCGCCTGATAGCCCACAAAAAGAATGGTATTATTTTCTCCCCATAGGTTATGCTTCAAATGATGCTTAATTCTTCCTGCATCACACATCCCGCTGGCAGAAATGATCACTTTACAGTCAGCGTCAAAATTAATGGCTTTGGAGTCATCACTGGTAACAGAAGTCTTCAGACCCGGAAAACTAATGGGATTGACCCCTCTATGGATCAGATCCAGCGCTTCTTCATCAAAGCAGTCATACCTGTGCTCTCCAAAAATCGTCGTCGCTTCATTTGCAAGAGGACTGTCCACATAAACTTTAAAACCGTCATGCCCGTAAACGCGTCCCTCTTCCTTGATCTGCCGGATAAAATACAGCATTTCCTGGGTTCTTCCAACAGCAAACGACGGAATCACCACATTTCCACCCCGGTCAAAGGTTCTCTGGATCACGTCCGAAAGTATGGTTACATAGTCCGGTCTCTCCCCGTGGCTGCGGTCACCATAAGTGGATTCCATCACCACATAATCCGCCTCCTGAAGGTATTCCGGGTCTTTGATCAAAGGCTGGTTTAAATTTCCGATATCTCCGGAAAAAGCGATCACCTTTTCCTCGTCCCCTTCCTTCAGACGAACCTCAATACTTGCAGATCCAAGAAGATGACCGGCATCCACAAAACGCACCTCAATTCCTTCTGCAGGCTTTATGATCTTATGGTACGGGCATCTTACAAAATTCTTCAGCACACCCAGGGCATCTTCCATGGTATAAGCAGGAATAAATTCCGGCTTCCCCTGGCGGCGGCCCTTACGGTTCCGCCATTCTGCCTCAAACATCTGAATATGCGCACTGTCACGAAGCATAATATCACAAAGGTGGCAGGTGGCATCTGTGGCATAGATGGGCCCCCGGAACCCTTTGGCATAAAGGGCCGGCAGGTTGCCGGAGTGGTCCATATGCGCATGGGTTAAAAGTACAAAATCCAGATCCCCCGGGGGGACAGGAATCTCTTTATTTTCATAATAATTCGGTCCCTGTTCCATCCCGTAATCCACTAAAAATTTCTTCCCTGCTGCCTCCAGATAGTAACAGCTTCCCGTCACTTCATGTGTTGCCCCGATAAAGGTTATTTTCATAAGCTACCCCTCCTTTTTGCAAAAGCCGCTCAATCATGAAATCTCTGCAACTGCCAGGGTCTTCACAGTTACAAATCCGTTTCATTATTTATGCTTCTTTTCAGCATGTTGTATAGTTTTATTATACACGACATGCTTGTTTTTTAACAGCTTTTTTAGCTATTTCAGAAGGTCTAATAAAGTATATTCTCCATTCGGGATGTTTGCTGTTCTTCGATACTCTATGATTGCTCGAACCAAAGTTTTCGGATCATTGAAATATTCCTTTACAAAATCATAAGATTTTACGTCATGCATCCGCAAATCTATTTTGCAGAAATCACTCGGCTTTTTTCCGGAGCGTTTGAATCGTTCATACGCACCCTCATTATGGATAATCAGCATCTCAATTTTCGGAGCCGCAATCACATTGATCACATCAATCTTTTGAACATATACTTTACTCAGGCGAAATTCCTCACTGCGCGAATCGAAAATTCGTATCACAGATATCTGGTTATCAAATCCTTTTCTCAAATAACGCTCCTCAAATCACCTGGCACTCCTGCACCGTATTACACGCTCATCCAACATTTCACTTCGAGGAAAAATCAATAAATCGTTATCTAAGCGAGGCTCTTTTTCAATCGCATATAAGCTTCATACGCAGGAGTTGTTCCTTCCAGAAAGCCGCTCTGGTATGCATCACTCTTTTTGATATCATTACGTTTAAGGATGTTGCTAAGGTTTTCAACCGTTATTCCATTTCGGTTGCGGACAATATGAATGCCGTCATTTCGGTCGTATTCATCCAACAGCTCTGGATAATGCGTAGTAAAAATCAGCGTACCGCCTTTTTTATTAAGTTTGCTGTCCATAAAGAACCGTATAAGAGTCGTCACAATCTCTTTGTTAAAATGGTTTTCTATCTCATCTACCAGGAGATAACCACCGGATTGAAGAGCTTCCTTCACCATAGAAAACGCAATGATTCCCTTAATCGTACCAGAAGACAAATATTGTTCCAGATCCATCGCATTATTAAGAATGAGTTCGTCTTCTCCCTTGAATTTTAAATGGATGAAGGTTTTATTCTCTGTTTGCTCAAAACACAATTTCTCAATTGTCGGATCAAGGAATGCAACGACTTCCAACGGGATATCCTCCGAAAACGGCAGCACATTAACATTCGTGTATGAAATCAGGCTGCAAAGATCTAAGGAATCCTTTGTCCGCTTATTATGTGCAATGATAAAGCTGACATCATCCGGAAGGAAAATTTCATTCTCATTGCGAATTGCAGACGGTTCCATTTTAGAAAAGTCCATCAGTGCCTTTTTGGATGGTGTTGTATCAATTGGCTTCTCCCACAATTTTTCATTTACGATGGAATAAACAAAGTCTCCCGCTTTTGTTCTTTTTGAAGTCATTTCTGTTTCCAGGCAGCAAACATTTTGATTTGCATCGTAAAAGCAGATGCGGAATACTGCTTTATCGGTTCCCCCGAGAATCGTCTTAGCATCCACATGGTTAATTGGTTCGTTCTTTACAATACTCAGTGCCAGCTGAATAGTTTTCAGAACAGAAGTTTTTCCCGACGCATTAATGCCTATGAATGCATTTGCCGCATGAAGATAAACACTCGGTTTCGTTGAAAGCTTAAAAAGGATCTCTTTATCATCCTCTCCAACCCGCTGCAGCGCATAAAAGTTGATTTCCAGTTCCTGTTTGAACAATGGCAGTCCTTGCGCCGTAATTTGCAGTATCTTCATATTATTTCCTTTCCAAATACGCGAAATCCGTTTTTATTCTTTGTATTTTATATTATACTCTGCTATTTTAAAAATATCAACGTGTTTTTCGTTTTTATTCTTTTCTGTTTATCTCACCACGTATCTGCATTTTGATAAAAAGGAAGGAGGCCTCTGCTCAAGGACCTCCCTTTTATGGTTTCATTTCTTCCCTTTAGGTTTAGGTTAAAATCCATTTCATAGAATGGAGTACGTTTGGTTTATTCCGCGGACATCAGAATTGTGGCAGAATCCACTTGTCCTCAAAATAAACAGAACTTCGCATTACATCTCGCGTCTAGCTTCTTTGCCTGGTTATCATCTTAATTCTATGGATCATTCATACGTGGCAGTGTATGAAAATCCGAAAATCACTATTGGATCTTGTTGTTTGTATGCGTTTATCAGATCCGAAAGTTATCTTTGACTTTGCTATATATTTTTCTTTTTTTCCTATACTTATCTCCTTCTAATGGACATTTCACAACATCGAACGGTAACGGCAGTTTACAAGTATTTTGGTAAATCTTTTTTTTTGTATTTTTCATTCTCCGTCTGTACCCACGTCCCACTATTCAGTTGTATATCCCGTTCCGCACCTGGTGATCAAGCAGGGGCGGTATGGGGTGTTGTGTTTGGTACTGATAGGAAACTTATTATCACGATCAATTTCCTACCCAGATACCGCTTGTTAATGTGCTCGTTGACTCTTTCGAGCCATCCTTTGCTGCATGGTAACCGCGAACGCGGTAATAATGGCCGCTTGGCACTACTACATTTAAGCTTTTGCTTAAACTGGTTACATTGGCATCGTCAAACTCCCAATGCTTATAAGTACCATACCCTCCATCATTTTTCTGTTCCAAATAAAGATCCAGCCATACTTTATCACACTCATGGTGACACTGTGTCAGACCATAAATATTAATTTCGTAGCTAGAAAGCTTTGATATTTTTACAGATCCATGACTAAGGTTATTTCCACGAAGCAGACTGTAACTTGTGTCTTCTGCAAAATCATCTGTTGTTTCTGTTGATGCTACTTTCTCCATGAGACTTGATGCCTGTACAGAAGTCACAAACATCGAAGATACTGACAAGGCTCCAACAAGTAAGCCAACTCTCAACCACTTATTTCCTTTAATAGTCTTTCACCTCTTTTCTTATTGCAAACTCACCTTTACAACAATTAATACGAATGAATCCACATAAAATCACTCTCAGTATTTAATATATTTTATAATTTCCATCAATTCTTCTAAATTTATTTTACCTAGAATATAATAAATTACATTTTCCCTTTTCCACTGTGCTAAATAACTTGGAAGTTCATCTTGATTATCTTGTATCTTTCTAACTTGAACGTCAATATTCTCTCTTGCGATATTCGCATTCTCTAATTCCTCCCCATGAATACTATCAAACTTACTTACTGTACCTTCGCTCACTACATCAATCCCAAACTCTATAATCATGCCATTATATTGATATTCCATTCTTGCAAATTGGGCATATGAATCAACCTCATAATTGTAAAATTCGAAGGTTTCTGGGCGGTAAAAAAATTCTGGTACATCTATACCCAATTTTTTTTCTATATCATCTATTGCCGCATATTCATCCGTATTGACTTTCTCATTCTCCTCATCATTATCAACAATTACTCGTGTATCCTCTCCCAAAAGAACACCCACATGCTTCACAAAATAATCCCTATTAGCTTCACTTGTCATGCTCGCCGCAAACACACACATTGCGCTGACCAGAACAAATCCTGCTGCTTTTACCAGCCTGTAATATGACCTCCTCCGCTTCTTATGTATCGGAACCACCTTATCTGCCATGTCCACCGCCTCTGACATTCCCAGTTCCTCCGCAGTACCGCTTTCTTCTTCATCCTCCCGATAAACACCGTCTTTTTTCAATCGAACTACCAATTCCTGATAGGATGCCATTATTTCTTCTTCCGAGGCTTCATAAGCCTCCGTATCTTCATCATCAGAGAAAAGAGCCTTTTCCATCATCTGCGCTTCTTTTATGAATTGTTCATCTATCAGATTGTCCAGTTCTCCATCCTCAAATTTTTTCTCCATGTTTTTCTCCTAAAAAATGATCTTTCCTTGACAATTATTCCGTTGGGGTTCATAGTTATTGGTAGTAAAATGATTTTCAGGAGGTATCCTATGAAACATATTGTTCTTACCGGCGGCGGTACTGCCGGTCATGTAACTCCCAATATCGCATTGATCCCAGCTCTCCAGGAAAAAGGTTATCAGATTTCCTATATCGGTTCCTACAACGGAATCGAGAAGAAACTGATTGAAGAATTGGGAATCCCCTATTACGGAATTTCTTCCGGTAAATTAAGACGCTATTTTGATCCGAAAAACTTTTCAGACCCCTTTCGCGTATTAAAAGGCTTCAGTGAAGCCAAAAAACTCTTAAAGCAGCTGAAACCGGATGTTGTATTCTCAAAGGGAGGCTTTGTTACCGTCCCCGTAGTCATTGCAGCAAAACGATGTAAAATTCCTGCAATTATTCACGAGTCCGACATGACTCCCGGCCTTGCCAATAAATTGTGTATTCCTTCAGCAGCAAAGATTTGCTGTAATTTTCCGGAAACAGTAAAAAGCCTTCCGGAGAATAAAGCGGTGCTGACCGGTACGCCTATCCGTCAGGAATTAATGAACGGAAACCGTGAAGCTGCCAGGGCATTCTGCGGTTTTCATGAGCAGAAGCCTGTTCTTATGGTCATTGGCGGAAGTCTGGGCGCAGCATCTGTTAATGAAAACATCCGCAAGATCCTTCCTGAACTTCTGAAAGACTTTCAGGTAATCCATCTCTGCGGAAAAGGAAAAATGGACGAAAGTCTCTCCAACACCCCGGGCTATATACAATACGAATATATCAAGCAGGAGCTGCCCGATTTATTCGCACTTGCGGATATTGTAATCTCCCGCGCAGGCGCCAATGCAATCTGTGAGCTTCATGCACTTCATAAACCAAACCTTCTGATTCCGCTTTCTGCAAAAGCCAGCCGCGGAGACCAGATCCTGAATGCCCGTTCCTTTGAGCGCCAGGGTTTCAGCATGGTATTGGAAGAGGAGGAAATCACAGAAGAAACTCTGCTTAAAACAATTAAGGAATTATATACCAACCGTCAGGCTTTCATTGATACGATGGCAGGCAGCAGCGAAATGGATTCCATCCGGCAGATTACTTCTTTGATTGAAGAGTGTTCTGCCAGATAAGATCATTCCGGTTTATGGTATATTTTGGCCAGTTCTTCCTGAATCCAGACTTTCGTCCTTAGAATTCTGTTATTCACATTATTTCTTGTGATTCCATATTCTTCAGCGACGGAGTCTGGAGACATTCCCAGGATTTTCGTTTTAATCAGAATATCATAGTTGACCGGGTTCTTGTCATGCAGCTTCTGCAGAACAAGCTTTTCGTATTCCTTTTCTTCCATACGCAGCAGCCTTGCTTCCGGATTATACCTGTCATCTCCCGCTTCTTCTACGACTTCATCCTCCACCAGTTGTTCCCGCTTCACGTAGCTCTTCTTGTAATAGTCTTTGGCACTATTGATCGTTGTCATAAAAATCAGTGACCTGACCTTTGCATCATTCTCCAGATCCAGCTTCTCACCAAGCTTGTAAAGCTTATAAAATACTTCCTGGCAGATATCCTCTGCTACTGTTTTATCTTTCACAATTTTCAAGGCAACATTTACTGAGAATTTCCGGTATTTCACATAAATATCCTCAAAATCCTCATTTTTCTTCATCATTTGTATATTTCCACTCCAAAACCAGCATTAATTGTTTATTTTGGCAATCAGCTCATCACGAACTTCCTCTGTCAGTTCTCCCGGAGTCCAGGTTAATCCCACTCCGTCTCCCTGATATCTGGGAATCAAATGCATATGGAAATGGAACACGGTTTGTCCCGCTGCCTCCCCATTATTCTGTACAATATTAAATCCATCACATTTCAATGCCTCTGTCATTTTCCCGGCCATCTTTTTTGCAAGGATCATCGCTTTTCCTGCCAGTTCATCCGAAAGTTCATACAGATTTGCAGCATGGGTCTTTGGAAGAATCAAAGCATGCCCTTTACTTGCAGGACCAAGATCCAGAATCACGCGAAAATCTTCGTCCTCATACAATGTGGCAGACGGAATCTCTCCATTTGCAATTCTACAAAAAATACAATTTTCCATAATCGTTTCTCCTCCTGTTTTCGATATTCTTTATTTCATTTTCTCGTATTTTGTCGTTTTTTTCAATACGAAATTTGTTGATTATGCATAACAGCGGTGCTAAACTTCATCCTGAGGTGATGATATGCAGGCTAATACCACAGCACAACAGCAAGAAAAAAATTTCCAGTTTACCCTTTCAAAGCTTTCCCATGAGCTGCGCAATCCTCTCGCGCTTATTAACAGTGAGCTGCAACTAATGGTCTCCTCTCATCCTGAAATTGCCGCTTACGATGGCTGGGATAATATTATGGATAGTCTGGAATACGTGAAAGAACTGCTTAATGAGTTATCCGATTACAATAATTCCGGAAAACTGACCCTGCTCCCCACAGACCTGTATCCTTTTCTTTGTACAGTCCTGGCTTCTGTCAGACCTACGCTGGAATATCTGGGAATCTCGCTAAAAGCCGATATTTCCTCTCACCTTCCCACATTCCCGCTGGATTCTGTGAAAATGCGCCAGGCACTGCTGAATCTGCTGCGAAATGCACAGGAATCCATTTCCCATCCCCGGGGAGAGATCATGGTACAGGCGCAGGTCCTGTCGAATGGCATTTGTATCACCATTCAGGACAATGGCTGCGGAATTACTCCCGCCCAGCTGCAGGACATTTTTACCCCCTTCACAACTTTTAAACCCGGTGGTACAGGGCTTGGTCTTCCTATAACACAACAGATCATTAAAGCACATGGCGGACATCTTGAGATCAACAGTGTTCCCGGTCAGGGCACTGAGGTTCGGATCTTTCTGGGATGATACAGCAGTACAGCCAATAAAAAACCGCTGATCAGCCCTCCGATATGGGCAGCATTGTCCACCCCGCTGCTGGTAAAGCCAAAGTATAATGACAAGGCAGCCATGATAAACATCTGACGTGTCGTAATATCTTCCACACGCCCCCTTTTACGCAGTACTACATATATCATGGCTCCCATCACCGCAAAAACTGCCCCGGAGGCACCTGCGGATACTGCAAAATCCAGGGTTTTCAGATCTGCCGCCAAAGATAAAAGATTCCCTGCAATTCCCCCGAGAAAATATATCAACATAAATCTTATCTTTCCCACAGTACGTTCCAGGCGTCCGCCAAGCACAAACAGCATCAGCATATTATTCAGAAGATGTGCGATACCAAAGTGCAAAAACATACTTGTGATGATCCGGTACCACTCCCCATCTTCCAGAATCAGCGGCGTATAGGCAGCCCCGAATTTCAGCATGTAGTCTATCTTCTCGCTCCCGCCTGTGAACTCCACAGCAAGAAACACCAGCAGATTCAAAATAAGTAATACGGCCGTCAGCGGCTCTTTTTTTAGTTCTTCGCGTAAGTCTTCCACATATGTCTCCTTTATGCTATTTTTTTAGTCAGAGTCATTGTACCAGATTTCGCAAATTATGTAAACTGTATTGCCATTATTTTCCAAAGCACAATATTTTTTATAGTATCATAAACTTTACTAATAAAGGTGCGAATCCTGCATGAAATTAATCTGAACTGCCCCTTGTCCGCCATAAGACATCCGAACTTTCTGTTAAATGCGCAAACAAAAAGGACCTCCGAAGAAGTCCTTTAAAATAACAAATCAGCTATTTCCCACAGATATAAAATCCAAATTCTATATCTTTTTCTCCTGAAATCCGGTAGGGTTCTTCCACGTCTGCACCCCAACTGTTAATTCCGCCGACTCCCCGCATTTCTCCAAGAATACTTACCACCGTTCTGCAGGATTCGTGAAGTTCCTCTTTATGCAGAGCATTTTCCAGCTCTTCCGGCGTGTAGGGAACCGCTGAAAAATGAAAACGCTCTTTATCCATGAGGATTTTAAATGCTCCGATTTCTGCCCTGCAGGTGTCCGCATGATTTCTGCACTCCTGGGGAACAAGATAGTCCGGAATTCCTGTTTCTTCTTCATGAATGCCGAAACTTCCGCCCTTTTTACGGTCCGGATAGGTTTCTCCCGATAACCCCTCCCAGGTATCCTTCTTTACAGATTCCGGAAGGATCAGACGAAGTCCGAATTCCGGCAGCTGCGGAAGCACCTTTTGCCCGTAGTAGTGCATTTTTACATGAAGAAGCCCGGACGGATGCACCGTGTAGATCACATCGACGGTTGTCTGCGGTACTGTCGCGGTTCTAAATGTATATGCAATTTCAATCAGCTCCAAATCCCCGCGTGCCGGGCATCGTCCTGCCACATCCCGCACTTCAAACGGAATCACCTGATCCTTTGCATACTCCGTTATCCGGCAGTCCGTACAGGTCGAAAACATATCTGCTGCCATCCACTGTGCGCTTTTTTCCGGAAAACCGCAGCCCTTGTCATTTTCTGTGGAAGCTCTCCAGAATGCTGGCTTTGGTGCGCGGTACAGACATTCTTTTCCATGATAGCTCAGGGAAACCGGCCCGCCTTCCCCATATCCGAAAATCATGTCAAAGTCTTCCCCATGGATTCCCAATGTCAGATCTCCATGAACCACACGGATGGACTTTTTATCCCTGATCCGCAGTTGCTTCTCTATCCGCTCCTTCGCCAGTGCATACTCTGCGGCGTTTCTCTCGTCCTGCCAGGAGCGCTCCTCCGGGGTACTGTACCAGTATCTTACTTCCTGCATGGCCGGTTTCTCCGTCCGGTCGGCAAACACAATTCCGTTTCCGCTGAACGCATAATCCGTAGGCCGATCCAGGAAGTCCCCTCCATAGCCCAGAACTTCTCTGCCGTTCTGATCCTCATAATAAACAGCCTGATCAATATAATCCCAGATAAAACCGCCCTGATACATAGGAAACTCCTCCAGAAGCCGGATATAGCTTTCCATCCCGCCTATGGAATTTCCCATGTCATGCATATATTCACAAAGAAGGAACGGTTTGTCCGGATCATTTTCCAAATAGTCTCGGATTTCCTCCGGATAAGCATACATCCTGCTTTCCACATCACTGATGCTGCGGTATTCCCGGTTCCAAAAAACGCCTTCATAATGAACACATCTGGATGGATCCTTTTCATGGAAATAACGGCTCATGGCCTGAATACAGGTTCCTGCATAAGACTCATTTCCGCAGGACCACCACAAAATAGCCGGATGGTTTTTATCACGCTCCAGCATGGAGGCCGCCCTGTCCACTACACAGGCTTCCCAACGGGCATCTGATCCCGGCACATTCCAGGATGGCTCACACTGGCCCATTTTCTGCCAGGAGCCGTGGCTCTCAAGATTTGTTTCGTCCATCATCACAATACCGGCTTCATCGCAAAGCCGGTACCACAGACTCTGATCCGGATAATGGCAGGTACGCACCGCATTGATATTGTTTTTCTTAAAAATCTCAATATCCTTACGCATATCCTCTTCTGTAATGGATCGTCCCCGGTTTGGATTCCACTCGTGCCGGTTTACGCCGTTTATGATGAGGCGTTTTCCGTTTAACAGCATAATCCTGTCTTTAATTTCAAATCTGCGGAAACCAGTCTTATATGGCACAACTTCCACCAGATTTTCCTTTTTATCATACAGGCGAACCAAAAGCCGATACAAATTCGGCTGCCCTATGTCCCATTTTTTTACCTTCTCCAGAAAAATACCTGCAGCAGTCCATTTATGAATTTCTTCTGTCTGCTCCAGTTCACCGCTTAGTACCTGTTTTCCGTCAGGATTCAGCAGCTCCCATTTTACCTTTCCTGCATTTCCCGAGGTCTTCACCTCCAGCGCCAGGCTTCCTGTGCTGTAATCCTCTTTAAGGCCTGCTTTTGCCCACAGGTCTTCTACATGTGCCTGCGGCTTTCCATAAAGATACACATCCCGGAAAATCCCGGAGAACCGGAAGAAATCCTGATCCTCGATCCAGGCTGCACTGCTTCTTTTATATACTTCCGCACAGAGACAGTTTCCTTTTTCTCTGATGTATGGCGTTAAATCAAATTCCGACGGGGTAAAGCTGTCCTCCGCATATCCTACAAACCGGCCGTTCAGCCACAGGTAGAGTGCTTCCTCCACCCCCTGAAAGGAAATGCAGACCCGCTTTCCCACCAATCCCGGGTTCAGGTCAAATTCTTTCACATAGCTGCCCACCGGATTATGCTCCCAATCCACGTACGGCGGACGCAGAAAAGCATGTCCTTCCCACGGATACATGGTATTAATATAGTGGATTTTATCATACCCCTGCAGCTCTATATGTCCCGGCACCTGAATTTCCCCGAAATTGCTGATATCCGCATCTTCCCTGTAAAAATCCGCAGGGCGCTCCTCCGGATTACGGCTCCATGCAAACCGCCAGGTTCCATTTAAAGACTGGCGCAGACTCTCCCGTCCATTTTCCATATCCTCTTCTGACTCATAAAAATGATGATCCGAATGGGCATCCAGACGGTTTACCTGAAATACCTCCGGATTTTCCAGCCACGTTAAATCTGGTTTCATATTCTCCTCCTGTAACTGTTTTCAGCCTTTTACAGCACCTGCTGCCACACCTGCCAGAATGTATTTCTGGAAAAATAAATAAATCAGGACTGTCGGCAGCATTATAATTATAATACCTGCCGCCAGAGATTGCCAGGACCCTTGCTGCGCATTAGCAAAATTCATCAGGAATGTAGTCAGTGTTCTGAGCTTATTTTTCGGCATATACAAATAAGGAATATACATATCATTAATAATGTTAATAGCTTTGATAATCACAACAGTCGCTGTGGCCGGAGACAGCAATGGGAAAATAATCTTAAAAAACAACTGGAAATAATTACAGCCGTCCAGCAAAGCACTCTCATCCAGAGCCACCGGAAGGGTTGAAATAAATTGGCGGTATATATAAAGCTGCATCAAATCAGATGCCACATAAATCACAATAGGTCCTCCCAGCGTATTGTAAAGATGAATTCCATTGATAATCTTGAAACGGGCAATCTCCGTAACAAATGTTGGAATCAGCATACCGATAAAAAACAGTGCAACGATACATTTTTTGAATCTGAATTCAAACCGTTCTATGATAAATGCAGTAACTGTTCCGAACATAACGTTGAAAAAGACACTGACTATCAGAAGAATCCCTGTATTTTTCAAGCCTATCAGGAGATATTTGTCTCCCAGAACCTTTCTGAAATTATCCAGCGTGATTCTTTCAAAGGAAGGAAGCAAAAGCGGAGAGGTGGTTACCATATCTCCTTTCGTTTTAAAGGCAGCAAACAGTGTCAGCACGATCGGAGCCAGCACGATCAGCACCATTCCAATGCAGATAATCTGTTGTAGTATCTGAAGCAGCGTACGTTTTTTCATGCCTATTTATCTCCTTTCAGTACAAAACCGTGAATGATCTTATTCTGCATCACATAAAGGATCACGATCATAACCATGATTGCCACAGCCATGGTGGATGCCAGTCCGAAATTGGAATATTTAAATGCCGTATCAATGGTGTACAGAGTAAATGTAGAGGAAGCATAGCCAGGTCCTCCGCCTGTCATAACAAACGGAATGTCAAATACCTGCAGCGCACCGCGGATATTTTCAAACAGGACAAAATCTACCATTAACATAATAGACGGTATCTGAATATATTTAAATATCTGCCAGGCAGAGGCGCCGTCCACCACTGCTGCCTCCTGCACATCCTGGGGCAGGGACTGCAGGGCTGCCATAAAGAGAATCACATGATACCCCGAAAACCTCCAAAGTGATACAAAGGACAAAACATAATTTACAATGCCGCTGTCAGAGAGCCAGCTTCTGGAAAGGAAGTCCAAATGGACCACAGATAAAATTTCGTCAAATGCACCGTTAATCGGAGAAAAGAAATAAGAAAAGGCGTAAGCAATTGCCACGCCGTTGATAATATACGGCATAAATACCATTGTTTTATAAAATTTCGCTGCACGCAGCTTAGAATTCAGAAGTACGGCGAACGCAAGCTCTACCGGAATCATACATAAATGTACCACAAAATACACCGCATTATTTTTCAGGGACATCCACAAGTCTTTATTTTTAAACATGGAAATATAATTATCAAGTGCAATGAAATCGCTTGAGGGAGAATATCCATCCCAGTTAGTCAGGCTCATGCGGAACAGGTCGATTGCCGGAAACACAACAAACGCAATCAGCAAAGCCATCGGAATGCACAGTGACAAAAGGATAAAGCGTTTACGTTCCTTCTCTAATGTTTTCATTTTTTTCGACTCCTTATCATATAAAAGGGGCTGTATAAATTACAGCCCCAAAGCTTCATTTAATTATTCAATACCAAGCTTTTCTCTGGCTGCCGCCCATTTTTCATTCAGCTCACCCAGTCTTGCGTCCAGATCAAATCCCTCTGTAAACATTTCTGCACCAAGTTTCTTATAATCAAAGGTAGTCTCATTCTGAATAGCCTGAAAAGCATCGTTTCCACCGTCATACATTACCAGCTCTGCGTCCGGCTGTGCCTCATCTGATTCGGCCAGAATCGGATCTTTTTCTTTTGGGAAATTGCTCATGGAAGAAGAACTGGTTACATAATTGATGTAGTCCGGATACCAATCCTCGCTGTAAAACCACTCAACAAACGCTTTTGCAAGTTCCGGATTCTGGCTGTGTGTCGTTACTCCCATCAGGGAATCTCCAAGCGCCATTACACGGAACGGTTCATCTTCGCTATTTCTTGCCGGAAGGTAGAAGGTTCCAAGCTCTGATGTATCATCTGCTCCGCTTACGATATTCTGCAATCCCCAATCACCAAGAGCGATGATAGCTGCCTGCTTCTGCGCAAACAATGCGGTTGCCTGATCATTTCCAAGGCCCAGCGGATCTTTTCCGCAGACCCCTGAAGAGAACAGATTATATACTTTGCTGTAGGCTTTCTGAATATCAGTACCCTCAGCAAACGGTTCATCCGTTTCTGCCATAGAACTCCAGTTTTTCCCGTTTCCGCTTTCCAATGCAGGCATGAATTCCATAAACGGATAGTCCGGCCATTCATCCTTTGCACCCAATGCCAGAGCCATGAAATCCTCATTCTCCGCACCATAGTATTCCTGCAGCTTCTTTGTTACCTCTTCGAATTCAGGCCATGTGGTAGGAACCTCCACGCCTGCTTCCTCAAACATATCTTTCCAGTAATATACATATTCATAGCCAAATGTCATAGGAAGACCCAGAACTTTTCCGTCCATAGCGTATCCTTCTGCCAGAATATTGTTCTTTGTTGCCTCCAGGTCAGATAAATCAATAAGGTAATCCTGGAATCTTGAAAGCGTAAATGGTTTGTTAAACATAACATCCGGAAGCTGGTTTGCAGAAGCACGCATCTTCATCGCATTCCAGTACTCGGAATCATCTTTGATCTTCTCTACTTCAATGTCGGCATCCGGATATTTTTCCTGGAATTTCCCAACCATATCGTTGCTGTCAATAAAATCCATCAGGTTGTTATCCCAGATTGCAAATACCAATTCTCCGCTTAAATCTTCCTCTGCCTGAACCGGTACGATTCCAACAGAAGTTACGGCCATTGCTGCACACATCATCATTGCTGCAAGTTTCTTTTTCATAATAAAACCTCCGTTTTTTTATTTGTTGAAAATATTTTAGCAATTTAAAGATGATTTCGCTATGAAATAAGGTTTGATTTCTTGATGTTTTGTCAGCTTTTCCTTTTTGTCCTTTTGTAATCTCCCGGGCTGATTCCCATATATTTCTTAAACATCCGGTTAAAATGCTCCACATTATTATATCCGACCCGTTCACTGATCTCATACATCTTTAAATCTGTCGTTTCTATCAACGTTCTGGCCCGTCCAAGACGCAGATCGGTCAGATAATCCCGAAATGTACATCCCGTCTCCTTCGTAAATTTGCTTGTAAAATATTTTTCATTAAAGCCCACATAATCCGCCACGGTCCCCAATGTCAGTTCCGGATTGGCATAATTATCAGAAATAAAGCTCTTGGCCCGAAAAATAACGTCCATCTGGCGGTCATTGGTACGGTTTTTCAGATATTCCATTTCCCAACGCAGATAATTATTCAGCCATAATTCCATTTCCCGCATGGTTTCCAATCTGCCTATTTTTTCATAATAATCTATCTCATCTACAAAAACCGAAAAGAAATCTTCCTCATATTCCCGGAATTTTCTTGCCAGCAATGCGATGAGCCGCAAAATTTCTTCCCTGGCCTCTTCTTGTCCCAGCTTCTCCAGATATTGAAAGCATTCCTGTTTTTTCTGTTCAAACTGTATTTCATCCATACTATAAAGGCAGCTCAAAAGCTTTTCGTACCTTTTCTCTGCTTCCTCCAACCCCTGCAGCAGATTTTCGCATTTCCACTCTGCAGTAACGGAGGCCTTTCCGCCAAGAGGCGAAAAAATCAGCATTCTCTCGCATTTATCCAATACCTCCGCCAGTTTTTCCGCTTCCGCCGGTCCGCTCACAGCAGCGGAAACCATCAGATTCATATAGTCTCTCCATACCGCCTGCATCTGCCGAAGTACAGAAAGCATATCGCACTGGTAAAGAGGAATATCATTCACCGAATATAAAAAAACAATATACCCGGGATGCACAGAAAACAACTGTGCTCTTTTACTCACCCGGGGAATCTGGCGCGCCAGCTCCAGCATAGGAATCTCCATCATTTCTCTCAGATTTCCGCCAAATCTGGCCGTTTGATGATAGAGATCATCCACCGTTAAAATTGCTGCCCCGTAAGTTCCTGACTCCGGCAAAACAATCGTTTTCTCTTTTTGTGCGAAATCCTTCTTCTCTTTATCCTCTTTAGAAAAATTCCAATATTTTTCTCCAAGACTTTTTATGGTACGGACCAGGCTTTCCGGTGTCAAGTCTTCCTTGAGCAAATAGTCACTGGCACCCAGCCGAAATGCTTCACGCACCAGTTCAAATTCATTGTATCCTGACAGAACAAGGGCAATCGGCATTTTGCCGATACCGCTTAATCTGCGTAAAAGCTCTATCCCGCTCATTTCCGGCATCTTTGCATCTGTAATCAAAAGGTCAACGGAATTATTCTGCAAATACGACAAAGCCTGGAATCCGCTGTTACAGTCAGCAGCTATTTCCATTCCATAATCTTCCCAGCGAATCATCGAACGCAAGGTAACTCTTACAATTGTTTCATCATCTACGATCAATACTTTTCTCTTCATTGCACTTTTCCTCTATCGGCATCTTTAACATAATCTCTGTATACTGCCCTACTGTACTGTCTATAAAAATTTCACAATCACCGCCATAATTCAGCTTCAATCTGGCAATTACATTTTCCAGGCCGATACTGCTGTTGTCGTCTCTGCTTCTGACCTTCCCTCTGTAAATTTCCTGAATTTCCTCTTCTGACATCCCCGTTCCATTGTCCCAGACACTCAGGATCAGTTTTCCATTCTCCTGCCTCGCGGAAATTTTCAGCAACCCCATATCCTCACCGTTAAATCCATGTACTACTGAATTTTCCACCAAGGGCTGCAGGATTAGTCTGGGAACCAGGCAATTCAAACACTCCTGTTCGATCTGATATTCTGTCTCAAATCCATCTGAATACCGAATTTTCATTAAATAAAGATAGCTGTCCAGTACCTCCACTTCCTCCCTCAGCGTATAAAAGCTGATATTGCTCCGAAAAGAACAAGACACAATTTTTATCAGGGCTTCTGCCATTTTGCGGATTCCGTCAAACTTGGAAACCTGGGCCATAAACCGTATCGAGTTCAATGCATTCACCAAAAAATGAGGATTGATCTGGGACTGCAGCGCTTTGATCTCCGCTTCATGCTTCATCTCCTCAGCGCGCCTGGTTTCCTCGATTGAGGATTTCAGGATACGTACCATCCGGTTAAAAGAATGAACCATTTTCCGGATTTCACTCTGGCCCTCCGGCTCTATATGGAAATCCAGGTTTCCTCCCTGAACTCCTTCCATCCCTTCGATTACCCGATGTACGGGATTGAGGATATTTTTAAGGAAATACCAGGAAAAGCAATAGAAAAGAATAAACAACACCAGGATTACGGACAGCATAACAATTGCCAGCCTGCTAAAATCTTCTGTCAGCATATTGGCAGGCATATAATTCACGATCTTCCACCCAATAACAGGGATAGAGGACACAACAAAAGTATATTTTTCAGTTGATTCCCCTGAATCCTCATAATTCTTTACCTTCTGTGTATACACGCCTTTCTCCCGGATGCCAAGCTGGTCAATATACCACGCAGCATCCTCAGATGCGTGTCCCTGATATATCACGTTTCCCTCCCCGTCCAGTATGGCAGTATGTCCTATGCGTTTATCACGCTCATAATCCCGGATCAGTGCGGCAATCCCGCTGCGATAAAACAAAGTAACCATTTCCACTTTTCCGGTACGATCCACAGTAATGTCAGGTGCCAGCGCTGCTACAATAATAAACTCCCATTTTCTCTGTCTGGAATACGTCGGAGACATTCTTCCTGTATCATATGTTCCGACACTGACTACATCTTTTTTCTCCAGAGCGCTCTGATACCACTCACTGGACTTAATTTCATTCATAGGTATGGAAACATCATCCTTAACTGAGGTCACCCGTCCGTCCTTCATATAGAACTGCCCTAAAATAATATCCTGCTCCGGTGCTATGGCAACCTGAAAAGCCTCCTCCAGTTTCCGAATCTGTCTATTTCTCTCGATCTGTTCATCCGTATCTGTTTCTGCAGCCAGTTCTATCAGCTCTCCGCTGTTTACGTACACAAAATGAGCCAGCTGAAGAGACGACTGATTCACATCCTCTTCCAGCATAGACATCATACTGTCCTGAGCACTTTTGACATTTGTAATAGCGGAATCAAACATCATAATCCTTAGCACACTGATTGAAACCAGAAAAACAACTGTAATCGGAATAACGATCAGCGCCAGAAAGCTTCCATAATATACTTTTTTCAGAGACGCACTCTTTTTAAACAGCATAAATCCATATCTCCCAACATCGTTTCTTTTCGAATCTTAAACTATCTATACGCTTTTCACTTTACCACGTTTTCCTGTTTTCAACAACCAGATCCTGTCCTGTATCATATTCTCTGAAAGCTTGTTTAAAAAGAGGCTGAAGCACCTTCTCAGTGCAGCAGCCCCTCCGAACTCCTTATATATTTAAAGCTTCACTTTTTCGGTTTATATGTCCTGCACGCCTCCACATACGCAAGCACATTTGCAAACGGCACCTCCGGCTCCAACATGTGAGTCGGAGCGACCATCAGTCCGCCCTTCGGTCCCGCAATGTCCAAATTTCTCCAGACTGCCTCCTTTACTTCCTCCGGAGTGCCAAAAGGCATGATCGTCTGCGTTCCAATGGTTCCATGAAAAGAAATTTTATCACCATATTTGCGGAAAATCTCTTCAAAATCCATACACTCACTTTGAATAGGATTCAGCACATCCACGCCCGCTTCGATCAAATGTGGGATAAACGGTTCGATAAATCCACAGGAATGATAAAAGATCACGATTTCCGGGTTAATAGCCTTTACTGTATCAATCAGCTTTTTCAAACGTGGCTTGATCCATTCACAGTACAGACCCTCGCTCATCATAATCGATTGCTGCATGCCGATATCATCCCCGAAAAACAGAACATCTACCCCTGCCTTTGCATAGGAGACCGCCCGGATCGTCGAAAGTTCCAATACCTTATCAAAAAGGAAATGTGCAATTTCATTGTCATCCATCATATCACAGAACAAAAGCTCCATACTGCGCATATACCAGGCGCATTCCCATATGGTCATCTGCATATTGCCAACGGCGATCAGATCCTGCTCCTTGATCCTTTTTACCTGTTCTGCCTGATGTGTACCGTCTGCATGGGCGTAGTCAGGATATGGATAGTTCTGCACCTCTTCCAGAGTTTCCATATCCTCAAGCGGATGGCGCATATAAGTCATATGCATACTGTTCGGAGACTTTTCATGACCAACACCCCATATATCAATATCCGCCCCTTCCGCCAGCGGCCTCTTATAATACTTTTTGAATTTTTCCGTATCCTGATCCCGAAGGCGCAAATCCTCCACATTTCTCCATACAAATCCAAAATACGACTGGTAATCCTCTGTACCCAATTCCTCTTTGCAGATTTGTTCCAAATGCGGACTTAATACAAATTCCACCGGAACACTTTCATAGCCCTGTCTACGGATAAGAGACAGAAAATTCTCCCTATTTGTCATATCTTTTTCCTCCCAAATTATGATTTTTCTTCGGAACTGACATGTCTGCCGACGTAGAGCCACTGTGGATGCGCGTCAAATGCTCCCGTTCCATAAAGCCCGATATTCCAGGGGCGTCATTTCCATATATTTCTGAAACACTCTGCTAAAATACTGAGAACTGTTAAAGCCTGTCTTCATGGCAATCTCCGTAACAGTATCCGATGTAAACCATAGCAGCTCCTTTGCTTTATTGATCCGCAGCATGGTAATATATTGCTGGCAGTTCATGTCCACTTCCCTGTCAAAACATTTGCGGATGTATCTGGAACTGAGCCCAAAGCTTTCTGCCAGCTGCTCCAGATTAATTTCCGTCATGTAATTTTCGTTAATATACCGGATAATGTCCCATACCTTCCCAGCTTTGCCGCTTTGGTTTTTCTGCTGTTCTTCCTCCAGCTTTACAGACAGTTCAATAAACAACTGAAAAAGGCCAAATAACAACTGCGCACTTTTTTCCTCAGTTCTGTTCTGCCCCCTGAAAATCCTGCACACATTTTCCATCATATAATTTATAGATTCACAGTCCGACACCTTATAGTACCGTTTATCCTGACGCAGAAAGCTTACCCTGTCACCCAACGTTTCTGGCATTTCTATATAAACCTCAATCTGCGTAATGCTGCATTTTTCTTTCTTATCGACAATAAAGCAATGTGATTCTCCTGCAGATATGCTGATACACTCCCCACGCTTAAGCGGTACAAATTCATCCTCCACTCCAATAATGCAGTGTCCGGAATTCATAAAAATAATTTCTATTTCTTTATGCTGATGGCTGTTAAACCTATATGCTGACGGAAACCGAAAAATCCCCGCATTGTGAATTACAAACTGAAAAGTACCTCCTAATAACTGCCGCATAATATCCTGTTCCAGATTGTCCATGTTTTTTCACATCCTTTTTCACAATTTGGAACTATTTTATCATATTACATTTCAGATTCCTATAAGGAAACGCAAGCCCTTTCAGATCTTCAGCTCTATTTTAGCTGCTTTGTCTGTCCCCGTCTTTCAGACAGCGGAACTGTTTTCTTTTTGTTGTACATTTTTCGGAACTATTACACTCTGCTATAGGAAATTCTGCATCCATATTATAAGGATACACGGATTTGTAAAAAGACGTTCTCCGGCATATCGCAGCCTTTTTATTTTAAAAAGATATACCGTGCCTGTGCAAAATCCACCTCATCTTCCTCCTGCAAAAGATACTCTTCATCCCCTTTCAGCATTCTTCCATTTACGGAGGTTCCATTTCTGGAATTCAGATCTGTGAGATAATATTCCTCCCCCCGTTTCCGTATTTTTCCGTGGACTCTGCTGACTGTAGGATAAGGAATTACGGCATCACAGGCTGTTTCCAGCTTTCCGATTACTGTCAGATCATCCTTCAGATAAATGGTTGCCAGTTCCCCGGGTTCTTTGCTCACAAGACTCGCAGGGCCTGACATGATATTTGCAGACAAAACAATCGTCTCTCCCACATTCTGCTCCCTGGTATCTGCCTTTTCCGTCCGAAGGTCTTTTCCTCCCATATCCTTTGTTTCCGTCGAAAGCGGCATTCCCTCAAAAGATGGCTTTGCCTCCTCTTCCGGCAGCTTCGTATTTCCGAGTATGGCCTCCTGTCTTTCGCGTACCTTCCGATTCTTCTCCACTTCGTCTCTCCAGTTTTTTTGTTCCCGAAGTTTCTTTTTCCCGGTAAGCAGGCAGATAAGCAGCACTGCTCCCAGCAACACGATCCCGGCTCCCATGGCCGCTTCCACATTCAGCCACGGAAGATAGCCAAGGTAATTGGCAGCCAGTATTCCCAGCATGGCTGCAAGCGTTACCCCTGCAGCAATAAGAGCCGCTGCTTTTCCTTTATATCCTTTCTTTCTATCCGACGGCTGCTTCTCTTTATCCGCTTTCTTTTCATTTTCCATTCCACTTTTATGCCATTTGCTTTGATACGCATCCGCTTCCCATTCAGGTATTGTATCTCCCCTATCGTCAGGCTCGTAAGAAGGAGCCGTTTTCTCCTTCTCCTGCAGGAATATCTCAGGGGAACGGTTCTCCCCAGGCATTTCCTCCCGTGTCTGATAGAGTTCCTTTTTTATATGTTCCAGATGAAAACTGTCCTCCAATGCGCTTCTGTACACTCCGTACCCCAGCATCACGGCACTTCCATCTGTATGATCCAGTTTTGGCAGAATATACTCTGTAAAGGAACGGAACTGTTCCTGTACTTCTTTATCGTAACCGGGGAGATAGCAAAAATAAAGTCCGTTTTTCTCCACATCCATAAACACATAATCCGGATCAATCACAAGCTGTCCCGGATTCAGAAGATACTCCCCCATCTCCTCCATAGCCTTCAAAAATCCACCAAAAATCTTCTGCAGATCCTCTTTCTTAAACTTCTTCTCTTCATAAAGAGACGAAATGGACTGTCTGGAGGTAATATCGTAATAAAACATCATATTTCCATCTACCCTCTGAATCCTGCATTTCAATATAGACGGCAATACATTCCCAGCCAGCATTCTTACCTGATACGAAGAGGTATCAATTTCCTGCTCTCCGTAAAAAACCAGATAATTGTGATTCATATCCCTTTTATATTCTGTCCTCATTTTACTCCTCTCCCCGAACAATCTCCGCAGCAGACTTTATTGTTCGGATCCACTTTACAGGATAGATGATCATGGATTGACCAGCAGCTTTTGTACTCCAGTGAAGCCCTCCATATCCGGTTATCGTATGAAGCTGATAGGATACCTGTACTTTTTTGCCTGCATTCACTGCGGAACTTAGATCCTCCACTGCAAAAAATCCTGTGTTTCCCAATTCTGTACATCGCATACGTGCAGTCTCATAAACCGCACCATTTCTTTTCACTCCCTCCATACTTCCTGTCAGCGCTGCTTCGTAAGCTGCCGCAGTAAGCCATGCTCTGTTATGTACAAAAAAGCACAGATACAGGCTTCCCATCAAGGCCAGCAGGATGATCGGCATAACACAGGCTGCCTCCACTGTAAAGCTTCCTTTTTTCTCAATTATATGAAAAGCTTTTTTTCTCACCAAAATAGCATTCCTCCCACATAACCTGCCAGTAAAAACGGAACAAAGGAGATTTCTGTGTGTCTGTTCTTCTTCAATACTACAAGTAAGATCAACGCCCAGCCCCCTGCCAGCAGCATTCCGATGCAAAGGGTCCACAAAAACCTTTCTGCCCCAAGCATAAGCCCGAGTGCCAGCAATACCCACACGTCTCCCATTCCAACTGCCCCTCCGGAAGCGAAGCTAAGTGCCATAAAAAACACTCCTATTCCCAAGGGAACCGCTGCTTCCAGCAGACCGCCCCCTCTGTAAAACAGCCATAAAAATCCCAATGCAGAAAAAAATCCCACTGACACAAGAGAAATTTCTTTCTTCTTCACATCCATCCAAGCGTTGATACCAAGAAATACAAGTGTACATACCTCTTTCATTTTAATCCTCCTGACTATCCGCAGCGGCTGCATGCCGGTATTCCTCCCGTTTGCGAGATTTTTACCATCCGCACAGTCCTGGTAAGACCGCTGCAGTTCGCTGCATTATGATAACGATTTCCTTTCTTTGTGATGTAAACCGAACCGGCGGGTTTCTGATTCCGGCTGCATATCTCACATGGCGCGTACTTCTCTCCATATGCATTCCTGGCAGATGCGATACTGCTGCCTCCCACCTGGCTGACAGACACATTTAAATAACTGCATCCCAGATTCCTATGATAGACTTCTCCGGATTCTGACACATACACCATTTCCTCTGCAGGCTCCTGGCTGTCTTCAAAAGCTTCATATTCGATTCCGGTCCAGGCATGAACTTTTACGCTGTTATGCATTCGAAGCGTTGGAAGGGGGACAATCCCGCCAATAGGTTTGTAGGAATAGGTATCCCACAGAGTTATTTCCCCCGGCCCATTTCCCTCCAGGACATAAGCATACATTCCGGCTTCTTTTGTTCTCTCGCAAAGCTTTATCAGATGCTCTGTCTGCAGCTTATAAATATCCATGAAGGATATCATCGCTACTATGCTCAGGAAAAACATGGGAAGTACCATCGCAGTCTCTACTGCAAGACTCGCCTTCCTGGCATTTTGAAAAAAGGTGTCAAAAGATGCCTTTTCAGAAAGATCTCTTACGCCTCTGCTCATCGGGGTAAACAGAGACCGGAGGTTTTTATGAGAGCGATTCCTTTCTTTGTATTTTTTTGTTCCTCTAAAATCCCTTAATTCCCATTTTTGATTCCCAGTCTTTTCTATCTCATGTTCTTTTTTGAATTTTATCTTTTCTTTCCGAAAAAGCATCTTTTCACACCTCTTTTCTGCATCTTTTCTAGTCATAGCAATACTGTTTTGTTACTGTAAAAACCTTCCGCTTATTCGCCTTTATATCAACAGATGCCTCGATCGCCGTTATGCAGGAATCCAGTTGAAAGTTTTCCCTTTGGGGCATAGAGCGGATCCTTAATTCGATCATATCCATTCCCCTTTCCAGCTTTATATTTTTACTCTTGGAAGCAAGCAGCACCTGAAGATAATCTTCATAGGACATTCCATTGGATGTGCTGTGCCTTCTGGTATCCAGACTATCCAGCAAATTTGCCAGGTTTCCAAGGGAGAGCTGCCATTCCGCTGATGATTTTACCAGCGGAATGCGGCCTCCGTCCAAAAGCTCCCGGACATCCAGAATACTTTCTCCGAAAGCCCAGCAGAGAAGCAGGGCTTTTTCAATCACTGCGGCAATCGGCGGAACCAGAAAGGTAGACGCAATGGTCATAGCCAGTGCTGCCGCCTGACTGCGCTTCGCCGGGTCTGAAAGAAGATGGGCAAAATTTACCCCTTCCCTGATAAGCAGAAGCTTTCCTGCCACTCCTTTCAGATTATCCAGATCATTATCTTTTCCTTCCAATATATATTCTACCTGATAATTCAGCCCATTTCCTTTCCCTGAGGCTCTTCGGAAGTTCCCAAGCTTATTCAGAAGATATTGCTGGAAAAGTATCTGTCCCGTATACCCGGGATCTCTTTTGGTATTTCCGGCTACCGGCATTCCCTGCTGCAAAGTCCTTCCTGAAACAAGCGTTCTTTTGGATATTTCCTTTTCAGAAACACCGGCTCCGGGCGGAAGTACCAGTTCCAGGATGCCCATCCTGCGGATTCTCCTGATTACGGTAATCGGGTTTACCACACTCTGATCCGCATTGCTGGAAAATTCCGGAGCAGAGCCTCCGTCATCCGCCCCGCTGCTAAATTCGTTCCCGCCGCCGTTCTGATTCGCCTGATTGGCTTCTTCCAAAGCGGCCTGACTGTTTTGTGCTGCGGAATTCATTTCCGCTTCATACTTCTCCAGAGTCTGCCCCTCTTCTGCAAGATTTCCGTTTCGCTCTGCTTCCTCTGTCTTTTCTTCACGTTTTTTTATTTTGTCAAGAAGGAGCTGTACTCCCTGACTTCCAAGCGTATCACGCATATACTGCACAACCTGGTGATAAAACGCTGCTCCTGATTCATCCGTTGCAAGTTCGTAGCCCGAAAAACCACCCTGCACAATGGAAAGCTTCTGGCTGTTCTGCCTTAATACCGGCTTTATGTAAGACTCCATATTGTTATAGACCTCTGCCATATTCAAAGGCCCGCCTCCACAGGAGCCATCCAGAAGAAACAGATCGTATTCTTTCAAAAGAGCCTTATCATACTGTCCAAACAGGGAATACAACCCAACATCCACGCTTCCGAGAATCTGCGTCCGCACAGCTGCCATCCTCACAGATTCAATACTTGCACATACAAGCGACAGCATCAGGCTCAGTACCAGGGTTAAAAATATCGTGATACTACCTCTTTTAGCCATGAAATACTCCTCCTTCTTTTAACCTTTAAACTGCATTACTCTGCTTTGCAATCTTGGACAGCAGCTTGTTGACGAGACTTGTAAGCTGATCCCTGAAAATCACCACAAGTCCGATAAGAACCACCAGAATCAAAATAATTTCAATTACCCCCACCGCATCTTCTTCTCTTACAAAACTCTTAGCCAGTTTCCAAAATCTACACATAGTACTACCTCCATTTTTCATGCTCATCCATAAAAAGCCAGAAATGCCGGTATCATGATAATGGCCATAACTACTGCCAGCATCATCACCATAGGAAACAACAGCTTCGTAGCAGCCAGTTCTCCCAATACTCTTGCTTTTCGTTTTCTCTCGTCCCATGCTTCCATAGACTCTTTCTCCAATAATTCCCCCATACGCCTGCTGCCCTTCTGAAGGTTCTGAATCAATAAAATAGAAAAGGTTTTATACTTAATCTGGCCGCATCTTTCACCGAAACGCCTGTATGCTTCTGCTTCCGAAACACCGCTTTCCATTTCCAGGCAGGCTGCCACCACTTCTTCATAGGCATACCGGCTCTTGCCAGCGGATTTTCTCCGATAATCCGCAGCAATCTTCTGAAATGCGTTTCTTACCGTCATCCCGGCCTGTACCAATAGCGTAAATTTCATGATCAGGCCCGGATAATCCATGAGAAGCTGTTCAGCCCGTTTCTTTCTGGCTTCCTGCTCTTCCTGCACACGCCTCATCAAAAGTGCCAGCGCAGCAAAGAGGCTTAATCCTGCAAGCAGCGTGCCGGAATGATCCCCCGGAACTTCCCAGTCCAGGTGCTTCCCTTCCCATTCTTCCGGAAGGTAATAGTAATCAGGATCGTTTTTCTTTTCATTATAAATAGTGATTGCCTCCCTTAAAGTACGTTCCATTTCCTCTTCTTCTGTCAGCGTTTCCGAATGATTCGTTTCCGGCTCCCCGCCGGTCTCTTTTCCCGGAACCTCCACATAAACGCTTCCTGTCTGTTCTCCGTCTACAGATACCAGAAATTTTTCTTCATAATCTCCATCCTGTGTTCTTTCCAGTCTGTGTCCATTGGAATAAACAGTTCCTCCTCCGCTTGTAAAGGTTACCAGAAATCCAAGCAGATTCCCGGCAAGGGCTACTGCCAGGAACAATCTCCGCCCCTTACTGTCTTCCAGAACATTCAGTTGCAGCAAACCAGTCTTCCAGGCAATGATAATTCCAATTACCATTGCCAAAAGAATGAGATGTACTTCCATTCTGTCAACTCCCTACACTTCAATATCCACAATCCTTCTGCCCAGCCAGTATGCGGCCGCATAAATCCCAAGACAGACTGTCATGGCACAGATTCCAACAGGATTGCCATATAATACACTTAAAAATCCGGGAGAACTAATCTGCATGTAAAGAATGATTCCGGCAGGCATCAGACCCATAATTGCCTGTTCAGACTTCTTTGCAGACAAGGTTGTATCAATTTCTTTTTTGACATCGATCTTATCCCCAAGCATTCTGGCAACTTTCTGGATTACCTTATCCATATCACCGCCGGTTCTTTTTGCCGTATAAAACACAGAAGCAAAGTTTTCGATATCCTCTACCTGGGACCGTTCTCCCAGATCCAAAAACAATTCTTCTACAGGCACGCTGACTCTCTGCTGGCTCTCGATATAATGAAATTCCTCAAGAATATCCTCCTCTTTCCCATACAGCCGCTCCAGGTCTCTTGCACAGGCAGACACCGCATTTTCTACGGAATATCCTGCCTGTACAGCAACACTTAAAGAATTCAGCGCATCTTTGAACTGATAATTGAGATTCTTCCTTCGTTCCCGGATCAACTGCTTTTTCTTCCACTTTAGATAGAAGACAGACACAAAAGGCAGCGCAAGCATTCCCCACCAGTTCTTGTAAAAGAGATAATCCAGCACTCCGCATAAAAAGACACTTTGTGTCAAATATTTTCCTGTTTCCTTCCAGGTAAAATGATATTCTCCGTAATTCTGTTTCATATGGTAACTCCTGCCCGTTCCAGCTTTTCGCGGTTCGCAAGAGGTGCCATCTGCACAAGCCCCGTTCCCTCCTGCCACCGGTAAAGCGTCTGAATCTTAATTTCCTTGTTCTCAATTCCACAGACTTCCGCAATTTCCATCACCTTTCTGGACTTATCCCGCATTCTTCCCAAATGAATCAGAATATCTACTCCGGAAGCAATCTGTCTCCGGATTGCTTCCAGGGGAAGGTCAATGCCCATCAGGGTCATGGTCTCCAGTCTGCTTAACATATCTCTTGCAGAATTCGCATGGGCGGTGGACAGAGAGCCGTCATGACCCGTGTTCAGCGCCTGAAGCATGTCAACTGCCTCCCCGCCGCGTACTTCGCCGACAATCAGTCTGTCCGGCCTCATGCGAAGCGCTGTTTTGATCAGATCCCGGATGTTTACCGATGCTGCGCCTTCCATATTTGCCATCTTGGCCTCCAGCCGCACCAGATTATCAATTCCCTGAATCTTCAGTTCCGCATTATCTTCAATGGTAATTACCCGTTCATCTCCTGGTATATAATCTGACAGCGCTCCAAGAAATGTGGTTTTGCCGCTGCCTGTTCCTCCACCGATTACCATGCTGTATCTGGCGCGTACAAGAGCTGCCAGAAATTCCGCACATTCTCTGGGCAGGCTGCCGAGAGAAATCAGCTTTTCCATGGTAATGGGATCATCCGGAAATCTCCGAATGGTCAGGATCGGCCCGTTGAGGGCCACAGGGGCAATTACGGCATTTACTCTGGCTCCCCCTTCCAGCCTGGCGTCTACGATGGGCATGGATTCATTTACCACCCGGTTACATTTACCTACAATCTGCTGAATGACATCTTCTAATTTTTCTCTGGATGTAAAGCTTTTATCCCATCGTGTTAATTTACCGCCCCGCTCTATAAAAATGGCATCCGGTCCGTTTACCATAATTTCCGTTACGGAATTGTCTTCTATTAATTCCTGAAGCACGTCCAGCTTCCGTACGGAATAAAACAGTTCCTGCCGAAGCTCTACCTTTTCTTTCAGAGAGGTACATGCTTCCCGCATATTGTCCAAAATTAACTCATCAATGGTATCCAGGATTTCCTCGTCACTTAATTCTCTGGATAGATCCAGCTTTTCCATCAGAAGCCCCCGCATCCTTCGAAAATTTTCTCTGCTCATTCCATATCCTTTCTCAGTAATTCTCTGACATAATCACCAAGCTCACTCCAAGGGAGCTGTTCTGCATATTTCTCAGGAGACGATGGTCCCACATGGAAAGGAAGATGAACCTTCACTGTCTTGGAAAGCACCTGGGGATAGTCCCATATGCGCAGAAGATTCTCAAACTGAGCGATCTTGCATACGGACATCTCATCATTTAATACCGGCATATAAACCCGCTTGCATCGATCCAGAAGCTGGAATAATTCGTCAATCCCATTCCCAATATCCAGCACGATCACTTCATAGGAGCTGTGCATCACAAGTTCATCAAGAAGTCTCTGCCAGTCTTTCCATGATGTCCCGAGAATATCTGCAGGCGTCTGTACCGGCGGAATGTAGTCCAGATTATTAATGGTCTGTATCATGCTGTTCATCCTGACTGTCAGGTTCTGATTCTCCTGGCGCACATAATACAAAAGGTCGCTTAAATTATGGTCAAACCCTTTCCCCATTAATTCCTCAAACCCCGCATATTCCTCCAGATTCAGATAAAGCACCGCACGGTCTCTTGCCAATACCTGTCCAAGCGTCAAAGCCAATGAGGTTTTCAGGCAGCGTCCCAGTGGGGAATACACCCCCAGTATTTCCGTAGTCTTCTTCAATACCGGAAACTGAACCGGAAGAACGGTCTTTTCTTCCCCATAACACGCCATCACCTCACGTATCACATCCGAAGAAGACTGATATTTATACACACTTGGAAATTGATCAAGCCCGGGGGAGTGCACTCCCTCCGAAAGAATAATGATCTTTCCTATATCCATTTCCTTCACTTCCCGACACATTGCCTTACCGGAGATCAACAGCAACTCAATATAATTCTCCTTTCCATAGGCAATCAGATTTTCTACATTGGTAAATGCCTGGATTTCAAATGGAATGTTCTTCTTCTGATTTAGATAATCCATGAAATTGTAGGCATAATCCACCTCCAGATCACAGACTGCAAAAATGTTTTTTCTCAATAGACACCTCCCGCATAAAGCATGACACTCATAAAAACAGGTACAGTAAAATGAAAGTTCTCCAGGGCCATTCCCTTCTTGTAATAGGGTGTGGCCTCTCCTGTCCGGAAAAAAATGTGGAAATAACGGATAAGATTATGAATCCTGGTTAAGAAACTGCCGCAAAAAATCAGAATTGCCAAAGATATGACCGCTCCCAGTACAAATGAACATATCATACATTTCCCGATGGCCGATGGTCCCATTACACATCCCAGAGCACAAAACAGCTTGATATCTCCGGGACCCAGCATCCGGAAATAAAATAATCCGCTCAGTGCTGCCAGGGGCAGGAGCATTCCCAGAATAAAGCCCTGGATTCCTCCGATGCCTTCCTGCATAATGCGCCAGAAAAACGCTGTCATCATAGAAAACAAGATCCATCCATTCTCTACCTGCGCCATCCGCAGATCCATCAATACGGCAGTCCCCGCAATCGCCAGCGGCAGACCGGTATTCAAGAACATCTCTTCACCGCCTTTCTTTTATCACTGCACAGTGTTAAATTCTATGCAGCAAACGAATCTCCTGACGTTCTCTCTTGTATACTAAAAGCCTCTGTATTTAATGAAATATTTTATCATTCGCATATTATGGGATTTCCCGTCTGAACTCGACGGCTGGGATACCAGATGATTTCTGGTGAAACTCATTATAGGACATTTTCATCTCTGTGTCCATCCCTTTTTTCAAATTTCGCGGAATTTCTTTTCGACTATTTTCGACATTATTTTCGGCAAATGGTTTCCGCCGCACCATTTTCCACAAATGTTTTTCTTGACCGAATCACATTACAGTGATAAAGTATCTTCAAAGAAAAAAACGACAGAATTCATCTCTTTTTTCTGTCTTTCGGAGGTTTTAATGACTCATTTGCTTTGTCTGGGGGACAGCATTACAGACTGCGGACGGCTTTTTCATCATCCCCCTCTTGGAAATGGCTACGTGCAGAAGCTTTCCCGGAAGCTTAAAAGCACGGGCCATGACTTTCAGATAGCCAACTGCGGTGTGGACGGCTTTACCACGGCCCGTCTTCTGGCAAATGCAGAGCCCTTTTATCTTTCCAGGAGGGCGGATATGATTTCCATCCTCATCGGAATCAATGACATCGGGCTTATGATGAATACCTGCCGCAGCGATTCCCAGAAGGAAGAAATGCTTAGAAAGGCCCTTTTGAATTACGAAAAACTGCTGCAGATTCTGTCCCATTCATGCAGCCGTTTTCTCCTGATGGAGCCCTTTATTTTTCCAGTTCCCTGGGAGTACAAAACCTGGATCCCCCATGTCCGTTCACTCTCCCTTGGGATTGGTATCCTGGCGGAAAAGTATGGGATTCCCTATCTTCTGCTGCAGGATACTTTGAATCGGCAGGCCGGTCTTTTGGGCTTCCATGCCATTACGACAGATGGTATCCATCTTACGGATGCGGGACATGAGATTCTTGCAGAAAAGCTTTTTTATTACCTGAATTCTTACATATAAAGGAGACGAACCATGGAAACGAACATCAAAAAAATCGAAGATATGTCCCTCAATGCCTGGCCCTCCCACAAGATGGAGCTTTATGACGGATGGATCCTTCGCTTTTCGTATTTTTATACACACCGCACCAACAGCGTGGAACAGTTCGGGGCTTCTACTCTGCCCTGGAGGGAAAAAGTCCCCTACTGCGAACACGTTTACAAGCGCCTGGGAACTCCTGCAATTTTTAAGATCAGCCCGCTGGTATCCCCGGATTTTGACTATACACTGGAGAACCGCGGCTACGAAATTCAGCATACCACCAATGTTATGACCCTCCGTCTCCCTGCTGCCCGCCTGGATACTCAGTATCAGGATGTGGTATTCACAGACAATATTCCGGACCAGTGGATCGAAAGCCTTTTTTGCCTGAAAGGTACCACAAACCCTATTCACAGAGCAGTGGTTCCCTCCATGTACCATGCGATCCCAAAAGAAACCATTTGCGCCTCTGTCCAAAAAGACGGACAGATCATTGCCACAGGCCTTGGAATTCTTGACCGGGATTACATTGGCATCTACGCCATCCATGTGCGTGAAGATTACAGAGGATACGGTTATGCCCGACAGATATGCACAGGCCTTTTGAAGGAAGGCATGAAAAAAGGAGCGCAAAATGCCTATCTCCAGGTTGTGGAAGGCAATACTCCCGCCCTCCGTCTCTATGAATCCTTAGGGTTTTCCCAGTATTACACCTACTGGTTCCGCGTACAGCCCCAGTCCGCACTATAAAAAGACTGCCCAAAATACCTTGCAAAGCCCCGCAGTTCTCCAAAACAAATAAAAAAAGCTGCATAAAAGCAGCTTCTTTTATTTGTTGGGGAATCGATTCAATATGTAGTTTTTATATAAAAATCAAACTGTCTTTTTGGACAAAACTGCCGGTGTAACGGAGCCTACAACCATGCTGGTCACGGGGCTGAAGTACAGCAGACAGGTCAGTACACAATAAATCGGTATCATGATTGCAAACTGTACAAGTCTGCCAGGCATAATCGCATAAAAATTATATCCCAAAATCAAAACAAGTCCTGCTGTTGTACATACAAGAGAACTTAATATCCCGGTAAGTACCACGGAAATACAAATTCCCACTGTTTTCCCGGTCTTCTCTTTATGAATAAACATAGGTTTCATCAAGGCAGGAAGTACGCCCCAGAGAATAGCCGCAACAGTGATCAAAGGATTTACTGCATATCCCTTAATAAAGCAGCCGATGATGTCCGCACACAATCCGCATACGCCGCCTGCAACTGGGCCCAGCCACAGTCCCGCAAGAACAGTGCAGACACTGCCTACGGTAATACGATACGGTCCCAGATCAATCACCAGAACTCTCGAGAGCACCAGCTGCATAGCAACCAAAAGTGCCATGAATACCAGAGTTTTTACGTTCCAATAAGTCTTGTAACTGTTTTTTTGCATAATAAAAACACCTCCATAATGTTTTAATAATAGAGTAGTTACTGATAAATAATAATCCCTCCACATTATGAGATGTTCTCATATGTAGCAACGGGTGCGGAAAATATATCGTAAGCCGCCTCCTATATTTGCGGACTTTTCGTTTCACGGCGACTCCCCAGCCAATGAACACTTAACGCATAAATTCCTACTTCGCTATTATTTATTTAAGGTGATTATAGCACATATTTTGAAAAATTCAATAGGTTTTTGTAATCTGGGCAGGATTTTATGATGTTGGGGTCAAAAGCTCCTCTATAGTACCTTGAAAAGTTCATATATTTTGTAGTAAATACAAGCTTAAATGCTTTACTTACTGTATAATAGAGATAGATAGATTAAGAAAGAAGGTAGTCTCTATGTCCTTCAAAGAAAACGCTTACCAGCAAATATCATTTACAGGGGAATCAGTGGGAAAGTCAGACGTATGGACTCTATGATGATTGAATCCAACATCCGTAAACTCAGCCGGATGGAACTGATATATACCTGCATTTCAAAGCTGGCAATTCACGTGAATAAAGCCAATGCTTCCGCTCTGCCTGATGATTTAAAACACTACCTGGATCCTAATGATTTTAGCAGAGTGATCTATCACCAGAGGAGTACTGATGCAGATGATCGTATAAAGCAGCTCTTAACGGATGCAGATAAACTCCTTGCCCTGTGTGAGTCTGATTACAATGATTCAATAGAGTATGATCTGTTTGTCAGATGCCTGTCAGAACAGACCATTGTTGAAAATGAAAAACGCAGACTCCGCACAAAAGAAGACGGCGGCATGAAATCGTCCATGATGCAGAATCCTTCTGATCCGGAAGCTACATTCCGAAACAAGGCAGGAAAAAAGCATCATCCAAAGCTGCACATGAACGTGCGAAAATCCAGAGGAACATGAGCAGCGAAGAATTTAAAAATTATGCAAGGCTCCGTAATGGAGTCGAGACTGTTCCGTCAAATATCTGCAAGAATTACCATTGGGAAAAGATGCCTCGTGGAAAACAGCGTGGCAAGTTCTTTTTCGGTTCCAAGATAGCAGCATTGAATTTCCGAAAACTCTTCAATTATGTGAAGGGTCAGGGAAACTATGCTCAAAATCCGGTACTTGTATAAAACAAGATAGGGAATAACCAGCATATATCCCCAAAAGTCCTGCATTACACTACAAAATATGAATTTTTCAAGGTACTATAGGAATAGGGATCAATTTATTTATGGTTTTGACCCCAACATCATTTTATAGAATTATAAACAGAAGTGACAAATTAGATGCCTTTTCAAGGTTGGAAGCATCCAGAAAATCATTTTTCGAATCAATAGAATATGATGCGGAAAGAGAGGATGCTATGAATGCAAAATATGGCCGTATTGATTGACACCAACATCCTGCTTAACTATATTACGAACAGGGAAGATAAATATCTGAATGAATCAATCAGAATTGTCGAGTTGTGTGCTTTAGGAAAGCCTAATGGGTATATCGCATTTCATACCCTTTCTGCCCTATGGTATGTATTACGAAAGAAAAGCGACAAAGAACGCCGGAATAATTTGAGAGATATCTGCATGATTTTTTCGGTTGCATCGGCATCACAGGAAGAAATAATAGAAGCAATAGAAAATGATTCCTTTGCAGATTTTGAGGACTGTCTACAGGATAAATGTGCCAAGGAGGCAGGTGCGGATTATATCATTACTGTAAATGAGAAAGACTTTGAAAATTCGGAGATTGAAGCAATTAATCCGCGGGAATTCCTGGATAAGTTTAAATAAAAAAAGCGGGAAAGGCGATATAATACTTTCATGCTATACCGCCAGCCCCAAATAGTCATATACAGCCCTTTCACTGCACTCATTTTTTTACAGGATTCTTGATGGGCTCTAAAGAGCCAATCTCACCGCGGAATGTAATTTTCGGCCCGCATACCGGTTTCAGCCACCGTACGATATTCCCCATTACTTTTTGTATTTCCTTCTGATAATATACAGGGAATTCCTCATGACCAGGTGAAAAGAAAAATACCTTTCCGGCTCCCTTATGCCAGCTCACTCCACTGCGAAGCACCTCTCCTCCTTCAAACCAGCTTATAAAAACAATATCATCGGGTGTTGGTATTCCATAAGGCTCCCCGTACATCTCACTTCCTGGAATTTCAATATATTCCTTTTCCATCCCCTCTACAGCAGGATGGCTGCGATTTACAACCCAGATTCTTTCCATTTCTCCTACTTCACGGTATTTTCCCACATTGGAATTGACTCCCAGCAGTCTTTTGGCTGGTTTTGAACCAAGACTTGCATGCAGGAACAGCAGCCCCATTCCATTTAATACTGCTTGTACCACCCTCTCTGCTGCCTCATCACTGACCTGATCGTCATATAAATGGCTCCACCATACCAATACATCTGTCTTGGTTAATATTTCTTCGGACAGCCCATTTTCCGGTTGGGACATGCTGCATATATTCACCTCAAAATCCGCTTCTTCCCCTAGAAAGCCAGCAAGATAAGTATTGATATCCTCCGGATACAGGGCAACTGCCCGAGGTTCCAGCTCCGGATCAAGCCCCTCACTCCATATTGTAACGTTTATTTTTTTCATTGGTCTCTCCTTCCCAAATAATTCTCTAAAATTCACAAATTTTTCTCGGCTCATACAGGATTGGCAATCTCTAAAATACCCCTAACCTTTCACAGCCCCTGATGTCATACCTGCAATAATATATTTCTGCATACAGATGTACAGAATCAAAATCGGCAAAAGCGTCAGCACAATTACCGCACAGATTTTTCCCCAATCCTGGCTTAAAAATCCCCAATAATTATATACCGTAAGGATCATTCCCCACTTTTGGGAGCTGTTCAGAATATAAAGAGGGGTCATAAAATCATTCCAGCAGCTAATAAACGTCAGTGTGGCTGCTGTAATGGTAATAGGTTTCAGCAAGGGAAAAATCACCATAAAAAACAGTTTTCCCGTATCTGCCCCATCTATAATACTGGCCTCATCCAATTCTATAGGAATGTTAGTCACAAAATTATAAATCAGAAATGTAGCAAAAGGAATTCCCAAGGCAACATTGACAATAATGATTCCCGTATAGGTTCCGCTCAGATGAAAGAATTTCAAGATCTGAAGCGTAGTAATATAATTCACCGGTGCGATTAAGCCGGCAAAAAACAGATAGAACACAAAGGAATGAAACTTTGTTTTTCTTCTATGTATAACAAAGGCAGCCATGGAACTGAATACGATACAAAAGATCACACACATCCCGGCTATTAACGTACTGTTCATAAACGCCCGCAGCATATTTCCTTCCTGAACCACCGTATGATAATTAGACAGAATCCAGCCTTCTTTAGGCAGGTTCAGCGACATGGAGGCTGACTCTTTCTGATTCTTGAATGAATTTATCAGGATCACCCCAAAAGGAATTAACACGATCAGGCTGCATATCCAGCCAATAATCGCTGACAGCGTCTGACTGCACAGTTTCTTCTGCTTTCTTGTCATTAAATCAGGCCTCCTTTGGTGCAATTAATTTTAAAGTACACAGTGCAATAATCATGGTAACGATGCATATGAAAGTAGACAGCGCATTGGACAGTCCATAGGCCCCCATTCCATAAGTTTTAAATACAAAGGTATTAATCACCTGAGTGGTATTGCCCGGCCCACCGTTGGTCAGCGACATAACAATGTCAAATACCTTCAGTCCATGAATTGTATTAAGAATCAGATTGATGGTAACGGAGGGAAGCAGAAAGGGTGCAGTAATATGGCGGAACAAAGCCCATTTTCCTGCTCCGTCCAGGGAAGCTGCCTCATAGTATTCCCGATCGATCATCTGCAGACCTGCCAGAAAAATTACCATGTTTAATCCGATGGATTTCCAAACCTCTACACAAATAACAGATGCCAGGGCTGTTGACTTATTGGTAAGCCATCCCTTCGTAATACTCTCCAGCCCCACTGCTGACAAGATTGCATTCAACACACCGTCCGGCGCCAGGACGGAGGAAAATACGATACCAATAATCAGAGATGATATGGCAAATGGCATAAAATAAATTCCCCTTAGGATCTGCTGTGTAGGAAATTTCCGGTTAAAAAACAGCGCCAGCAAAAGCCCCAGTCCGATTTTTCCCACTGCAGAAGTCACTGTAAAAATAAAGGTATTCTTGATTGCAAGAAGATAACTGTTCTTTGGATTAAATATTTCCACATAGTTCCTAAGCCCCACAAACCTGATCTCCGGTCTCATAGAATTCCAGTTTGTAAATGAATATCCGATTCCTGCAATGACCGGAACAAGGAAGAAAATGATATATATAATCAGCGCCGGCATCAAAAAACTTGTTTTATATATTTTCTTTTTATACATAGTCTTTGCTCCTTACTGCAATCGGGGGCTTGCATTGTGCAGCCCCCGCGCACAATATTTCTATTCCGTCACGCCAAACATCATTGCCCTGTCATTGTCCATCTGTTCGATAACTTCTTCCGGTGTCTTATCCCCAATCCAGTTCTCAATATAGGCTTTTCCAATAGGATCTGCACTATAGAAAGGAATGCATGCTGCAAAATCCGGCCCCATCTGGTTGTCACATGCTTTTACGATAGAGTTCCACAGCACATTATCCTTCAGTTTCACTCCTTCAAATGGGATATTGGCACTCTTCTGGCTGTCATAATAATACTGAAGGTTTTCCTGTCTTGCCAGGAAATCAAAATACAGCTTTGCTTCCTCTGTATATTTGGATTCTTTATTGATGACCGTCCCCATATTTCCTCCATTGTGGGAGAAAGTATTATTTCCGGCCAGGGGAACCAGACCCATCTGCCATTTATCCTCCGCATCCTCCGGATACAGATCCAGCAATGTATCCATTGCTCCGATATTGGTGAGCATCATGCCAAATTCACCGCTGGCCATCTTCTCTGTACGGTCATTCCAGGTATAGGAAAGCCAATCCTCTTCCTCTCCAAAATATCCGGCCTGAACCATGCTGCTAAGCTGTTCCGTAAAGGTAAGCATCTCTGGATAATCTGCGAATTTTCCTTCCGGAGTATTCAGCTTTTCATACATATCCGGGTATTTCCTGTTCAGGTAGTCTGCCAGTTCCAATACCCACACACAGCCGTGCCATGCATCTGCTCCCGGTTCAAAAATGGGGACAATTCCCTTCTCTTTATAAATCTCGCAGAGTTCCACCAGTTCCTCATATGTTGTAGGAATTTCTTTTCCTGTTTCCCTCAGTAAGTCCATATTATAGATTAAGCCATAACCGTCAATGGAATTCCGGCTAAGGAAGATAATATTTCCATTATAGGCAGAACATTCTTTCCCCCAATCCGTATATCTGGATACCCATTCCTGATCTGAAAGATCCAATGCATATTTATCCGGTGAATATTCCAGAATACCCTGGCCGGTATTAGCATAGAAGATATCCACGCCTTCACCAGATGCCAGCTTCGCTTTTACAATATTCACGTACTGATCATTTGGGTTGAGCTGGAAATCAATCTTGATTCCGGTCTCTTCCGTAAACGCGTCTGCCAACTCTCTGTCCCGATCCTTGATCCAGTCAGCAGCCGCCGCTACAGTCAGGGTTACTTTACTCTTTCCTTCCGCCTGCACCACCGCGGTACCTCCTGCAAGACTGCCTGCCGCCATCACTCCTGTCAGCATGAATGCCAAAGCTCTTTTCTTCATTTGTAAACCCTCCCTTATTTTTGTTTTTCCGTTTTCGGTAAACTCAGTATAGCCCATTTAGCCTCATCCAGGAATACACAAAACAAACTCCGCCGCATGGATAAAAGTAACCACCGGATACAGGCTTACACTGTATCCGATGGTTCTATCAGTCCTCCGATTAAAATCTTTGCTCCCTGCTGCGAATCGTTTTCTACTTGAAAAATGGTTCTGGTTTTATAATAAAAATTCATCCGCAGATAAATATTAAGAAGCCCCATTCCGTTAAGAGAAAGCTCCGGTATGTTTCCTGTCTCCTCAATCATCTTAAGCCTTTTTTCAAGTTCCAGAAGCGCCTCCTTTGAAAAACCTGCTCCATTATCTTTTACACAGACAAACCACTGGTCTTCCTCTGTCCATGCAGACAACTGAATCTTCCAGGAAGGTTTCGTAAGGGTAGCATATTTCACAGAATTTTCCACCAACGGCTGTATCACCAGCTTCGGAATCCGGATATTTCCCATCTCTTTTGGCACATCAAGGATAAACTCTATATCATCTGTATAACGCATTTTAATCAAACTCATATAATTTTCCGTATGTGCCATTTCCTCTTCAATATGGACAAGATGCAGGGCATCGCTGGATATGTACGCCAGCATATCTGACAAATTCCTGCAGGCCCACTGCACATTTGCCTTTTCATCGTTATCTGCCATAATGCTGATCACGGTCAGTGTATTATATAGAAAATGGGGATTCATCTGTGCCTGCAGCGCCAGCATTCGGGAATGCATCTCCATATTTCTTAGCTCCACCACCTCCTCCAAAGATTCGTGGATCCGGACAACCATCTTATTAAATACCTTGTTTAACTGTTCCAGTTCATCAACCCCGGACTGAATCTGCATTTCGTAATCCGCACTGATATCCTCCAAAGTCAGCCCTTTTACTGAAGTATACAGCTTGTCGATAGGTTCCGAATATACGCGGGACACCTTTGTAGAAAATATGCCGACTCCAGCCAGCATAAGAATGCTCAAAAGCAGTATCTGCTTTGCCAAATGTTTAATAGGCCTGCTGAAAATACTATCTGAAACAATCAAAAGTACCTTCCATCCATAAGGACTTTCCTGAGGAAAAAAGATATGCTCCCGTTCTTTGGTTATCGGGTTCCTGATTGCCTTGCGTCCCTCGGACTTCCCTTCCATAGCTGAGATCGTCCCACGGTAATGCTCCAGGCTTTCTTCGTCCAGCCCAGTGGGATATATAACCTTCCCATCTCCGTCCAAAACAACAATTTTTCGCTCCTCCGTGACCTCCCCGTCCAGGTAAGCAGTGGACACGATCAGTTCCTCCAGTTTCTCATAAGCAAGCTGTATCTCAACCGCGCCATCTGTGGAGCCTCCTATCATGGAGCCAAACCCCCGACTCAGAGAAATCACCTGCTCTGGAATCGTATTCAGAGCACTCTGCCTTGTAGGCGTCACCTCCAGCTTTCCTCCTTTCTCTATCGTCGCCCCAAGCCACGGAATTTCCTGCAGTTTTTTTGTATTTAAAGGACGATAATTATATTCCTGTCCAAAAGCCAGGCGATAGCCCGATAAATTTACGATATTCATGTGATAGAAGCCAAGCTTAGGACCTATGATTCCGTACAAAATCTCATTCAGCTGATTTGTCAGCCTGTAAATCTCTGCCGCGTTCTGACTGGCCGGAAGCTTTTCAAAAAACAGTTCTCTCACGTCCTTCGAAAATGTAATTCTCTCCGTCAGATTAGAAATCTGCCTTATTTCATCCGTCAGTCGTTCCTCTACATTTCCGGACAGCTGAATCATAGAGTGATCCACCTGCTCCTGTATCATACGGTAAGTTTGGTTCATATATACAGCAATGAAAACTACCACAACCACAAGCAGAGCCGCAACATACGTCTCAAACATTTTCCGCTTGATTGTTTTTTTCTTTTTTCTCACAGCATTTCTCCTTTTTCTTTTCAGTATCTATTATTTTTCACCAAAAATCAACTTCTTACAGAAATTTATTTGTATATTTTTACATTTTATGCTATACTTCTCCCATAACTTGATGGGAGATGTTTTTATGTCAGAAAAATTTCGTATCATTTTAGCAGAAGATGAGCCACGTATTCTGCAATTCCTCGAAAAAAAGATTCAGTTTCTGGATCCCCGTTTTGAGGTTGTCGGCTCCGCACGCAATGGAATGGATGCTCTTGCACTGGTAGAAGAGCTTCATCCCCATGTGCTTTTTTCTGACGTGCAAATGCCTGTTATGAATGGTTTAGAGCTCCTGGCCAAGGTTAGGGAATCCTCAAGCCAAGTCAAAAGTGTCATCATCAGCGGATTCCGGGATTTTGATTACGTGCGGGAGGCCATGCGGTATGAAGCAGTGGATTATCTTCTGAAGCCCATCGTTGATCAGGATCTTTTAAAGCTGCTGCACACTCTTGCAGAGGAATTAAATGAAACCATAAAACAACAGGAAAAGGAGACTATTTCAGAGGCTATTGAAAACCGCCTGGATCTGACCAAAGCATCCTCTCTTTCCAACCAGCAGCGTTATTCTATCACACTCATTGCAATCGGACATTTGATGAACCATTCGTCCCAGATTCTCCATTCCAGAATTTTTCAAAATATCTGGAAAAAAGTTAATTTTGAAAAGATTCTTAAAAACAGTGATATTTCTCTTGGAAGCTGGTGGCTTTGTGACGGTTGGAGCGTAAACCATAAATATCTGGTCTGTAGTTCAGAAGATATGTCCGCTGTACGTGCGGGACTTCCCGCAATGCTTGAGCAGTTAAAGCTCCTCTCCGGCGGCTATCCGGTCAATCTATGTATGCTTCCAGATGCCCTCTCGCTTTATATGCTTCATCAGGGTGTGCTCACGCTGCAGGAATCCGTCTGGCAGACTCTGGTTCCCGGTAAAAGTCAGATTCTTCCTCTAAAGGATGAAAAAGGTGATGCCTCTTATCCGCTCCTCCTGGCTTCTCATCAGAGTCAGCTTCTCAAAAGTCTGATTTCTTCCGGCCGTACTGATGAGATCAAAAAACAGCTTAGGCAGCTTTTGGAAAGCTGGCTCGCTCACCAATACCCTCAGGTAGCATTTGAAAACGGACTTCGTCAGCTTTTCCGTCTGTTTGCCTCTGCTACCTCCATGACAGATGAAAATGAAGTCTACCTGGCAGAATACCACACCCTTGCCTTCCTTTCTACCTGCCGTACACCGGAAGAACTTTTTCCGGAAATCTGGGAGGCTGTATTGCATTTTCTGAACCGTCAGGCCCTTGAGAAGGATTATGCCCTAAAAACTGCGGAAGACGTAGAACAATATATTCGTCTTCATTATACCGAGGACATATCTCTGGATTCCATAGCCTCTATCATGGGATTTCATACGGTATATCTCAACAGAATCTTCAAACGGGAAAAGCAGATTACTCCTATCCAGTTTCTGATCAATCTGCGTATTGAAAAAGCCAAGGAACTGATTCGCCAGCATCCTGACTGGGATTTTACCACCATTGGAGAAAGTGTGGGCTACCACGACCCTCACTATTTCAGCCGGGCATTCAAAAAAGTCACCGAGTTGTCCCCTTCGGACTACCGCCGATTATTTGATTCCGCTGATAAACTCTAGACAAGAGTCCGGGCCGGATGTCCTCAAAACATCCGGCCCGGAGTGATCACACCATTATTTCGCTATATCCTCTTTCGGAAAACATCTCCATACGATCAGAAAAACCACTGCCAAGGACAGCAACGGAATAAACATGGCAAGGTAAAAGGATACGGTATTTGCAATTCTTCCTACCAGCCATCCGCATACCATACCTCCTACTGAGGTAAAAACTCCTACCACACTGGATACCTTTGCAGAGGCATGGGGAAACCATGCACAGGAGATTGCAAAGGTAAGCGGGTAGATTGCTCCCGTACAGATTCCCAGTATAAACACTGTCCCAAGCCATATCCAAGGGGTCTTAAAAAGCATTCCCGCTGCCAGAATGCATACGCCGCCAAAACTTCCAGAAAGAATAAATTTTCTTGGAGAAACTCTCTCCGAAACCGCAGCACTTATCGTACGGCTGATCACCATTCCGATCCAGTAAACAGTCATACAGACCGAGGTAAATTCTGCAGAATATACCACCGGATTTTCTGTCTGAAGATAGGTCTGAAACCAGGTACTGAAGGTATTCTGATGACCTCCCATATACAAAAAACTCATGATGCACAGCGCAAGCATCCCTTTATTTCGAAACAAGGCAGACCATTTCTCTGGCATTTTATCTTCTTTTCTTACTTCCTTTTTACCCGCCTCTACAGCCAGCGCCGGCTCTTTCATTTTCGCCATAACCCCAAAATAGGAAATTCCAATGATGCATACGGTTAACGCCAGAAACAAATAGGAATATCTCCAATGGAATCCCAGTTTCTTAAGAGCCATAGGATAAAGAGGCCCCAATAAAGATCCGATTCCGAAAAACATATGTACCAGATTGATATATTTTGCCCTGCGATCCCCATAAAGATCAGAAACATACGCAGTGACAATTAAATTCAGGGAGCTGGTAAAGACTCCCAGTATGACCAAAGAACACAGCAATGCCGGGAAAGGCGGCATTATACCAATCAAAACAAGTGCTCCGCCGATTCCAAGAAACATCACTCCCATCAGCACACTTTTGCGGTACTTGTCCCCCAACATTCCGGTAAGTATCATGGCACCGATATTTCCCATGCTGGTAAACACGGAAAACAGTCCGGCCTGAGCCAAAGAAAGGCTGTAATCTTCAATGATCCTCGGCAGCGCTGTGCTGAACATGGTTCCGGTAACTGCAAATGCAATCATAAATGAATATGCATACGCGGTAAATAAAACTTTTCTCTTGTGCTCCATATAAAAACCTGCCTGTACTATTTTTATCCTGACTCAGGAGTATTCCTCCAGACTTTTTCTCAAATATTCCTGAACATCTACCACTTTTCCTGTTCTCACGCTTTCAATTGCCGCATAAGTAAGCGCACAGCATTGGAGATTCTCTTCATACTGTGTTACCGGAGGCGTTCCTCCGTCCAGCCAGCGAACAAAATCATGGATGATCAGCGCATGATCCCAGTATTTGTTTTCCAGAAGCGGCATCTGGGCACTCCTGGGATAAGGATATCCCATATCGCTTTTTACGGTTACCTGCCGATGATCCGCCACAATTGTTGCCTGGGTACATTCTGCCCGAAGGTACTCGTCGCTCCATCCGTCCATTCCGGAGCCATTGGCAAAGGACTCCTCCAAAACTGCGCGGGTTCCGTTCTCCATTTCCAGGATCACCAGGCCGCTCACTGCGGAAGACAGCTCAGGGGCACCAATCCAGCAATTTGCATAAACTGTTTTTGCATTACAGCCGCAGATTCCTCTGATCGTATCCAGATTGTGGATCAGGGCACCGGATATCAGTGTCTCCGGAGTGGAACCGGACTGGAGCATCCTCTTTGTCGTCAGCCTACTTACCACATAATTGAGCTTTCCATAAGCCCCGGATTTCACCATAGTCTCAACAGTTTGCTTTTCTACCTCAAAACGATGACTCATAGTTACTGCCAGCTTTCTTCCGGCTGCCTTCACTTTTTGGCAGATCCTTATGCTGGACTCCAGGGAATCTCCCAAGGGCTTCTCACAAATAATGTCCAGTCCTGCAGCAATTGCAGCATCAATCACGCTTTCATGAAACTGTGGAGGAACCACCACATTCAAAAAATCCGCTTCGTTTTCCTCCAACGCCTTCTGAATGCTGGTATAGCATTTCTCCGGTCCCAGGCCGACAAATTTCTGCGCATTTTTCAGTGCATCTTCATTGACATCCACTGCCGCTGTCACTTCTGCAAAGGAACTTACTCTTGGCATAATCACTTCCAGCCAATAGGCTCCGAAACCTCCGCATCCAACCTGAATCATTTTTTTCTTTACATTCATATTCAGACCTCCCTTTCCTGCATATCCTGCAATCGTCTGATATCAGTGTATTCATTTTTGTCTTCCCGGTAAATGCACAAAAGAAGCCTTTTGGCGTGGACAAAAAATCGCTATATTGGAAAATGATAGAAATAATTACAGCTTTTTGGTATACTTTTGCTATAATAAAAAAAAGCAGGCGCGTATAGCCGTGGTTCTTTTTTCATATACTAATCTCTGAAAATTATTATGATATTTCAAGGAGGAGTATGATGAACGTAAAGGACTCTGCAAAAAAAGAAAATCCTTACAATATTTCTTATGAAAATTACCTGGATACCAACGCATGTACAGAATGCACCGGACTGATGCCCAATGGCGCTGACGGCCGCGGGGAATGGGATGCTTACAGAGAAATTTTTGACTTTATTCCTGTTCCTAACAACAATGAGGACTGCACAAAATAAGCATCCGTTTCCTGGTTTCCGGTAATTGCCATGTAATGCCGGAGGTTATCAATGAAGAAATTTTTTATTATATGTATCTGCCTATGTTTCACCCTTTCCATGGCAGGCTGCAGCCTTGGGGAACTCCTGGAACGCTTTGTTTCTTCCGGAGATACGATTCAGGAGACTGTACCGGATAAACCCCGGGTTTATATGGATGAATTGCGCGGCACTCTGACAGATTTTAACGGGAGCCAGGTCACAGTCCAGGCCGAAGACCAGCAGTATGTCTTTGATGTTTCTAAAGCGGCTTTGGAGTGTGCAGAGGGAATGATTGCCGGAGATGAGATCAGTATTATTTATGAAGGGCAGCTTAACGATACGGACACCAGTGCCGTAAAAGCCCTGAAGGTGGTGGACGAATATCACAAAAAGACCACGTTAAAGGATCATACAGTCCAGGGAACGATTCTGGACTTCACCCTGAATACCATTACAATCAAGTCCAAAAAAGGCCGTACCATCACTTTCCCCATCACCGGTACGGAGCAATATTACCAAAGCGGCTTAAAAAAAGGTGCTCAAATATACCTGCACTATAAAGGGAAACTGGCTGCGGATTCCCCGGAAGAATCTGATGCCCTCCACCTGAAAGTACTAAGCATCTCCGATATAGAGCCTCTGAAGGTTCCGGAGCCAACGCCGACACCTCCTCCGGAAGAGAATCCGGTCCCGGAAAATAAACTCTTCTGTGTGGTAAACGGCGTTTCCCAGAATATCCTCCAGGCTTCTGTAGAAGGCAGCAGCACTCCCCTTCCGTTGGATCTCGCTTCTGTTCCATGTTATTTTCCTGGCGGGATTGCAGAAAGCTCTCATGTAACAATTACGTACACCGGGGAATTTAACGGGACTACACTGGAGGGCGTCACAATTCTGGGAATAACAGGTGAGAATCCTGCCTCCCAGAGGGATTCTCATATTTCTTTTCAGGTTGCAGGCACCGTGATCGGCCAGACAGCCAATACGGTAACCCTCCGTACGGACGACCAGGCGGTTCTCACCTTCGATACTTCCAAAGCCCGGAATTCCTCTGCGGGCGGCCTGGAAGACGGGTGCTGGATAAGGATTACGTTTAACCCGGCTGCCTCTCGTAAATCCAATATCTATTCCTGTTTGAAGATCGAAGATGCATAAAAGAAAAGAACGCTTCCGGATATGATGCCTGAAAGCGTTCTTTTTTATAAGACTTTTCTCAACCTCTTTTAAATTTGTTTTTTATGATTGCCTCTCCTGCCTTCAGCCAGGAGAGCACATCCTCTCCGTCCCCCAGGATCTGCAAAAAAGCATCCAGCTCATCCTGTATGCCAGTGCCGTGATAAACCCGGTATGCTCCTGCATCGCTTCCAAGGGCCACCTTTGCCCCCAACCCATACGCCAGCCGAAGAGTTCTCTCTCCATGCTCCATAATCGGTCTGATGACAGAATCTTCAAATCTTCCGCAGCCCAGCAGATTCCGCACTGTAACCAGCGTGGGAACCCATACAGCATCACTCTCGGCAAACATCCGCACAGTCTCTTCGTCCATAAAATTCCCATGCTCCACGCTGTCCACTCCCGCCTTCAGCGCTGCCCGGACTCCGTAAATACCATTGGTATGGCTCATCACTGCAAAGCCTTCCTCATGAGCAATATGTACCATTTCTTTCACTTCCTGCTCATCCAAAGGTGTCCCTGTCACTTCCCCATGATTGTCAAAATCCAACAATCCGGTAGTCATAATTTTAATAAAATCAGCGTCTTCCGCTCCTGCCTCCAGCACTCTTTTATGAAACTCTTTCAGATTCCCGAAACTCTTTCCCACAATGGCCCCATAATGTCCTTCTTTATGGATAGCAAAAACAGGGGTTCTATAGTCTATTCCATATTCTGCTGCCAGTTCCTTCGTCCTCCTGGAAACGCCGTAAGAATCCCCGCCGTCCCGTACAAAGTCCACGCCTGCTTCCTGATATTTTTTTAAATGGCAGTGTATCACATCTTCCTGCACCTGCTCTGCATGAAGCCCCACTGCCTGTTTATAATTCACTCCGTCCATAATTATATGGGCATGGCACTCACCAAACATCTCATCTCACCTCGTCACTGCATAATTCCCTGAAAAAAAAACCGAATCCTATGCTCATCTGCCTGTACGGATCCCTGAACAAAATATGGCTTTCCGCCGCCCCTGCCTTGAAGAGCCTGGTTCATTTCTTTCGTAAGCTTACTTAAATTTCCGTTTATCTGTCCCATTGCATACTTATAGCTTCCATCCTGACTTTTGGAAAAAACAGCACAGAGACCTCCGCAGCTCTGTGTAACCGCATCCGCCAGCCTGCGAACACTGTCCGACCCAAGGTTCTCCCGGAAAAGAAGCACATTCCCTTTATCCGCCCATCGGAAGGCTTCGTTTGCAAAAATTTCTTCTTCCATATGGCTCACACAGCCCTTCAGATGGAAATTTTCCTCCCACAGACGATCCACCGCAGCAGACGTCCGGGCCGGCTTTGCTGACAGCCGGACGGAAACCTGGTGATTCTGTTCGTTTACCATGTTCAGGTATTCCAATACTCTTCTGCCTGCAATCATTTCCATTCTTACGCCATCCCGGAACTTTACGACAGATAAGAGCTTCACCATACCGATCTCTCCTGTATGAGTTACATGGGTGCCGCAGCAGGCACAAATATCTGTACCGGGAAAGGTGACGATCCGCACCCTTCCTGTCAGTTCTTTTTTGCTCCTATAGGGAAGGGCATCCAGTTCTTCCGGGGCAGGATAAGAAATCTCCACAGGGGCATTCTCCCAGATCTTTTCATTCACCTGCTTCTCTATATCTGCGATCTGCTGCTCATCCAGCATCCCATTAAAATCAATGGTAATTACATCTCTTCCCATATGGAATCCCACATTGTCATATCCAAATGCCTCATGGATCAATCCGCTTACCATATGCTCTCCGGAGTGCTGCTGCATCAGGTCAAACCGCCGATCCCAGTTAATTTTTCCGGTGACCCTGGTTCCGGGCTCCAAAGGTTCCCTGGTATAATGAAGCAGCTCTCCATTCTTCTCGTGAACCTCCAATACCTCTGTCCCGTTCAAAAATCCCACATCGCTTGGCTGCCCGCCTCCCTCAGGATAAAATGCACTTCGATCCAGAAGGATGCAGTATCCCTGCTTTCCTTCCCGGCATTCCATAATCACGGCTGAAAAATCTTTTATGTATACATCCTCATAATAAAGGCGCTCTGTCTCTATCATACTTTTCCCTCTTTCTCCATATTCCTGCTTCGTATGCCAGTACATCATATACTTTTATACAACCGCATTTTTTCTGGTAACAGTATAGACCATTCCCGTGTACTGCGCAATTCTTAAATAAAAATAAAAAAAAGAAAAATATCTGAAGTAAAATCACAGAAAGCTGCGTTATAATAATTAGATGGGTACAGAAAGGGGCTGATAACATTACACAGGAACAATACTTGGAATATCTGATCGTTCAATATCAGAATCTGGTTTATTCCATCTGCCTGAAATCAGTAGGCAACCCCTTTGATGCCGAAGATCTGACCCAGGAAGTATTTTTATCGGCCTATAAAAATCTGGCTCATTTTGATGGAACTTATGAAAAAGCCTGGCTAAGCAAAATTGCAGTCCGGAAGTGCCTTGATTTCCTAAAAGCCTCCGGCAGAAAAACACTTCCCACAGAAGACACCTGCTTTGCCAAACTGCCTGACCGGAGTCCTTCTCCTGAGGATGCATATCTTCAGACTGATTCTGACCATCAGATTCTGGAACTCTGTAAGAAGCTGCGCAGCCCCTACCGTGAAGTAGCAATTTCCCATTTCTGCCATGAGCTTACTGTTACAGAGATTGCCCAAAGAGAAGGAAAAAATACAAAAACGATTCAAACTCAGCTATACCGTGCCAAAGCCATGCTAAAACAGCTTCTGGAAACAGAACAGCCTCCTGTGCGAGGCAAGCCGCGGCTGATCACTGGCAACAAAACAGAAAGGAGTGGGTAAATGCATATCTCTCATGATGAAATCCATAAATTCCAGAATGATTATATGAATGCTCAGGAAATGATTGCTTTTCTGGAACATGTCGATGATTGTGACTACTGCCTGGAGCAGATCCTGGATCTGGAAAAGAACTCCATGACTCCGGCTCCGGCCTATATGAAAGAAGAAATTCTTACCAAAGCAGCCACTCCCGCAGTACAAACCGTCAAGGCAATTACTGCCGCGTCCTACAGGATGCAGCTTTTCTACTGCGGACTCAGGACCGCTGCCGGAGTATTAATGGCTTTATTCCTTCTATTCGGAATTTCCGAAGTGGATTTTGCCAGCCTTACACCAGAACCCGGCGTCCGCGTGGAGCTTCCTCAAAAGCCTGAGGTACCGGAAAGGCGCTCCAATCACCTGTATGATTTTTCCCAGAATCTGAATCAGGGACTGACAAATGGGTCCAGATCACTGACCAATTACTTGAATGAATTTTCTAATAAAATAATCAATGGAGGCAAATAACATGACAAAACAAAAAAAGGGTTTTTGGCTTTTTCTTTCTTCTCTTATTCCCGGTGCAGGGGAAATGTATATGGGATTCCGGAAACAGGGAATCAGCATCATGCTGCTTTTCTGGGGAACCATTGCAATATCTGCCGGAACAGGTTTTAGCTGGTTTATTATGTTTCTTCCTATTATCTGGTTCTACAGTTTTTTCAATGTGCATAACCTGAAATCACTGGCTGAAGAAGAATTCTATTCTTTGGAAGACAATTATGTGCTTCACATGGAACAGTTTCTCGGAGATGCAGATATCCTGATCAGCAGACATCGTACTATCGTGGCTGCTTTGCTGATTTTCTTCGGAGTATCTATTCTGTGGAACAATTTTACGGACTTACTTTACTGGATCCTGCCATACTCCATTGCCAATTTTTTAAGTGATATTACCTATCGGCTGCCACAGATCGTTATTGCAGTTGTGATCATCTTTGCTGGTATCTATATCCTCTCTCACAAAAAAGATCAGTTAAAGGAGGAATATAAGAAATCGGCACCCCAGGAGCATTACTGGGAACCTTACCGTCCCTACCAGCAGGCACCGGCCTCCGATCCAGGGGAACGGGAGCAGACATCCTTTTCCGACACAAATGGAGAAACAATGCAGACACCATTTTCCGCCACAAATGAAGAAACAATGCAGACACCATTTTCCGACGCAGGGGAAAAGCCTGCGGAGTCCGCATTCCAGCAATACGTTGATAAGTAAAGCTTCTGGAACGGGGCTGCTGCACCAAAGTGCAGCAGCCCCGTTTTTCCCAGCCGGACAGCACAATAGGATAAATGCGGCAGATCTTATTCTACCGCAATCGAAACTTCTCCAAAAGAAAGCGTATTGATATTTCCATCCTCTTCCTGAACCCTGAGTTTCCCATCTTCACATAGATCCAGTGCCATAGCCCGGCGGCATTTCTTTCCGTCTGTAATCTGAATCCGTTTTCCAAGAACCATGTTATGCTCCACATATTCCCGGGACAGTTTCAGGTCTTCTGTCTCTTCTACCAGGATATTTACAATTTCCGCAGCCAGATAATTCCGGTCTGTGGCGGATGCACTCTTCGCATCCGGATAAATGGCACCTGCAATTCCCTGCAGTTCTCCGGGGTACCCTCCTTCCGCTTCGTAAAGGTTTAATCCGATTCCGACAACAGCAAATTCAATATTTCCCCCTTCAAAATCCGTAACCGCTTCTGTCAGAATTCCGCAGACCTTTTTCCCCTGATAATAGAGGTCATTTACCCACTTAATATCCAGAGAGATTCCACAGACTTTCTTCACGGCCTTATAAACGGCAGTGGCCGCAGCTGTTGTCAGCAGAAGGCTCTTCTGCAGCGTCTCTTCCCTGGGCTCCAGGACCACACTTAAATAAAGCCCCGCTTCTTCCGGAGAAAAGAAGCTCCGTCCCCGTCTGCCCCGTCCTGCTGTCTGCTTCTGTGCTATCACAAAAGCTCCATGCCCTGCTTCGCTGCTGATCGCCGCCTGCTTGGCAAGCTGGTTGGTGGAACCGGCCTCCTTATAGAGTTTCATATAGACCCGGGGATTTTTTAAGTACAGACGTATTCCCTCTTCGGAAAGCCGGTTGCTGTCTTTTCGCAGCATGTATCCCTTATTTGGCCCGGCTTCTATGGCATACCCTTCCTCCCGAAGGGACTTCACTGCTTTCCAGATTGCAGCCCTGGTGCACTGAAGCTCCAGAGCCAGGGCCTCTCCTGACAGGATTTCTCCTTTATGCTGTTCTAAAAGTTCCAAAAGCCGCGACTTCACTGCCATGGTCATCTACTCCTTATTCCGCTTCCTTGCTCTTTTTATAGTTGTACAAAGATTTTTCCAGAAAATCAATATATTCCTTCCGTACATTTTCAGGCGAAGTAACCACAACCCCGGGGCCAAGGCCTGCCAGCCAGCCAAAAAACTGCCCGCTTACATTCACCCTGATCATAATCGCAAAATGCTTCTCATCCTGTCTGTGAATCATTACATCACGTCCAAAACGATCCAGTACCACTCCTATAAACTGGTTCTCAAATACCAGACGCACTGCTTCCTCACGCCCTCCGAACATTCCGAAGGTCTGGGCTGCAAACTTCGATATATCAAAATCACGGAACGCCTCTTCCCCGTTCCGGCTCTCTTTCTCAATCAGAGTCTTGATCATCCGGTCTACACGATAATGTTTCACTATCCCGTTGCGCTCATCCCAGCCTATCAGGTAATAATTCTCATTCTTCCATATCAATTCCCAGGGACTGACCCGGTATCGGTCGCCATTTCTTTTCAGGCGCATCTCCTTGTATACCGTCCATTCGTAATATTGAAAAGTGATCTGGCGGTTCCTGGAAATCGCACCATGAATCTGGTCAATATTATAATAAATGCTTTCATTTCTGGTCTTTACACAGGAGTTGGCAAATACCTGGCGCTGAAGCTTCCTGGCCTCATGCTCACTGGTCAGGCCTTCCAGCTTCTGAATCAGTTGCCGCGATTTCTTCTGTGTGATAAACCTGGAGGACTGTACTGCATCCACCAGAAACTTCAACTCCGCGCTCTCAAAAGTACGGCTTGCAAGAAAGAAGCCCGATGGCTGCTCTCTTCGGTTGACAATATCCATCCCAAATAATCGAAGGGTTTCAATATCGTCGTAAATCGTCTTCCGCTCTGCGGTAATCCCGTAGCTCTTCAGATGGCTGATCAGGTCTATTACCTTCAGAGGATGCTCCTCATCACTTTTCTTTTGGAAGGCTTCCATTAAATATAATAGTTTCAGTTTCTGATGAAAAGATTTCGGCATATCCTGCCTCCTGTAATCATTTGTCAGTCAGCACAGCCACTACTCCGAAATATAATACGGCAAAAGAAAATATCACCGCCAGTGTATCCGCTGTATGAAAGTCAATATTCAAAATCATGGCTCCTGCCACCATAATCTCAATTGTTGCCAAAAACCCCAATAACATAGCCATGGAAGAAGAAAACTTGTGGTTTTCTCTGTCCCTGCTTCTCCCTTTGGAACTTAACATAAGATACTCCTCCTTTAATTCCGAACATATTTTCAGAACAAATTTTCCGAACATATTTTCTTGATAAAGTTAGTATCTCATAATGTAAGTCCAATAAAACGGGATAAAGTGAATATTTTAGAACTTTTGTTCTTTTCTTACATCAATCCTGCAAAAAAGGACGCTGCAATCACGGTCAGAAGGCCTGCAACCGCAATGGCAAGGCTGCTCATGGCACCTTCCACCTGACCCAGTTCCATTGCTTTTGCAGTTCCGATGGCATGGGCAGAAGTACCAAATGCCAGTCCCTTCGCCACAGACTCGTTTATCCTGAAAATTCTGCAGATCGTCTCACCGATCATATTTCCCAGAACTCCTGTGATAATGATTACCGCTACCGTGATCGTCACAACCCCTCCAAGCTCCTCTGACACGCCCATTCCAATGGCCGTGGTAATGGATTTGGGCAGAAGGGTCACATAGGTCTCATGGGAAAGTCCGAATAATTTCGCCAATAAAAGCACGCCGGCAAGGCTGGAGAGCACCCCGGAAAAAATCCCGGCGGCCACAGCCTTTAAATGCTTCTTTAAAAGGGCAAGCTGCTCATACAGCGGCACAGCCAGGCATACAGTTGCAGGCGTCAGCAAATAGCTGATATACTTTCCCCCTTCATAATAACTTTCATAATCTGTATGAAAAACCGTTAAAATTCCTATGACACAGAGGATGGCGATCAGCAGAGGATTGAATATTGCGAGCCTGAATTTTTTCTTCAGAAGCAGCCCCAATTCGTATGCCCCAAGGCTGACCAATGCGCCCCAGAATACGGAGGCTTCCAGAAACTCATTCATGCTTATCCCTCCTTTCCTGCGCCCTTATCACTCCCTGTGTAACCATTCCTGTAACTGCCATAACAAGGATCGTTGTCAATACCGTAATCACCATAACCGGGCCCAATACCGGCTTCAGTACACCCCAGGAGGACATCAGTCCAACCCCTGCAGGAATGAACATCACAGGCATGATTTCTATCAGAAATGTAGCTGTCTCTTTTACCTGGCTTACCTTCAGCACGCCGCTCATCAGCGCCAGAAGCATTAAGATCAGTCCGTAAACACTTGCGGGAACGGGAAAGGGAAGCAGTTCATACAACCCCTCTCCAATAAAAGAAATCAGCACGATAATGCAGAATTGTTTCACATATTTCATAATTATTTCTCCTCCGGATTTGTTTCTTAAACGTCATCCCAACTCACTCCTGAATGACGATCTTTTCCAATTGGTAGCTGCCATTTTCCACTGTCATAACAGCCATGGTAAGTTCCTGGTCAAATCTGCGTCTTCCGCAGCTCCCCGGGTTCAGCCAAAGCCTGCCATCCACCATTTTCTCAAGGTATTTATGGCTGTGTCCAAACACTACCACCCGGGCATTTTCCAGATTCCAGGCCACATTCTTTTTATTGTGGACCATAAAAAACTCTACGCCTTCAATGGTAAACCGAAGGCTTTCTGCCAGTCCTTTTGCCCATTCTGTATCATTATTTCCTCTCACTGCATAAATAGAAGCAAGGGGTCTTAATGCATCCAGCACTTCCATTTTTCCAATGTCGCCTGCATGTAAAATACAGTCGCAGCCTTTTAAAATTTCCAGGACCTCCGGTCTTAACAGGCTGTGTGTATCTGATATGATCCCAATTTTTTTAGACATTCTTGTTCCTCTGTTTTGCTCTTTCTTTTATCTTTTCATCCATAAACCGCTGCATTTCTTCTGTCAGAATCTTCATTTTAGAAGCCGTATCCTGATCTGTATAATGCAGTCTTTCCACAATTTCCGGGATATAGTTTTTCTCTTTCATAATGCAGAATGTTTCCGGAAAATTCACATCATAATATTGTGCCACATAAGAAACCCAGTAGTCTACAGGAGTTACTCTGTCGGAAGAAAGGACAGAAGTTTTGTTCATGCAGGCCTCCCATACTTTTGGAGAAATTTTATAGTTTCCCGCTTCCTCTTCTGTGGTTCCAAGAAGCACTTCCAGAGACTCCTCCAGCTTGACCCGGCAGTTATCCAGCTTATCTGCATCGCGAATCAGTTTTGCGTGCAGAAGCGTTCTTTCCTCCCGGATATCCCCAAGTGCAAAGCTGCTGTGCATTGCAATGGCAGTCCGGATAATCTCGTCAAAGCGGTCATCTTTTATAAATCTCCGAATCATTTTCTCTTCTCCAAAAAGGATCTCCGCTCCATAAACAGCATGATCCATCGTATCAGGCATAAAGCTGTCAAAGCGCTTCAGCTGTTCAAATCTTCCGATGTCATGGAGAAGGCCGATCATCGCCGCAAGTTCCCGGTCCTCTTTCCCAAGACCCATTCTTCCTGCAATTTCTTTTGCGCAGTCTACTACACAGTAGGTATGGACAATCTTCAGCCTGATCTTCTCATCCTCCCTGTCATACCCGTCCAGGTATTCCTCAAAAGCCTGTCGGGCCCGTTCAAAATCCATTCTTTGCTTCAGCTCCTTTCATCTGCAATCATCACATGAAAACAGCGGCGGCTTCCGGCAAGCACATCCGCTGATCATTACGGTCGGTTCGTCATCCTAAATATCCAGATAATACTTTGGTGCAATAATATGCTGTTCCCTGCAGGAACATCCGTCCCGGAATCCATCACAGCAATCGCTGTTGGAACAGCACATATAAGTATCGCCGTCTCCCATATGGAACAGCCCTGTATACTGGGTGGAAGTACGGTACATTCTCGCCCTTTTTTTGCTGTTTGCATGATAAATCCCATTGGAAATCAGAACATTTTCCGGTGTATAGGGCCAGAAATCGAAGTAGTGGGATTCTGTCCCATGGTGCGGTACTTTTATACACCAGTAATGTTCATACAGCGGTATCCGGTCATCATAATTATCTGCGATCATACGCAGGTGTTTCTGCTGCACATCCCCGGTAAAAAGGAGATTCCAGTCCCCATCTTCTTTATTCTGGAATACAATACTGATTTTATTTTTAAACTGGCGAAGTTCCATTTCCCTGGTTCCCATAATTTCAAGCAGCCGGACAAATTCCGGAGCGCTTCTGATGGTCTGGAACTCCTTATCCAGTTCTCTGAGCGATGTCTTTTTTTCCTTTCCGGAAATCATTTCTGCGCCGGCTTCCCTGGAAACCGCTTCTGTCCTTCCTGTCCCGCAAGCTCTGCCTTCCTCTGTCATATTCCAGATAATTTCTCTTAATTTCCCGGCAAACTCTGCCACCTGATCCCAGATTTTTTCTTCCTCATTTCCGAGACGTTCCAGAACCTTCTCTGTCTCTTCTTCTATGATTTCGGGTGAAGGCCAAAGCACCTGATATCTATCCTCAAAGACCTTTCCTCTGGACAAAAGTTCCACCTTCTGTTCCTTTTTAGAAAGAGCTTCCACCAGTGCGAAAAGGCTCACCTGATGACTTGGAAGCCAGGAATCCTTCACCAGATCCGCCAGCAGAAAAAGGCCCAGAGTTCTGCTCATTTCCGGTCTGGAAAATACATCAGGAAGATAAATTTTGCCGAATTCATAAGAGTCCCGCCGCTTTTTCATCATATAAAGCAGTCCGGACAAATGATCCGGATGGAAATTTGTCAGCAAAAGATTCTTATGAGAAATTGTCGTAAGATCGGAAATCACCACATCAAATATGTCACTGCGGGGGCGGCCGCCAATCCGGTTATTGCTTGTTCCAAAATCCACCAGAAGATTATTTTTCCTGTCTCTTAAGCAGAAACAGTCTCCAAATCCAACATTATACATTCGTATTTTCATTGAGCATCCTCTATTCTTCTACACCATTTTTCTGACAGATATCTTCCAGACAGCAGCGGCTGCAATAGGGCTTTGTCCGTGCTGTGCATACCTCTCTTCCATGATACACAAGACGGTGGCAGAAATCATTTCCTTCTTCCGGAGGAATGATCTTCCATAGCGCCATTTCTACTTTTTTAGGTTCTTTCAGATTTTCTACCAGGCCGATCCGGTTTGTCAGGCGAATGCAATGGGTGTCCGTCACGATTGCCGGTTCCCCGAACACATCTCCCATGATCAGATTGGCACTTTTACGCCCTACTCCCGGCAGTTTTAAAAGAGCCTGAAAGTCCCTGGGGATTTTTCCGCCGTATTCTTCCACAAGAACCTTCATGCAGGCACTAATATCTCTGGCTTTGCTCTTTCCAAGGCCACAGGGCCGTACGATTTCCTCAATGTCCTCTGTTGGAGCCTCGGAAAGTGCTTCCACACTTGGATATTTTGCATACAAATCCTGTACCACTACATTTACTCTGGCATCTGTGCATTGTGCTGCAAGCCGGACACTGACCAAAAGCTTCCATGCCTGGTCATAGTCCAGTGTACATCCGGCATCAGGATATTCTTCTTTCAGCCTTTTGATAACCTCAATGGCAAGTTCTTCTTTTTTCATTCGTATTTCCTCGTTCCCGGGATTATTTTAAGTCGTATAAATCATAGCAGAATAAAGAAATAATTTCAATCCGGTAACGATATTTGTCGAACGTTTTTTCTTGCCTGCGCAAATCCGGCATGTTATTCTAATTACGACAGCATTCCATATTTTTCTCAGCAAAAGAGAGAATTGAAGCTATACTTAAGACAGTCTTCTTCATAAACTCCTCATACATAAGAGAAAGCAGCAGTCTTACAGCCGTTTATCCGGCCGTAAGACTGCTGTTTTATTTCGTATGGGATTTCCGGACGCGGGAAGTCAGCTCTTCCCCGCCCTGGGCATACCATTCCTCCACAAAAGTATCAAAATATGCCATAGGCTGTTTCCCAAGAATAATCTGAATAAATGCATCCTCTTCCAGAGATTTCAGATTCTGGGGAATCTCGCCGTCCATCTCCTCCAGATACTCCCTCTTCGGCGGCTGATAATCTCCGTCTACCAGAAGGCCCACCGCAGATATTCTGGATTTGAAAGCAGCCCAGTCGCCGCTGCTTACATCTCCGCCTTCCAGATAATGCTCACATGCCGCATAGTAGGATTTTTCAATGGCACTGAGATTCTCCTTTGGCATCTCACCTGCCAGTGCCTTTCGCATATTTCTCGTTACCTGGTAAGTGGCTTCATTATAATCCACATTGATCACCAGCGGCCTTGCCGTGGGGTCTACATTCAGGGCAAAATATTCATTTACGTCCTCTGCGTTCTCAGCCTCATACCGGGTATAGTCAAAGAGCACGCTGATGATCTTCATCACGATTTCCGGGTGCTCATATCCCTTGCGCACTACTACATATTTCGTATCCCGAAAAGAAGCAAAAGTGTGAATATCTCTCCTGCTTTCAAAATAATACGGTTCCCATTCCGCAGAAGGGTCCTTTTCCTGCTGGTCCATCAGCGGATTATTAGGTGTCCACCAAAGGCCGAAAAAAGCGCCGCATTTTCCCTCAATCACCAGATCCCGGATATTATTCTGTGTCCGAAGGACAAAATTCTGGTCGATCACGCCTTTATTATAAAGCTGTCGCAGCCGGTAAAGTCCCCGCTGTGTTTCTCTTGTTACGGAACCATAAACAATCTCTCCGTCTTTTTCCACCCATTTCTGGGGTTCCGCGCCATAATACTGAAAAACCGGTTCCATGGAATAACTGCTGCTTGTTGTTCCGATCAGCGAAGTACAGCATGCCAGTCCGATAGGTTCTTCTCCCTCCTGTGTCCCCATACGGTTCTTCACAAATTCCTCTACGATTTTGAAGGCATCTTCCAGGGTTTTGGGTTCCTCCAGACCAAGCTGATCCATCCAGTCTTTTCGAAGCCACATCAGCCTGGGGCCATGGTCTATCACAGTTTCCGGAACAGCCATCAGCTTTCCGTCAAATGTCACAGATTCCAGAACCTGCCCCCCGTAACTTTCATACATCTCTTTGATCCGGTCCGTAGTGCAATTTTCAAAGACCTCCGTCAGATCTTCTACGAGATCATTTTCTACCAGTTCTTTCAGCATTCCCCTGTCCGATATTACCAGCACATCCGGAATGGTTCTGTCCTTTACCAGAATATTAATGAATTCATCATATTTATCCTCTGATTCCAGATAAATACTTCGATTCTGAATATTTAACATATCCCGCAAATATCTGGTATATGCATTATCCTCATAGCTGTCTCCTTCAGGAAGATTGGAATTATTGGCTCCGCTCATCTGTCCGAGAGTGTAGGTCACCAGTTCCGGATACTTTCCATAGGGAGTTTCCTGAGCCTCTTTCCAGAACTGATCCCGGTTGTCCGGCGAAGCCTCCAAAGACTGTTCCCCGCTCTCTGCACCGCGTTTCTCCCCACATCCGCCAAAAGAGCCTGCTGCAAGCATGATGAGGCATAAAATACCTATTTTCCTATAGAACCTGATTCGTTTTGTCATTTATGCTCCCCTCTTTCGGCGTTCTGATTTCTACACGTGTACCTTTGCCAACACTGCTGCTGATCCGGATTGCAAACTCCTCCCCATAAAGAAGGCAGATACGGTCGTTCACGTTTTTCAGTCCATAGCCTTTTGTCTGATAGGTCACAAGGGATTCCGCCTTTTCCTGTTCCATACCAAGCCCGTTATCCTCCACAATGATCAGAACATTTTCTCCCTCTCCTGCAAAAGAAAGCTTCAGTACCTTTTCCCCCTCTTCCTTCAGGTCAAGCCCATGTTCCAGGGCATTTTCCACCACAGGCTGCAAAAGCAGCTTGGGGACTTTTTCACTTTTGATTTCGGGATCTATATTCCATTCCACCTGAAAATCATGGTCATGCATCACAAGCTGAATCTCCAGATAAGCTTCAATGTTTTTGATACAATTTTCTACAGTGACCATATCCTCCCCTCTGCTTAGGGCTGTTCTGTAAAAAGTGGAAAGAGCCAGGGTCACCTTACTGATTTCCTTTTGATCACTGCGAATTGCCATCCAGTTAATAATGGAAAGAGAATTATATAAAAAGTGGGGATTGATCTGTGCCTGCAGGGCTTTTAGCTCAAATTCCTTTAAAGCAATTTTGTTCTCATAGACTTCTTTGATCAGCCGGTCTATCTCGTTCATCATTCTCCGGAAACTGCGGATCAAAATGCCGATCTCGTCCCCGGAGTCACTGTCTACCGTAACCTCACGGCTTCCCTGATTTACCTGATTCATATTTTCCGTAAGCTGTTCGATTCCTCTGGTAAGCACTTTGGACAAAGCAGGGCCAAGAAGCAGAATAATGAAGAGGCACAGGATTACCAGCGGGATCTCACTTACCAGCACCTCTGATACAGAGGTGGTAATATCTGCTTTTTGTCTGTAAAGATAATAAATCCATCCGTTTTCCTGGCTTTCTCTGCTGACACAGACACATTTCTTCCTGATTTCTTCCAAAAACGCCTTCGCATTTACGGTAAAATCCGGTTCAGAGAGAAGTGTATCGCTGTGAAACACAATACGTCCGCCGGAATCTGCCACTAATCCTCCCACATCCTCTGACGCAATATTCTGAAAGGACTGAAATACCTTGTCATAATCCAGAACCAGACACAAAAGTGCCGCAGCCGAACCGTCCTGCTGTATTCTCCGCACAGCAGCAAGCTTCTTATTTTCCTCGTCTACGATCCACTGTACTGTAACCGAATCGTCCATTCTGTCAAACCACCATTCCTTAGCGGCGTTTTTCAGCGGAATCAGTGTATAGTCATGCTGGACCTGAATATTATCCGCATAAAGCTGTATCTGGAAAATGGCATCATGGTAGGATTTTGGTACCCCAAGCAGCGGATCCGCTACCTGGGTATATAATTTGTAAGTATCATATACATCCATATGCTGATCCGCGATCAGATCCGTAATATCCGGAGAATAGGTTAGGTAGTTGATCAGGCTTGTATAAACCTGCACCTCCCCGTCAATGCTGTTGCAGGTCTGGTTCAAAATAGAGGCCATATCCTCCACCTCGTTCTCCCTCACCAGATGACTCATCCGCACATAACTGTACATGGCAAGGACCAACATAGGAACTAAGCTGGCAACCACCAGAATGATTGTCAGCTTATAACGATATTTCATATTCTTAATTTTCAGAAGAAGATTCTTCATCATCACCTGATCCTTTCCGGTAAGATTCCGGGCTTTTTCCGTAAAATTCCCGGAAGCTCCTGCAAAAATAGGATACATTGGCAAAGCCTACTTTTTCGCTGACCTGGGCTACCTTCATGCCTGTCCCGCACAAAAGCTCTTTGGCCTTTTCCATGCGGAACACGCGGATAAATCGGTTCAGGTTCATCCCCGTCTCTTTTTTAAAAATAAAGCTTAAGTACCCGGAAGAAAGATATACCTTTTCTGCCAGCGTCTCCAGATTCAGATCTTCATCATAATGCTGGTAGATATAGTTTTTCACAGAAGCCACTTCATTTCGGGATTCGCTCATGGAGTCCTTCACAAATTTCTCATATTCCCGGATGTTTTCTTCCGTCACATCCAGAATCTGCAGAATATCCTGGCAGGCATACAGACAGTCAATCTCCTTTTCCAGGCGTTTCTCTCCTGCAAACTGATTTTCCCGGTACAGCTCCTGAATTAAATTGGAAAAAACAAAGCGGATATACATTGCGGAATATTGTGTATTTTCCTTATATTTCTCCTTCAGGCAGAGGAAGTGCTTCCATAGATTTTCCATATCCTTGCGGCTGATATCCTCGGAAATCATCTGCATCAGGTGGGCATCCTGGGTCTCCCTGTTTGCCAGCTTCCAATCATCCTCCTCACAGGAAAAAACATGTTTCTCCGGGTGATAGAATTTTTCTTCCAGCTGGCGTTCCAGCTGATTCATCATCTCAGGCAGGTTCTCGCATCCCTCAAACTTGGCGCTTACAGCCAGATGAAAACTCACCTGATAATTCCGTTTCAGAAACTGGTAAAGATGATCTGCCACGATCTGGTAATCACAGTATAGGTCCTGAAACAGAAGCAGAGACTGCCGTGCGTTAAGGTTCAGATAGAAAAATACCCTTCTCAGTTCTTTCTGAATTTCCTCCGCAAGAGTTTCTTCCGCAGAATCAAAAAAAGTATCGCCGGATTCAATCAGGATGGCACAATGCCAGCTGTTCCATTTATCCAGGTCGATCATCTTTTCCGCTCTTGCTAAAATCTCCTTCTGCCCTGTATAAAGGTAACTCTGCAGAAAATACTGCTGAAGGAAATTCTGTTCCTGAAGCTCATGGGATTCTTTTTCCTTCATCTTTAGGATCTCACATTTCACCTTGCTTAATACGTGGTGGAAATTTTCCGGATCCACAGGCTTCAGCACATAATCCTTTACTCCATACCGGATTGCTTCCTGGGCAAAGGAAAAATCATTATAGCCGCTGAATATTACCACTTGCATGCGTTCATCTGTTTCCCGCACCTTTCTTGCCAGCTCCAGCCCATCCATGTGGGGCATCTTAATATCTGTCAAGATCAAATCTATCTTCTGAGCGCGCAAAATCTGCAAAGCCTGTTTCCCATTGGAGGCTTCGCAGATTTCACTAATTCCATCCTCACGGGAAAGCAAATACTTCAAGCCTTCCCTCTCGATTCTTTCATCATCAACAACTAATACTTTAATCATTCTGCACCTATTCCCATCTGTGAAATATATGCTCTATTTTAACATTCTGCACTATATTTGTGAAGGGATTTTCTGCTTTTTATGCAAAATCACTGTGCATCCATGAAGCCCTTGAATCAGCCCTTTACAGCCCCGGCAACCACGCCTTCGATAATGTACTTCTGGCATGCCAGATAAAAGATAATGATCGGGATAATGGAAAGCACCAGTACTGCCATCATGGCTCCCATATCTACCGAACCGTAGCCGCCTTTCAGATACTGAACAGCCATAGGAATGGTCTTATACTTCTTCTGATCCAGAACCAGGGATGGCAGAAGATAATCATTCCATACCCACATTGCCTGCAGGATCATAACGGTGATACAGGTTGGCTTCATAATGGGAAATACCACCTGGAAATAGGTCTGCAGCGGATTGCATCCGTCAATCATGGCTGCCTCTTCGATTTCCAGAGGAATGGATTTCACAAACCCGGTAAACATAAACACGGAAAGTCCTGCACCGAATCCCACATAAACCACAATTATTCCCACCGGATTTCCCAGATGAAGGACATTGGCGGTTTTGGAAAGAGTGTACATAACCATCTGGAAAGGCACGATCATAGCAAACAGGCACAGATAATAAATGCCGCTGGTAAACGCGTCTTTCACACGCATAATATACCATGCTGTCATAGAGCAGAACAAAATAATTGCTGCAACGGAAAATACGGTAATAAATAAGGATGTCCAGAATGCATCAAAAAATCCGGTTCTTTCAATTCCCTTAAAGTAATTCTCCATCCCTACAAACATTTTATCCGTAGGAATTTCAAAGGGCTTTCTGGTAATATACGCTTTTTTCTTAAATGAGTTGATCACCACCAGAACAATGGGGAACACCCACAGCAGAGAGATCAATGTAAAGATCACACTCAGCAGGCCGCTGTGTTTCGCTCTTTTTGCTTCCATTACTGCTGCACCTCCTTAGATCTTGTAAGTCTTGTCTGAACAATAGCGATCAATGCCACCAGGATAAAGAATACCACTGCCTTCGCCTGGCCGACACCCTCCCAGCCGTTTCTGGTATAGAAGGTATTGTAAATATTCAGGGCAAGCATTTCTGACATCTTGGACGGCTCTCCTGCTGTCAGGGCAAGGTTCTGGTCAAACAGCTTAAAGGAGTTCGTCAGCGTCAGGAAGGTACATACGGTAATGGAAGGCATTACCATGGGAATCGTCACATACCGCAGTACCTGGGGGGAGGTTGCTCCGTCAATCTTCGCTGCCTCTACCAGTTCTCCCGGGATATTGTTAATACCGGAAATATAAATAATCATCATGTATCCGATCTGCTGCCAGCACATCAGGATGACCAATCCCCAGAACCCATAGGTACCGGAATAAGTAAGGGTACGATTAACATAAAGCAAAACGCCGTTCAGCAGCAGGTTCCAGATGTATCCAAGGATAATGCCGCCGATCAGATTCGGCATAAAAAATACGGTACGGAAAATGTTTGTACCTCTGATCTTTTTTGTAAGAAGCAGTGCAGTCGCAAAGCCAAGAATGTTGATCAGCAATACTGTCACAATGGTAAACAGTGCTGTATACCAAAGGGAATGCACAAAAGAAGCATCACCCCAGATTTTCATATAGTTCTTTAGTCCGACCCATTTTGCATCCACTACAGTGGTAAATTCACAAAATGACAGATAAATACCAAGAATAAAAGGCACAATAAATCCAATAGTAAAGGAAATCAGCATCGGTGCCAGGAAAAACGGAGAATATTTTCTCATTGTTTTCGTATTCATACTATCCCTCTTTTCTCCCAAAAAGGATGAGCGAAGCTTCGCTCATCCTTTTTTCAATTTTCATCTGCTTATTTAGTTGCTGCGTATTCTGCTGCCCATCCATCAACAAATGCGGTCTGTACAGCATCCCATTCTCCTGTGCCCTGTGCGTACTCAAGAAGTGCGGAACCAACGCCGTTCTTCCACTCTTCAGACGGCATTGTCGGGAAGCACCATGCGACTGCGGTATGGCCTGCTGCAATATCTTCTTCTGCACATGTTACAAGCGGGTTCTCCGGAAGATATTCAGCACCAATGGTATTGAAGGTTGTTACAAAGCCCATTTCCTTAGTGAGGGCTTCTTTCCCTGCCTCATCAGTAATTACCCATTTCAGGAAGTCGATGGTTGCCTGGATGTCTTCTTCAGAAGCATTTTTGTTGATGCACCAGTAGTTTTCAGTACCTGTGCAAAGTCCCTGATTTTCTTCTCCTTCTACGCCAATGTAGATTGGAAGCATTCCCAGATCTTCGTCTGCAACTTCGTTATCTTTGATATCGCCATAAGCCCATGTACCGTTCTGGTAGAATACGGCTTCTCCAAGTGCGAATTCGGATGCTGCATCCTCGCCTGTCTTGCTGGAGAGAAGCGCCGGATCACAGGTAGAGTCTGTCAGGTACAGATCCCAGATGTTTTTGTAGTTCTCAAGGTAGGTTCCCTTGATTGCATCTGTGGTTCCGATTCCGTCTGCCTGATATTCATAGTAGATCGGAAGGTTTGCCAGATGAGTTTTGAATCTCCAGTCAGAGGAGGAATCCATACCTGCGGAAGTAAATGCACCTTCAATGCCAAGGTCATCCTTTTTCGCCTGAATGTCATCTGCAACTGCTTTCAGTGTTGCAAAATTGTTGATTTCGGAAACATCGGAGATCACTGCTCCATCCATTCCAATGTACTCATTGAGGATTGCTTTGTTGTAGATAATACCATAGGTTTCTACTGCAAATGCAACTCCAAGAACCTCGTCTCCTTCTTTCAGAGCAAAATCCTCACTCTTTAACTCTTTGTAAATGTCTGTGTCAGATAAATCTCTGCAGTAGTCTTTCCAGGTTGCCAGTCCTACAGGTCCGTTTACATGGAACAGGGTAGGAACCTCATCTTTTGCCATCTCTGCTTTCAAAGTGGACTCGTAGGTACCGGATGCTGCTGTTACAACATTTACCTCTACGCCTGTAGCTTCTGTGTATTTTTCTGCAAGTGCTGTCCACTGATCTGCTGCTTCTGGTTTAAACTGTAAATAGTATACAGAACCCTGTGCTTCTTCTGCCATAACCGGAACTGCCGGGATCATGGAAGCGCTCATCATTGCTGCAAGACTTAATGCGGTCACTTTTCTCATTTTCATTTTTTTACTCTCCTTTTCACTTTTTAAGATCTCGTGTTTCGATGATCTTATTGTAGCTGTTGGAGAAGTTTTTCACCATATAAAAAAATCAAGAAATGTGACACTTTTTCAAGAACTGTTATAAACTTCTACGATTAGTGGACTCTGGTGGCAATTACCGCAATTCCTTCTTTTCCCGGAAGAGAAAAGACTACTTTTCCGGAGGCATCAAAATAAATCTGTTTTCTGGTCATCTCCCACACATCAATTACTTCGATTTTGTAGGAGGCATCTTCCGGAAGATACATGGTATGGATTGCCGGACAGGTATGGTAAAAATAGCGGATAAAGAAGTCCTTTCCGATTCTTCCTGTATATTCCGGATGCTTAAACATCCCCTTGACAAAGCCCTTCTGCTCCTCTGTGGGATGATTCATTGCGTAAATGAGCGGGCTGTCCTCTCTCTGTCCCTTCAGCTTGTCAAGTATCGTTCCCCGTTCTTCCTCAGGTGCAAATTCTTTTGGATTCCATTTTACAACAGGACCGTCGGTATGCTCCAGCAAATCTTTCAGGAAGGCAATTCTCTCAGGGCTTTCTCCCTTGAGAACCCCGCCTCTTGCCCACCAGAGTATGTCATCCTCTGACAAAAAGACCTCGCCGTGGGTAGCATAAGCCCCCTGGGCATACAGGCACCAGAAACGGTTTACCATTTCAAATGCAGAAATATTGCCCCAGTCATGTGCCAGGTTTCCTTCATATGCACACTCATCATAAATCACAGGCTTTTTATATTTCTCAATAAATTCTGCCGCTCTTTCTACACAACCAAGCTGCAGGCAGCAATGCGTAATGTTCTCTCTGGAAAAATCATAAGGCACGATACACTGATGATTGCTCAGAAGGTGATGGAAGCTGTCATGATCCGCTATGTACTGCTCAAATACATGCCAATCTTCGATTCCTCTGTTAAACATCAGGTCATATTCATTTGCCATACTCCACCAGATAGAAGGAACAGCAGAAAAACGGCGGATCACATATTCCAGATATGTCAAATTATCTTCCATAGACAATTGAGAAAATCCCCAGCGATCATAAGGATGGAACAGGATCAAATCCGTCTGGATTCCCATTTCATCCATTTTAAATAGAATTTTCTCAAAGTGATCCCAGAATTTCATGCACGGATGGTTTACATCCCAATTTCCTTCTGCATCCTTTTCAAAGGCATAGTACTGTGGTTCGTTTTTGTTGTAATCATAATCCTTGGGGAACACGCAGTAGCGTACCTTATTAAAAGGTGCTGTCTCCAATGTATGAATTGTCTGGTCAATGAGAGCATCGCTCTGATGGGCAAATGCGTAAATCGTGGTTCCAAAAGGACGATAAAGGCTTCTGTCCTCATACACGAAATGGGTATCCTCTGCCTGTACTCTTCCGTGATGAGCGCTATCTGCCGCCTGGCAAAGTTCCTGTCCTTCTGCCGCAACTGCTCCGGTCACCTTCCAGGTATGAAGCCCCTCCTCTGTGGGCAGAAAACGTACTTTATAAATACCCTCTCCGGCATAAAAGCCTTTCACCTTTTTTTCCTGATCTCCCCAGGCAAACACTGCCTCTACGTCCACATTTACAAAAGAACCCTCCGGTTCTTTCCCCTGTAAGGAAATCTCAAACATTTCGTATTGTCTCATTTTCCTCGTTTCCTTTCATATGTCATTTTTTAATCATTCTCAAGCCCTGCGAAAAACAGCTCGTAGAAGTCATCCTCCCCTTCCAGCATAGGGGAATTTTCCCCTCCGCCATTGGTACTCCGCTTCATGGCTGCATAAAGTTCTTCTCCTGCCTGAATCAGATCCATATCATAGATCGGATACCCAAGTTCCCGGCATTTTCTGCAAAAAGCGGACAAAGGATGCATATCCTTTCTTGTTTCCAGTATCTCCCTTTTCAGGACCGGATCCGCCAGCACTTTTCTTTTCAGTTCATCCAGCATTTCTGCAATTTCCATTTTTATTTCTCCTAAAACAATGACTTCATCTCTTCTTCCAGTTCCACAGTTATCGTATCAAGTTGCATTCCGCTTTGGGCAAAATATAGTTTTACGAAATTATTGGGGCCTGTAAAATGTCCCAAAGTCTGCCGTACTTCTACCCATTCTCCGTTGGTTCCATTCATAGTGACCGTACCTGCCAGAGTTCCGTTGGAATATATAGAAACCGGAACCTGTGCAACCTCGGAAGCGTCTATTTTAACCCTTATGATAATGGCATAACACCCCATTTTCTCTGCCTGGATTCCATACAAACAGGACTTTCCTTTCGAGGTATCCACATCTTTTGCATCCAGGGTCAAACGCTCTGACATAGGATGAAATTCGATATCAAAATCTACCTTATCCTCTTCCTCCATACCTTCCAAAGCATCCAGTTCTTCCTGACTCATACGCCCAATGCTGCGCTCCATAACCGGAGAACGCATGAGCATCTTCAATACATTCACCGCACATCTCTGAAGTGCGCTACGTTTCAGGGTACCATTTTTTAGGCATTCCTCCAGGTTATCCTCATTGCTGTTTTTTTCCGGATCCCGGCAGACCATATAAACATCATTCTGGCACCGCACCATTGCCGCAGTATTTCCGATGGAGGCGGGTTCCCCTTCCTCATTCATATCTGCCCACCAGTCTGTCATCACCATTCCATCATACTTCCATTCTCCGCGAAGTATGGTGGTAAGCAGATCATAATTGCTTGCTGTCCAAAGCCCGTTAATGGCCCCATAGGTTGTCATGATAGAATAGGCTTTCCCTTCTTTCACCGCAATCTCAAAGCCCTTCAGATAAATTTCACGCAGTGCACGCTCTGATGCAATCGAATTATATTTTCTTCGGTTATGCTCCTGATTATTGGCCGCAAAATGCTTAATGGTACCCGTTACGCCATACCTGCCCATTCCTTTTAGCTGTGCGGAAGCTATCCGTCCGGTTACTAGAGGATCCTCCGAAAAATACTCAAAATTTCGTCCGTTCAGAGGGTGCCGATGGATATTCATGCCAGGCCCCAAAAGCGTATCTATACGGTTCTTGCGCAGCTCTGCGCCCTCCATCACATAAAGTTCTTCCACCAGTTCTTCATTAAAAGAACATGCCATACAGGTACCGTTTGGAAGACTGAAGGCATAGGTCCCGCAGTCCATACGGATTCCGGAGGGACCATCGGAACAACAACCGCATGGAATTCCCATTTCCTTCAAAGACTCGCTTACTCCGCCAAACGCTGCCGCTGTTCCGGGCGTAACTTTAGGAGAACACATGCCCTCTCCCCTGACGATGCAGCACAGATCCTCATCCTTAAGCTGTGCGATAAATTCCTCCATGGAGACCGCTCCGTCATACACATCAGAAAGCTTGTATCCTTTATTCCCGGTATAGGCAATTTCTGGAACTAGTTCTTCCATAATGCGTTCCTTCATAGTGTAAGAACGTGGCGGCACTTCCTCCCAGCCGAGATGGATTTCACCATCGGAATTCGTCTCCGGCTTCATTCTTTTAAATGCTTCTGCAGGCGCAAGTGCTTCGGTGCATTCCTCCAAAACCATCAGCTCTTCTACCTCAAAACTTCCTGCTAAAGAAGCACTTCTTACATCTATTCCAATATAAAATTCATAAATTCCTGCTTCCAAAACATAGCAGGATTTATGTCCTGTCACACCGCTGTCATCGTAAGAGGCAAACCGCTCATCCTTCACTTCCAGTTCCAATTCCTGCTCTTCTCCCGCATTCAAAAGCCGTGTTTTCCCAAAAGCGGCCAGGCAGCGCAAAGGTTTTCCAAGCTTTCCCTGCGGTGCATTTACATAAACCTGTACCACTTCTTTTCCGGGAAAATCTCCGGTATTTTTTACTCTTACGCGGAAGATACACCTGTCTTCCATATACTCCCTATCCGTACATTCCACCTCAAAAGAAGTATAAGAAAGTCCAAAGCCAAAGGGATAAAGCACCTTATCTTTTGCAAAGGTCTCGAAATAGCGGTAGCCTACATAAATGTCCTCCTCGTAAATATTCCCTTCTTCTCCTCCAAAGTTTCCATCAGAGGGATAATCCTCTATGGAACAGGCAATCGTATCTGTCAGCTTTCCGCTTGGGGCCGTCCTTCCCATGAGGATATCTGCTGCGGCATGTCCGCCTTCCATTCCTCCCTGCCAGGTGTAGAGCACTGCATCAGGCTTATATTCTTCTACCCAATTCATGTCAATAATATTGCCTACATTCAGTACAACAATTACTCTCTGAAAGGCCTTTCGAACCTTGGAAAGCATGTCTTTCTCTGTATCTGTAAGCAGGTAGCTCCCAGGTGCATAGTCTGCATCCCTGTCTTCCCCTGCAGTTCTTCCAATGATGACCAGCGCCGCGTCCGAAACCTCAGCCGCACGCTGTACAACCTGCTCCTCAAGAGGCATTTCCTCCTGGCTCCAGGGATCCTTTGCCCAGCCCTCGCCATAATCAAAAGGGTGCTCTGCTATCCAACTTCTATAGGTCATCTCCAGTTCTTCATTCAGAGTAATCTCCGCTTCTTCTTTCAAAGCGTCCAGAATACCTACCACATATCTGGTATTAACCATTCCGCCGGAACCGGTTCCGCTTTTATAATAGTCAAACTGAATCCTGCCGAATACGGAAATGCGGTCGTTGGTTCTGAAAGGCAGAGCATGATGGTCATTCTTTAAAAGTACCGCCCCTTCTGCTGCCACTTGTCTCGCAATCTGCGCATATTTTTTCCAGTCAATGATATATTTGTTGTCCATATCCTTCTCCTACTGCCTGAATCTGTTCTTTTTGCTATCTATAAGTTTATCATGACAATCTCTATTTTACAAGAAAGCTTTCAGCCCAAACCTTTATCATTGTTCCTGTTCACTCCCTTCCCGGTAACGCGGCCTGGGAAACATAAGAAAAAGCCGATCCCTTCCTGGAATCGACTTTTTCTTCTATTAAATCTGATGAATTTCCCTGTATCGAATCACCTGTTCCCAGTCCAAAATACTTAGATAATGGGTACCTGCTCTCAAGTGCCATCCGATCTGCCCTTGAAGAGACTGTCCCAGAATCCCCGTTCCTTCCACGCGGACAGGGTTTTCTCCATTTGTTAGAAGCAGCCGTTCTTCTGCCTCCTTATCACGAACCAGGCCCTTTTGTCCCATTTCCTCATAAGTACACGAACCTGCCACAAGGGAAAGATATTCCGACAACGGATCCGCCCAAAAATCCCCCTGGGCAGACCCAATATATAAATGCCGGGGAGCGATCAGGCTCACCAGAAAATGCTGGTCAAAAGGAAGCTGGTCAAGATCCTCCTCATACGTATACGCCCGTGAGCAAAGCCACTCCCTGGAAAATTTCCTGCCTAAATCTTTCAGCCCTTCCCCCGTTTTCCCCCGGAACAAAGCCACTCCCCCGGCTCCGGACTGGATGGCCGCTGTCAGGGAAATCCGCTCATCAAAAGCGCCCAGAAGAAGCGCCGTTTTCCCAAGCCTGGAATGTCCCAGCACCGTGATCCGGTTCTGATCGATTTCTCCGCACTCCATAAGGTAATCCATCACCTTGGATAATCCAAACGCCCACACTGCCAGCTTTCCCGCACTGTTTTCCGGATTTCGGCAGCCCAGCCTTGCTAGGCCGCTCTGAAAATGATCCGGAAAATCCGCTGCCATGTCCTGATAATACACATGTGCGATCCCATAGCCTTTATCCAGGACCCATTCCCCAATCCCATCTGCAATCTCCGGTGTAAAGCCCAGATAAAGGAACAAGGGAACCTTCTCCTTCTTCACCGGCAAAGCTACCTGAAAGGGAAAACATACCACTTTCCCATATACATTCACTGCCGCGATCATGGTACGAATCACCGCTTTTCCCCCGAAGCCATCCTGCTCTGTGGCAGCACATTCATAAGTTACTTTACAGCCTCCAAAAGGAAGATACCCATAAAAGCAGCTTTGCAGAATTTCTTTCGCAGCGTTTCCCGGGAACTCCGGCAGATTTCTTCTTTTCAGTTCCTCTTCTATTTTTCCCATCATTCTCTCCTTATGATCCGGATCGCATAGATCACTGCCTGATTGCTATATACCTTTGGAAAAGTAAGATCGATCATCCCGTTTACCGACTGTACCTCCAGGGATTTTTTCACTGCAATATTGGCGCCTCCTGCTTCCTTAAAAATATCCAGCCTGTTAATCGTCTCTCCATTTACGGAAACGTCAAATACTCTCCATCCTTCTGCCTTCTCCCCCGCAGCTCCATACCAGGGTTCCGCAAAATACAGTTCCACAGCGTATTTCCCGTCATCTGCCGGGAAATGGTAGGATAATTTCTCCCTGCCATAACGGAAATTCCGGAAAAGCCCCTGCTCCTCTATATTCTCTACTTCATCAAAGCTCTCCCCAAAACTTCCGATCTCATCCTCCACATTGTCAAAGTCCATTCCCCAGGAACGCCATCCAAAGCTTCCTTCCTGGTATTTCCTATCCTTTGACCACCAGAATCCCTTCTCATCCAGGTAATTGTCTCCTCCGCAGTTTACCCGGTACAAATCCTTCTCCGATGCCTCAATCGAAAGAACTTCCTCTCTCTTTCTCTTCACCGGCAATGGAAGAGCAGGGAAAAAGATCCTGTCAACAGCCACACATTTTCCCTGATAATATCCCTTTGCCGTTAGAACTCCATTGCTTACCATCACCTGTTTAAAGGTAAAATGCTCTCCCTTTCCGCCTTTCTCTTCCCGTCCGACCGGCTTTTCCCCATAATCATTATACAATTCCACATAATCGCAGTTAGAATAAACGGTAATATCTCCTCTTCCCGGAGCTGTAAAACGATCCGGCCAGGAATGAGATACAAGGTACACCATGGGGTCTTTCTCAGGCAATGTATAATTTGCACGATACATATAATATACATCTGTAGGTTCTCCCCAGCTAGTAAAAATCCCCTTGCTGTTCACCACTCCTACTCCGTTCGTTCCTTTTCCATCCAGACAGTAAAGCAGTTCTCTTCCCGGGTTGGCATGAGTCACAAAAATCCATTGGAAATGCCCATAAAAATAATCTCTGACCTTTTCCCCTTCCCGGACTTTTGTTTCCAGACAGTAAGCAAAAAGCTCTTCACTTACATCCCCGCCGCTGTTCTGGTGCTGCTCCATATCCCCTTCCTGGTGTTTTCCTTTCACCCGGTACTGCCCGTATTCCCCGATCAGGCACATTTCCATGGCTTCTTTTCCATAGTTTTCCACAGATCCGCCGTAAGTTCCGGACCAGTTCTGGGGGATATTCCAGTCGCTTCCCGTTCCTCCGTTACAGGTAACCACCTTCCTCTGGTTTGGCGAAGTAACATCCAGTCTGTGGATCAGCGCTGTTACCTTTGCGGTAAACTCCGAAGGAAGCATGGACTCATTCTGAATACTCCAGAGAATCAAAGACGGGGAATTCCGCCGTTCCTTCAGCCACTCCTCTGTCAACGCAAGGAAGTTCCGACGGAAATCCGGCCTGTCAAAGTAGATATGCGCTCCCATCTGTGCCCAATAAAAGATTCCTTTTTTGTCACAGTAATCCAGATAGCGCAGATTATGAGGGCAATGGGCTTCCCGGAAAGCATTGAATCCTGCCGCCTCAAACATTTCCATTCTTGTCTGAATCATTTCCCCGGTAAAAGCGTGGTCGTTTCCAAGTTCATGCTCATATTCGCAGGAACCGTTCAGGAAATAGGGTCTGCCGTTTACAAGCAGGCGCCGTTTTACCTTCTCTCCCCGCTCTTCCCTGGAAACAAAGGCGTTTGCCTTATTTGCCAGCCCCTTGCAGTCACAGATCCGAAATGGCGCTGCAGCCTGGCAGTACTCTTTTAGATCCTCATCAATTCCCCGCACAGTGCTGATGACATTGTGAAGCACAGGATTTTCCTCTGACCAAAGATCCGGGAACGACAGGGGATCGCATTTCTGCGTAACAACGATAGTTTCTCCCGGATAGATTTCTGTTTTTGTGAGCAGGCTGGCAATCGACTTGGTGCGGTTATAAGTCTGGACAAAAGCTTCCACCTGAATCTCATGCTTATGATCCGTCTGATTTTTTATCACTGTATCAATGGAGATTAGGACTCTTTCCGGGGAAAACTCAGAAATCCGTACTTTTACGCCGCCTGGGACAATCGCTACCTCCGAATTTTCTCCGCCCCGTAAATAAGAAACAAAATTCTGGTTTTCCTCCCCTGGCTCTTCTTTTATTTTCTCCTGATCGATCATATCTTGGTCATTGCTGACGAAATTTTCCCACTCCACCTGGCGGAATCCGAAGGTATTTTCCACACAGTCCAGCTCCTGTCCTTCTGCCAGAATCCTGGTACGCACCCGATAAAGTACCGGTGTTTCCGGAAACCACAGTTGGATTCCACGGATATCCTTCAAAAGCTGGCAGACTGTCAGTTCTTCCCTTGGGGCAAGCTGCACCTCCTGCTTCACGCAGGCCAGAATTCGTCCGTTCTCATCCAACAACTCCTGCATTGCCTCAACTGCCAGCGGCTGGTCTGAAATATTTACAAGTTCACTTTCCACCTGCACCTTCGCCTGTGACGTGCTCACCTCCGGGGTTGTAATGCAAACTCCAAAGGGCTTTACCCTCACTCCCCCCGTTACCTGAATATGAACAGGACGGAAAATTCCGAGAGGCTGTGAGCCTTCTGAATTAGGGGTTCCGAAGCATCCTCCGCAGATCCAGGGAAGGTCCTTAATTTTCTCCGGATGTCTTGCACGCACCAGGAGAAGATTCTCTTCCTCTTCTTTCAATTCCTCTGTAATATCCAGGGAAAAACAGGTACGCCCGCCCTTATGTCCCCCAACATAATTTCCGTTCAGCCACACATCTGCATAAGCTCCCACGCCTTCAAACAGCAAAAATACCCTTTTCCCTTTCCAGGCTTCCTGGTAAGACAGGCTGCGCCTATACCATGCCGTTCCATGCAGATTGCCATGGGAAACTCTGTGGTATCCATGATAATTCTCCCAATTATGGGGGATCCTGACTTTTTCCCACGCTTTATTCCTCAAAACCTCCTCTGGCTTTCCTGTCTCCTCCCACATGATGGATTCCCACTGATCATTGATTTCCATGCTGCTGCGATATTCCATAATGTAATTCTCCTTCCTGATTTCCATCAATCTTCTGCTCCGGGACACTCTCCAGAGTGTTCCCTATACCAGGTTTTCACTCCGGAAAGGGCGGAATATAACGTATCCGAGCCATCCTGAAGTCCCGTCTGAATTCCCTTTCGAACCAAAAACGGCTGCTTAACCCCAGCAACGGTTCCCAGTACAAACAGGTTCTGCGACTGCAGCTCATAAATTGCTTCTGCAAGCTGGTTGCTTTCCTCCTGTGTTTTTGCCATCTTCATCTGATCCCGCAGACGATACAGTTCCTTTACGGGCAGAATAGGTTCTATCCCTTCCTTCCCCTTTGTTTCATACCATCTCCAGTACAGAGGGCAAGGGTCGCTCAGCCCTCCGATCTGGTAGGGAATAAAGGGGTCGTCCCCCGGCATTTCCCAGACTGAAAAAATGTGCCTATTTCTTACCTGAAAATCCCCCATTAGGGAACCGTTTTGCAACTTCACCACATCCAGGCGGATTCCAATGGCCTGAAGGCTTTTCTCCAAAAATTCTGCTGCCTCATCCGCCATAGGGGTCACCATATAATAGACCAGTTCCAGCCGCGCTTCCCTGCCGTCCGGAAAATATCTGCATCTCTTATCCCCTTCTTTGAAGCAGATTCCCATCTCGTCTAAAAGCTTTCCTGCCAAATCCGGGTCATATTCCCTGTTATGAACTGTAAATTTTTCCTGATAATAAGGCCTGTTCACTGCCGGTGCAATCTGTGAAGGCACCCCGTCTCCGCCAAAAATCTCATCCCGCATTTTCTTCCTGTCAAGGGACAATGACAAAGCCCTGCGGAACCGTACATCCTGCACATAAGGTCTCAGCCATTCCTGGGCAGGACATAAATTTATTAAAAAAACCACCTGCTGTACCTGCCATGGCACCAGCAGAACCTTGCGAAAATTTTTAAGAATCTCCTCATTCCTCAGCAATTCATCATTGCATTTTAAAAAACATCCTGATAAGTCATATTTTCCTTCTATAAGGGCAGCATCCATCTCTTCTTTGGAAGGATAATAGTCCCGGGTGATTCTTTTAAAATAAGGAAGCTTCTCACCATTTTTGTCAGTCAGATAAAAATAGGGATTTCTTTTTAAAACATAATGCTCTTTTGTCGTTTCCTTCTCATAAATCCACGGATCCAGGGATGGGTAATCCCAAATTCGCGGAATCCTTTCCGGTACAAAATACCCGGCTTCCCTAATCGGGGGATCTATAAAATGATAGAATGCATCCCACTCCTTCCCTTCAAAACCATCCCCGGCCATCCTGGCAGCAAGCTCCTGCTTTTCTGCATAGCGTTCATGGAACTGTTTTAAATAATGAAAGGGCTTTATCAGCATCTGCCATCTTGCGGATCTTACCTGCATCTTTGAAAACCCGAAACACGGGACGGAAAACTCCAGTGTAAAGCGTCTCTCATCCAGAATATAAAGAATCACCGGATGATCTCCCCAGTTGATCCACTCCCATTCCGGCATCATAATTTCCGAATTCTCGGAGTTGGTAAGATATTTGCGCAGTTTTGGATGCAGCAATACATCGCATACTGCATAGCGGACGTCTTCCGTAGTAACAGGCATTCCGTCAGACCACCGCAGATTTTCTCGGATAGTAAACGTATGAAACCTTCCTGTTTCATCTGTAGAACATTCCTTAAAAACTCCGGCGGCCATCTCCCCCTCCACCCTTGTATAATGGTGCATTTTCTGCTTATCAGGAACCTCTAAAAGGGGGGCTTCATTTATAAAACGCAGATAATGACAAAAGCCTGGCGTCATTTCCGCCAGGCGCAGTTCTCCTCCACTCTTAGCCGGATTTTCGACTTTACCAGCAAACTGATCCATTCTTATTCTCCAATTCTATTTCTGCAAATTCTGTATGAAGCACCGCCGTTACAATCTGTTCCCGGTAGCGGATCTGCACTTTCACCGGTTCTACCGCTTTCATACGGCAGACAACCGGGCAGCCGTTTTTCCACTCCATATCCATCGTAATCCCGCCCCGCAGGCGAAGGCCTCTCACACTTCCATCTTTCCAGCGTCCGGGCAGGGCAGGGAAAATTTCAATACAGGTTCCATGAGACTGCGCGATTCCCTCAAGAACTGCCTCTGCCAGGCCAAAATTCCCATCAATCTGAAAGGGCGGATGCACATCCAGAAGATTATCCTGGATACACTTTCCAAGCATCTGGAAAAGATTTTCCCATAATTCTTCTCCGCGCCCCAGCCGTGCCATAAAACAGCATATCCACGCTTTACTCCACCCTGTATGGCCGCCTCCATGGGACAGTCTGTAATCCAGAGTTCTTCCCGCTGCCTTATAAAGCTCCTGCTTCTCCCTGGTAATGGTGTTTCCGGGATGCAGTCCAAACAAGTGAGAAATATGCCTGTGACCCGGCTCTGTTTCCTGAACCTCGTCAAGCCATTCCAAAATTCTTCCGTCCCCGGAAATCTCATAGTCAGGAATCTTCTCAAGCAGTTCGTCAAGCTTTTCCTCCCGCGCTTTTTTAAGAGCCGTCAGACCCTCCTGGTAGTCCAGAATAAGCTGCCGCATAATCGCCCTGTCCATGGTAGGAGAAATACTAAGCGCCGCGCATTGCCCATCCCGGGTTTCGTATGTATTTTCCGGTGACACGGAAGGGCCGGATAAAAGTCTTTTTTCCTGATCTTCAAATAAATAGTCTTCAAGGAATAAAATAGCCTCCCGCATTACGGGAAGGATTTCATTCTCCAACAATTCTTTATCCTGGCTGTAGCGATACTGATCATAAATCTGGCAGGCCATCCAGGCTGCTCCCAGATTCCAGAATGGAGAAGAATCAAATATTCCTTCCGGATCCGTACAGGCCCACAGATTCGTATTATGATGTGCGCAAAAGCCGCGGCAGCCATAAAGCGCCTCAGCAGTTTTCCTGCCGTTGTAACGCATTTTCTGCAAAAGCATCCGGAACGGTTTTTCACACTCCGTAAGTCCTACTTTTGGAACAACCCAATAGTTCATTTCCGTATTGATATTGATCGTATACTGGCTCTGCCAGGGCGGCACGAAAGAACCGTTCCAAATCCCCTGAAGATTCGTGGGAAGCAGGCAGTCTGCCGAAGAGGAAATCATCAGATACCGGGCATAATCTACCAGAAGTTCTATCATATAGTCCGCATATTCTTTTTTTCCTCTGCGGATCTCTCCCATGATCTTATCCATGGGTACACATTCTGCTCCCCGTGCATCCTTACAAATATTCAGGGAAAATCTGTCAAAATACCTGTGATACCACTCTCTGTGCTCAGCCAGAATCGTATCATAATCTGCCGTCAATGCATTTCCCAAAGCTTCCCTGGCCCGCTCCCAAAGTCCGTAAAAGGGTTTTTGCCCATCCTCATGGCACTTTCCGTTTTCCAAACTATCCCACATCTCTTCATAGTCTGTGAAAGCCGTGAAATATATGGTGATTTTTTTCGCATTCTGAATATAGAGAAAATCACCAATTACAGAAACCGCATTGCCACCTTCCGCGTTTTTGGCACATGCGGTCACTGCTGTCAAATAGTGAACGCCTCCTGCGCCGTTTTGTCCCCAGCTTCCCACTGCAGGAAAATCCGCAGGCAGGACGCCTGAATATTCCTCAAAGGGTTTTCGTGCAATATTGGCGCTGACGGTCATTCCCCCCGGTTCCTCTGTAGTCATCTGTAAAACCAGTGTGCGATACTTTGCGCTGGCAAAACAAACTCTTCTGTAAAAATGTCCGTTCATAGAATAAGATACTTCTGCCTGCGCATCCTCAAGGTCCAGATTTCTGCGGTAATCCGCCGCCTCGCCACGATGGTTTTTAAAACACAGGTGAAGTTCCCCTGCAGGCTGATAGGGGTTGTTATATTTCGGAGCGGAAGTAAAGGCCATTTTCCATAAAAAAGCGGCATCTTCCACTTTTCCCTCCATCAAAAGCTTTCGTACTTTTTCCAGATACCTTCTGCTGTCAGGATTTTTTCTATCTCGTGCCGCGCCGTACCATAGGGATTCCTCATTCACTAAAATGTTCTCTTCCCCGATTTTTCCCGGAATCATCGCTCCCAGGCGCCCGCTGCCGATGGGCAGCCCTTCTTCCCAGCCTGCCGCCGGTTCTGTCAGATAAAATGCTTTTCCCATATTCTCATCCTTTAATTGAACCAATCATAACGCCCTTTACAAAATATTTCTGAATAAAGGGATAAATCAGTGCAATCGGAACCATGGTCACTACGATCAGTGCATACTTGATTACATTTGCCATACGGGCAATCTGCATCTGCAATTCCGGATCCGATACCGTTGACGGGTCAATCTGGCTGGATATCAGGATCTGTTTTAATATAATCGGAAGGGTATATTTATCCAGATCATTCAAATACAACATTGCATTAAAGTATGTATTCCAGTGCGCCACGCCATAAAACAGCACCAGAACTGCAATGATCGCACCGGACAACGGTACAACGATTTTGATGAAAAATGTAATATCACTGCACCCGTCCATTTCCGCTGCCTCATAGAGTTCCTTGGGAATGCTGGAATTAATGAAGGTTCTTGCAATAATCAGATTATAGGCATTGATCGCACCTGGCAGCACCAGAGCCCACATCGTATTCATAATATGAAGATTCCTTACCAAAATATAGTTTGGAATCATTCCGCCGCTGAAAAACATAGTAAAAGTAAACAAGAACATGATTTTATTAATTCCCGGCAAATCTGTTCTTGTCAGCGCATAAGCTGCACACATGGTCAAAACCACATTGATCGCTGTACCCACTGCCATATAAAAAACGGAATTCCGGAAGCCGGTAATTACACTGCTGTTGTTAAATACCGTCCTGTATCCATCCAGGCAGAAATCCACAGGCCACAAAAAAACTTTTCCTGCAGAAACTGCATCTCCTGATGAAAAGGACGCAGCAATGACAAATATGATCGGGTAAAGAACCAACAGGAAAAACCCTGTAATCAATATCCCTGTTAGTATGTAAAAAATAAGGTCCGAGCGACCTGTCTTCACTTTTCTTTTTGTCATATCTCATTCCCTCTTTAAAAAATCGATTCCTCTGTCAGACGCTTGCTGATAAAGTTTACCAGAATCAGCAAAACAAAGTTGATGACAGAATTGAACATTCCAATTGCCGTTGAAAGAGAAAAATCTCCGATTCCGGACTGAAGGCCAACTTTATATACATAGGTAGAAATTACCTCGCTGCAGGCAATATTTAAATCGTTCTGCATCAATAAAGCTTTTTCAAAGCTGACATTCATAATTCCGCCGGCTGCCAGGATCAGCATAATCACTGCGGTAGGCCGGATACATGGCCAGTCAATATGCCATAATCTCTGAAATCTGGTAGCTCCGTCAATACATGCCGCTTCGTGAAGACTCTGATCCACACTGGAAAGAGCTGCAATATAAATAATGGCATTATAACCTGTGCTCTGCCAGACTCCTGACCATACAAAAATATGCTTAAAAAGATTGGCCTTTGAAAGAATATCCGGTCCCAGTGTTCCTGTAAGCCAGGTATAGATCACTCCGTAAACTCCCACGCGGTTATTTAAAAGCTGCATAATAATACCGACCATAACAACTGTAGAAATGAAATGAGGAATATAGGTCATTGTCTGCACTGCTTTTTTATATTTTCTTCCCGGGAATGCGTTTAACAGTAAAGCAAAGATAATAGAAATCGGAAAACTTACTACAAGAGAATACAGTGCCAGTGTCAAGGTATTCTTTAAAACAATCGGAAATTTGTAGGACTTAAAAAACTTTATAAAATTATCCAGTCCCACCCACGGACTTCCCCAGATTCCTTTGGAAATATCGTACTTTTTAAATGCCAGTGCCAGCCCGCCCATGGGAACATAGCAAAAGACAATCAGGTAAATGATAGGGATTAGAAGCAGCAGGTAGATCTGCCATCCGGACAGGATCCGTTTCCCCAATGATTTCCTGGTTTGATTTTTTATTTTTGTTTTATTCATTTTATTCCTCTCACTTCGATATGCTTCATAATTACAGAGGCTGCCCTTTTACCGGCAGCCTCTGCAATTCTTTTGTTCTGTTTCAAAAAGTGCAGTTATTCAGCAAGAGTTCTGTCATAGGCAGTCTGAGCTGTCTCAAGCAGCTGCTGTAATCCCATGTTGTCCAGTTCTTCCAGATAGCTGTCCCAATCAGATAACGGGCGGTTTCCAGTGATAAACTCAGCAAGGCTGCTGGAAACATAGGAAGTAACATCTGTTGCAATACTGGAAATCATATCAGCTTCTTCTGCAGTATATGCTAAGGTAGGAAGAAGCTGCGGATGAGCTTCATAGTACATCTGATAAGAAGTTGCTCTTAAAACAGCATTTCTGTTATCATCACCATTCTGCATGGAATCCAGACCTCTGTAATCATCTACGCTTAAATAATGCGGGCAGTGTGCATACCAATGTTTGTTCTGTACCTTTGACCACTGATCTTCGATAATGGAAATTTTGCAAGGAATGCCTAACAGATCCTGGTAAAGGCCCACTTTCTTCGCGGTTTCTGCTTCATCAGTACTCCAGTCTGCACCTTCCTCACCATAACGGGATGTATAGGAAACGTCCTGGCGGTAGAAGAAGTCGCCAACTTTCATGGCAAGTTCCGGATCTTCGCAATCCTTGGTAATGTTCCAGAAACATCTTGGGCTATATTCAAAGGTAGCTGCATATGCTACGCCTTCCGGTCCCTGAAGAGGAGCCATCAGTTCAAAGTCCTTGAAATTCTCGGAATCAAGTCCGCCTGTCCAGTATCCCCAGCCGCCAACACATACGCATCCTACATTATTGGGGTTCTGATCCAGCATTGCAGTAAACTGAGTAGCGTCCATGGTAAACATGGAAGGATCCATAAGTCCATTGGAGCTAAGTTCATTCATGTATTCCAGGCCTGCTTTCCACTCATCCGTTGCGAATGGAGCAATAACGGTCTTTCCGTCTTCTCCAAGGCTAAGACCGCTGTTGGCAAGGTCACCGTTATAGAAGATAAAGGAATTCATAAGATAATAGGGGGTAAAGCAGCCCCAGGCAGCTGATGGCGCACATCCTGTAATAGCAATCTCATCATTTACACCATTTCCATTGGGGTCCTGCGTAGCAAAAGCTTCGCAAACTGCTTTCAGTTCTTCCGTAGTGGTTGGTTTTTCCAATCCCAATTTTTCAAGCCATGCCGTATTGATCCAGCATCTGTATGGAGTCAGGTTAAAATCTTCCGGTGAATAGTCTGCAAGTGTATAAATATTTCCGTCCGGGCTGGTAATCCCGCTAAGAATTCCTTCTTTGCCTTCCTCATCAATTGCATTAAAGTTCGGAGTCATTTCCGGGTTCTCCAGATATTCATTCATTGGAAGGAAGATTCCCTTGGAACCATATTCTGAAACCTCCAGGCTTGTCAGCTCAGCACAGATCACATCCGGCATTTTTTCTCCGGAGCTTGCCATCAGCGCCAGTTTGGATTTTGCATCTTCAATTGCTGTAGGGAGCAGCACAAATTCAATATCAACACCGCATTCATTCTCGATCAGCTGTGTCTGATAATTAGTATCATAATTCTCTACATTTGCATTCTGAATAATTGCAACTGTTAATTTTTTTGTTTCTTCAGCATTTACAGTACCTGCAAATGAAACTGAGGAAGCTGCAATTCCTGTTGCTAACATTAAAGACATCATTTTTTTCGTTTTCATATTGTACCTCCGCTCTTTTTTTTCTTTTTTATCAGCCGGCTTAATCACTTGACAATTCTGTTTTATCACATCATTCCCCAAATAAACAGTCCCAATATCTGGCAGGATATCTCATTCCTGTATTTTACCCCCAGGAGGGACTTCCATGCTTTCCTAATAATAGTCTTGCAGTTTCGTCCAAAAACAACAGAAATTCCTGCATTCTCTCCCAAAATTCCTGCTGCAAAAATAAACGGAACGCCTGGATTTTACAGTCGTTCCGCTTTTTCAACTCTCATTTTTTATTTTTGCTACCAAAAAGTAAGATTTTCCCCAAAATCGATCATTTTTTTCGAAAGGCCCCCGGGGAAACGCCCGTTTTTTTATTGAATACACGATAAAAACTATTCATTGAACCAAAGCCGGCTTCTCCGGCAATCCTTTCATTGCTATAATCTGTATTCAGCAAAAGTTCTTTCGCCTTCTCAACACGCAAATCCTCTATATATTTTGCAAAAGTCTTTCCTGTTTGCTCTTTTAAAAACTGGATAAGATATTTTTGAGATATTTTCATTTCCTGACATACCATGGATGCCGTAAGACTCGGATCATGAAAATTCTGTAAAATATAGTTGATAATACATTCCTTCAGTTCATTGTTATGGCTTTTCTTATTCTCCTGATTGGCCTCCAGTAATCTTATGGCCGCATCCTTTAGGTTTTTAATTCCAGCCTCAAGCCCATAGCTGCTGTTCCATTCCGGAAGCATAAGTTCACTTTCCGAAATAGAAAGCTCTGCTGCTGCGCACAACAGGGCCTGGCGAATGGAATAATAGATTCCCCGGGGATCCCCGCCATAAATATAAGGGTTCATATGGTAATGCCGCAGAAGCTTATCAAGGGCATCCATAAAAATTTCTTCTTTTCCGCTAAGCAAGTACTGGTACAATTTCGAGATATTATCCATATTTAAAAGGTTCTCTCCAGACGCATCCAGCAGATCAGAATAATAGCCTATCGTATTAATATGTTCACGGGAATAACAGGTTAGCGCCTGCTTTGCCTGAATATAACAGGTGTGGATATTGGAAATTTCCATACCAATTCCACTAACACCAATATGCAGAATCTCTCCGGACTCTTCTGTTACTTTCTGGAGAAAAAGAGAAAGGCGCTTCATTTCTTCCTCTTTCTGAATCAGTTCCTCCTGGCTTCTGCCTACCAGAAAACTTACTTCATTTACCGCCGTCTGCACACAAAGGTGATTTTGGTGAATAAACTGACCGGAAATCTTTTCCAACAGATAAAAAATTTCCGGTAAATACTCATATCCCTCTTCCTCACATTGGATTACAAGAACCTCATAATACTGAAGCTCAAACGGAATGAGTTTTTCACACAATTCCTTCATCTTTAAAGACAGCGTTTCCTGAAAGAACATCTGCTCCAAAAGAGTATTATCCATCTGAGTACGAAGCTCTGAAAGCTCCTTCTGGTATACATCTCTTGAGTCAGCCAGATATTCCACATTTTTCTTAATGAATTTATATTCGTCCCCTTCCAGAAATCTGCTTTCGGAGCGCTCATTAATGTCATCAAGCACGTCCTGCATGGAAGCGGATTTTCTATAACTGAGCAGAATGATCATGACGATGCTAAAGATGATGGCAGCTGCCGTTACCACAAGGTTTACTCCCACAAGACGCAGAGTCTGCTTTTTTACCTGTTTCGTCGGCACAGCAATGATAATGGAACTGCCGTTTACGCTTTCCTTGGCGATCTGAAGATAATGTCCTACCCCATTTACGTCCAATACCTTATTTTTTTCTATAGGTACATTGACATATTCCTTCAAAAATTCTGCGCCTTCTCCAAAAGAATTCAAAATATTTCCATTTTTATCACAGATACAGATCAGATTATTTCCACTGCTTCCCGCAAAAAGCTTCTGATAAATGTCATCTTGGTCAATCACAAAAGTAAATGCCATGGTTTTTATGGTCATCTGGTTCGATTCTCTGATCCTGATTATCACTACAAAGGGATTCTCCAGCATTTTCAGACCGTAATTATAAATTTTTATAAGTGGATATGTCCGGCAGGTTATGGGATCCGTGCATTCCATAATTTCCTGTTTAAATTCCTCTGCACTCTTCCCTTCTACCTCAAGGTATTCTCCGTAATACTCTCCAAAGTCTCCGGCTGTCTGGACGTTGGAGACAAATACCGGATTGTCACGAAAGAGCACAAACCCGGTAGCCGAAATGTCCGCAATCATCTGAATATCCGAAAGATCTTTTTTTAGATAGTTTTTCAGCACATATTTATCTGTAGGCAGTTCCTCCCCTTTATATCTGCTTAAAGACTGTATTGATGTATTGGATCGCAAAGCAGAAGAAAGGGAATAAATAGAGTTCAGCATTCCTTCCAATGCCCTGACGCTTCTTGCCAACTCCTCTTCATTCTGTTCAATAATTGCTTTTTTCTCAAGATCGTAGGTATAAAATACATTTACTAAGCAGCCAACAAAAATTACAAAAACAAGGCTCAGGTTAATCATCAAATACTTAAAAAATAATTGATTCTTCTTCATTGAGTTTTTCATCCTTCTGCTCTATTTTAAAAAGACATATTCCCCCGGTCCGGAACGTTCTTTACAAAAGCTGTAAGAAAGGCCATGAAAATTCTGAAGCTCCTCCGGCTCTTTCACGCAGTTCTCTGTCATAAAACGCACCATTTCTCCCCGCGCCATTTTTGCCTGGGTTCCTTTTTGAATGACTTTTCCGTTCTTTAGTTCCCCAAATATACAGGTAATATAGGTATCCTCCGGTGTCAAAAACTTCTCTATGCATTTTGAATACTCTTTGGAAGCCAGGTTGATTATGATATGATCCTCATCCAACGCCTCATTATATAGGCTGTCTCCCCAGAATTCATAAAGATTTCCACTATCATGTATCTTTGCCTTAGCCTGCATTTCCAAACGGTAGGGAGTCACACCGTCAAACGGTTTCAGGATTCCATAAAACCCCGAAAGGATCCGCAGATGCTCCTGGACATACTCCCATTCCTGATCCGTAAACACAGCAGGTGCCATGTATTGATACTGAATTCCTTCATAAGAAAGCAAAGCCGGAGTTAGGTTCTTCTGCAAATCCATATCATGAAATCTTCGAAAATTCAGTTCTGCAAGCTGATCGTTGCAGGCCCATAATTTCTTTGCTTCCTCATAGGATAAAGACTTCACCCATTCCAGCAGGATTTCTGTTTTTTCCATAAAAATAGGAAGATTCCTGGCAGCAAAAGTGTCCGTATCGATATTCATTTTTTTCGCCGGCGATATGATGATTTTCATTACCGGTTCCTCACAGCAGTTCCAGCATCTGCTTTGGATTCTCTGCTGCCTTTACCTTTCCGAAGGCCTTTACAATCATGCCTTCTTCGTCAATCAGATACGTGGTACGGACTACTCCCATGGTTTTCTTCCCGTACATATTTTTCTCTTTCCACACATCATATGCCTGAATCACTGTCAGTTCCTGGTCGGAAAGAAGAGTAAAGGGCAGGCCGAATTTCTCTTCAAATTTTTTGTGGGAAGCCACACTGTCCTTGCTGATTCCAAGAACAACTGCCCCCTTTTCCTGAAACTGAGGATACAATTCTCCAAAACCGCATGCCTGTTTTGTGCAGCCCGGGGTGTTATCTTTTGGATAAAAATACAGAATTACCTTTTTTCCTCTATATTCTTCTAAAGTATGCATCTGTCCGTTCTGATCCGGAAGTGTAAAATCCGGTGCCTTTGTATTTAGTTCTAACATCATCATCCCTCCGATTTTCGTTTCTATGCAGCAATACGGCCAAGGGCCTCGCTTCTCTTTAAGGCCGCCGCTCTACTTGGTTAAATTTTTCATCTTTATATACATTTATCACATTTTGGGGAAACTTTCAATAAGAAAGAATTCTGCCTACCAGGATTTTCCGCCTGCAGCGGGTTGCTCCCAGGCAACATAATTTCCTTCCGAAACAGTGCGATCCTGCCCGGTGGAACTTTTTTATATTATAGGCAAGTTCAAAGAACATTCCTGTGATATAAAAAAAGTCTGCAATCTCTCCATAGTTTATTAAAACAGGGAGACTTGCAGACTTTATCGCTCATTCTTTCTCTTCTGTATTTTATTTTTTATCAGTGCTTCTTCATATCTTCATCATTGCAGGAAATCTGTTTCATTTCCTCTGCAGCAATGGAGATATCAGTATTTCACGGCTTCTCCTGGACTTCCAGAAGGGAGGCCACATCCACTCCAAGTACATTTGCGAACACATACAATTCATAATCAGCTACAAAACGTGTACCGCTTTCAATTCTGCTGATGCTGTCACGTTCCAGCATAACACCCTGAATCTGCAGTCTTGCTGCCAGTTCGCTCTGTGATAATCTGTTTTTTATTCGAAACTGACGAATCTGTTCACCGCTTACATTCTTTTTACCTTGGTAACTGTAAATCTTCATATTTCCCCCGGGCAGTACGCCCTATGCTAATCTTCAACAATTTTCTTGACATTAGCATAGTTTTCCCGGGGAAACGTGTTAATGATACACACCAGGCTAAAATATTTTCAAATTCAGGAAATTTCCATTGAAACAGCATCTAGGTTTCGCATTCTGCGGTAAATTTCCAGTCCATCTTTTTTTCCGAAAGTCTTTAGTGCTTCCAAATAAATAATTTTACGGCTGTTCTTTTTCAAAAGAATCTTTTGTATTTCCTCTATCCTGTTATCGTAGTCTGTTTCCTTAAAAACTTCTTCCAATTGGTTCCTTAATCTCATTCTCTCTTCGTATCTGGCAAACTCAGTTTCCAGGCTGACCTTCTTCATCTGCTTCGTACTGACTCCAATTGCCGTCTCTATAGTATAACAAAATCACGCGTTCTTTTGTTATATATACAATAGCATAAAGTTCGCACCTTTGCACTCAGTTACAAACTGATTGACTCTTCATATCCATTTTCTTAACATTTTTGTTTTAAAAACTTACTAAATTTCTGATTATCTTTTCATAAGTTGGTAAATGCCGATATATCCCGTATTTTAGGGCTTTATCGGTATTTTCTTTTTGGAAGATACATTGCATAAGCTGGCATTTACCAGCATGAAAATGCAACCAAAAGTAGTAAATGAGTAGTAAATATACGTTCCGATATTAACAAGCCAGTCTTTCCAGCTCTGCTTTTGCAGATTGAAATGTACCGTGTGCGTAATAGCCAAGTGTCATGGTTATGTTAGCGTGTCCCATGAGATATTGCAGGGTGTTTGGGTTCATTCCTCTATTTGCCATATTCGTACAATAAGTATGCCTGAATGAATGTGGTGTGATGTTCGGTAACTTATCCGTGTGATACTTGTTATATTTCTTAATCAATCCTCGCACCATACCCTCATAGTTTCCTGCAACTTTAGGCAAGCCCTCACGGTTTAAGAATAGGAAATTGCTGTAACCACCTACAATCAGCGGTTGTGCTTTTCCTCTGTTCTTTAGTATTCTTTGGATTGCTTGATAAGCCCGTTCTGTCAATGGAAGTTCCCGTTTTCCGTTTTTGGTCTTTGGTGTTTCAATATAGTAGCCCATTTCGCTATCTTTCAATAACTGGTGGTCTATATTGAGTATTTTGTTCTGCATATCAATATGCGTCGTCAGTCCGCAAAATTCAGAAATACGAAGTCCCGTTTCCAACAGAAGCACAACCTCATCATAATACTTGCTGTAAATCTTATCCTTTTCCATAAAGGCAAGCAGGCGTTCTTCCTGCTCTGGTGTAAGGATAACTTTATGCTCTGTATCATCTTCCAGAACATCACTTAGTTTAAATTCAAATGGGTTCTTTCTGATACAGTCGTCTTGTATCGCCATGTAAAATGACGCTTTCAAGGAACGCTTATAGTTATCAATTGTTTTATAGGCATATCCTTTTTCACTCATTCTGATAGCCCATTCTTTAGCGTCCGACTGCTTAACAGTATCAATCGCCCTCATACCCAATGGGTCATTTTTCAGAGCGTTCATAAGATACTGTCGTCCCTTTTCGGTAGCCCTCTTGATGTTCTTTCTTTGGCTGTTCTTTTTCTCGTAAAGCTGGCAGACTGTCATTTTACCGCCGACTGTGTCGATACTGTCGTTAAGGTCTTTTTTTATCTGTGCTTCTTTTTCCCTCAATGAAATATCATCACGCTTTCCAGCAGGTGTCTTGTCTGTCGGTACAAGTTTCCAAGAATAGATAAATTGTGGCTTTCCGTATATATCGGTATATTTATAAACGTATCTTCCGTCTTTTCGCTGGCTCTCTCCATTACGCAAATTGCGATTTTTACTGTCTTTTCGTTTTACATTAGACATAGTGTAAAGCTCCTTTCCGTCATGGAATGAGCCGTGATACGCTATACTTTATTATAC
>JAETNR010000050.1 GCA_021772055.1 Blautia sp. | reverse complement strand
ATACACCAAAAAGAGATCGCAGATGACGAAATGAAGAACATGGAGTATTTGTATAAAGGTTATCATGCGCTTGGCGGGAACGGAACAGGGACGGAACTTTATGAAAGGATTAAAAAATTACCTTTGAAGGAGGAATAAGATATGAGTGAATTATTAACCGCAGTACCGATTCCGGCACTTATCATTATTGCAGTAGTAGTGGTTGTCAGCGTCATTTATATGGGGTATTCGTACCTTAAGGACAAAACGCTGGAGCAGATCCGGGGAGACGTATATCAGCTTGTACTCAAGGCAGAGCACATGTATCAGGAATCGTCCACTGGCAAGCAGAAAATGAAGTGGGTTGTAAGCCAGGCCAGAAAACTCTTGCCCGGTTGGCTGCAGGCGATTATAACAGATGAAGTGTTGCAGAAGGTTATCCAGGTATGGTTTGATGAGATCAAGGATTTATTGGATGACGGAAAAGTGAATGGATCACAGAAATGAGGGGCGTAATGCCCCTCTCTTGCAAAGAAGGGAGAATACCATGAATATCATTAAAATGATTACCAAAAAGAGATGTTACGTTGGCCAGAACAAACCTGCCTACGTGGTGATACACGAGACAGACAACTGGGACAGAGGTGCCGGGGCAAAGACCCATGCAACGGCCATGTACAATGGCAATCTGGCCGGAACCGTACATTATTACGTGGATTCCACCAGCATCTACCAGACCCTGGAGCACCAGGACGGTGCCTATGCGGTCGGGGACGGTGGAGGAAAATACGGTATTACTAACCGCAACTCTATCAACATTGAGATCTGTGTCAATCCGGAATCCAACTATTATGCTGCCGTAGACAAAGCAGAGCAGCTAGCAGCATATCTGCTCAAACAGTACGGATGGGGCACAGAACGACTGAAACGCCACTACGATGCTTCCCGGAAGCACTGTCCGCGTCGGATCATAGACGAAGGACTCTGGCCGGAATTTGTGGAAAAAACTGCCGTCTACCTTGGCGGAAATCTCACCACGACTTACCCGCTCGCCACTCCAAATGTGTCCTGCCTTGGCCGTGGCTATTCCGGATCTGCTGTTAAGACCCTGCAGGCTAATCTCATTACCCTGGGATATAGCTGCGGTGAATCCGGAGCAGACGGGGACTTTGGGGCAGCTACTGAAGCGGCCGTAAAAGCATTCCAGAAAGCCAATGGACTGGCGGTAGATGGCCTGGCCGGGGAAAAGACACAAGCTAAGATAAAGGAGCTGATGAAGGAAAAACAGGAGCCTGTAAAGGTGGAATCTGATGTAATTAAATACTATGTCCAGTCTGGGGCGTACAAATCAAAGGAAAATGCCCAGAAGCAGGTAGATAAGCTCAAAAAGGCGGGCTTTGATGCGATCATCAAGACTGCATCTGGAATGTACTGTGTCCAGGCTGGGGCCTTCAAAAGCAAGGAAAAGGCACAGACAATGGTGGAGAAGCTGAAAGCAGCCGGGTTTGATGCGATTATCAAGAATGCATGATGTCAGAGTCGACCACATTCTGAGGTAGCGTGTGCTGGCGTGGAGGTTCAGGAATTTGAAATAAAAAAGAGGGCGGTCAAAGGCCGTCCTCAGAAATAAATTCAGTTGCTTTTTTTGACCCTATCTTTCAAACGAATGACATTGGCAGGAGAATCATGGCTTAACATACCCTGAGGCAAAAAAGAGTATTCTTCAATTTCATCTGCAGTACATCCGATGGAATCTACAACTTCACTTTTGGTAACGATGTTATTATCCAGAAGTAGTTCAAAAGCCTGTCTATGAGCTGTTGGAGTTTCTAACGGAATAATATCGTCGAGTGGCTCACGATGCCAGTATTTATTATATGACATTTGGTCTTTTAAATATTTTATCTGATTCTCAGACAAAAGTTCCAGATCAGAGCATCTACAAATCATTGCACCTATTGAAACTTTCCACTTTTTTTTCAACTGTATAAAGTGGTTTATTGATGTTGAGTAGACATCGCGAGAAAACGTTTCTTTTGGAAGTAAAAAACAAGCTGCAAATAAATCAGCTTCATTTTCGATCTTATCATAAGTCACTTTGGTTGCAAGGTCTTCGTCCATAAAAGTATTTGCATGAAGAAGAAGATGACCTAATTCATGCGATAAATCAAATCTAAGTCTTGCATCGCTGTACTTATCATTACTTCTAAATATATATGGCACGCTATTATACCATACAGAGAATGCATCTATTTTTTTATTGTTTAAATTCATAACAGAAATCATAATTCCATTTTTTTGGAGCACTGTGGTAAGATTATCTATAGGGCCATTTCCAAGGTTCCAGTAATCTCTCAGAGCCTGAGCATAAGACTCGATTTCGCCCAAACCTAATTCATAGCAAGAATTGGAATACTCAAAATTTGGTAAATTTACAGGTGGGAAATCAATATATGTGGAAAGGTAATCATTTATCTCTCTAAAAATTGATATCTTCTCGCGTGCTGCACTCTTTGCTTTTTGCGTGGAAGTTCTTCTGCTTCGAAAATACACAGCACTACTCGCATTTGACATTTCTGGCAATTTCTTTGTAAAAAAAGATATTGGGTAATTTAATACATTTGACATTTGCCCAATAACAAAACCTGATGGACTAATCGTTCCAAGTTCATATTGTGAAATAGCTGAACGAGTTACACCTACTAGGTCTGCCAATTCTCCCATTGAAAATCCCCTGGAAACACGTGCTTGTTTAATTCTATATGGAACAATTTTTTTTACATTCATATTTATTCACCATCACTTATATTAGTGAGTTTCTTTTTGAACTCTGGCTTGAGTTTTGCAACAGTTTCTTCTACTTCATCACTCGTTGGAATCGCAACCATTTTGTTCCTGATGGATAAAATATCTTTGTGGTAAACGAAGTTTTTAAAATCTGAATCTGGAACGAGTATATCAATATGAGTACATTCGTTTGTTAAGGAATTGTATCCGTATGTCAACAAAGCATAATAAGGAGATTCCGAAACAGATCCTTTGGAAAAATCAAATGAAAGTTGGCCATCGCCTCCGGCGTTTTGTTTAGCATATTGAAGCTTGTACCCGGATGGAGAAGGAAGCTTATGCCATTTATAAGTTTTGCCAGTTGTAATAATAAAATGTTCTGTCTGCAAATGTAGTATAGAGCGTTTATATTTATTTACGTCTTTTTGATAAGCTTTGCAGTTTACATTTTCGGTAAAAGAAGCTTCGTAAAGACAATGCTCAATACTGTAATTTAATAAATTGCCTTTTACGGAGCTGAACTGAGGGTATGAAAAGAATTCACTATTGTCCAGTAATAAAAAACTAAGAGCAGTTGTAGCTTTAAGTACTTGTTTACATAAAAAGATGAAAATACAGTATCAAAGTCAATATCGGCCATTTTTAAAATATCCATAAAAGTACTCCTTTACAAATAAGATATTAATTATTGTATATAATTACGACGAAAAAGTCAATAATATCTTGTAAAAGTGTTTAGAATGTAAAGCGCAAGTAGTTCCACGTATATCTTGTAATAAATGATTTGACATTACTCCATCTCGAACTATCCCGAACGAATCATGTTGCCCATGGAGGAAAATGTGATATTATATATGTATCGTTAGTGTATAAAACACAAAAGAAAAATTTAAGCCCGGCAGGAATCGGGTCTTGCCGGGGGAATTTAATCATCTCTGTATACGCCTTCCTTTTTCAAACGTTCTACAAGCTCCTGATAACTTTTCTTTACTTCATCGTCTGTTATTAAGCAGTAGTGTATATGCAATACTTTAAATAATCTGTTAAGTGCATGGTACAATTTCTCTCTCATATAAATTCTCCTTCGTGCGATATATTAACCAATTATGGTTAATGTTATTATATACCGATTATGGTTATGATACAAGAAAAGGAGGTTCCGGAGCTGATGATTGTTTATGACAGACTATGGGAGACCATGAAGAGAAAGAATATCACCCAGTATGCATTAATAAAAAAATACCACGTCAGCCCGGGACAGATCACGCGGCTGAAGAAAAATGTAAATGTCAGTACGCATACCATAAATATGCTGTGTGAGATTTTAGATTGTGAAGTTGGGGATATCATGGAATTTCGGAAGGAATAGAAGGAGAGAACACTCCCCGGCATTGTTGCCGGAGAGCGCCATATTGCATCATCTTCGTGTTGCATTTCGTGTTGCATAGCTTTTAAAAATGTGATTTTGGGGCATCAAAAATTTAACTATGGTATTCCAGAAAATACAGTAAAATCAGTATTTGCGGAAAATGCTGAAAAATCAATACCTTCCTGTTATAATACTTATCGGGTTCGATTCCCGCCAGGTCCATAGGAAAGGTGCTGAGAGATCAGCATCTTTTTTTTTGAAAAAAGCATCGGCGTTCACAAAAGAGACATACATCTCTGGTATAGTAAAAAATAAGGATAAGCGGATGATATGATAAAATCAATATTTGGAGGAAAAATGAATGGACTCTCTGAAAATTTTAGTAGTAGATGATGAAAGCCGTATGCGAAAACTGGTAAAGGACTTTTTGGTGAAGAAGAAATTTCAGGTGTTGGAAGCCGGGGACGGGGAAGAGGCAATGGATATTTTCTACAGGGAGAAAGATATCGCCCTGATCATACTGGACGTGATGATGCCCAAGATGGACGGTTGGGAAGTCTGCCGTGAGATCCGCAAAGATAATACGAAAGTTCCCATTATCATGCTGACTGCCAGAGGAGATGAGCGTGATGAACTTCTGGGTTTCGAGATCGGGGCAGACGAGTACATTTCCAAACCATTCAGCCCGAAGATTCTGGTTGCCCGTGTAGAGGCGATCTTAAGGCGGGCCGGACAGGATTCGCAGGAAGATACCATCAGTGCAGGAGGAATCGTTATTGATAAGGCTGCCCATCTGGCTACCGTGGATGGCAAGCCCATGGAACTGAGCTTTAAGGAATTTGAACTTCTGACTTACTTTCTGGAAAATCAGGGGATTGCTCTCTCCAGAGAAAAAATTTTAAATTCTGTCTGGAATTATGATTATTTCGGAGACGCCAGGACCATTGATACCCATGTGAAAAAACTGCGGAGCAAAATGGGTGATAAAGGAGAATATATCAGAACGGTTTGGGGAATGGGATATAAGTTTGAGGTAGATGCATGATCAGGAAAAAGACCCAAAAGCAGGGAAAGCGTTCCCGGGAAGCCAGAAACAGAAAAGGATTTGGCAGGTTTCATTCTATGCGGAATCAGATCGCAGTTCTTTTTATAGGACTTCTGTTCTTGTCCATTGTGGCAATTTCCGCCATTAATATGGCGTTTTTAGAAAAATATTATATTTCCAAAAAGACGGATGTGATCCTGGAGGCTCTGGAGACGCTGGAAAGTCTCAAAATTCGGGCGGAGCAAAGTGAAAATTATGAAGATGAGACGGAGTTTTCGGATGGCTCGGAAGAGTGTACGGAGATTCCGGATGATATGCGCAGGTTCAGTTCCAGAAACAATCTTACCTGGGTGGTGATATCCCAGAATACCAGTTTGCTGGCTTATGTAGGGGATAATCCGACGATGTTCCGCAATCGGCTTTTTGGCTATATGTACGATCTGGATAAGGATCAGAAGAATAGTGTGATCAAGGTTCTGAAAAAGGAAGAGAACTATGTTGTACAGCAGGTGCATGACCGGTTCGCAGGCATGGATTATGTGGAAGGCTGGGGACAGCTTTCCAGCGGCAACTATTTTTTGATCCGCAGTCCCCTGGAGAGCATCCGGGAAAGTGTCAGCATATCCAATAGCTTCCATTTCTTTGTAGGAGTATGCATTATTTTGATCAGCGGTATGGTGATCTGGATCCTTACCAACAAGATTACAAAGCCCATCCGGGAGCTGACCACCCTTTCCCAGCAGATGGCGGATATGGACTTTGATGCCAGGTATCAAAGCAGGGTAGGAAATGAAATTGATGTTCTGGGAGATAATTTTAACAGAATGTGCAGTGCGCTGGAGAGAAATATTTCAGAGCTGAAATCTGCTAATAATAAGCTGCAGAAGGATATTCAGGACAGAATCAAGATCGACCAGATGCGTAAGGAGTTCCTGGATAATGTTTCCCATGAATTAAAGACGCCTATTGCGCTGATCCAGGGATATGCGGAAGGACTGAAGGAAAATATTTCGGAGGATCCGGAGAGCAGGGAATTTTACTGTGACGTAATTATGGACGAATCCGCTAAAATGAATAAGCTTGTAAAGAATCTTCTGACCCTGAACCAGCTTGAGTCCGGAAAGGACGCTGCGGTGATGGAGCGGTTTGACATTGTTTCCCTTATCCGGGGTGTTCTTGGAAGTATGGACATTATGATTCAGCAGAAGGAAGCAAAGGTTATTTTCGAGGCAGCCGGTCCTGTTTATGTGTGGGCGGATGAATTTAAGATTGAAGAGGTGGTAACCAACTATACCAGCAACGCCCTGAACCATCTGGAGGGAACCAGGCAGATTGAGATCAATGTATGGAAAGAAGAGGACAGAGTAAAGGTAACGGTATTCAATACCGGAAAGCCTATACCTGAGGAGGATATCCCAAATCTCTGGAATAAGTTTTATAAGGTGGACAAAGCAAGAACCAGAGAATACGGGGGCAGCGGCATCGGGCTTTCCATTGTGAAGGCCATCATGGAAGGGCTGAATCAGGAGTACGGCGTGCAGAATTACGATAATGGCGTGGAATTCTGGTTTACACTGGACCGGAGATAGAACTACACCAATAAAATGGGCAGAAGCGAAGAAATTACTTTGCAACTGCCCGTTTTTGCGTTATACTGAAAGATAGATTGTTTAGGTAGATTTTGGATAAAGTATATTACGACAGGATGTGAACATATGATAGGGATTATTGATTACGATGCAGGAAATATCAAAAGTGTGGAAAAGGCTTTCCAATATCTTGGACAGGAGACGGTAGTTTCCCGGGAGCCGGAGGTGCTACTTAAGGCGGATAAGGTGATTCTGCCGGGTGTGGGAAGCTTTGGGGAGGCGATGGAACATCTGCACAGATATGGCCTGGTTCCGGTGATTCATGAGATCGTGGAAAATAAGACTCCCTTCCTTGGCATTTGCCTGGGGCTGCAGCTCTTATTTGAGAGCAGCGAGGAAAGCCCGGGGGTGGAGGGCCTTGGAATTCTGAAAGGAAAGATTGTAAAGATTCCGGGAATGCCGGGACTAAAAATACCACATATGGGATGGAATTCCCTGCATTTGCAGAATGACGGAAGATTATACAGGGGGATTCCTGAGGAGACGTACGTCTATTTTGTGCATTCTTATTACCTGCAGGCAGAGGATCCGCAGATCGTGAAGGCTGTGACAGAGTACAGCACCTGTATTCATGCTTCCGTGGAAAAGGATCATGTATTTGCCTGCCAGTTCCACCCGGAGAAAAGCAGCCATTGGGGGCTTAAGATCCTGAAGAATTTTGCGGAACTTGGAAAGGAGGAGCGATAATGTTTACAAAGCGAATCATTCCATGTCTGGATGTAAATAAAGGACGTGTGGTAAAAGGCGTGAATTTTGTAGACCTGAAGGATGCGGGAGATCCTGTGGAAATTGCAAAGGCATATGATGCTGCAGGGGCTGACGAGCTGGTATTTCTGGATATTACTGCATCAAACGAGGCCAGAAATACGGTAGTGGAAATGGTGCGGGCTGTGGCAGCCAATGTTTTTATCCCCTTTACGGTAGGAGGGGGCATCCGGACAGTGGATGATTTTAAACGTCTCTTAAGAGAAGGGGCAGATAAGATTTCTGTTAATTCCGCAGCCATCGACCGTCCGGAACTTATTTCGGAGGCAGCCCTAAAGTTCGGCAGCCAGTGTGTAGTGGTGGCCATTGATGCCAAACAGAGAGCGGACGGCGGCTGGAATATTTATAAGCACGGCGGACGGCTTGACACAGGCATTGACGCCATCTGGTGGGCAAAAAAGGCTGAGGAGCTTGGTGCCGGGGAGATTCTTCTCACCAGTATGGACTGCGACGGAACGAAAGCAGGGTATGATATGGAACTGACCAGGACGGTTGCAGAGAGTGTGTCCATTCCTGTAATCGCTTCCGGAGGTGCAGGAACGCTTGCACATTTTTATAATGTATTAAGTGAGGGCGGAGCGGACGCTGCGCTGGCTGCCTCCCTGTTTCATTATAAAGAACTGGAGATCGGTGAGGTAAAAGACTACCTTGCGGGAAGAGGGATTTCCGTTCGCAGATAAGATGAGATCAAAGACAAAAGAAGAGAATGAGGTGAAGGGACATGGCGCCTTTGTCAGGAGAGTGGCTGGAGGCTCTTAGAGGAGAGTTTCAGCAGCCATATTATGCCAGACTATATAAAACCATCAACGAAGAGTACAGAGAGAGGAAAATTTTTCCTCCGGCGGATGAGATATTCAACGCATTTCATTTTACCCAGCTAAGCCAGGTGAAGGTGGTGATTCTGGGACAGGATCCTTATCACAATGACGGGCAGGCTCATGGGCTTTGTTTTTCTGTGAGGCCGGACGTGGAGGTTCCGCCATCTCTTGTGAATATTTATCAGGAGCTTCATGATGACCTGGGATGCTATATCCCCAATCATGGCTATTTGGAGAAATGGGCAAAGCAGGGTGTGCTTCTTTTGAATACGGTTCTTACGGTCCGCGCCCATCAGGCCAACTCCCACAGGGGAATCGGCTGGGAGCAGTTTACAGACGCGGCGATCCGTATTCTGGATCAGCAGGACCGGCCGATCGTCTTTTTGCTGTGGGGACGGCCGGCGCAGATGAAGCGTTCTATGCTGACGAATCCGGGGCATTTGATCCTGGAAGCTTCTCATCCAAGCCCTTTGTCTGCTTTCCGGGGATTTTTCGGGTGCAGACACTTCAGTAAAACCAATGAATTCCTCATATCCCACGGCGCAGAGCCTATTGACTGGCAGATTGAAAACAGATAGAAATAATAACTTGTAACTGAGGAGTAGAAATGAGTCAAAAGAGTAATCTTGCAAAAAATGCATCTTTCTTGATGATTGCGGCAATGATTTCCAAGGTCATCGGTTTGCTATATAAAAGCCCTCTTTCTGCCATTATGGGAAGTGTGGGAATGGGATATATGAGTCTGGCACAGAATGCATATATGATCCTTTTGATGATTGCCTCTTTCAGCATTCCCCAGGCAGTATCGAAACTGATCTCGGAAAGAATCGAGCTGCGGGATTATAGGAATGCCCAAAAGATCTTTCGGGGGTCTATGATTTATGCAGTGGTGGTAGGCGGAGCAGCGGCTCTGTTCTGTTTTTTTGGTGCAGATCTCATTATTCCAAGCAATCAGTCCAATGCAAGGCTGGCATTACAGATCCTGGCTCCCACCATTTTTATTTCCGGAATCGTGGGGGTATTGAGGGGGTATTTTCAGGCATATCGCAATATGATGCCTACCTCTATTTCCCAGATTCTGGAGCAGATATTCAATGCGGCAGCCAGTATCCTGGCAGCCTGGCTCCTGGTGAAATATTTTGCGGATGAAACAGAAGAGAGTATCGGAAAATGGGGGGCAGCCGGTTCCACCATCGGAACAACGGTGGGCGTGGTGGTTGCTCTTGTGTTTATGATTTTTGTCTACGGACTGAACCGTAAAAGAATTAACAGGCGTGTTGTAAGAGACCGCATGCACAGGGAAGAACCCTACAGTGAGATTTTTAAGCTGATCATACTGATCGTTTCTCCTATCATTTTAAGCTCCTTTATCTATAATGTGAACGGTTATTTAAATGGTGTGCTTTTTAGTGAGATTTTGGGGAGACAGGGAGAGAGCGATAAGGTTTTAAGTGCTCTGTATGCGGAATATGCAACGTATTTTATGACAATCATCAATATTCCTCTTACCTTATCAAGCACGGCGCCGACATCTATGATTCCGGAGGTTGCAGCTTCTTATGCTACAGGAAACAGAAGAGAAACCAGAAGGCGGATCAATCAGACTGTACAGTTGTCTATGTTTATTTCCATTCCCTGCGCAGTGGGGCTTGCTGTGCTTGGACATCCCATCGTTTCCCTGCTTTACGGCAGCACAGACGGGACTGCAGGGACGCTTCTGATGCTCGGCTCCTTTACTATTATCCTGAACGGAATTTCCAATACCACCAATGCGGTTCTTCAGGCAATTGGAAAACCGAGAATTCCCATGATCACTGCGGCGGTGGCACTGGTAGTGGATGTGACAGTGGTTTTAGGATTGCTGTTTTTTACAGATTTGGGCATCTATTCCCTGCTGATCGCCATGGTGATTTATTCGGTTGTGATCTGTATACTGAATGATATTGCAGTGAAGAAGTACCTGAATTATAGGAATCCATGGAAAAAAGCATATCTGTACCCGCTGATTGCTTCCATACCCATGGGAGGGGCAGCGGCAGGAGTATATTATGGACTTTATCATCTGCTTCCTTCCAATTTTATCTGCCTGGTTGTTTCCATTGTATTTGCGGTAATCATCTTCTTCCTGGTTTATCTGGCTGCCTGCAGACCTTCGAAGAAGGATCTGGCATTGCTGCCCGGAGGGAATATTCTGTACAAAGTGGGAAGAAAGCTGCATCTGTGCTGATCAGGCATGCTGAATTATCAGGAGAAAAAAGGCTTAGCCTATTGATAAAAAAACATCCATAGACTTGAGAAAAGATCTCATAGAGTCTATGGATGTTTTTTTTACGCTTCTTTTTGATTCAGGTTCTTGAGGGCTGTGGAGAGCATCAGTTTGATACGGTTTAATTGATTTACTTCACTGGCTCCCGGGTCGTAGTCAATTGCTACAATATTTGCAGCAGGATGTGTACGGCGGATTTCCTTGATAACGCCTTTGCCTACGATGTGATTCGGAAGGCAGCCAAATGGCTGTATACATACAATATTGGGCACGTCGCCGTGAATCAGTTCCATCATCTCCCCTGTAAGAAACCAGCCCTCACCGGTCTGGTTGCCAGGAGATACAATAGGAGAGGCCATTTTTGCCAGATCGCGGATATCTGCGGAAGAGGTAAAATGGCGGCTTTTGGCAAAAGCTTCATTCGCTGTTCTGCGGATCCATTCAATTCCCTTGATTCCAAGATTTCCCATGGCAGCCTTGGATTTCTTGAAGCCTAAGTATTCTGCCTTGAAATTCTGGTTGTAAAAGCAGTAGTTAAAGAAGTCGATAAGATCCGGACAGACAGCCTCCGCACCTTCGGATTCCAGAAGCTCTGCCAGATGGTTGTTGGCAGCAGGCAGGAATTTTACAAGAATTTCGCCTACAATGCCTACCCGCGGCTTTTTTTCATCGCTTATGGGAATGGTATCAAAATCGTGGATCATTTCCCTGCACATTTTTTTAAACTGGCTGTGGCTGACGCTGCTGCCTTTGACGAAGGAAATCGCGCGCTGCTCCCAGATTTTATACTTCCGGTTGACAATGCCTTTTTCCAGTTCATAAGGACGCATACGGTAAACACATTTCATCAGGATATCCCCGAATACAGCACCGTAGACCACACGTTTGGCAAGGGGAAGGGTCAGCTTAAAACCGGGATTGCTTTCAAGGCCGCTTAAGTTTGCGGAAATTACCGGAACCTGCTCCATTCCTGCTTTTTTCAAAGCACGGCGGATAAAGGCAATGTAGTTGGAGGCACGGCATCCGCCGCCGGTCTGGGACATGATGACCGCTGTTTTATTCAGGTCATATTTCCCGGAAAGGAGAGCATCCATAATCTGCCCCACTACGATGAGGGAAGGATAGCAGGCATCGTTATTGACATACTTCAGGCCCACATCTACCGCATGCTTGTTATCATTTGGCAAAACCTCAAGATGATAGCCGCAGGCATTCAGGGCAGCCTGAATGATCCCGAAATGGAAGGGGGACATCTGAGGGCAGAGGATGGTGTAATCCTTCCGCATTTCCTTTGTAAATACGGCTTTTTCAATGGAAGAGGGAAGTACCTCTCTTGTTTTTTTCTGCGCTTCCTTGGCACGGATCGCAGCAAGAAGAGAGCGCACGCGGATACGCGCCGCGCCTAAGTTATTCACCTCATCAATTTTTAAACAGGTATAAATTTTGCCGCTTCCATCTAAGATTTCATAAACCTCATCTGTGGTAACTGCATCCAGTCCGCATCCGAAGGAATTCAACTGAATCAGATCCAGGTCGTCTCTTGTCTTTACAAAGTTTGCTGCTGCATACAGGCGGGAGTGGTACATCCACTGGTCATTGACACGGATGGGACGTTCAATCTTCGCCAGATGGGAAACAGAATCCTCTGTAAGCACGGCAATGCCGTAGCTGTTGATAAGATCCGGAATCCCGTGATGAATCTCCGGGTCAATATGGTAAGGGCGCCCTGCAAGGACAATTCCTCTGCGGCCTGATTCTTTTAAATAGGCAAGAGTCTCTTCGCCCTTTTTCTGGATATCCGTATGTACCTTCGAAAGCTCCTCCCATGCTTTGTGTGCTGCGGATTTTACTTCATCCGCGGGAATATCCGAAAACTCCTGTACCAGGCGGTCTGTAAGCACGCCCTCGGAGGTAAATGCCAGGAATGGGTTGCGGAAGTCAATCTCCGGGTTATGAAGTTCATCTACATTGTTTTTGATATTCTCCGCATAAGAAGTAACTATAGGGCAGTTGTAGTGGTTGACTGCATCCGGGAATTCATTTCTCTCATAGGGAATACATGGATAGAAAATGAATTTTACTCCTTTTTTCAAAAGCCAGCTGATATGTCCGTGTGCCAGCTTGGCAGGATAGCACTCAGACTCACTGGGGATGGACTCAATGCCCAGTTCATAAATCTTTCTGGTGGAAGTAGGGGAAAGCACTACTTCATATTTCAGTTCCGTAAAGAAGGTAAACCAGAAGGGATAGTTTTCAAACATGTTCAATACACGGGGAATCCCCACCCTGCCTCTTTTTGCTTTGTCAGGAGAAAGAGGTTCGTAGGAAAAAAGCCGTTTATATTTATACTCATACAGGTTAGGGACATGATCCTTATTCTTTTCTTTTCCGATTCCCCGTTCGCAGCGGTTACCGCTGACAAACTGACGCCCGCCTGTGAATTTGTTGATGGTTAGACGGCAGTTATTGGTACATCCCCGGCAGTTCGCCATAGAGGTGGTGTATTTCAGCTCATTGATCTTTTCAATAGAGAGCATGGTGGTTTCCGTGCCTTCCTCATAACGTTCCCTTGCGATCAGCGCTGCGCCGAAGGCACCCATGATTCCGGCAATATCCGGGCGGATGGCTTCGCAGCTTGCGATCCTTTCAAAGCTTCTTAGAACCGCATCATTGTAGAAGGTTCCTCCCTGTACCACAATATGTTTTCCAAGCTCAGAGGCATCGGAAACCTTGATCACCTTGTAAAGGGCATTTTTGATAACGGAATAGGCAAGTCCTGCGGAAATATCCGATACCTCAGCCCCCTCCTTCTGGGCCTGTTTTACTTTTGAATTCATAAATACTGTACAGCGGGTTCCAAGGTCAATGGGATGCTCTGCAAAAAGTGCGGCTTTTGCAAAATCCTGTACACTATAGTTCAGGGATTTGGCAAAGGTTTCGATAAAAGAACCGCAGCCGGAGGAGCATGCTTCATTTAACTGAACGCTGTCCACGGTCTGATTTTTGATTTTAATGCATTTCATATCCTGCCCGCCAATATCCAGAATACAGTCTACTTCCGGGTCAAAGAAAGCGGCGGCATAGTAATGGGAAACCGTTTCTACCTCCCCCTCATCCAAAAGAAGAGCCGCCTTAATAAGTGCCTCGCCGTAGCCTGTGGAACAGGAATATGCGATACGGGCATCCTCTGGAAGCAGAGAATAAATTTCCTGGATGGAGCGGATGGCAGTCTTTAAAGGACTTCCGTTATTGTTGCTGTAAAAGGAATACAGAAGGCTTCCGTCTTCTCCAACAAGAGCGGTCTTGGTGGTAGTGGAGCCTGCGTCAATTCCAAGGTAGCAGTTCCCTTTGTAAGAAGCAAGGTCGCCGGTGGCAACCTGATAGCTGTCCTGCCGTGCCCGGAAGGCATCATAATCCTCCCTTGCTGCAAACAATGGCTCCATACGTTCTACCTCAAAATCCAGTTTGATGGATTTGCGGAGACGATCCTTCATTTCCGTTAAGGAAACAACGGTCTCTCCCTTGGAATTCAGCGCAGAACCAATGGCTGCAAAAAGGTGTGAATTATCCGGAACAATGGTATGCTCCTCATCCAGCTTCAGGGTGCGGATAAAGGACTCCTTAAGTTCTGATAAGAAATGAAGGGGACCTCCAAGGAATGCTACATGTCCCCGGATAGGCTTCCCGCAGGCCAGGCCGGAGATGGTCTGGTTTACCACAGCCTGGAAAATGGATGCAGAAAGGTCTTCCTTGGTAGCCCCCTCATTGATTAAAGGCTGGATGTCTGTTTTGGCAAAAACACCGCAGCGTGCTGCAATGGGATAAAGGGCTTTATAATTTTTTGCATATTCATTTAAACCGCAGGCGTCTGTCTGGAGCAGGGATGCCATCTGGTCGATAAAGGAGCCCGTTCCTCCTGCACAAATGCCGTTCATACGTTGCTCAATATTGCCGCCCTCAAAATAGATGATCTTAGCGTCCTCACCTCCAAGCTCAATGGCAACGTCAGTCTTAGGCGCTATTTTCTGAAGAGCTGTGGAAACCGCAATAACCTCCTGGACAAATGGAACCTGAAGGTGTGTGGCAAGGGTGAGTCCTCCGGAACCGGTGATCACCGGGTTTAAAGACAGTTCGCCAAGATGTCCGTATGCTCTTTCCAAAAGATCAGCCAGGGTTTCCTGGATGTTGGCAAAGTGCCGTTCGTAATCTGCAAACATCAGATGCTCCTGCTCATCCAGGATCGCGATCTTGACAGTTGTAGACCCAATATCAATTCCCAATGTATAAGTATTCATATAAATCAGTATTGCCTCCTCATCTTTTCCAATGAAAAAAACAGTTCAATTTCTAAAAGAATGTAAATCACTTCTTATTAAAAGTGTATTTGAAGATATTCCGTAACATTATACGACAAACTTTGCAAAATGACAATGTAAAAGTTTAACAATCATTCTTTCGGTAATAGTTGAAATTTAGATGAAATCAAGATATACTTTAGCCTGAGTGAATCTATAAAAGAGAGGAAAAACAATGGCAGAATATAAACTATTAAAAACGGAAGGACGTGCAAAACGTGCAGAATTTCACACAGTACACGGAACGATCCAGACTCCGGTATTTATGAATGTGGGTACAATTGCAGCGATTAAAGGGGCAGTATCTACCCAGGACCTTTATGAGATCGGCACCCAGGTGGAGCTTTCCAATACCTATCATCTTCATGTGCGTCCAGGCGATAAGATCGTAAAGCAGCTTGGGGGCCTGCATAAATTTATGGTTTGGGACCGGCCAATTCTGACGGATTCCGGCGGTTTTCAGGTGTTTTCCCTTGCCGGACTTCGAAAAATCAAGGAAGAGGGTGTCTATTTCCAGTCCCATATTGACGGACATAGAATTTTTATGGGACCGGAGGAAAGTATGCAGATTCAGTCGAATTTAGGATCCACCATTGCCATGGCCTTTGATGAATGCCCCAGCAGCGTGGCAGACCGGGATTATGTGCAGAAATCCGTTGACCGTACCACCCGCTGGCTTTCGAGGTGCAAGGAAGAGATGGCGCGTTTGAACAGTCTTCCGGATACCCTGAATAAGGAGCAGCTTCTTTTCGGAATCAACCAGGGAGCGGTTTATGAAGATATCCGCATTGCCCATGCAAAGGCTATCACAGAGATGAATCTGGACGGCTATGCCATCGGAGGGCTGGCTGTAGGGGAAACCCATGCAGAGATGTACCGGATCCTGGATGAGGTTGTTCCTTATCTTCCTCAGAATAAGCCTACTTACCTGATGGGGGTGGGAACTCCTGCCAATATCCTGGAGGGAGTGGAACGGGGCGTGGATTTTTTTGACTGCGTTTACCCCAGCAGAAACGGCCGCCACGGACATGTATACACCAATCAGGGCAAACTGAATCTATTCAATGCCAGGTATGAGCTGGACGACCGCCCCATTGAGGAGGGCTGCCAGTGCCCTGCCTGCCGCCATTACAGCAGAGCCTATATTCGCCATCTTCTGAAAGCAAAAGAGATGCTTGGCATGCGCCTTTGTGTGCTTCATAATCTGTATTTTTATAATCATATGATGGAAGAGATCAGAGATGCACTGGATGCGGGAAATTTCGCAGAATATAAAAAAATGCGCCTGGAGGGCTTTGAACAGGGGAAAATCAACGGTAATCGCTGATTATGAAGAAAAATGCGAAAAGCACTTGAAGAATTTGGTTTTTTTGTGTATGATATCCTATAGCGTTTCTGTATAATCGGATAGCAATACAAAACAGGAGGAATTGACATGGACGCACAGAGCGGAGCAAGTTTAGGCATGATGATTATCTGGATGGTTATCATTTTTGGTATGATGTACTTTTTGATGATCCGTCCTCAGAAGAAAGAGCAGAAGAGACTTCAGGCTATGTTAAACAGCATGGAGGTTGGCGACAGCATCGTGACTACCGGCGGCTTCTACGGAGTGATCATTGACATGACAGAGGAAGACGTCATCGTAGAATTCGGCAATAATAAGAACTGCCGTATTCCAATGAGAAAACAGGCCATTGCAGAAGTGGAGAAAGCTGAGCAGGCATCTGCCTGATCAGATGTGAAAATAGGTGCCGGGGATTTTTTCCAGGGCATCTATTTTTTTGTATGTGACGGACGCCCGTGGAGAGAGACGCAATGGGGGCGGCAGGGAGCTCCTGCAAAAACCACCCTATAAGCTCCCTGCCTCCCCCATCGCGTCTCCCTCCACGGGCTGTTTGCTGGCCGGCGAAAAAAGGAAGCCGAAGAAATAAAGGGGAAATCAAGGAGAAAAAATTATGGACTGCATTAGAAAAGCGGGAATACAGGATGCTTCAAGATTGGCGGAAATATTGATTTTTACGAAAAGAATGAATTATAGGGAAATCTTTCATGATGACAAGGTTTCGTTTATGGAAATGCAGGTCTATCCTTTGGCAAAGGAGTATATTGCTGATCCGGAAAAACTGGAAAATATTTGGGTGTATGATGATGAATTTGTAAAAGGGATGATCCGAATAGAAGGTAAGGAATTAATCGAGCTATATGTTGATTCTTTCTTTCAAAATGAAGGAATCGGAACGAAGCTGATCGAATTTGCGATTCAGATGTTTGATATTCAGAAATTGTTTGTGCTGGAAAAGAATATCAGTGGGATTCGTTTTTATCAGCGTCATGGCTTTTGGCTGACGCACGAACGCTATCTGGAAAAAGGTACGACAGAATATATAGTCAAAATGGAGCGGCAGCGCAGCCTCGAAAAAACGGGAAATTTTTGCCCGATTGAATAATAAGCAGTTAATGAGTGTTGAGCCGCAAACGATCTGGTCTGCTGTTGGTATGCATGGTGCCGGCGGATATAGGGCGCAGTGCGGCTTAGCGGAAGGGACACTTATGTTTATAGGGATTTATTTTCATACGCTGGGAAAGGCGGAAGACGAAATTGTATCTGCCTGTTATGATTTTGTGTCTGCCTTTGACAGAGAATTTGGTTCGCTAAGATGTTTTGACCTGCGTCCTGCAGGTTTTTCGAAAAGTGATCCGCCGCATATGTGGGAAAATCTGACCTGTAATGGAATTGAATTTGCCTATCAATATATTTCAGAAATCACAAACCCCATAACTTTTTGCAGATCATTTTTACAGTGATTTGGCAGTGAATTCGGACACGAAACCATATCCAAAGTGGCAACAGTGGAAAAAAGGTAACAGAGTTTCAGGTAGGGGAGAGAGTCTATACCTATGCACAGAAAAGCATCATCGGTTCCGGCGGCTATTTCCCGGAAGACGTAATAGATGTAATAAAAATCCTGTCAGACGAAAGTTGGGAACCGGAGAAAATAATCACCCACGAGTTCCCCCTGACCCAAATCCGCGAAGCCCTGGCATCCGACACACCCCTCTCCCCTCCCCGAACCTTTCCCTGGGCGTCCGGTTTTTTTCCCCCACATATAGTAACATTTACCTATATCCCCAAAAGATTCTCCAACATTTTTTCACTTTAACAGGTTGAAATCTTCCGAAAAGTGCGTTATTATAATAACGATACTCTACAGGAAAGGAATTAAGACCATGGATTATAAGATTGCATTGATTCCGGGAGACGGAATCGGACCGGAAATTGTAAGAGAAGCGAAAAAAGTTCTGGATAAAGTCTGTGAAAAATACCATCACACCTTTACATACTCAGAAATTCTTCTGGGAGGCGCGTCCATTGATGTGCATGGGGTCCCCCTTACTGAGGAAGCGATTGCCCAGGCAAAAGCCTCTGACGCAGTTCTGATGGGCTCCATCGGTGGAGACGCGAAAACATCCCCCTGGTATAAACTGGAACCGTCAAAAAGACCGGAAGCCGGCCTTCTTGCCATTCGCAAGGCCCTGAATCTTTTTGCCAATCTGCGTCCGGCCTATTTATATAATGAATTGAAAGCCGCATGCCCTCTGCGGGAAGATATTATTGGAGAGGGATTTGACATGATTATTGTCAGAGAGCTGACAGGTGGACTCTATTTCGGAGAACGGAAGACGATAGAAGAAAACGGAATCAAAAAGGCCATTGACACTCTTGCATATAATGAAAATGAGATCCGCCGCATAGCAGTAAAAGCATTTGAGATTGCCATGAAGCGCTCGAAAAAGGTAACAAGTGTAGACAAAGCCAATGTGCTGGATTCATCCCGTCTCTGGAGAAGCGTGGTGGAAGAGGTTGCGAAGGATTATCCGGAAGTTACCTTAGAGCATATGCTGGTAGATAACTGCGCAATGCAGCTTGTCCGTGATCCGAAGCAGTTTGACGTGATTTTGACAGAGAACATGTTTGGTGATATCCTGTCTGATGAAGCCAGCATGGTAACCGGTTCTATCGGAATGCTGTCTTCAGCAAGCTTAAATGAAACAAAATTCGGCTTATACGAGCCAAGCCACGGTTCCGCACCGGATATTGCAGGACAGGACAAAGCCAATCCCATTGCCACGATCTTGTCAGCAGCTATGATGCTCCGCTATTCCCTGGATCTGGATAAAGAGGCGGATGCAGTGGAAGCCGCAGTACAGAAGGTGCTTACTGACGGATACCGCACAGGCGATATCATGTCCGACAGCTGCAGAAAAGTTGGCACCACAGAGATGGGAGACCTGATTGCTGCGGCAATTTAAGGAAAACAGAAGTAATGCCCATTGGCAGGAACTGCGCTTCATGCTTCCGTGAAGCGGGTGCCCGGGCGATGAGATACATTTTAACAAAAGGATAGTGAGATAAAGGAGTGGAAACAGCAAAATGAGAAGCGATGCAGTGAAAAAGGGGTCTCAGCAGGCACCTCACAGGTCTTTGTTTAATGCCCTTGGAATGACAAAAGAAGAAATGGAACGTCCTCTGGTGGGAATCGTCAGCTCTTATAATGAGATCGTGCCTGGGCATATGAATCTGGATAAGATTGTAAATGCAGTAAAGCAGGGCGTAGCTATGGCAGGAGGAACACCGGTGGTATTCCCGGCAATCGCGGTCTGCGACGGAATTGCCATGGGACATATCGGAATGAAATATTCTCTGGTTACCCGTGACCTGATCGCAGATTCTACAGAGTCTATGGCTCTTGCTCATCAGTTTGATGCTCTTGTTATGGTGCCGAACTGTGACAAGAACGTTCCCGGGCTTTTGATGGCAGCAGCCAGAATTAATGTACCCACAGTGTTCGTCAGCGGCGGACCTATGATGGCAGGCCGTATACACGGACATAAGACTAGTCTTTCCAGCATGTTTGAGGCAGTAGGTTCTTATGCAGCAGGCAATATTACCGAAGAAGAACTTACGGAATATGAAAATAAAACCTGTCCGACCTGCGGTTCCTGTTCCGGTATGTATACTGCAAACAGTATGAACTGCCTGACGGAGGCACTCGGTATGGGACTTCGCGGAAACGGCACTATCCCTGCAGTTTATTCTGAGAGGATCCGCCTGGCAAAACATGCAGGAATGCAGGTAATGGAGCTTTACCGCAAAAACATCCGTCCGAGAGACATCATGACAGAAAAGGCTGTATTAAACGCCCTGACAGTAGACATGGCACTTGGCTGCTCCACCAACAGCATGCTTCATCTGCCTGCCATTGCCCATGAGATCGGTATGGATTTTGACATCAGCTTTGCAAACGAAATCAGCGAGAAAACACCGAACCTTTGCCATCTGGCACCGGCAGGCCCCACTTACATGGAGGATCTGAACGAAGCAGGCGGTGTTTACGCTGTAATGAATGAACTGAATAAGAAGGGACTTCTCTATACAGATTGTATGACTGTAACAGGAAAGACCATCGGAGAAAATATTGAAGGTTGTGAAAATCTTAATCCGGAAGTCATCCGTCCTCTGGATCGTCCATACAGTCAGACCGGAGGCCTTGCAGTGCTGAAGGGAAATCTGGCACCGGACGGCGGCGTTGTAAAACGTTCCGCAGTGGTAGAGGAAATGATGGTGCATGAAGGCCCGGCACGTGTCTTTGACTGCGAGGAGGATGCCATTGAAGCAATCAAAGGCGGAAAGATCGTGGCAGGCGACGTGGTTGTAATCCGCTATGAAGGACCAAAGGGCGGACCGGGAATGAGAGAGATGCTGAATCCTACTTCTGCGATTGCAGGTATGGGGCTGGGCTCTTCCGTAGCCTTGATTACGGACGGACGTTTCAGCGGTGCATCCCGAGGTGCTTCCATCGGCCATGTTTCTCCGGAAGCAGCCGTTGGCGGTCCCATCGCTTTGGTCGAAGAAGGCGATATCATCAGCATCAACATTCCGGAGCTGAAGCTGGAAGTAAAGGTTTCAGAAGAAGAGATGAAGGCACGAAAAGAAAAATGGCAGCCCCGTGAGCCAAAGGTTACCACAGGTTATCTTGCAAGATATGCAGCAATGGTGACTTCCGGCAACAGAGGAGCTATCCTGGAAATACCAAAGGCGAAATAAGGAGGGGATCATATGCAGCTTACAGGTGCGGAAATTATTGTAGAATGCCTCAAGGAACAGGGAGTAGATACTGTTTTCGGTTATCCGGGAGGTGCAATTCTGAATGTTTATGATGCACTTTATGAATATAGAGATGAGATCAATCATGTCCTGACATCCCATGAGCAGGGTGCTTCTCATGCTGCAGACGGCTATGCACGTGCAACCGGAAAAGTGGGCGTATGCCTGGCTACATCCGGCCCAGGGGCAACGAACCTGGTAACCGGCATTGCGACAGCTTATATGGACTCTGTGCCAATGGTTGCCATTACAGCCAATGTAGGAAAACCCCTTCTTGGAAGAGACTCCTTCCAGGAGGTGGACATTGCCGGGATCGTCATGCCGATCACAAAACACAGTTACATTGTAAAAGACATTGAGAAGCTGGCGGATACCATCCGAAAAGCGTTTTATATTGCAAAAAGCGGACGCCCGGGCCCGGTACTGGTGGATGTGACAAAAGATGTAACAGGAGCGAAAATGGAGTATATCCCCCGTCATCCGGCTACTGTGAACAGAGAGACCAGTGAGATCCGTAAAGAAGACCTTGAGACAGCCGCAAAAATGATCAGCGAAGCAGAGAGACCCTTTATCTTTGTTGGCGGCGGCGGTGTGATTTCCGGTGCATCAAAGGAGATCACAGAACTGGCTCATAAAATCCAGGCTCCTGTCTGCGACAGTCTTATGGGCAAAGGCGCATTTTCCGGAGAAGATGAGCTTTATACAGGAATGCTTGGCATGCATGGCACCAAGACTGCAAACCTTGGAGTTACAAAATCGGATCTGCTCATCGTCCTTGGCGCACGGTTCAGTGACCGTGTCACAGGAAATACAAAGACTTTCGCAAGAAATGCCAAAATTCTCCAGATTGATATTGATGCTGCCGAAATCAACAAAAATGTAATGGTGGACGCTTCGATTGTGGGCGACATGAAAGAAATTTTAAGAAGGCTTCTGGAAGCAATTCCGGAAAAGCAGCATCCGAAATGGGTCGCAGAGATTTTGGATATGAAGGAAAAATATCCGCTGCGCTATGACAAGACACAGCTTACAGGTCCTTATGTGATCGAAAAGCTTTACGAGCTGACAAAAGGCGATGCCATTATTTCTACAGATGTAGGACAGCATCAGATGTGGACAGCACAGTATTATAAATTTAAAGAGCCAAGAACACTTCTCACCTCCGGAGGGCTGGGTACCATGGGCTATGGCCTTGGAGCCGCCATCGGGGCCAAGATGGGAAGACCGGATAAAACTGTTGTAAATATTGCAGGAGACGGATGCTTCCGTATGAACATGAATGAGATCGCAACGGCAGTGCGCTGCGGCAAACCTCTTGTACAGATTGTTCTCAATAATCATGTACTGGGTATGGTACGCCAGTGGCAGACGCTGTTTTATGATCACAGGTATTCTCATACCATTCTGAACGACGCAGTGGATTTTGTGAAAGTTTCAGAAGGCATGGGCGCAAAGGCCATCCGTGTAACAAAGATGGAAGAGGTGGAGCCTGCATTGAAAGAAGCGCTTGCAAGCAGCGGACCGGTAGTTCTGGACTGTTGGATCAATCAGGATTTAAGTGTATTCCCGATGGTTCCGGCAGGGGCAAATATTGATGATGTTTTTGACGAGGAGGATATGAAAAAAAATGAGCAGAGTGTATAATTTTTCCGCAGGACCGGCTGTCCTTCCGGAAGTGGTATTAAAAGAAGTTGCAGAAGAAATGATGGACTACAACGGAACAGGCATGTCCGTTATGGAAATGAGCCACAGAAGTGCTGCTTTCCAGCAGATCATTGACGAAGCAGAGCAGGATCTCCGTGACCTGATGAACATTCCGGACAATTATAAGGTGCTGTTTTTGCAGGGCGGAGCATCTCAGCAGTTTGCCATGATTCCCATGAACCTGATGAAAAATAAGGTTGCGGATTACATTGTGACAGGTCAGTGGGCCAAAAAGGCATACCAGGAAGCACAGAAATACGGCAAGGCCAACAAGATTGCTTCCTCTGAGGATAAAACTTTTTCCTATATTCCGGACTGCAGCGATCTTCCCGTAAGCCCGGATGCGGACTATGTATATATCTGTGAAAACAATACGATTTACGGAACGAAGTTCAAAGAACTTCCCAACACCAAGGGCAAACTTCTGGTATCGGATGTTTCCTCCTGTTTTTTGTCTGAACCTGTGGATGTAACCAAATACGGCATTATCTATGGAGGTGTTCAGAAAAATATCGGTCCTGCAGGTATGGTGATCGTTATTATCCGTGAAGATCTGATTACGGAGGATGTTCTTCCCGGAACTCCTACCATGCTGACTTATAAAACACATGCGGACGCAGGTTCTCTTTACAATACACCCAATGCTTACTGCATTTATGTATGCGGCAAGGTCTTCAAATGGCTGAAAGCCATGGGAGGACTGGAAGAGATGAAGAGAAGAAACGAAGAAAAAGCAAAGATCCTCTACGATTTTCTTGACCAGAGCAAGCTTTTTAAAGGCACAGTAGTACCAAAGGATCGTTCTCTTATGAATGTGCCCTTTGTGACCGGTGATAAAGAGATGGATGCGAAATTTGTAAAAGAAGCTGCAGCAGCAGGGCTGGTGAACCTGAAAGGACATCGTTCCGTAGGCGGTATGCGTGCAAGTATTTACAATGCAATGCCAAGGGAAGGGGTAGAAGCCCTGGTTGCTTTCATGAAAAAGTTTGAGGAGGAGAATGCGTAATGTTTCAGTATCATTGCCTGAATCCTATTGCAGAAAAAGGATTGAATATTTTTACAGAGGATTATAAAGAGACAGAAACCTTGGAAAATGCAGATGCCATTCTGGTGAGAAGTGCCAAGATGCATGACATGGAGCTGCCGGATTGTGTAAAGGCCATCGCACGTGCAGGTGCAGGTGTGAACAATATTCCGGTAAAGGAATGTGCAGAAAAAGGAATCGTAGTCTTTAATACCCCGGGAGCCAATGCAAACGGTGTAAAGGAACTGGTTCTTGCAGGGATGCTCCTTGCATCCCGTGACATTGTAGGTGGAATTGAGTGGGTAGCTCAGCAGAAGGACAAAGAGGATATTGATAAGCTTGCCGAAAAGCAGAAAAAGCAGTTTGCAGGCTGCGAGATCAGCGGCAAAAAGCTTGGTATCATCGGTCTTGGCGCCATTGGTGCCATGGTTGCAAACTCTGCTTCTCACCTGGGAATGGAAGTTTATGGCTATGACCCGTATATTTCTATTGATGCTGCATGGAATCTTTCCCGTACCATCAAGCACAGTAAGAGCCTGGACGAAATCTTTACCCAGTGTGATTATATTACCATTCATGTGCCTCTTCTGGACAGCACAAAGAAGATGATCAATAAAGAAGCTTTTGCTAAGATGAAGCATGGCGTGGTTCTTCTGAACTTTGCCCGTGACCTTCTGGTAGATGAGGAAGCCCTCATTGAAGCTCTGGAGAGCGGCAAGGTTAAAAAATATGTAACAGACTTTGCAAATCCCCTTGTGGCAGGCAGGGAGGGCATTCTGGTAACGCCTCATCTTGGCGCATCCACAGAAGAGTCTGAAGAAAACTGTGCGGAAATGGCTGCAAAGGAAGTACGTGATTTCCTGGAAAACGGAAATATCAAAAATTCCGTAAACTTTCCAAACTGCGATATGGGTACCTGTGTTGCAGTAGGCAGAATCGCTATTGCCCATAAAAATGTTCCCAATATGATCAGCCAGTTTACAAAAATTCTTGGTGATGAGGGTGTCAATATTGCGGATATGACCAATAAGAGCAAGGGTGAGTTCGCTTATACCCTGATCGACCTGGAGACTGCTGTTTCCAGGGGCGCGCTGGATGCCCTGCAGGCTGTTGACGGCGTTGCAAAGGTACGTGTTGTGAAATAAAAAGTGAAAAAACCCGGAAGAACTGTAAGGGAATACAGGACTTCCGGGTTTTTTGCGGCCGCTGAAATCAGCGGCCGTTTTCTGCGATAAAATCAAGCACTTCCTGGCGGGCGGGCATTACCCGAAGCGCACCCTTGCGGGTGGTGATCAGAGAAGCTGCTGCATTGGCAAAGGTAAGAAGCTCCATAAGGTTATCTTCTGTGAGATCCTCAAGGCCGTGATCCAGAACGTAGTTCAGCGCACTTGCACAGAAGGTATCCCCTGCTCCTGTAGTTTCGATGGTGTGTTCCTGAAGGAAGGGAGCAGCTTCTACCCGAAGGTCTTTATAATATGCCCGGCTGCCGTCTTTTCCCAGAGTAATCAGAACCAGAGGAATATTATATTTTTCACGGATGAGGGCAGCGCCTTTGTCGTAATCCGTGGTGCCAAAGAGAAATTCCACCTCATTGTCGGAAATCTTTAAGACATCGCATTTGGTCAGGCCGTATTCGATCTCTGCTTTGGCATCCGCCAGGGACTTCCAGAGAGGAGGGCGGAGGTTGGGATCAAAAGTGATGATGCAGCCTGCTTCCCTGGCAACTTCAAGGGCATGGCGAGTGGCTTCACGGATACCTTCATGGGTGGAAGATAAGGTACCGAAGTGGAAAATACGGGAATTTTTGATCAGATCTTCCTGTACTTCGGATTTTTTCAGCATCATGTCTGCACCGGGATTGCGGTAGAAGGAGAAATCTCTGTCTCCGTCCGGATAAGTATGTACAAACGCAAGAGTGGTATGTACCTCTTCATCCATGATCAGATTACGGGTATCAATGCCCACTTCTTCCACTGCAGCTTTTAACTGGTTTCCGAACATATCCCTGCCCACTTTTCCGATAAAGGCGGTTTTTTTGCCAAGGCGTTCCAGCATGGCAAGGACATTACAGGGAGCACCGCCGGGGTTTGCTTCCATAATGGGATTTCCCTGAGAACTGGTTCCGTTTTCTGTAAAATCAATCAGCAGCTCACCAAGAGCGGTGACGTCAAATAATCTGTTTTCCATTACATAAATCCTCCTTGAGTTTCTAAACAGGTATTATATTCAATTTATCGCAGGAAGAGGTATTTGTCAAACAAATTCCTTTATTTTTATGGATAAAAATGATAAACTATAAGAAATACAGAACCTGAGAGAACTTGCCTGGTGATGCGCTGGAAACATGCGCAGGAAGGAAGAAATACCCTCCGGGCATACCATGATGCGCTGGAAACATGCGCAGGAAGGAAGAAATATGAACAGTAAATGTTATGATTATATGGATTGGCCGAGGATTGAAGCGATTGTTTATGGAGAGGAGGCGTCTCCGAGAGATGTCATGAGCCCCAGGATCACGCCGGATGGGATTCTGATACAGGGATTTTTCCCTGAGGCGGAAAGCGTGGAGGTTGCGGCAGGAGGAAAGTCTTATCCCATGGAACTGGAGGATGAGGCCGGATATTTTGCCGCCATGGTTCCGGAAAGACGGATTCCTCCATACCTTTTCCGCATTAAAAAAGGCGGAGAGGTTATCGAAACGGCAGATCCTTATGCTTTTCCCTGCCAGATTACGGAAGAGGAGGAGAAAGCCTTCTGTGCAGGGGTTTATTACCATGCCTATGAAAAGCTGGGAGCGCATCCGGTGACCATCCGGGGCACAGAAGGAACCGCATTTGCCGTGTGGGCGCCAAACGCCGTGCGTGTAAGCGTTGTGGGGGATTTTAACCACTGGGACGGACGATGCCATATGATGCATAGAATGCCTATGTCCGGGATTTTTGAATTGTTTGTTCCGGGGGTGAAGGCCGGAGATGCTTATAAATATGAAATAAAGATCAGGAACGGGCAGCTTCGCCTGAAGGCGGATCCTTATGGCGCCGGTACAGGCGCTCCTTTGGGAGATCATTCCGTAGTGACAGACTTAAATTCCTTTAAGGAGAAATCCTTATGGCATGATGAATCATGGATGGAAAACCGCTCTGTTTATGCTGACAGGAAGCAGCCGGTTTCCATTTATGAGACAGACCTTGGAAAATGGGAGAAAAAAGAAGAACTGATCGCCTTTGTAAAAGAGCTGGGCTATACTCACGTAGAGTTGCATCCGGTGATGGAGTATTTGGATGAAATGGCAGGTCCTTATGCAACTTTTGCCTACTTTGCCCCAAGTGCCAGATTCGGTACTGCCAAAGAGTTCCAGGAGCTTGTGGACGTGCTCCACGGGGAAGGAATCGGTGTGATCCTGGATTGGACACCTGCCCATTTTCCCCGCCTGGAAGCAGGGCTGGAGGCTTTTGACGGCACACCTCTTTATGAAGTGCAGAATCCTTCAGAAGCCATTCATCCAAAGTGGGGAACACTCCTTTACAATTATGCAAGTCCCATGGTAAAGGATTTCCTGATTTCCAATGCATTTTACTGGCTGGAATTTTTCCATGCAGACGGACTTCGCATGGATGATGTGGATGCCATGCTGTATCTGGATTATGGAAGGAATCCGGGAGCGTGGACACCGAATCTGTATGGGACAAATGAAAACCTTTCAGCTGTAGAGTTTTTAAAACATCTGAATTCCATGGTGAAAAGACGTCTTCCGGGAGTGCTTCTCATTGCCCAGGAGGATGGTCTCTGGCCCGAATTAACGGACAGCGTGGAAAATGACCATCTGGGATTTGATTATAAATGGAACGGGGAATGGAGCAGAGAATTGCTCAATTATCTTTCCTGTGAGCCCGGGGAGAGAAAAAATCATCATGATGAGCTGACTCTTTCCATGCTTTATGCATACTGTGAGCACTATGTGCTGACTCTGGGAAGCAGGGATGTGGGAGATACTGCTGCATTTATGGAAAAGCTTCCCGGGCAGGGGAAGGAGAAGTTTGCTCAGCTAAGGGCCGCCTATGCTTATCAGATGCTCCATCCCGGAGTAAAGATGTCCGCACCGGAGCAAACCTGCAGCAAGGAATTAAAAGCCTTCCTGGGAGCTTTAAACGTTCTCTACAAGAACAGCCCCGCCCTTTTTGAGAAGGACCACGATTATGATGGATTTGAGTGGGTTCAGTTAATGAAATATGAGGAAAATATCATTGCCTTTGAACGAAAGACGGATAAACAGGAGGAGACCCTCCTCGCAGTATGCAGCTTTTCTTCCGCACCCTGCGGGGATTACCAGGTAGGGGTGCCTTTCTACGGCAAATATAAGGAAATTTTTAATTCCGACCAGAAGATTTATGGTGGAGAGGGAATTACAAATCCAAGAGTAAAAACTGCGAAAGCGGAGGAATGTGATGAAAGAGAATATTCCATCAAAATAAAACTCCCTGCATTTGGCGTATGCATTTTCTCCTGCACTCCTTTAAAGGAGCCGGGAAAGACAGAGAAAAAGACGAAGACGGAAGCGAAGCCCGGGAAGCGGGTGCGGCGTTCCGGGAAGCAGATGAAAGCAGAATGATAAATCGTGAAAAAAGTGCTTGCTTTTTTTGAGAAATAAGGTATAATATCAAATGTGTCAAGCACAAGCTGGAATAGCTCAGTCGGTAGAGCACTTCACTCGTAATGAAGGGGTCGAGAGTTCGAGTCTCTTTTCCAGCTTACTGATAGAGAGCCGGAAACCTTGTAAATAGCGAGGTTCCGGCTTTCTGCTGTTTGCGGATAAATGGATTGGGAAAACGGAATTTATGATTTGACTAACATTGTGAAAAACAGTATTATGAGCCCTCTTTTGCCTAATTAAGATGTTTTCCATAATATCTGCAGCTTCTTTATTTTTGGAGCGAAAGAAATAAGAGTAAATATTTAGTGTAGTGCTTGGAGTGGAGTGGCCAAGCACTCCGGCAACGCTTCTGGGATCCAGATTGTTTGCAATCATGATTGTAGCTGCAGTATGCCTCAGATCATGCGGGGTAAGTGTATTAGGAATTTTTTCAGAATCGTTTTCAGCAACATTGTCATTATAATATTTTTATGATACGCTTAAATTCATGATAGGGGCTGGATGGGTGAATTTGCTTGCCGTTCCATTGCGTGAAGATATAATTGCTGTCATAGTTGTCTCCACGTTCGCCAATCCATTGCGAACCTATTTTTTAGCATTCCTGTTTCTGTTCTGCTTTCCATTGTTTTATTATTTCCAATACTATGGGAGAGACGAATGCACTGGCATTGATTTCCGATATTTTAATATGGCCAAGATTGGGAAGTATACGCAGCCTGAGAGTGTTTTGGTAGCAATCCCTGGTGGTGATGCCTAATGCATCAGGATTATCCCGGCCTTTTTCAGGCTTGGTGTCCGCCAGGAAGGATTCGGATAACTTTTGGAGAGTCATTCTTCTAGCTTTGTAATTCTGATCTGATTTTACGTCTCGTTCAAAATCCACAACAAATCCATTAAGGGCTTCTGCGTATTTGGCATTCTTAATATTGTAGTCCATTCTGCGGCTGCTAGGTGAAACGACTTCAATAATGAAATCCGGGGCTCCTTCACAGCCTCTATCGGATATTTTATCACAGATAATGCTAAGATCTGGTTCCACATAGGTTTCATCGTCTGCATCCAAATTTACTGCAAAGGGAGCTGAAATGACATCACAAGAAACGCCTTTGGATTTTATATGGCTGGAAAAAACCACAGTGAAAGCGCTGACCAATTTCTGGTGCATATAACTCGGAGGTGCCATGTCATAAAGCTGGCCGCCAATCAGCTCCGCACGCTGGACGTCTGGCATGTTCCAATAATCTTCGGAAGTATAGGATTTTCCTTTTGGTAATGGCATATTATCACGTCCTTTCTGTATATGAGTATGGGCTAATTGGATGAGGATATTCATTGACCGGTTCTGTTGGCGCAGGAGTGCTTTTACTATTTGACAAATAATTTTCCTTGACCTATAATATACTTAACAAGACAACTGGAGAGATGGCTGCTACCCATCCGCTCCGGGAAAATTAATCAAGTTGTAAAAAGTAGTCGCGAATCTTTTCCAGAGACAGGGCGGCTACTTTTTATTTTTCATATTTAGGATGGATACGATTAAACTTGCGGTTGCAATGATGATCATAAACTCTTCATATGTACTCATAATTACCACCCCTTTCGTAAGACCTCCGAAGCGGTGGGAGCTGCCCTTCCAGTTGCCTGGGTAAGTATATTATATTGTCAAGGTTGTCTGCTCCTGTTGGTACAGGGGCGGTTTTTTATTTCCTTTGATACTAAGATAACTTGTCAACAACCCTCCCCATACAGTGTGAACCTTCTGTAAAAGGAATATTATCGTATCCTCTGTTTAGGGATATCAGTTCATGCTCCCCTATTTTTTTTACATATGCCTGCCCATCAACATTAAAGATTCCGATTTCTCCAATTTCAATTTCGCATGTAGGCTCTATAAGAAGAATGTCGTTGTCATAATAAAACGGTTCCATACTATGACCGGAAACTTTTACGGCGTAGGCTACTCTGCGATATTTTGGAATATCAGGTATAGGGATTCGCTCGGAATATACGTCATCAAAAATAATTTGTCCAGTTTCGGCGGAGACACTATGAAAATATTCTAATAATCTGACTGTTTCATCGGCACGCTCCAGGAAACCAATCACGGCAGCAGGAGACTCTTTTTGTGCGCCCTGGAGCTGTTGGACACGATGGGTTTCCCTATCCAATGCGATATCTATAGTTTCTTTGCCGTAATCATCAAGGTTGCGATACTTTTCTATATGTTTCCATTCCCTATTGGTAAAGAGAACATCATCTACTGAATCATAAAAAGTAGACATAATATTTTGACAACCATAAGGGGAGGAGTGAGAAATGAGCCACAAAGCTGAAAGCCAGGAAAAAAGAAGAGGATGCGATCAAAGAGGGGGTTCTGGACTTGCTCCATGACCGCTTATATCAGGGCTGCAGGTACCACATACGCAACGGAGAAATCGCAGACGGCGAAATGAAGAACATGGAGTATTTGTATAAAGACTATCACGCACTTGGTGGGAACAGAACTGGAACGGAACTATATAATAGAATTAAGAAGTTGCCTTTGAAGGAGGAATAAGACATGAGAGACTGGAAGAAATGGATTAAAGCTGCAGGAGTGAGAGCAGCCAAGACGGTTGCACAGACAGCGATAGCAACTATTGGCACATCTGCAGCACTGGGGGAGGTCAACTGGGCATTGGTGGCGTCTGCATCTGCACTGTCTGGAGTGGTGTCTCTGCTGACCAGTGTGGCTGGACTGCCAGAGCTGAAGCAAACAGGAGTGGAGGGTAAGTAACATCACCTTCCAAAGAAAGTGAGGAAAATATGAATATTTTTTTGTGTGTAGGACACGCGAACTATGGTAATGGCGTAATCTCATCCGCTGACGGAACGAAGCAGGGCGGCGTAAATGAATATAAATACAACAAGGCCCTTGCGCCATATGTTGTAAAATGGCTGCAGGCAGCCGGGCATAAAGCAACCCTCTGCATCGCCCCGGAAGGCAAGCTTCACAGCTTAAATGACGAGATCAACTACTTTATGAACGAGGAGCATAAGCAGAACTATGA
>JAETNR010000124.1 GCA_021772055.1 Blautia sp. | reverse complement strand
TATGCGGATAGCCAAACAACTGATGGAGGATAAAATCCCCATCACACGGGTAAAAAGCAATACGGAATGTGACGTGAATTATTATTCGTGGGGGAGCGCAAGGATTAGCCATATCCTGCGGAATCCATTTTACAAGGGCGCACATCTTGTCTGCCGGACACACCAGAAGGGAATCCGCTCCAATACCTATGACATCATTCCCCGTGAGGAATGGGAAGTCCTTGAGGGCTGCCATGAAGCCATCGTAAGCCCGGAGGACTGGGAGAAGGTGCAGGAACTGATTGACCGCCGCCCGCCCATCATGGAGGGGAACGCCTGCCCATTCTATAACCTGTTCCACGGCATTATCTACTGTGCCACCTGCGGGAAGTCCATGCAGGTACGCTATGAGAAAGTAGGCAGAACCGGGAAGAACCGCTTTACCGGCGAGGAACGGGAGCCGATAGACAAGGCGTATTATATCTGCCAGACCTATAACCGGCTGGGGAAAAACTCCTGCACCAGCCACAAAGTGGAAGCAAGGGATTTGTACAATCTTGTGTTGAAGGATATTCAGGAACTTGCGGCAATGGCACTAAAAGACGTGGAATCGTTTTACCAGCGGATTTGCAGCCGGATGGAACGGCGGTATCTGGCGGACGCTTCGGAGATGGAGAAGGAACGGGAACGGCTGGAAGTAAGGAACCGGGAGATTGATGATATGTTCCTGAACCTGTATACCGACAAGGCAAAGGGAATCCTGTCAGAGCAGCGGTTTGTGAAGCTGACGGCGGCAATGGAGCGGGAACAGGAGGAAAACCAGAAACAGTTAAAAGAATTGGCACTCTCCCTGCGCCGCTCCAATGAGCAGGAAAACGATGTCCGCACTTTTATCCGGGAAATCCGGCAGTACGCCACGATACAGGAACTGGACGAGGGTATCTTAAACCGCCTTATCAGCCGGATTCTGGTGGGGGAGGTGAAAAAGATTGACGGGGAGAAATTTCAGGAAATCAAAATCATTTATAACTTTGTCGGGGAGATACCGGCGGTAACAGAATAATGATAACAGCCCTTTTCTAAAAAAGAAGAGGGCGGCTTTTTCTTAAAGTGTATCTCAAATAGGGCTATTATAAAACCTTATTTATAAATTTCATTTGTGATTTAACGGGCATTTGGCAAACTCAAAACAATGTCCTAACTTATTTTCCATACAAGTAACTCTTCCAGAAATTTTCTTTGTAGTAATGTCATCTAATGTGGAAGCATTTTTATCAGATGTTTGAATTGTAACCTCTTTTCCTTGTACAGAACAAAACATTTTGTATCAATCTCTCCTTTCTCAGAAAACAATATATAGTATACACCTCAAATATATACTACAATATAATGTATATGTCAACTATTTTTTAAAAAAACCCTTTTTTATTCTCCAACTTCCGGGATAAACTCTAAATGGTCTAAGGCATAGCGCAGAGCCATGCACATCAATTCATTCCGGGAACGGTCGCTTTTCGCCGCCAGAGCGTCAAATTCCTCCTGCAATTCCCGGTCTATCCGCAGCGTCATTACTACCGACTTATCTTCTTTCTTGTCGGGCTTCTTCTGACGCACCACAAACTTGTCTGCCATGTTACACCTCCGTATTACATTCCTGCAACCATTATAAACGATTCTTCTTGATTTTTATATAACACATGATAAAATACATATATGTAACACATAAAAGTATTGCAAAAGTAAAGAGGAGGTCATGGAAGTGAAGAACATACTGGAACAGCTATATAATGGTGAAATCTTCCCTGCGGAACAGTATGCCCCCAAAGGTGAGGAATACCGGAAAATCCATCAGGGGCATTACAACCACTATGAGGACTTTATTGAGTTATTGGCTAAGTTGGAGCCACCCCTTGACAAGCGGTTTATTAAAATCATGGACGAACAGCTTGACGTAATCCCGTTTGAGTTCTCGGAAATGTTCATTGACGGTTTTAAGCTGGGGGCAAAGATGATGGCAGAGGTTTTCAGGAGCGAGTAAGAGAACGGGGACAGGAAAAGGCAGACGCTTTGACGGGGCGGCTGCCTTTTTGGTTTCTGTTAAATTGGAAGTTGTGCTATTCAAGGATAATCAAATGATTTTGCAGTAACTTGCCACATTTTGGACATTTTACTTTTTGGAAAATCGATGGAATATCAGGATATTTATTTTCAGAGCAATGATAAATTGTTATATCAGCTTCAACCATTGGCATGATGATCGGCTTATTCACTATATACTTACACTCTCTGCACATCCATGTATTTCGGTAATGCACATGATAAAACTGATTTCCATTTTTATAACAATGTATAGGTAACAGTTGGAATTTTTTTACAATAGCAGGGAGATTAACAAAAGCAAGATATAGTTTATCTATACCGATTTCCCTTGCCACCTCAATATAGGGAAGTATATCGTTTTCTGTTCTTTTCAAATAATTTAAAAGTTCGTTATCTTTTATCAAAATACTATACTTTGCGGGAGAGATTACATATGTTTGCAGACCATCTATAACACATACGTCTAAACAATAATCTTTTAGGTGTTTCATATTCCTTCCCCACAGCTTCTGATTTGTTCCTCTGATATTTCCAACTATTCTATCATATAGCCCTATTTTTCTCAATAGAGATTGAACTTACCACTTGACAATGTGGCAAAGATTTAATGTCGGTGGACGAGCTGGCCGTGATGGACGGCGGGAAATGCCTCCTGCAGATCAGGGGCGTCCGGCCGTTCCTCTCCCGTAAATACGATATTACCAGACACCCGAACTATAAATATCTGTCGGATTATGCCCCTAAGAACGCTTTTGACATTGAGAAATTTCTGTCAACCAGGCTGCCAGTCCGCCCCGGCGAGCTGTACCGCAATTATGAGGTCACAGCGGAGGATTTGGAGGCTCCGGCTGCAGGATGATGTAGCTGCCTGTTAAAGTTTCTGTCTTTGACGGGCTTTTTCTTTTCACCGGAAGGAGGTTTTATTGAGGATTCGTGCCCCTCCCTGACAACTGAATATTTTTTTAGGTATATCCTGAACTCTGCCGCCCCTGTGCTTTTTGTAAATGTTCTTGAAGCACAGGGGCGTTTTTTCGTTTTCGGCCTGAAACGGCCACACCACAAAAACAATATTTCTTAAATTAAAGGAGGAACTATATGGCTTTTTTTGCAAGTGCGATTGATACCCTGAAAATCCTGGTTATTGCTCTGGGCGCCGGCCTCGGCGCATGGGGC
>JAETNR010000049.1 GCA_021772055.1 Blautia sp. | reverse complement strand
TCTTTAGGAGGCAACCAGTAAAAATGGTACTGCGAAACTCCGCCTCTGGCGGAACCAGAGAAATACCCCGGAGGGGTTAAAGTTAGACCCCCATTTGAAATGGGGGTTGCTAATTTATGAAAAAAAAGTTAATGGCTTTGGCAATGGCAGCAGCTTTGGCAGTAACAGGTCTTGCTGTTCCCGTATTTGCGTCTGAAGGTGGAAAAACATTAGTAAACGGATGTGCAGAGAGTTATGATATGAGTGAGGACGGATTGACCTATACATTCCATCTGTATGATGATCTTCTCTGGAGCGACGGCACTCCGCTGACAGCAGCAGACTTTGAGTATGCATGGAAACGTGTCCTTGCACCTGAGCTTGCATCCACCTGTTCCGTAAACCTTTACGTAATAAAAAATGCGGAAGCTTATAATACAGGCAAATGCAGCGAGGACGAGGTTGGGGTAAAGGCTCTGGATGATACTACTTTGGAGGTTGTTCTGGAGAATCCTACCAGCTACTTTCTGGATATTACTGCAGAGGTCTGTTACAGCCCTGTGAAGAAGGTCGCAGCAGAAAGCTCTGACACATGGAGCCAGAACGCAGATACGGTTGCACTTGATGAAGTGGATGTCGTATTTATCTCAGAAGGCTCTGCAACATTGACTACTTTGAAGAACGGTGAAATTGATGTAACAAACAATATTTCCACACAGGCACAGGCTGAATTTGCAGATTCTCCGCAGCTTATTGATTACGATACCATCGGAACCTGCTACTATGATTTTAACTGCGAGCATCTGCCGGATGTAAGGGTAAGAAAAGCACTTTCCACATCCATTGACAGAGAGACGATCACCCAGAACCTTATCGCAAGTAAACCGAAGCCTGCAAAAGGCTATGTACCGGAGGGGCTGAGCTACTATGGTTCTGAGGACGATTTCCGTACAGTGGTAGGTGACCTGATCATATACGACCCGGAAGGCGCCAAAGCGCTTCTGGATGAAGCAGTTGCAGACGGATTTGATGCAGATGCTACCTATACCCTTATGATCAAAAACGAAGACGAGATGAAAACCATTGCACAGGCAATGTGGAAGGCAAATCTGGGACTGAATTTTGAGATTACCACTTATGAATCCGGAACCTACTGGGGTGAGCATACAAACGGCTCCTTTGACGTTGCGTTTGACGGCTGGACAGGGGACTATGATGATCCGAATACCATGCTGGAATGTCTCCTTCAGTCAGAATGTGCTACGCAGAACCGCTGGTCAGGAGAACTGGCAGAACAGTATGATGCAATGATTAAGGAATGTGCTGCAATGACAGATCAGGATGCTCGTTTCGCAAAATTTGCAGAAGCAGAGAAGCTTCTGATCGAAGAAAGCCCGATCATGCCATTGTACTATAGAAAGTCCCAGCTTCTTGTCGGAGAAAACGTAGAATCGATTACCAATGATACGCTGAGCCATACACTTTTTAAATATGCAAAAGTAAAATAAAGTGAAGAACAGCATCATGCCGGGGAGGAACAGAATATGAAAAGACAGGCATTGCGCATTCCCAAGGCAATAGAACCCGGGGATCTTATTGGAGTAGTTGCCATCAGCATGCCCATGAAAAAAGGGGAAAAAGAGGCAATGGAACAATTCCTTACAGAAGCGGGATACAGAGTAAAGTTTGGAAAAACAGTGCAGGAGGAGAGGAACTTCCACAATTACCTTGCAGGTGACGGAAAAACAAGGGCGGAGGATTTAAATGAAATGTTTGCAGATCCTCTGGTTGACGGAATCATTTGCGCAAGGGGCGGGTACGGGAGCTGCCACGTGATGCCGTATCTTGACCTGGAGATGATCCGGCAGAATCCGAAGCTGTTTGTGGGATACAGTGATATTACCAATATTCATTCTGTATTAAATAAGTATTGTGATCTTGTGACCTATCACGGTCCTATGGTGATCAGCAATATGCTGAAGGGCTTTGATGAATACAGCAGACATAGCTTTCAGAAGGCCATCCACATGGAGGATCTTTATGAGTTTGTAAATCCCAAGGAGGATCCCATGTGGACTGTTACACCCGGAAAGGGAAAGGGCATGATCACAGGCGGTAATCTGACACTGATCGCCCGTTCCATTGGCGCCTATTACCAGATAGAGACGGAAGGAAAGATTCTCTTCCTGGAGGATATTGAGGAATCTATTCCCTCTGTTGATATGATGCTCACACAGCTTGAACAGGCAGGAATGATGAAGAATATTGCCGGGCTGATGTTTGGAAATTTCAGCGATTGTACCAATGATCGGTATGAAGCCGCTTATACCATTGACCAGTTTATCCGGGATCGTTTTTCAGATTATCATGTGCCTGTGCTTGCCAATGTATGCAGCGGGCATAAGAGACCTATGGGAACCCTGCCCATGGGGACAATCTGCAGCATGGATGCAGAGGAAAAGAAAATTGTATTTTCACTTCAATAAGAAACATAAGGAAGGGGCGGTTCTTCGGAACCGCCCCTTTACTACAGGCTTATAAAATAAACATTCTGCAGGCTGCCACTTCTTTGACTGATTTGCCGGTATATTCTACTGTATAAGGACCGGTCTTAATTACTCCGGGGTAAAAGCTTGCTCTCCGGGCTTTGTAATGCTCTTTGAAATTGATTTCCATAGTCAGTGTTTCCGGAATCGTGATATGGCAGTTGTCCCTGTTTAAAACAGCTTCTTTCGCCTGTTCGCGAATCTGTGTGCATGCTTCCTCCGGTGTGATGCTTACGGTAGCACAGCCGATCCCTTCTTTGACTGCGACGGTTCTGATCTGGGGATCGTATTCCTGTACATGGCTGCACAGTGCCTTGTCACCGCTTAAAAATACGGTGGGAACGCCAAGCTCAGCAGCATAAAGAGCATGAATCAGAAATTCACTGCAGATTTGTCCGTTGAATTTTACATAATTGTTGCCGCGGTTCATGGTATGGCTTAAGGGACTTCCGTCAAAGCCCGCAGGGCTGTGGTATCCCACAAAGAGCAGGGCATCAAAACTTTCGTCGATTCCTCCGATCATAGAAGCCGGGTCTATGGTCCAGTCCCGGATAAAGCGGCATTCTTTCGGAAAACCGGTGATATCAAAATTTCGTCCGCTGTCGTGTGCATCTTTAATATATACTTCTGTGGCACCTGCATCTATGGCGCCAAGTGCGGCTGCCATAGCTTCCTTTTTCATTTGTTCTGCAACAGCAGAGTGTTCCTGATCTCCCAGATTGGTGGATTCCCATGAGGTGGAGCCTGTCAGTCCCTCAAGATCAACGCTGATGTAAACTTTCATTTTCTTTTTCCTCCGTGTGAATTAGATTCTGATAAAAAATTATTTCTTTGGATAGGTTAATAGCCTGCGGGTTAAGGTATAGTGCAGCAGCATGCCGGTTTTCAGGCAGTTCTCATCCAATGTAAAGCCATCGGTATGCAGAGGATGAATTTCTTCTTCGCCTGGTTTGGTACAGCCCAGATGATAAAAAACGCTGGATTTGGCATCGTGGGTAAAGAAGGAAAAATCCTCTACGCCAAGGCTTGGAAATTCTTTATGGTGAATATGGTCTGCGCCGATCAGATCCGTGGCCAGCTCGATGACCAGATCTGTAAGATCATCCGGGTTGATCAGTGCGTCATAGCCGGATTCAAAAACCACGGAAGCGCTGCCGTTGTAAGCCTGTGCAATAGCGGCAGCCTGTGTACGGATGAGCTTGTGTGCCATCTGACGTGTTTCTTCGTCAAGTACTCGCAGAGTCCCGTGAAGTACCATATGGTCGCAGATGATATTGGGAGCACTTCCGCCTTCCATAATGCCAAAGGAGAGTACTGCACTGTTCAGAGGGGAAATGCTGCGGCTTACCAGTGTCTGCAGGGATAAAAGGAGGGCGGAAGCGATGAGTGTGGCATCCACACCATTTTCCGGATAAGCGCCGTGGCAGCCTTTTCCATAAATATCGATCCGTACATCGTCACTGGAGGCGTTGAGTTTTCCATGTTTTACTTCAATTTCTCCGGTATGGAACTGGGGCATTACATGAAGTCCTGCAACATAGTCTACTGCCGGATTTTCCATGCATCCTTCTTTCACCATGCGCTGTGCGCCGCCAATGGTTTCTTCCGCAGGCTGAAAGAAACATTTGACAGTGCCTGCGAATTCCTGCTCATGCCTTTTTAAGAGAAGCAGGGTACCAAGTGCGATGGCTGTATGGGCGTCGTGGCCGCATGCATGCATGACTCCGGGATTTTTGGAGCAAAAGCTGTGGCTTTCCGGTTCGGTTATGGGAAGTGCGTCAATATCTGCCCGCAGCGCGACTACAGTGGAAAGCCCCGCTGTGCTCCCTTTTCCGGTCAGAGAGGCGGTAATTCCGGTATCTGCTATCATAACATAGGGAATATCCCACTTCTGAAGGCATTCTTTAATGATCCGGCCTGTTTCAAATTCCTGTGTACCAAGCTCAGGGTGCTGATGAAGCGTTCTTCGGACTTCGCAGATTTCCGGAAAAATCTGCTTAATTTCCTCAAGCAGGGCATCTTTTTTTAAGACGGTTTCTTTAAATTGATCCATGATGAAATTCCTCCGCTTTTTGGGCAGGCTGTTCATAAGTATAAATGCGGGGCGGCCGCATGGAAAGCCTGGACACGATCTCATTCTTGTTTGTTCCTGCCAGTTCGCTGATTTCCTGTATATCTACCGTATTGCCGGTTCCGTCACCGTAAATGACAGCAGTATCTCCGATTCTGGCATCGGGAACATTGGTCAGGTCTACCATGCATTGATCCATGCAGATGACGCCTACAATGGGACAGCGTTTTCCGTGAATGGCAACAGTTCCCTTATCTCTGAGATTACGGGGATAGCCGTCTGCATAGCCAAAGGGCAGTGTTCCCACAAGAGTATCCTTCCCGGCACGCCAGGTGTAATCGTAGCTGACCCCTTCTCCTTTGCGGACAAGGGAGATGTGGCTGATCCTGGTCTCGAAGCGCAGGGCCTGCCTTACGGACACAAAGCCTTTGTGAAAGCCTTTCAGTCCGTAAATCAATGCACCTGCACGCACCATATTCATGCGGTACTCCGGGTAATCCACCAGAGCAATGCTGTCTGCAATGTGTTTATAACGGAAATGGAATCCGTTGGATTCCAGATAAGCGATGACTCTGGTAAAGCGTTCATATTGCTCTTTATTGGAAGCATCGTCAAGGAGCGCCAGATGGGAAAAGATTCCCTCAACTGAGAGCCAGGGAAGATCTTTCAGCGTAAGGATTTTTTGGATGCTGTCCGGGTCATCAGGAAATCCGATGCGGTGAAAGCCTGTGTCGATTTTTAAATGTACGGAAACAGGCCGTCCCAGTTTCTCTCCGATCTCATTTAAAAGAACTGCCTGTTCTACCGTGTCGATGGTCTGTATGACAGAGTACCTGGCTGCCTGAGGAAGATATGCATCACTGGTCAATCCCATGACCAGGACCGGATAATCCGGGTAGGCGGTTTTGATCTCCAGGGCTTCGGAAAGGGTGGCGACTGCCAGGAGGGAGGCTCCGTTTTCCATAATTACAGGTGCCAGCGGAAGGATTCCGTGGCCATAGGCATTGGCTTTCACCACCGCGGCAACTTCTGCGGAGGGACCCACCAAAGCACAGATGTTTCTGATATTCTCCGCAATCGCGGACAGATCCACTTTAATGACAGTGTCACGAAGCAGAGGGGAAGTATTTTGATTATTTTCCATAATGATTGCCTTTTTTACAAGTTTGATTTATTGTAATTCATTTTAAGGAAAAGAACAAGAGCAGAGAAAAATTTACTGTTTTTTTTTATGCTTTCGTGTTATATTAGGAAGGTGAGGTTAAGAAAAATATGAAATATGATAAAACTATAGAAGGAAAATTTCTGGACAGACCGAACCGCTTTGTTGCTCATGTGGAGATCAACGGACATGAGGAAACCGTTCATGTAAAGAATACGGGAAGATGCAGGGAACTTCTGATTCCGGGAAGAACTGTGATCCTGGAGGAGAGCAGCAACAGAGACAGAAAGACAAAGTATGATCTGATCTGCGTATGCAAAGAGGGACGCTGGATCAATATGGATTCCCAGATTCCTAATAAAGCGGCGAAAGAATGGCTTTGTCAGGGCGGCCTTTTTCCGGAAGAGGTTTCTGTGTATCCGGAGCGGACATACGGTCATTCCCGCTTTGATTTATATGTGGAGTCTCCTGTGAGAAAAGCATTTATCGAGGTAAAGGGGGTCACGCTGGAAGAGGAGAATATTGCACGTTTTCCTGATGCGCCCACACTTCGGGGCCTGAAGCATGTGGAAGAACTGGTAAAATGCATGGAGGACGGATATGAGGCATATCTACTTTTTGTGATTCAGATGAAGGGAATCCGCAGGTTCCGGCCCAATTGGGATACTCACAGAGCTTTTGGAGAAGCGCTTCTTGAAGCACAGAAGAGAGGTGTGAAGCTGTTGGCTTATGACTGTCTGGTAACAGAGGATACCATGGAGATTCAGAATCCTGTCCCTATTGATCTGGAGGAACCCCTATGCTGAATGAAATCGTAAATCCCCTTCTTGAGTGGTACAGAGAAAATAAGAGAGAGCTTCCCTGGCGGGACCGGAACAATGCCTATTATACCTGGGTTTCAGAGATCATGCTTCAGCAGACCAGGGTAGAAGCGGTGAAGCCGTATTTTGCACGCTTTATTTCGGAGCTTCCGGATATTCCGGCACTGGCTGCCTGTCCTGAGGAAAAGCTTATGAAGCTGTGGGAAGGCCTGGGCTATTATAACAGGGTGAGGAATATGCAGCAGGCTGCAATCACGGTTACAGAGGATTATCATGGGAAACTTCCTGAATCCTTTTCGGCTCTTTTGTCGTTAAAAGGAATAGGACGATATACAGCCGGTGCCATTGCCTCCATTGCTTTTGGGATTCCTGTTCCTGCTGTGGACGGGAATGTGTTAAGGGTGATATCCCGGGTCAAAGAGTGCAGGGAGGACATTATGAAACAGTCCGTAAGGGATCAGATGGAGAAAGAACTGTGTGCAGTGATGCCAAAGGATCATCCCGGAGACTTTAACCAGGCTCTTATGGAGCTGGGGGCATTGATCTGTGTGCCAAACGGTCCTGCGAAATGCGAAAGCTGCCCTTTGGAAAATCTCTGCAGGGCAAAGCAGAACGGAACTGTTCAGGATCTTCCTGTAAAAGCTTCCAAGAAGGAGCGGAGGATTGAAGAACGTACGGTTCTTGTGATTCAGGACGGCGAGTATACGGCCATTTCAAAGCGGCCCTCAAAAGGGCTTCTGGCAGGGCTTTATGAACTTCCAAATGTCCTGGGACATTTAAAGCCGGAGGAGGCGCTTGAGGCGGTAAAGGAAATGCACCTGGAGCCTTTGCATATTGAGATGCTGGGACCGGGGAAGCATATTTTTTCCCATATTGAGTGGAGGATGATCGGTTATCGCATTCGTGTTTCCTCTCTGGAAGAATACAGGGGAAGAGAGCTTATTTTTGCAGACAGGTCAGAAACAGAAAAACAATATGCCATACCGTCTGCTTTTGGGGCATATGTAAGATACATGAAAGAGATGAAGGAGGAAAAGAAATGAAGCTGTTGAGCGTTGCTATTCCATGCTACAATTCAGAGGCTTATATGGAGAAATGCGTAGAATCTTTACTGGTGGGGGGAGAAGATGTGGAAATTCTCATCGTGGACGATGGATCTTCTGACAGAACCGCTGAAATCGCAGATCGCTATGCAGAGAAATATCCCACCATTGTAAAAGCGCTTCATCAGGAAAACGGTGGACATGGAGAGGCTGTAAATACAGGAATCAGGAATGCCACAGGGCTATATTTTAAGGTGGTAGACAGTGACGACTGGGTACAAAAAGAAGCCTATGAAAAGATTTTGTGTACCCTGGAAGAACTGATCCGGGGACCAAAGACAGTGGATCTTTTAATCAGCAATTTTGTTTATGAGAAGCAGGGAGCTGCCAGAAAGAAAGTCATGCAGTACCGTCATTGCCTTCCAAAGGATCAGATTTTCGGCTGGAATGAAGTAAGGCATATGCCTAAGGGAAAATATCTTTTAATGCATTCCATGATCTACAGGACAAAGCTGCTTCAGGACTGCGGCATTGAGCTTCCCAAACATACCTTTTATGTAGATAACCTGTTTGCCTTTGAGCCCCTGCCCCATGTGAAGAATCTCTACTATCTGGATGTGAATTTTTACCGGTATTTTATCGGCCGTGACGACCAGTCTGTAAATGAAAAAGTCATGATCAAAAGGATCGACCAGCAGATCCGTGTGAACAAGCTTATGGTGGATGCGTTCCATAAATGCAATTTTACCAATAAACGGCTTCGCACTTATATGGTAAGTTACCTGGATATTATTACTACGATCTCCTCGATTATGCTCATCCGTTCCGGAACAGAGGAAGCACTGGAGAAGAAAAAGGAACTTCTTTCCTATATTAAAGAGCAGGATCGCTGGCTTTACAGAAAACTGAGATTCAGCCTTTTTGGAAATGCTTCCAACCTTCCCGGAAAAGGGGGCCGCAAGATGTTTGTAACAGGATACAAGATCGCGCAGAAATTTTATGGATTTAACTGATAGGGCAGGAAGGCCCGTCGGTCATGCTTTTCTAAAAAGAAAACGGGGAAATTCCAAAGTGATTTTCGGAATTTCCCCGTTTGGTTTTTATGACATATTATAACTTGTAATGTCTGTGTTTCGCCTTGCGCCAGGCAGTGTAAGCAGATTCGTCCCAGGTTTCCAGTGCTCTCTGGGGATAGAATACCAGATAGCCGAAAAGTGCCAGCGTAGCGCCCATACATACATCGATCACAGAATGCTGTTTTAACAGCATAGTGGACATAATGATCAATGCGGTCAGGACGAGAGAACCGCGTCTTACAAGCTTACGGTCCTTCAAAGCCTCACAGGAGGCCAGGGACATATGGATGGCGAGGGAATTAAATACATGGATACTCGGCAGAACATTGGTAGATGTATCCGTACGGTAAAGCCATCTTACAAGGTCCGTAAAAAGATTCTCCCTGGGAAATTCCTCAGGACGCAGGTGCAGGACATTCGGGTATAGATAGGAAACGATCAAAAACAGGGTCATTCCCATCATCATATTAAAAATCAACTGGTAGTATTCCCGCTTATTCTTATTCCAGAAAATGAAATACATCACTGTCACGATCATATAGGGAAACCAGAGAAGATAGGGGATGATAAATACTTCACAAAAGGGAATCATATCATCAAACACCGTATGTATCACATGGTATCCATGAACAGGCAGGCGCTCCAGATAAAAAAACAGGAGCAGGTAGACAGCGCTGTAGATCAGTATAATAAAACCATGTTTGTACTTTCTGCAAAATTCCAGCAAAGTTTCACCTTCCTTAAAATGTACCAGAGTAGTTGCATGCTGTGATATAGCCATGATCCCGGAGGAATCTTCACACAGCATGCCGTCATTATAGCATAGGCAGAATGACTTTTAAAGTATTCTTTGAACAAAGATACAGAGAATTTACAAGAGAATCCGTCCGATTCTCCGTCTATATGCACAAGGAAAAAAATGGTTTCTTACATCATTATATGTCCTTTCGGTACATCTTAGCATTGAAAGCAGGGAAATTTCAAATAAAATTTCTATAAACTATGGGAAAATATTATAAAAATATGCTATACTAAACCGACAGGCGGGGAGAAAGAACAAACTTCCCCGTCAGAGAAAGGATAGATCTATGAAATCTTTAGTAATTGCTGAGAAGCCTTCGGTTGCAAGGGATATTGCACGAGTTCTCGGATGTCGCCAGAAGGGAAACGGATGCCTGGAGGGCGGGGCATATACCGTGACCTGGGCACTGGGGCATCTTGTGACTTTGGCAGATCCGGAGGAATACGATAAAAAATATATGAAATGGGAAATGTCCACTCTTCCCATGATGCCTGAAAAAATGAAGCTGGTGGTGATCGGCCAGACTGCGAAGCAGTATCATGCAGTAAAGACCCTGCTCTTTCGAGGAGATATCAGGGACATTGTGATCGCTACGGATGCAGGAAGGGAAGGGGAACTGGTAGCCAGGTGGATCTTGGAGAAAGCCGACTGTAAAAAGCCCATCAGGAGACTGTGGATTTCTTCTGTAACAGATAAGGCCATTCAGGACGGATTCCGGAATTTAAGGGATGGAAGGGACTATGATAATCTTTACCGTGCCGCAGCAGCAAGGGCGGAGGCAGACTGGCTGGTAGGCATGAACGGAACAAGGGCGCTGACCTGCAAATACAATGCCCAGCTTTCCTGCGGCCGTGTGCAGACGCCTACTCTGGCCATGATCGCTGCAAGAGAAGAAGAAATCCGGAACTTTAAGCCAAAAGACTATTTCGGTGTAACCCTTAAGGCAGGCGGCGTACAGTGGACCTGGAAAGATGAAAAAAGCAAAAGCTACCGTTCCTTCCAGAAGGAAAAAGCGGAAAGCGTCTTAAGGGACATAAGCGGAGAGGGGATACAGGTGGTGACGGTAGATCACAAGCCTAAGAAAACTTCGGCACCGGGACTCTATGACCTTACGACCCTTCAGAGAGAAGCGAACCAGAGATACGGTTTTTCTGCAAAAGAAACACTGAATATCATGCAGCGCCTCTATGAAAATCACAAGGTACTCACCTATCCAAGAACAGATTCCAGATACATTGGAAAGGATGTAGTGCCAACCATAAAAGAACGTCTGAAAGCCTGCGGCACAGGCCCCTACAAAAAACTTGCGGGTATGCTGCTGAACAAGCCGATTCAGACGAACGCAGGCTTTGTGGATGATAAAAAGGTCAGTGACCATCATGCAATCATTCCCACAGAACAGTTTGTGCAGCTTGATCATATGACAAATGAAGAGCGGAAGATTTATGATATGGTTGTCCGGCGTTTTTTAAGCGTACTGTATCCGCCATTTTTGTATGACCAGGTAAACATGGAAGGAAAAGCAGGGGGACATTCCTTTTCTGCCAGCGGAAAAGTTGTAAAAAGCCAGGGATGGAAGGAAGTCTATGAAGGAAGCTATGAGGAAGAGGAGGAGGAAGCAGAAGAACTGCAGCCAAAAGACCAGCGGCTCCCTGTTTTAAAGGAAGGGGAACGGCTGAAAATCGAAAATGCAGCGCTGGCCTCCGGAAAAACAAAGCCTCCGGCCAGGTTTACGGAAGCAACCCTTCTGGCAGCCATGGAAAATCCGGTGAAATATCTCACAACCAGGGATGCCCGTGCGGCGAAAACCCTGGGGGAGACAGGCGGACTTGGAACTGTTGCCACAAGGGCGGATATTATCGAGAAACTCTTCAATACGTTCCTGATGGAAAAGAAGGGAAATGAGATCTACATCACCTCCAAGGCAAGGCAGCTTCTGGAACTGGTTCCGGGTGACCTGAAAAAGCCGGAGCTGACCGCAGACTGGGAGAGAAGGCTTTCGGAGATTGCCAATGGCAGAATGAAGCAGGAGACATTCCTTAAGGATATCCGGGAATATGCCTGCGAGATCGTAGATGAGATAAAAACAGGGGACGGTACCTTCCGCCATGACAATATCACCAACAAAATCTGTCCCCAGTGCGGCAAGCGCCTTCTTGCTGTGAACGGGAAAAACAGCAAAATGCTGGTATGCCAGGACAGAGAATGCGGATACAGAGAAACCGTTTCCAGAACTACAAATGCGCGGTGCCCCAAATGCCATAAGCGCATGGAAATGCTTGTAAAAGGAAAAGAAGAGACCTTTGTATGTGCCTGCGGATATAAAGAGAAGCTTTCTGCATTCCAGGCCAGAAGAGAAAAGGAAGGGGCAGGCGTTAATAAGCGTGATGTCCAGAAATACATGAAACAGCAGCAAAAAGAGGCAAAAGAGCCGGTAAATAATGCTTTTGCACAGGCTCTGGCCGGAATTAAGCTGGATTAGCAGGAGGAAGCATGCGCAGGGAAGTAGACTTAGAAGAAATTTCGGATGGAAAATTATACGGATTAAATGATATGGTCAAAGCAGACTGTAATGACTGCAGGGGCTGCTGCGACTGCTGTCAGGGGATGGGAGATACGGTTGTGCTGGATCCATATGACGTGTACAGGCTGTCTTCCTATTTAAAAAGAGATCCTAAGGAGCTGATGGAATCCTATTTGGAACTCGGCATTTTTGACGGAAACATCCTTCCGCATCTTCGCATGGAAGGGAAGGAGGAGCGGTGTGTTTTTTTAAACAAAGAAGGACGCTGTTCGATTCATCCGGCAAGGCCGGGATTCTGCCGCCTGTTTCCTCTGGGACGTTTTTATGAAAACAACAGCTTTCAATATTTTCTTCAGATACACGAATGTACAAAAACGAACCGAAGCAAGATCAAGGTGTATAAATGGATCGATACGCCAAATGCAAAACGCTATGACGAGTTTGTGACAGAATGGCATTATTTTCTGAAGGATGTTCAGGAAGTGCTGTATAGAACAGAGGATACGGAGCTTATTAAAAATCTGAACATGTATGTTGTGAACCGGTTTTATCTCAAGCCCTATGAGGATGGGAAGGATTTTTATGAGCAGTTTTATGAGCGCTTAGAAGAGGGAAAAGGGCTTATGAGCCTTGAAAAATGATTCCTGAATATGAAAATCTCCTGCGGGTAAAAACGCAGGAGATTTTTTTGCCGGAAACAGACTCAGGAAAGATCAGGGTGTTTTTTTCCTGCCGGATATGGCTGTTTAATGTCCGTTCTTCCCAGAAGATAATCGACACTTACATGATGAAAATCAGCGATCCTGCATAACAGTTCAAGAGGAATCACATGTTCCCCTGTCTCATATCTGGAATATGTACGCTGGGTTACATTTAAAAAACGGGCCATATATGTCTGCGTCAGATCCTGATCTTCCCTCAGTTCCCGGATTCTGCGGTAAGACATGATCTTCACCTCATTTTATCTTTTGTAAAAGTGTCTGAAATCATCATACCTTAGTCCAAAATGGGCGTTGCGGAAATAGACCGAAAACGTCTAAGAATCTTGCCGGGAAAGCAGGAGAAAAAGAGGATGTCTGGTTTTATTTACGATTATTGACATATCCTGACACCCTTGATAGAATAATACTTGGATAATTATATCTATTAAGCAGATTATTCAGATAATTGATATTCTGCATTGTGTAGAGGGGAAAATAAAATGTACCATTGTCATATTCGGTTCTATTTAGAAGGACAGCAATCGGAAGTGTTTGAAATTATCAGAGGAATGTCTCCGCTTGAGCATTTTACCCATGAATTTTTGGAAAGTGACGGGTTTCAGCAGGAGCTGGCATCAAAAGCAGATGTGATCATTTTAAACCTTCAGGATACGGATGTGAAGAAAGCGCTAAAGACGATTATTTCGGGCAAGAGAGAGGAAGCGGAATTGATTCTCTTTGGGGATAAGGATAAAATCGGGCTCCTGGCAGAGCATTTATGGGAAGTGAAGGATGTCTGGACAATGCCTATGTCAGAGGAGGAAATCCGTTTTCGGTTTTTGAGATGGCAGCAGACCTGCAAGATGAGCAAGGATTTCTGGGAAACCAGTCATTTTTTGGAAAGTACGCTCAACAGCGTTCCAAATCTTATCTGGTATAAAGATAAAAATGGAATACACGAGAAAGTGAATGACAGTTTCTGTAAAACTGTGAATAAGACAAAAAAGCAGGTAGAAGGACGGGGGCATGCCTATATCTGGAATGTTGAGCAGGATGACCCTGCCTGCATCAGATCAGAGCTTGAAGTTATGAGCAAAAAGAAGACCTGCGTTTCCGAAGAAATCATCATGACCGGAGAAGGCAGAAAAATGCTTACGACTTATAAATCGCCGCTCTATGATCTGGACGGAAGTGTTATGGGAACTGTTGGCATAGCCATTGATGTAACGCAGGAGTATGACTATAAGCAGGAAATCATTAAAAAGAACCGTACTCTTGAGACGATCTTTACCAGTATGGACTGCGGTGTATTGTCCCATTCACTGGATGGGACACGGATTATCAGTATTAATAAGGCTGCCCTTAAGATTCTGGGATACGAATCCCGGGAGGAATTAGCTTCCAGCGGATTCCGCATGGTTGCCGCCTCGGTTATGGATGAAGATAAAGGTAAGATGGCGGAGAGTATCCGTAAGCTGAAAAAGGTGGGAGACAGTGCAAGCCTCGAGTACCGGGTACAGCATAAGGACGGGGAAATCCTTCATGTTATGGGAAACGTCAAGCTTCTGATGGAAAACGGGGAATTGTTCTATCAGCGTTTTCTTCTGGACTGTACTGCCCGGAAGCTGGAGGAAAAAAAGAATGAAAGGCGGCAGATGGAGCTTGTCCAGGCACTGAGTATCGATTATAATCTTGTGTGCTTTTATGACCTTGACACAGGTATCGGAAAGCTAATTCGAATGGATAATGACCATGACTCTTTGTTTTCTGCTGTTTTTAATGAAAACATGTCCATGAAAGAGAGCATGGAGCAATATATAGACAAATTTGTGCATGAGGATGACAAAGAGATGATGCGGCAGGCTTTTTCCATGGAGAATCTGCGAAATGAGCTTGCAACGAAAAAAATCTACTATGTGAACTACCGTACCAACAGAGACGGTAAAATGAAATATTTCGAGATGAAGGTGGTTCGTGCAGGCGTTTGGGAGAGCAGCCACGGCATTGTTCTGGGTTTTCGAAGTGTGGATGAGGAAACCAGAAAGGAAATGGAGCAGAGGAGCCTTTTGGAAAATGCTCTTTTACAGGCAAACAGAGCCAGTAAGGCGAAGAGTGTATTTCTTTCGAATATGTCCCACGATATCCGGACACCCATGAATGCCATTGTAGGATTTACGACCTTGGCGATCACCCACATTGACAACCGGAAAGAGGTGGAAGAGTACCTTAAGAAGATCATGATGTCCGGAAATCATCTGCTGAGTCTTATTAATGATGTGCTGGATATGAGCCGGATCGAAAGCGGTAAGATGCATTTGGAAGAAAAGCTGTGCAGCCTGCCGGATATTCTTCACGGACTGCATAACATTGTCCGTGAAGATATCAATTCCAAGCAGTTGGAGTTACATATGGATACAGCGGATGTATTTGATGAAGAGATTTACTGCGATAAGCTGCGTTTAAATCAGGTGCTTTTGAACCTTTTGAGCAATTCGGTGAAATATACCCCTTCAGGTGGCTCTGTGAGTATGAGAGTCACAGAAAAGCCGGGAATGATCGATGGATTTGCAAATTATGAATTCTGCATTAAAGATACAGGGATTGGCATGAGCAGTGAGTTTGTATCCCATATCTTTGAGCCCTTTGAAAGAGAGAAGAATACCACTATCAGCGGAATACAGGGAACAGGCCTTGGTATGTCGATCACCAAAAATATCGTAGATATGATGAACGGTACGATCAGGGTAAAAAGTAAGCTGGGGGAAGGTACGGAGGTGACGGTATCTTTTGCATTCCGCCTGGATTCTGATATCAAAGAACCATCCACGATCAATACAGAGGAAAGAAAAGAAAACGGTATGAATAAAGTTCTGTCCAGGCTTCATGCAGGGCGTATTCTTCTGGTAGAGGATAACGAGCTGAATCAGGAAATCGCTGCGGCAATCCTGGAAGATGCAGGCTTTTGTACAGAAGTTGCAGGAAACGGAAAAATTGCTCTGGAGATGCTTGAGAATTCCGAACCCGGATATTACCGCCTGATTCTTATGGATGTCCAGATGCCGGTGATGAACGGCTATGAAGCTACCAGGAAAATCCGCAGGCTAAAGGATAAAAGACTTTCCTCCATACCCATTCTGGCAATGACGGCGAATGTTTTTGAAGAGGATAAAAAGGAAGCACTGGAGTGCGGAATGAACGGACATATTGCAAAACCTATTAATGCGGACATTTTGTTTAAGACACTGGAGAAAGTGTTACCATAGAAACGGCGGCAGAGCGCGGCGGCTCTGCCGTTTTTGAGCCATATTTTTAAAGTAAATGAGATACAAACGAAAGGAGTATGTTAATTTTATGAGCAGGGGAAGTAAGCAGGCAAGATATGAAATCGATATGTGCAACGGACCGATTTTAAAAAAAGTGATCATGTTTGCAGTCCCGCTGATGTTTTCCAGTATTTTGCAGCTGCTGTTTAATGCTGCGGATATTGTGGTAGTAGGGCGGTTTGCAGGAGATAATTCACTTGCTGCAGTTGGGTCAACATCGTCGCTTATCAATCTTTTAACGAATCTGTTTGTGGGGCTGTCAGTTGGTGTAAATGTTCTGATTTCCAGGTATTATGGAGCAGGGCAGGAAGATGAATTAAAAGAAACGATCCACACAGCAATTACAGTCAGTATGATCAGCGGTATTCTGCTTACAGTAGTGGGATGTGTTGGGGCAAAACAGATTTTACAGTGGATGCAGACTCCTAAAGAGGTGCTGCCATTGGCTGTGCTTTATATGAGGGTTTATTTTCTTGGGATGACTGCGGTGATGGTATATAATTTCGGCAGCGCGATTCTTAGGGCTGTGGGGGATACGAAACGGCCTCTTTATTATCTGTCATTAGCAGGGATCGTGAATGTAGGACTGAATCTGTTTTTTGTGATCCTGCTGAAGATGGATGTGGCAGGTGTCGGTCTTGCAACTGCCATTTCCCAGTGTATTTCTGCAGTTCTTGTGATTAGGTGCCTGGTTATGGAAGACAGTGCGATTCATCTGGATCTGCGAGCTCTGAAAGTACATAAAGGCAAATTGATAAGAATTCTTCAGATCGGTCTTCCGGCAGGATTCCAGGGGACTCTTTTTTCCTTTTCAAATGTGATCGTGCAGTCAACCATCAATTCTTTTGGTCCTGTGGTGGTGGCGGGAAGCTCTGCTGCTGCCAATATCGAAGGATTTGTATATGTTGCGATGAATTCTCTTTATCAGGCAGCCATTTCCTTTACCGGACAAAATGTGGGAGCTGGAAAATATGAAAGGATCAATCGGATTCTCTTTTGTTCTATCGGATGCGTGATCGTTGTTGGACTGGTGCTGGGAAATGGCGTGTATCTCGTCGGAGAGAAGCTGCTGGGGATTTATACCGGAAGTCCGGAGGTTATTGCAGAAGGTATGGTACGAATGAAATACCTTTGTGTCCCATATTTTATTTGCGGAGTTATGGATGTGATGGTTGGCATGCTCCGGGGACTGGGCTATGCAATGATGCCTATGTTCGTCTCCCTGGTGGGTGCATGCGGACTACGCCTTTTACTGATTGCTACAGTTTTCCAGATGGAAGGATTCCATAAGATCACTACCGTTTATATGGCCTATCCGGTCACATGGTTTATTACAGGGGCAGCACATATTGTCTGTTTTGTTATAGTAAGAAAGAAACTGGCCGGACAGTGGGGGAAATGAGAAATGTTCCAAAGAGAATATACAGCTGATAAAACTGACTCACGTATGTGTAAGCATGCGTGAGTCATAAATTTTAAGATTTCACATATGTTTCAATCCTGCAGCTATGCTTCTTCGTTTTTTCATCGTAATTAATTCCCACAAGAAGCAAGCTGCCGGTATATTCTTCCAGAGCCTGGGGATAACATTTTTCTTTAATCTGCTCAATGGCGCTTTCTGCTGTCCGATTCCACTTCAACTCAATTAAGAGCGCCGGTTTCTCAGAAAACTGCTTTCGGGGAATGTAGACGAGATCTGTCCGGCCCTTACCGGATGGAAGCTCCTTAATTACAGTATAATAATTGCGCGCTACATAAAATGCCAGCGAGATTGTGTAGCTGAGTGCATTTTCATCATTATACTGCAGATATGAGCTTTCGTAATGTGCTCTCTGTACTGCCCTTGCAACATAGTCTTCATTACCGCTCCACACCGCCTCCAACGCGGCTTTGGAGTTCTTTAGCGCTTCCGTTACCTCTCCCCAGTCAGAATTGCTGATGGAATTTATATATTCATTCAGAATCTCATGGTTCGGAATAAATACTTCTTCCCTGTCGCTGCGATATCCCAGATATCCCAGATGAACCAGAAGGGTGAGCACATCATCTTTGGAATGAAAAGTAACCATATCATTTGTAAAGCTGTGGACATTAACTGCGATATCGTTTTTTCCGTTTATCATATCAATAATGGCGTCCTTAAGTCCTTCAAAGTTCATGTCGATATAGGCACGAAGCGCTTCGAAGGTTTCCGTTTGATTCCAGTAATACTGGAATTTGCCAAAACGCATGGCGCTGACAACAGAACACGGGTTATAGATTGAACCTACATCTTCAAGATAATATCCGTCATACCATCTCTTGGTCTCACTAAAATCCATATGATAACGTGTACATAATTCTCTGACTTCTTCCTCTGTAAATCCGACATATTTTGCCAGCGTTCCCTGGAATATCATGGAGAATTCATCGAACATATTCAGCGCGCTGTGGGTTCCGTACTTTTTGATGGGGAGGATCCCGGTCATATAGCACAAAGCAATGTATCCTTTGTCTTTCAGTAAATCCCGAAGGAAATCAAGATACATCTTCTGTGCCTCGGTTTCTGATTTATATTCTCTGAAAATGCAGTCCCATTCATCAATGATGAGAATATAGGGAATTTTAACTTCACTGTATAAATCCTGCATACATCCGATCAAATCATGCTTATCAAAATAATCGACTTCCGGATATTCCTTTACAAGCTTGCGGATGAGTCTGCTCTTAAGCAGATCCAGCATTTCCTCCATAGAATTCGTTCGGCTCAAAAACTCCTGCATATTCAAAAAAAGGACATTATATTTATTTAAATATTTTTCACAGTTTTCATCTTTTGAAATCTCATATCCTGCGAATAATTCTCTGGAATCACATCCCCTGCTGTAATATGCAGCCAACATATCCGCAGTTACGGATTTTCCGAATCTGCGGGGTCTGCTCATGCAGATATATTTCTGCAGGGAATTCATGACTCGGTTACAATAACGGATCAGTCCTGTTTTATCCACATAGATTTCCGAATTGATGCACTGGGTAAACTTTTCATTTCCCGGATTCAGATAGATTCCCATAAAAAACTCCTTTCTGCTGCGACTAACCTGTCAGCTTTAGTATACACGAAAACGAAATCAAACACAACAAACGGAAGGAAATATTAAATGGCTGTGAAAATTTACGGCGATATGTTAGAATGGGAGTTATGGACAGAAGTAAACTTGAAAGAGAAAAATCGGGATAAACGGAGGGCAGTGATGAGCTATAAAATTTTGATTGCAGAGGATGACGTGGGATTGAATGAGGGCATTCGCCTGGCGCTGCGGCAGAGCGATGTCACATTTGTGCCGGCATATACGCTGGCGGAGACGCGGGAGCTTATAGATGCGGAGCAGCCGGATATGGTACTTCTGGATATTAATTTTCCGGACGGCAGCGGATTTGATCTTCTGCGGGAAATTCGCAGGAAATCCAATATGCCTGTCCTGGTGATTACGGCAAACGATATGGAAATGGATGAAGTAAAAGGTCTGACTTTGGGCGCGGACGATTATATCACGAAGCCCTTTGGGCTGATGGCTCTGCGTGCCAGGGTGGAGAATATCCGCAGGCGTACTGTGAAACCGGCAGATTTTGTTTATGATACGGGCAATTACCGATTTGATTTTGGAGCCCTTGACTTTCGTGTGAGAGGGCAGGAGATCTCTCTAAGCGCACCGGAGCAGAAGCTTCTGAGGTTGTTTGCTGCACATCCGGGTCAGACACTGACAAGGGAACAGCTGACCGATCATCTTTGGACGGACGCAGCAGAATATGTGGACGAAAATGCGCTGACTGTCACAGTAAGCCGTCTGCGAAAAAAACTGGAGATCAGGGAGACGGACAGTCCTATCTGTACGGTGTACGGCGTAGGATATGTCTGGAATCCCGGGAATATCCGGGAAGGGGCAGGCTATGCGGACAGGCTCTAAGATCATTTCCCGTCTGGATGCAATGCTGGAGGCTGCCATAAACGGTTCTTTTGTGGAGGAAGATTATGATGAAACAGAGCTTTCCCGCCTGGAGAGTAAATTCCGGCAGTATCTGACAGCCAGGGAAACGGCTTCGGAGAAGGTGGAGGCGGAACGCTGTGCCATTAAGGAACTGGTGACGGACATTTCCCATCAGACCAAAACACCTTTGGCAAATATCCTTTTGTACACCCAGCTTTTGCAGGAACAGTGCCAGGACCAGCAGGCTGCGCCCTATATCGAGCAGATTCGCATGCAGACGGAGAAACTGGAATTTTTAATGCAGGCGCTTATTAAAATTTCCCGACTGGAGAGCGGTATGGTGGAGCTGGCGCCTACAGTAGGTCCGCTGTATCCTCTTATTTTGCAGGCGGTGAATCTGGCGAAGGGGAAAGCAGGGATCAAGGAGATGACAATAGAAATGACCGGAGAAGCAACCGATATCCGGGCCATTTTTGATTTCCGCTGGACTCTGGAAGCTCTGGGCAATCTTCTTGACAATGCCGTGAAGTATTCCCCTGTGGGGAGCAGAGTAACCGTGAATGTGAGAACTTTTGAAATGTTTGTGTGCATTTCTGTGGAGGATATGGGCCCTGGAATCCCGGAGTCAGAGCAGGCTCAGATTTTTGAACGCTTCTACCGCGGAAAAAATGCCCGGCATGAAGAGGGCAACGGGGTGGGGCTTTATCTCACCCGTATGATTTTACAAAAAGAGAGAGGATATGTGAAAGTGGTTTCTCCGGAAAAAGGCGGAAGCCGTTTTTCTATTTATTTACAGAGAGCATAGCAGAGCTGATGGCCGTAAATATTTCAAATCTGTTAGAATTCAGAAAGGATCTGGAAAGAATGCTTTGTTACAATCTGTTTGTAAAAACAACAGAAGAAGGGAGACAGACATGGAAATTTTAAGAACAGAACATTTGAAAAAGTATTACGGCAATGGAGAAACCTGTGTGAAAGCGCTGGACGATGTGAATTTTTCCGTGGAAAAGGGAGAATTTGTGTCCATCGTTGGTACCAGCGGCAGCGGAAAATCCACACTGTTAAATATGCTGGGAGGACTTGACCGGCCCACAGCGGGAAATGTGACCGTGGACGGAAAAAATATTTTTTCATTAAAGGAAGAGGCGCTGACTATTTTCCGTAGAAGAAAGATCGGCTTTGTGTTCCAGAGCTATAATCTGGTGCCGGTGCTGAATGTATATGAAAATATTGTGCTGCCCATTGAACTGGACGGAAAAAGAGTGGACAAGCAGTTTGTCCAAAGTGTGGTGGAGGCTCTGGGGCTGGAAAAGAAAATATATGCTCTGCCGTCCCAGCTTTCCGGAGGCCAGCAGCAGAGAGTTGCGATCGCCCGGGCCCTGGCGGCAAAACCTGCCATCCTGTTGGCGGATGAACCCACAGGAAATCTGGATTCCGCCACCAGCACAGATGTTTTGGGGCTTCTTAAGATTACGGGGGAACGGTTTGGCCAGACCATGGTGATGATTACCCATAATGAGGAGATCGCCCAGATGGCAGACCGCATTGTGCGCATAGAGGACGGAAAGATTACATCAAATGCAGGTGTAAAAGGCGGTGGTTTCCATGCGTAAAGTGAAAAACAGCAAGGTTATCGGACGTCTGTCCAAAAAGAGCTTTGAGGCCAGCCGTACCAGAAATATCATTGCGGCAATAGCCATTGCGCTGACGGCGATCCTGTTTACGGCAGTGTTTACCATCGGGCTTGGCATGGTGGAAACCTCCCAGAGAAATACCATGCGCCAGGTGGGAACTGATATGCGGGGCGTAATTAAAAATCTTACAAAAGAACAATATGATATTTTGCGGAAACATCCGTCTATCACGGAGGAGGGAGCTGATATTGCAGTGTCTGCCGCGGTGACAAATCCGGAATTTTTAAAACGTCATCTGGAGATGCACTACCGGTCGGAAAATCTGTATCAGCATGATTTTATTGAGATCATTGATGGCAAAGCACCTGTAGAGCCGGAAGAAGCTCTGATGGATGAAAGGTCTATGGAACTTTTAGGGCTGGAGGCGAAAGCAGGTCAGCAGGTAACTATTAAAATGCGGGTGCGCACGGCGGATACAGAGGAGATAGAGAGAACCTTTACTATTTCCGGTGTGATAAAGGCTGCGGATGGCATGAATGTGGGATTTCTGTATGTGTCGGAGAGTTATGTGGAAAAGTATGCGGACGAACTGTTTCCCATGGACGAGAATGTGGGCGGCATTAATATGAGTGTAAATTTTGACGACGGGACGGATATCCAAAAGAAGCTGGACAAAGTTATTACGGACAGTGGTTTTTCCACGGATGACAGAGCGGAGAATTTTGTGGCATCCAACACGAACTGGGCTTACATGTCAGAGAGCGCGGCCAGTGATCCCATGAATATCATTGGTATAGGGGCTGCTCTGATCCTGATTCTGGTGACAGGGTATCTGATCATCTATAATATTTTTCAGATTTCCGTTATCAGCGACATCCGCTACTACGGTCTGTTGAAAACCATCGGAACTACCGGGCGTCAGATAAAAAGAATTCTGCGCCGTCAGGCTATAAGGCTCTGTGTCCTTGGCATACCGGCGGGACTGCTCCTTGGATATCTGGCAGGCAAAGTGCTGCTTCCGGTGATTATGACAACCGGAGGAAGCACATATGCAGAGGCGGATGTGAAGGTATCGCCGCAGCCATGGATTTTTGTGGGAGCAGCGCTGTTTACCGTGATCACAGTGCTTATCTCGGAATGGAGGCCGGGCCGGATTGCCGCAAAGGTTTCCCCGGTGGAGGCACTGCACTACACGGATCAGGGAAAAGGAAAGAAAAAACTGAAAAAGTCTACGGACGGCGGGAAAATTACCCGTATGGCATTTTCCAATCTGGGAAGGAATAAGGTGAGGACGGCAGTGGTGATCTGTTCTCTGTCCCTTACCGTTATTTTGCTGAACAGCATCTATACGGTCAGCCATTCTCTGGACCGGAAAGGATTTTTGTCAAAGATGATACTGAGCGAGGCTGTGATAGGGAATGCGCAGCTCTGGAATTACAGATACCGTCCCTGCGATGAGCAGACGGCGGCGGAGGAAGGCCTGACGGAAACCTTTATTTCCGCCTGTCAGGAGCAGGAGAGCTTTCTGGAGGGAGGAAGAATCTACGGAGATGTGATGAATGTCAGGCTGGCAATGGACTCCTGGGCGGTTCCGGACTATATTGAGAAAGATGAAAATGGTATTCCCGGATACTGGAGGGAAGGAAAATGGATTTCTTACGGCGGATATGATGAGAAAGGGGAGCTTCAGTCCCCGTATCTTCCGGCGGCTTATTTTGGAATAGAGGAATTGGTCCTGTCCAGAATGACCGTCATCGAGGGAGAGAAGGATGTGGACACCATCTGGGAGAAGCTTCAGACGGGAAATTATCTGATCTATGCAGCAGATGTGGATGATGACAATGCGGTAATAAAAGAAGCCGTGAAACATCATGCAGGAGAAAAGATTACGCTTACGTTTGACAATGAGGAGAAGGGGAAAAAAACAGAAAAAGAGTACGAGATCCTTTCTGTTATCAAGCGTCATCAGTACAGTCTGTCCAATCGGGTCGGCAATGATTTTGAGTATTATGTATCTGCGGGAGAGTTTAAAGAGCATTGCCCGGAAAGCTTCCTGATGAGTTATCTGCTGGATACGAAAGAGGGCGGCGAGGCAGAGATGGAGGCATTTTTGAAGGATTATACGGAAAATGTGGAACCGGTCATGAACTATCAGTCCAGAACGATTGTTCAGGGACAGATGCAGGAACTGCTGGGAACGATCACCCTTGTGGGGACGCTGCTGGCGGGGATGATCGGGCTCATTGGAGTTTTGAATTTTGTGAATACCATACTTACCGGAATGGTCACCAGAAAGCGGGAGTTTGCCATGATGGAAGCCATCGGCATGACGAAGCGCCAGCTTGTGGAAATGCTTATGGTGGAGGGATTATGTTATGCGGGAATCACGATCATCTGCTCACTGATTCTTAGCAGTGCGTTCTCCCTGGGAATCGTCCGCATGATCGGCAATGGAATCTGGTTCCTGAAATACAGATTTACCCTGATACCCGTGCTGATCGCCAGTCCGGTGCTGATCCTTTTGGGAGTGCTGGTGCCGGGAGCCGTGTACCGGCTGCGCAGGCAGGGGAGTATTGTGGAGGAGATCAGAGAGTGATCGTCACCCATAGTCGTCAGCCAGTATTTAAAGAGGGATGGAACTTTGGAAATTTTTTCTGACTGCTATGCTGCATATGAGCCTTTCCGCCTTCTGAATTCCATGATATACTGTGGGAAAAAGATGGGGTGGTGTGTGGGCAGTGGACAGTAAAATGTATGAATATGAGTCTTTACTTTATAAAGCAGGAGAGACAGGCGGTGCTTATGTTATTTTTCCTTATGATATCAGAAAAGAATTCGGACGGGGGCGGGTAAAGGTACATGCCACGTTTGACGGGGAACCATATGATGGCAGCATCGTGAATATGGGAGTAAAGAATGCTGACGGGAGTATATGCTATATCATAGGTGTGCGCAAAGATATTCGTTTCCGGATAGGAAAACAGCCGGGGGACAGGGTTCTGGTGACAGTCAGGGGACGGGAATGAAGGAGGGATGAGTAATGGGACACTTTTATTTTGTTCGCCACGGACAGACTGTGTGGAATGTTGAAAATAAAATCTGCGGTGTGACCGATAGTCCGCTGACAGATTATGGGCGCGAGCAGGCCAGAGAAACTGGACGTAAAATTATTGCCGAAGGAATTACAGCGGATGAAATTCTCTGCTCTCCGCTTAGCCGGGCGGCAGATACCGCACAGCTGATCTCCGAAATGACAGGGATTCCATGCCGGGTGGAATCGAGATTGATCGAGCAGAACTTTGGCAAATGGGAATCTACCCCTCGTGACGGAAAGGATTTCAAAAAGGCTAAGGAGTTCTTTGCCTGCAGTCATGAGGGCGGTGAATCAACACTACGTCTGGCTCAGAGAATCTACAATCTGCTTGACGAGATTAAAGCAGAGTCTGATGAGAAGACATACATACTTGTGGCTCACAATGGAATTGCCAGAGTGGTGCAGTCATATTTTACAGATATGACGAATGAAGAATATGCTGCATGGGGAGTGAAGAACTGTGCGGTGATTCGATATGATTTTTAGGAACGTATGGAAGGTTAGCAGCGGCCTGTTGGAGGGGAATACTCCGGCAGGCCTTTTTTATTGGAATGAATGAAAGGGCCGCCTCATTTCACAATAGCTTTTGAATTTGGTATAACAAATGATTTGATTTTTGATAATAGTTTCACATAATTGGATATTTATAAAAATATAGCTGAATATTCAGAAAAAATATCTTGACATCTGATATTATTAGTAATATGATTAGTAATAAGAACAGCGAGCGAGAATGCGGGGGTAAGAAATGACTGAACGCCAAATGTTAAATATCTTAAAAAAGGAACTGGTTCCGGCACTTGGATGTACAGAACCGGTTGCAATCGCATACGCAGCGGCAAAGGCAAAAGCAGTTCTGGGAGCAGTACCGATAAAGGCAAAGGTAAATGTCAGCAGGAATATTCTGAAAAATGCTATGGGAGTAGGAATTCCCGGAACAGACATGGTGGGATTGGAAATGGCAGCTTCACTGGGAATCTTTGGGGGGAACTGGGAAATCGTGGAATGACAGATGCAGATCAGGTGATTTTGGATATGATGGTGCAGCGATAAAAGAAAGGAGAAGAGATGGATAAAAGAACAAGAGTTTTGAATGCAATGAATAAAAAAGAGGTGGATCACGTACCTGTAGGATTCTGGTTCCATTTTGATGGGGAAGAAGCATCCGGAGAGACTTGTGTGAAGGCACATCTGAAATATTACAGGGAGACGGATCTGGATTTTGTTAAGATCATGTGCGATGGCTTTTTTCCGTACCCGCTGCCGGAAATTCATGATTCCAGTAACTGGAAAAAGATGGAGCCATTGAAACCGGATCATCCGTTTATCAGAGGACAGGTGGAGAGAGCGAAAGCAATCGTGGTTGACATCGGAAAGGAACGCTGCGTATTTTATAACGTATTTGCACCTTTTTCGTCTATACGCTTCGGGGCAAAGGAACAGGGGATCACAGACGGGGAAGTGATGGAGTATATCAGGAAGGATAAAAATGCTGTTATGCACGCACTGGATGTGATCGCACAGACAAACGCCCTTCTGGCTGAACTGCTGATTACAGAAGCAGGATGCGATGGAATTTATTACTGTGTACAGGGCGGAGAGCACGACCGTTTTATCCCGGAAGAATACAGAAATATCATTGCCCCCAGCGATTTATATGTTTTGGAGCATGCGAACCGTTTTTCGGATAATAACATCCTCCATATGTGTGGTTTTGACGGGATCAGAAACCGGCTGTCACTGTGGAGAGAGTATCCTGCAAAGGTTGTGAACTGGGCGGTTCATGTTGAAGGCATGGGATTGGAGGAAGGACGCTATTTTATCAATGGAAGAACCTCACTGGGAGGTTTTGAGACACACTGGGATGAGAATTCACAGCAGGGAATTATCTATACAGGGACAAAAGAAGAACTGCAGGAATATACCAGAAATATGATCTTGAATCATGGAAAAACAGGCATGATGCTTGGAGGAGACTGTACCGTTGATTCCAAAATAGACTGGGAAAGAATCCGTTGGGTTGTGGAAGCTGCCAGAAGTATCTGAAAAGAAATGAATGAGTGGGGATAAACTTTGCAATACAAAAAATAGAAAGGTAAATAACCACATGGAGTTAGTAAATGGATTAACGTCGAAAAAAAAAGAGTGTCTTTCGGATAGGATTCATGACAAGATTCTGGAGATGATTATTAAAAATCCGCCCGGAGAGGAGCAGGTTCTGACGGAAAGTAAGCTGGTAGAACTGTTTGGAGTCAGTAAAGCACCTGTCAGAGAAGCGCTGATCAAGCTATGTAGCGAAGGAATCATTCGAAGCGTTCCAAGATATGGATATGTGGTGATTCATATGACAGAGAAAGAGGCGGAAGAAGTTATAGGAATCCGGCGGCTGCTGGAAACAGAGGCATTGAAGACATCGTTTCTAAAGCTGACAGAAGAAAAAATTTCCAGTCTGAAGGGGCAGATTGATAAAACTGTATCACAGAGTGATATGAATTTATGGGATGTATGGGATGATAATGCAGAATTTCATCTGATGCTGGCTTCCTTTTCTGAAAATTATATTCTGCTGAAATTTCTGCGGGAATGTATGGACATGGAAAAAAGAGTATACGCTCAGCATATATGGAATTCCAGAAGCAGTATGGATGCTCCGGCAGACGGGGTTTCCCATATGCGAATCTATCAGAAACTTGTGGAGAAGGATCTGGATGGAGCAATCGAGTTATTACATCAGGATATTCAGGATATCTGAAAGGATAGATAATAAAAACAGATTATCATGTGCAGGAGAGTGAATGATATGTATAAGGCAAATGGAAAAAGATATTCGGAAATGAAGTATATCCGCTGCGGCAAAAGCGGATTGATGCTGCCGCAGGTATCTCTTGGGCTGTGGCATAATTTCGGAGATACCGCCTCTTACGAAAATATGAAAAACCTTTGTTTTACAGCGTTTGACAACGGCATTACCCAGTTTGACCTGGCAAATAATTATGGGCCGGAGCCGGGAGCTGCAGAGATTCATTTCGGACGGATCATGAAAGAAAATTTTATGGAATACCGGGATGAGATGATCATTACAACAAAGGCCGGATATACTATGTGGGATGGACCGTACGGAGACTGGGGAAGCAGAAAATATCTTCTGGCCAGCCTGGACCAGAGTCTGAAACGGATGGGCCTGGAATATGTAGATATTTTTTATCACCATCGCATGGATCCGGAAACACCGTTGGAAGAGACCATGGGAGCATTGTCGCAGGCAGTAAGAAGCGGCAAAGCGCTGTACGTGGGGCTTTCCAATTATGACGGAGAGACAATGAAAAAAGCGTGCCGGATTTTGGAAGAACTGAAGTGCCCGTTTGTAATCAATCAGAACAGGTATTCCATTTATGACAGAACCATCGAAAAAAACGGGTTAAAAGATGCCGCTGCAGATATGGGCAAGGGTATCATTACATTCAGCCCTCTGGCACAGGGCCTTCTTACGGATCGCTATTTGAATGGGATTCCTGCTGACAGTCGGGTCCGCACAGACGGCCGGTTCCTTGGCGAAAACAACGTGACAGAAGAAAAAGTGCAGATGAGCAAAAAACTGAACAATCTTGCAAAAGAGCGAGGCGAAACATTGGCGCAGATGGCACTGAAATGGATTCTGAAAGATGATGTAGTCACAAGTGTTCTGATCGGAGCTTCCAGGCCGCAGCAGATCCTGGATAATATCAAAGTGGTAGAGAGTGCGCCGTTTAGTCAGGAAGAACTGAGGAAGATTGATGAGATTACAGGGGTTATTTAAAGTAAACGGTAAAAACTATTTTACAGTGGGGGCACAGGTTAGAAACTCTAATTCCTTATCTGAAGAAATTATGGAAGAGAATTGGAAAGCAGCGGATATCATCGGGTTTAATACACTGGCAGCTTCGGTTCACTGGAATAAAATGGAGAAGTCAGAGGGAAAATATGATTTCAGCCAGGTGGACATGCTGATAAGAGGATCGGAAAGACACGGAAAACGTTTAATCCTTCTCTGGTTTGGGGCATGGAAAAACGGAACCTCCCAGTATATTCCCGACTGGATGAAAACTCAGACGGAACGTTATATTCGTGCGGAAACCGTTGTGCACCAAAAAATCATGGCGTTATCTCCTCATTGTGTGGAGAGCCTGAAAGCTGAATGCAGGGCTTTTGAGAATCTGATGAGATATCTGAAAGGGAGGGACAGGAAAGGGATAGTGCTGGGGGTTCAGGTGGAAAATGAAGCCGGACATCTGGGAACACCGAGAGATTATTCTCTTTCTGGTGAAAAAATTTACAGAGAGAATGTGCCGGAAAAGGTTCTGGAGTGGCTGAACCGGGAAGGCGCACCGGAAGACCCTGTGACCAGGAGCTGGAAAGAAAACGGCGGAAAAAAATCAGGAAACTGGCAGGAACTTTTTGGAAATGACAGTGCTGAATTGTGTACAGCGTACGCATTTGCAGTATATATCAATCAGGTGGCCGAGGCCGGAAGAAAAATTTATAATCTTCCCGTTTATACTAACGTATGGCTGGGGGAAATGTATAACCGGGTTCCGGGAATCGATTATCCGTGCGGAGGCGCAGTCAGTAAGGTCCTGGGACTTTGGAAATATCTGGCCCCTTCCATTGAGGCGGTATGTCCGGATAACTATTTTAAAGATTTTCGTTCTTACGATGAAGTGTGCGGAAGATACGCACGGAAGGACAATCCATTGTACATACCGGAAACAGGGTACTCTGCTTTGAGTGCAGTCAACGTGGTCCATGCGGTCGGAGAACATGGCCTGTGCGGTGTCCACTGTTTTGGAATCGAACATATGCTTGACGGTGACGGATTCATCCGGGAAGAAAGCAGGGAATTCTGCCACCTGGTGAAGATTCTTAAGGAAGGAGTTCCATTGATTGAAAAGTATCAGGGGACAGATGCTTTTTATACGGTCACACAATATGAAGGCAGCAGCGCTCAGTATTTTGACTTTGGTGACTTTGTGGGAAGAGCGGTTTTTACGAATCCTTTGGAGGATGATTATTCAGATGGACAAAAGCCGTATATGGATGCAGCTCATACCAGTGAAGAGTGTTATCAGGTTCGGGCAAAAGGATTCATTATTTATGAAGGCAAAGGCAGCTTTTATGTTGTGGGAGAAGGTTTTCGCCTGAATCTCATTCGAAAGCAGGCAATCGAGCTTATGACGACAGGGGTTCGAATCTCAAACTTTCAGAATCTGCGCCACCAGGAATACCTGGAGCTTTCGGAGGGGCATATGGGCAGTGATGGAATCTATGAGGCAGAGCGTGCCAGAACTGGTGATGAAGCAGATTATGGAATCTGGGTTCACTATGATACTGGGGTTGTCCATGCAGTGCTGAACCTGGATTAGAAAGGGGAAGAAATTGAAGCGTAAAAAATTGAGAATGAATCATCTGGCAAAATATATTTTTGCAGTTCCGGCAGTTGGCTTTTTTGCTTTTGCAATCGTCATTCCCCTTTTTATGGGTATCAATATTGCGTTTACAGACTGGAACGGAATTACCACAGATTATAATTACGTGGGTTTCAAGAACTTTATCAATTTGTTCCATGACAGGAGAATCATGGCACCCATAAGAAATACGCTGGTTTTTGCTGCTCTTGGTACCGCGCTTAGTAATGCGGCCTCTCTGGGGCTGGCTCTGTTGGTGAACCAGAAGTTGGGAAAGCTGAGCGGACTGGCAAAGATCATATTCTTTATTCCAGTATGCTTCAGCGCAATCCTGACCTCATTTCTGTGGGGCTTTATCTATCGGTCTGTATTTCCGGATCTGTTCCATATCAAGAGCCTGCTGGGAAACAAGGACTGGGTTATTCCTGCAATTACGGTGATGGGGGTATGGAACACCTGTGGGACCAATATGCTGATTTATCTTGCCGGACTGAAAAGTGTACCGATGGATCTGTATGAAGCCGCCAGAGCGGATGGAGCTAATGCGCGGCAGCAGTTTTTCAATATCACGCTTCCCATGCTTATGCCTGCATTTTCAATTTGTGTAACGATTTCGTTGACAAGCTGGCTGCGGGAATTTGCCATGACACTGTCCAGTACGGGAGGTGGTCCGGCTGGATATTCCAGGACAATATCAATTTATATTTTTGAGAATTTGTACGAATATAACAAAGCCGGATATGGAGAGGCAATTTCTCTGATATTTGTTCTTTTCCTTGTGATCATTGGGAATCTCGTCTCATCATTTTTCAGGAAGAGGGAGGTTGATGTATAGTGGCAAAGAAAAAGGCAAAAAAGGCAGGACTTGCCATGATAACGCTGATATTGATGTTTGCGTTCTGCTTCCCTATTGGTATGGCAATCCTTACATCCTTCAAATCCCAGAGTGAGATAGCGAAATCTGTACTGAGTCTTCCGGCGACGCTTAATGTTGATAATTACATCCAGGCAATTCAGAAAAGTGATTTTTCGCGGGCTTTGCTCAACAGCTGTATTGTAACCTTTCCCTCGGTGTTTTTGATCGTTGTTTGTTCTTCTATGGCAGGTCATACCATTGCGAGGAATTCAGAAAGGTGCCGGAGCCTGCGGTTTCTGGATAAAATATTCCTTGGCTCACTGATGATTCCGTTTCAGATACTGATGATTCCAATTTATAAAATGTATAAGTCATTAAACCTTATGAATAGTCATCTGGGAATGATCATCATTCTGACGGGAACCAGCGTTGCTTATGCCAGCTATATGTATGTAGGTTTTGTGAAGTCCATACCCAGGGAGCTTGAGGAGGCGGCCATGATCGATGGCTGCGGGGCTTTCAAAATTTTCTTCCGGATCGTGTTTCCCCTGCTGAAACCGATTACGGTAACAGTGGCAACGCTCCATGTGCTCTGGCTGTGGAATGACTTTAATATATCCATGATTCTTTTGCAGAAGGAGGAAGTCAGAACGCTGACGGTAAAACAATACTATTTCTTTGGTGAGCATACATCGAATTATGGAGTTGCATTTGCATCTTCCCTTCTCTGTATGATCCCGATCCTTATCTTTTTTGTTGCAACCCAGAAATATATGGTAGAGGGGATTTCGGCAGGAGCGGTGAAGAACTGAAAGATAAACATGTTAGGCTGCTTATAATAAAGTGAAAATTAAAAGAAAGGAAGGTAACAAAAATGAAAAAATGGAGAAAAATCATAGCAGGTCTTTGTGCAGGATCAATGGTGGCAGCAATGGCAGTTCCTGTTCAGGCAGAAGGTGAGGTAACGGAGATTATCTGGCTGAATCACTTTGAGGAGGAGGGAATAAAAAAGTGGATGAATGAAATGGTAGAGAATTTCAATGCATCCACCCCGGATGTGAAAGTTTCTATTGAAACAGTGACTTATGATTCTTACGATCAGACATTAAAAACTAAGATTGCTTCTGACGATGCACCGATGATCTTTGACCTGGCAGGACAGTCCAGCTATCAGGAATATGCGGCAGCAGGTCATCTCTATGACGTTTCCGAGATGGAAGGAATCGAGAACATTCAGGAAGGATATCTGGCAGACGGACAGGTAGACGGCGTTCAGTATGCCATTCCGCTGGACACCAATGGATATGCGATTTTCTATAACAAGGGAATTTTTGATGAATACGGACTGGAAGTGCCGACCACAATTTCTGAACTGAGAAAAATCTGTGAGACCCTTACGGAAAACGGAATACAGCCTTTTGCAGCTCCGATGCAGGTTTTATGGGGGCTTCAGGAATATGTGGATGTTTCCGGTTTCCCGCTGTTTGGAACAGAAACATGGTTTACGGATAAGATGGAACTTACTTCTACGTTCTCAGATGATGATCTGTTTAAAGAGGCAATCACCAATTATTTCAGCTTTAAAGAATACTGGGGTGACGATCCCTTTGGTACAGACTGGGATACGGCACAGAATATGGTTGCATATGGAGAAGCTGCTATGACAGCAAATGGTTCCTGGGCGATTGACGGAATCACTTCCAAAAATCCTGACTGTGAAGTTCGTGTATTTGCAATGCCTACCACTGAGGATCCTGACGGCGCGATCATGATCATGAGACCCGGCAACGGCATCTGTCTGTACAACAGCAAGGATGAGAAGAAGATGGAAGCCGGAAAACGCTTTTACACTTATCTGTTGAGCAAAGAATCCGGCGAGAGCTATGCGACCAACGGATTCAAAATCTCTACCGTGAAGGATGTGGATTTAAGCTTTTCTGCGGGACTTGCGGATATCCAGTCTTATGATGAAGAACATACATGGAACAGCTCCGGTATCGTGATTTTTGCAGAGGAATATTACAATATTTTCTATGAAACGATTGCAGAATACACTCTGGAAGACGAACTGGATCTGGATGGCCTGTGCAAGAGCCTGGATGAGAGCTTTGCGGCAGCAGCGAATTAAAACACTGGAATAAAAGGAGGGAATCATAGAGATGTCATATCGTTTGTCAGCCGATATCGGAGGTACCTTTACCGATATTGTAAGGATTGATGAAGAGACCGGAGAATATTTTTCAACAAAGGTACTTACAACCAATGACCTCCCTATTTAGTCAAGTCTTTTTCCCTTATTTTTCAAGGATTTTTTAGCTTTATATCTCAGCAGAATGGGCCAAACGGATGGACATTTCTCTGTATCTGGTACGAAAATAGCT
>JAETNR010000123.1 GCA_021772055.1 Blautia sp. | reverse complement strand
ATTGCAGCTGGGCTTACTGTCAGAAATCTTGTGCTTATACCTGCATTGGCTTAGGCGTTTTTTCTGCGCAGAAATTTTGCCATTTTGCGCTAAAAATCATTTATAAGCGGCCTAATATTTGTGGAATGAAAAATAAAACCAAAGTGCATTTTCTTGTTGCATCTATGGAAGAAGATGCCTGTATAGAGGTATGGGATAATGAGGCTGACAGGCGGATTGGTGTTTGTAAGGTGAATTATACTGGAAGGTATGACCATTGCGGTTACCAGGTGTGCAGCTGCGATCTGGATAGAGATATATTCCTGGATAAATTAAATATGAAGCTTCTTTTTAAAGGGAATGGCAAAGAAATAATGCGTATTCATTGGTTTAAATTCACTTAAAAATATAGAATGGTATGGAGAGACAATATGAGCAAACGGAAAGGGGGATTTACGCTTCCAGGTGAAGCAGGATATGAAGAACTTACTTTAACAACGGCGTAAAATATTCTACTATTTGTATCAGCCGCGGTCATAATACGTGGACGAAAGAACATTTAAAAGAATTGCAGCAGACATTTCTGATGACAGATCCTGTAATTGCAACAGAGGATACATTGAAGATCCATGTGATGGAAGGATTTTTTAGAGAACAGTTAAGGTGAATGATACAGCAGCTTCGATGAGATACTGGCAGGTTTATGATAGAACAATCAATGAAGAAGTTCCGGTAACCAAATGGAGTTATGATTTTGAGACGGAAACCGTGACTTTGATGAAAATTGTTCCATTCCATAAATATACGGTTAGTTTCCTGGCATACCGTATCTGGGAAGAGATTTCCATGTATAACCACACAACAAACAACTGGAAAAAAGAACATCTCATGCAGTTAGACCCAAGATATCCGGCTGTCAGAAAATACATGACAGATTGGATGGAAAATTTACGGGCTTCTGCCAGTTTCAGTACAAGTTCGGTTACGGTATAAAATTTTGTCTTATAACCGAGATTACAGGCCTTCACACCTGCCGCGATTGCCATATGTGTTTTTCCGATGCCAACCGGGCCATAAAGTACCAGGTTTTTCTTCTCTGGAACAAACTCCAGCGTTTCAAGCTCCTCCCTGCAGAATGCAGGTGGAAACTTTACGCTTTGGTAGCTGTAGCCCTCAAAGGTTTTATAGATTGGAAACCCGGCACGCTTGATCAGGCGTTTGCGGCGGTTCTCATCACGCAGGGTCAGTTCCTCGTTCATAAGCTCCAAAACGAATTCCATCTGTTTCTGGGTCCCTTTTTCCAGACAGACCTCTGAGATCCTGCTGGAAAGGAACAGCTGCCTGCTGGCTTCGAGTATCCGGGTACAGAAATCCTCTTTCATTTTTGGTGTCATCATGATACTGCACCCTCTTTCTTCAGGAATGCTTCGTCATACACTTCCAGTGACGGCCCAGCTTCCGGCGGTGTACAGATCCCATAACCGGTAATCCTGGCAGCCAGTACCGAAGCATCGCAGATGTTGATAGTTCCTCTTGCACAGGCCATTTCCATAGCAGAAGTGGCCGCATGGAACCCATACTGGTTCGTCAGTTCATTCATGATCCGCAGGCAGTCTTTCAGCTTTTCCTTCGGCTGTGTATCCATGTAAGTACGCAGGGCATCCGGGGTCTCACGGCGCAGGCCGCTGTTTCCCCATGCGCCGGAGTTCTTCATAAGAACAGCCAGAGTTGTACTGTAATCACTGATATCGGTACGCCCTTCGCCGAAAGCGCGCCGGTGGGTAGTGATGACCTGTCCGCCTTCCGTAAGGATATCAATGGTATGGGCATGAATTCCAACCAGCACTCTCTGATTGGCATTTTCCGGCATTGTGGAGTAGAAATGTTTTCCATCCATACAGACTTTCCCATATCCGTCTGTTTTCAGCCATTCATACCGGCAGACATTGAACTTTTTGGGCGGCAGCACCAGGAGTGCTTTTCTGTCCTCTTCAAACAGTTCCCCGATGGGGACCTGTTTTTTATAATGCAGTTCGGCCGCCTTTTTTTCATGCCGGGAAAGCAGCTTCCGGTTATATTTTTCAATCTCCGTGAAATGCGGCACCGGCACGAACAGGTTGGAACGGTTAAAATCCACTTTGCGCTCCACATTTCCCTTTTCCCAGCCGGAATAAGGGTTACAGAAACGTACCCGGAAATGATAGTGCGCACGGAACCGTGAGAAGAGTTCCGATTCATGGATGGTATCGCCGATGCGCCGCCCGACACCCGTTGCATTGTCGAAGATCAGAAGAGGCGGCACACCGCCAATAAATTCAAAAATGTCCTGCAGTCCCTGGCAGACGCACTCGGCAGTTTCACCGCCGAATACCTGACTATAGCCATCATTGCTATAGGGGAAGGATACGGTTAAATATTTCTTACGGCACAGTTTCCCGGCTTCATAGAAATCTGCTTCACCAAAATCTACCTGTGCTGGGCCGGGATCCCAGATCAGTTCCAGGTTTGCTTTTTCTGTCTGTATGGAGCGGCATTTTTTCATATAGCGCTGAACAACACTGTAGCTTCCGGTATAGCCGTGTTCCTCCATCAGCCGTTCATAAACCCTCTGGGCCGTGTGGTGCTGCTTACGCCAGTGTTTTTATCTTCCTCAAGCCACTCCTGTATGATTGGTTTAAATGGATCCAGCTTGGAAGGCTTTTCCTTCGTGATTGGCGGGTCAGGTGAAAAATCATCCTGCGAGAGGTATTTCCGTATTGTTTTGGGATCTGTACCAGTTTTTTCAGAAATTTCACTGATACGGTATCCACAATTGCTCAAATCTTTGATATGATTGATTTGGGACATAGTGAGCATCTTCCTTTCCTCCTTTATCTTTGGTCGTGCTTAGATAAAGGATAATCGTAATGTAAAGGGGATTCAATATGTCCCGCCTTTTTTAGGGAAATTCCCTTGCTGATTTCAGGGAATTCTGACGCTTTTTTTCGGTAATTTTAGTGTATCATAAACAGTCAGAGAGGGGAAAGGTTCTGATAAAGGATGGGGAAGACTGAAAAGTGGAGCTGGATGGATTAGTTTGGATTATTGTCAGAGAGTGTAAGTGAATACGGAAACAGAGGTGAGCCTGCGGGTGTTGGGATGAGAGTCCTGATGTCCGCAAACTTTTTGTTATTTGATAGTTTTGGCATTTGTTCTCGAAGTTATATGTTATATGGGTATAGGGAAATGAGACAGATTAAACAATTCACATTACGTTCACATTTCGATCTTAACGAGGGCGTAAAAAATCTTGTGTCTTTGGAAAGTAAATCTTTCTGATAAGAATTAGATATGTAAAATTTTGCTGTCGACTTTAAGATCTTGGTGTTGTCGAATCTGTCCTTCTATTT
>JAETNR010000048.1 GCA_021772055.1 Blautia sp. | reverse complement strand
AGTTGTATCCTGCTGTTTCCGATTATCCATTGTAATCGTCCCCCTTCCTATAGTTTGCTGTCAGTATAGCAAAATAGTGGGATAATTACACTACGCCATCTTTTGAAGCACTTACCCTTTTTTGTTATCCCGGCAACTGACACAAAAACGAAGCGGCTTCTTAGCAATGACCTCCCAACGGAGGAATCATTTGACATCAGGGTAACCAGGTGTCTTACAAGAAGCCATTTAAAAAAGAAATACCTGCATCCTGAATCGGCGGACCAGTATCGGCACATCTGCCAAAAGGTAGCTTTTGACTATTTTCCGGCTGAAAAATACGGGGAATACGAAATATCCCTGCGTGTCCTCCGTTTCCGATGGGGAAACGGCACCTATGAAAACATCATAACAAACCTTCCCGAAAATGAATTCCATGCGGAAGAAATCAAAGAAATATACCATCTCAGATGGAGCATTGAAACTTCATTCTGCACACTGAAGCACACAATAGCTACCGTAAATTTTCACTCAAAAAGTAGGCAGATGATAACCCATGAGATATGGGCGAGGCTCATACTTTTTAATTTCTGCTCTTACATAACAGGGCAGGTCACATTTGAGAAGCAGAAACGCAAGCATATCCATCAGGTTGATTTTGCGATTGCCTTCAAGGCTTGCCGTCACTTTTTGCGGCTACATTCTTGAGAAGAACCGCTTGATGTAGAAGGCCTGCCTAGAAAGCATACGCTTCCTGTCAGGCCTGAGAGGAAGCGTATGCTTTACATATCGATTTTGACTGACAGAATCATTGTACCACATGGCAGGTATTTTTCATACCTGCTTATTTACCATGCAATAAAATAAAAACCTTGCTCAGCAAATGGTGTTATTCACGCCGTTTGTTCCAGAATTCATTCTCGAAGGGCACTTTATTCCTCCATTCAGACTGTCTGTTCGAATTTTAAAGTTCTTAACTAACTGACATTGACATACAACCCTTTCCCTCGAGAATATTTGCAATGCGCTCACAGGCGTGCCCGTCTCCATAAGGATTGACTGCATGCGCCATCTTGGCATACTCCTCGGGATCGTCTAACAGTTTAGTAAACCATTCGTATATGGTATCTTCATTAGTACCAACCAGCTTCAGTGTTCCTGCATCGACGCCTTCTGGGCGTTCTGTTGTATCTCTCATAACAAGAACTGGTTTACCATAAGATGGACATTCTTCCTGAATTCCTCCAGAATCAGTGAGACAGAGAAAGCACCGTGCTTCAAAGTTGTGGCAATCAAACACCTCAATTGGCTCAATAATGTGGATACGCTCACATCCACCAAGTTCCTCATCGGCTGCTTTTCTCACCACGGGGTTCATATGTATTGGGTAGATTGCCTTTACATCAGAATGCTCATTAAGAACTCTTCTGATTGCTCGGAACATATGGTGCATTGGTTCACCAAGATTCTCTCTCCGATGGGCAGTAATGAAAATCATCCGATCGTTGCCTACCCAGTCAAGCTCTGGATGGTGGTAATCTTCAACAACTGTATGTTGCATGGCATCAATGACGGTATTCCCGGTCACATAAATAGATGTGTGATCCTTCCCCTCATCAACTAGATGCTTTTTTGCGAGTTCAGTTGGAGCGAAATTATACTTAGCAATAATCCCCACTACCTGACGATTAAATTCTTCCGGATATGGCGAATAAATGTTATAAGTCCGCAAACCAGCCTCAACGTGACCGACAGGAATCTGCATATAAAAACACGCCATTGCAGTTACAAAAGTCGTGGACGTATCGCCATGTACTAGAACAACATCCGGTCTAGCATCTTCCAGTACAGTCTTAATCTTCTCAAGAATGCCCGTAGTAATGTCAAACAGTGTCTGTCCCTGCTTCATAATAGCCAAGTCATAATCGGGTACAACACCGAATGTCTCTAAAACCTGATCTAGCATCTGACGATGCTGACCAGTAACACAGACAATCGTTTGAATAGTATCTCTTTTCTTTAATTCATTAACAAGTGGGCACATCTTTATAGCTTCTGGTCGTGTTCCAAAGACCAACATTACTTTCTTCATTAACATCTCCCCTTTTCGATTTTCTTGATTTCGATGTAAAGTAATATTCCCAATATTGATTCCGACAGGAAAGGTGCTATACATGCACCATCTCCTTTAAAGAAATAAATCAGAATTAAGTTCAGCGCAATCGTGCACATAACACCAATCTGGAAACATCTGCTGTATTCTTTGTCATGGCCACTTCCAAGCAGGGTCTGGATTCCCCAAAAATTGTTGTTAATTGCGGCAACCAGCCATGCGAGCATAGGAATAACCCAATAAGAATATGCAGCATACTCTGCTCCAAATGCAATACGAATCACTGGTTTTGAAAAAAATGAAATAAGAATGGAACCGCACACAGCCAGCGGAATAATGATAAGATGTACCTTCTTAATAAATCTTCTTCCGTCTGTGAAGGATTCCTTCATCTTTTTACTAGATATGGGATACATGATTTGGGCAACGGGTGTCCATGCAAATATGATCATGTTCGGAATCTTGTTGATTGCAGAGTAAATGCCAACCTCCGATGATGTGGCAAATATACCAAGGAATGTAATGCCAATGGTGCCAAATACTTTCGCACTTAACTGTGTCGTGAAAACATACCACCCCTCTTTCAATTCTGCTATAACCTCACTCATTTTCACCCGTATCAGCTTTAACCCGTAACGGTTATGTGCAATGACGATGCCGAGGACGCCGTTGATAAACGGTGCTATTGCATACAGCAGACAATAGAGCAGCAAATCATCCGATGTTTTCACAATTAGGAAGGTTAAAACCACAGAAATGCTTCTCGACAGGATACTGATGATGGAGATAAACTGCATCTGTTGCATACCCTGAAAAAACCAGTTCAACTGCATACAGTTCCCCAGCAGGGCAATCATCAGGATTACTAAGCAGACACACTCTTTGCTATCCGTGCTTGATGTGAGGAAATAAGCCAATGTAACGGTGCAGCACAATGCAAACAGGCCCATCCGGGATACCAATACAGTCGTAAAGGTCTTATTGGTAATGGAACTATCCTTGTTTGAAAGTGCAATTTTTCTGGTTGCCGACATGCCAAATCCATATTCCACAACAACTTGAAAGTATGTCAGGAAGTTTAGCGCAATCGAAAAAACGCCGTACTGGCTAGCACCCAGAATTCTGGTAATGTACGGCAGTGTCAAAAGAGGGACAACCGTATTGAATATCTGCATCAGATACATCCAGAAGCCGTTTTTCACAACCGTCTTTTGAGTCATATTATTTAATCTAGACATTCCATATTTCTCCATCCACAGAGACACTTCCAATCAGGGAAGCCTCCACAAATTACCTAGCATATCATCGGCCTCCTGAGGAATAATCGGTTCAAATCCACTACCATTTGTGAAAGTCATTTCCCCAAAGTAGATTTTTCCATTCACATTGTATAAATCAACTCGAACATGCGGAAATCCTGCTGATAGCTTCGCGGCGATTTCTATCATTTTGTCAAAATTATCAGGAGCTTTTAGTGGATAGTTTGTAGTTCCATATCTCTCCTGATTCCAAGGCTGAAGTTCCCACTTCAAATTATACACATTGCGCTTGTGGTTAGAGTATCTGTCGATATCTACCCAACAATACACAGGCACTCCATCAAAGCATAGGAATTTATAATCAGGCAAATCATCGCCACGGTGGTCAACGAATTCTTCCGCGATAATTACGGGTTCCATTAATGCGTACTGAAATTCCCCTGTATCCACACCATATTTACAGTGTAAATAGAAGTCCAGTTTTTTTCTGATATTTCGGATATCCTTTGGGGAAAGCGTGGACTTGTCTTTTACAATGACTACATCGCCAGAAGAGCAGTTGGTTTTTAATACAAACTGGTTGGGGAGATTATCGAAGTCGATTTCACTTGCTTTTTTCCAAACACCAAGCAATCTTATTAGATAATCTTCACCGATTTTCTCTTTTATCCATTCCCGAACCCGATACTTGTCAGCGAGCTGGACTTTTTCATCCATACGCCCGTTAATCTTCTCATATTGAATTTTTTCCGTATATCTTATTGGATTGTCCCAATTCATTTCTCTTCCTATTTTTTTTCTATACAATCCGCCAATATACGCCATTTTCTGAGCGTTATCCATTTTCCGTATTTTTCTGTATAGATAAGTCATTTTTAGACTTTTTAACAGAAAATACACAGAACTGTCTTTTTTAATTATTGTTTTTATGCTCATAATGCATCCTCCATAGCAAATACGCGGAAATTGCTTTGGCTGGAAGTATGTTCATACACGGAATACTTTAGATAAGCAAGAATCGCCATATAAAACGGTACATCAAACGCTCTCTGTCCGTCGAACATATTCAGTGCCAAACAAGATATAATCATATATGCTGTTATTCCAAAGGCGATTGGTCTTAAATCTAACCTATTATTTTTTCTCAATGCTTTACATAAAGCGATGGCTTGCCAGAAGGGATAACCGTATAAAAATAAAGAAAATAAGCCAAATCGAAAAAAGCCTCCAAAAATACCCACATCCTCCAGCCAAAAAATTTCACCGCCGTTATAGGACATCAATGCTAAGGAAGCACTGTTATCTTTTGCAATAAAACCAAGGCCAAAGACAGCCACTCGATCAATCATCAATTCGCAGTAATGTTGAATATTCATCACTCTTACAAGTGTCGAATAGCCAATGTCAGACTGACTAACTGCGAAGGATGCAATAAGATCCTGTACAGGTTCGCTAATGAACAAGGCTATCAGCAGGAAAAACAATAGAACTCGACGAAAGAAAACCTTCAGATTTTTACCTTGATAAAAATAATACACAACGGCGCAAGCGAAACAGGTTACAATGACCTGAAAGCGGTATGCTGATACATACATCAAAAAAAAGATAATATAAGCTACGATACCAAAATAATATACTCTTTTAACGCCTAAATTTCCTCTTACAAACAAGAAAACTGCAACAATTCCAACCAAATATCCTGCATTCACCCGTTGAAGGCCATTTCTAAACCATTTGTCATATTCAAACAGCAGCCTCTCAAATATAACAATTCCCTGGTAATTATAAAAATACCATGAAATCATTTTAAGTGCCAAAATGCCTATAACTAAAAATGAAACCTTCATCATTAATTTACTCATGCTGTTTTGCTGATAGAATACATATGTAATTGGATAAGCCAAGTAAACAAACGAATACGGCAGTACGATTTTATACAAATCTCCTATCTCATACTGGTATGCTACCAAAGAATACAGGAACATTATGCTGATAAACAAAGAATACGGAACTATATATCGATTTAGGAATTGGATTATTCTCCTAAATGCGGAATTTCTAGGAGTTATTGCCACAGTTACAACAGCTGACACAATCGATAACATTGCCACGATAATTCTTGCCGCATAATATCCAATATAATCTTTCTCCGGCAACAATGTATAACCCAGCATCAAAATACAGCAGAGAATAATAATCCATTCAAATATCGTAGATATCTTGATTTTTATGCCGTCCACCTCCCAACCTCTATTCTGCTCACTTTATTCTTGAATAATGGAATATACAATGCTATCAAGATTGGTATCGTCATAAAACGCTCTACAATTTTGTTTCATATTCGAGTAATCCATCTCGATACGCCTGATTCCATTCACAACCGTTTCTGGACTCAAGTCTGCACAGCACACGCCTATATTATATTTTTCAAAAGGTTGCTTAAGACCCATAATATCTGTTCCAAGCATTGGAACGCCATATCCTGCATACTCATATATCTTATTTGGTGCGCAATACAAAACATTTAAGGGTGAAATAAATACACTGCTGAAGTCTGTCGAGTATGGAAGCAACCCAATATATGCAGATTTTAGGAAATGCAGATGATTGGGGGGATTGAAAAAGCCTAAATATTTCACTTGCGAATGATTTTCCAAGAAAGCATCAAATTGTTCTTTTTGTCCTTCCGGCACACTGCCCAATGCGCACAGACAGTAGTTCTCCCCCAGTTTCTCTACTGCTTTAGCAAAAGGCACCAAATTTCTGTCCACACTCATGACACCTAAGTACATGATTTTTTTTCGTGGGTCTTTTTCCAATTCCGTTATGGCTTTCTGCACATCCTCAGTCATTTCATCAGGTTCTAGATAATAAGGCTTGTTAGGCAGCACCGCAGGCACACGATTTAATTTCCACTGGACTTTCTGGATATAAGCTCTGTTAATCTCAGGCACCACTGTCTTCCAAGCGACTTTTGCATATAAACTCAGGTCAAATTTCAAGAATTTTGCGCCATCAAATAACGGAAAAAATGAATCTAATTCCATCAACTGCATGACATGCTTATAGTTCAGCAACACTTTATTAATTGCTCTTACGGTAGAGTCCGTGGTCGTCCAGACAATATCGCCTTCTTCCATCACATTTATTAGCGCACGCTTGTATTGTCCACCAATACCGAATCTTCTCTTTACTCTCATTATGATATGTCGACTGTTGATTATTTCAATATCAATCAGTTTTATATCAGAATCTGTTATGACCTTGGGAAGCTTTTTCGTATTGCCCGAAATCAAAACAACCTTGTAATTATTATGCAAAAGGTTTTCCAGTAAACTCAAAACCGGAGGATAAAGCATTACATTTCCGTAGTGAACAACCACAATTTTATTCTTTTCTTTATCAAATGAACACATTTTCTCACCTTATTTCTTATAAGCCCGTAATTTACATGCCAATCGTGGACTAGCTGCAAATATCAGCCCTTTGACAATATAATTTTTTGTTTTTGCATGCTTGAGAGGAAAGAATCTATCCACTTTCTGCCCCGCATTGATAAGATTTCCATCGTATACAGCGTACATATATTGTGCTGCAATATTATCCTGAAAACAGTCATACTTCTTCTGCGTATATGGAGAAAAGAAATCGCACAATTCACATGCAATCTGCATACGATCCAGTGCTCTTTTCATTTTTTTGCTTGGGTCGCGAGTAATTGACTGCGTGTTGGAAAGCCGGTAATTATAGAAATAAAAAGACAAATCTACCACTTTCTCAGCGTAAAAAAGCAATTTGGGTGTCCACAACTCGTCCTCATGGTACAGCCCACTTTGGAACTGCATGTTATACTTATCAATAAGCTTTTTGCTAGTAATGTAAAATGGAGCGCACGCTCTCATATTGTTTTGGTACAATGATTTTTTGAAAAATTCGGTACCGGACATGGGAAATTCGGCGTTTAACAAGAAGGGTCTGCTCTTATGCTGACCGCCATCAGTGTCAATATGATAGGCATAGCTTGCGACAATATCTGCGCCCGTTTTTTCGATTGCTGCATTGAATTTCTGCAGGGATTCGCTTTCAATGTAATCATCGCTGTCAAGAAAAACAATGTAATCTCCTTGGCATACAGACAAACCATAATTTCGTGTTGCGGATAATCCTTCGTTTTCCTTCGTATATGCATGAATGCTTCGATTCGCTGCAGCATATTCTTTACATATCTCAAAAGAATCGTCTGTAGAACCATCATTTACTAGGATAATTTCATAATTATCATAAGTTTGGCGGAGTACAGAATCTACACATTCACGTAAATACGCAGAAGCATTATAAATCGGGATGACAACGCTAAATTTAACTCCCATCAGCTAATCACACCTTCTCTCCATTCATCTGCTCTGCGATATCCGCATCCACGATTTCTTCACCGGTCTTATACTTCAGTTGCTCTTTCGATGTCTCGCTCAAACCGTTATTAACTACAGCACACATATCACAGGTAGAGCACTCATCCAATTCTTCCTTAGTCAGTTTACCATCCCGATAATCCCGGCAAATCTTGTTCTCGTACATGCTATACGGATGCTTGGTAAACAGGGTCTTAAACTTATGTACCAGAACCCATGTAGCAGGCTTCCAGATATACTTATGCATTGCTGGAGAAACACTACCAATCATCCAGCAATCACGGTCGCAGCAACGTACCTTCTTGCGGACTTCCTCTGCCTGCGGGCTGTTCCACAGTTCATCCCAGGTCTGCCGATTCAGATTGCCCATAACCTCTTTGTCCTTGGTGCCGTTGCAAGGCATAACATCGCCATAGGGATCGATGAAGAAGGTATCGAAGCTCATATCACAGGGCAACAGACGTTTCTGGCCGTAAATATAATTGATCAGTCCGTGATTAAAGTATGCGCGGAACCACTTTTTCGGGCTGTTGCTGCAGAGAAGTTCATTGACCAGATTCTCAAAGTTCTTTGCAACCATCGGACGGTCGTGAATGATGTTCTTGGCCTCCACAAAATAGAAGCTGTTATGAAGCGAAGCCGTGGCAAACTCCATGCCCATCTCATCAGAAATCTTGTACAGCGGTACGAGGTCAGGGGCATTCTTATCCTGAACAGTCATGCCAAATCCTACGTCCTTCATGCCCATCTCACGCAGGGTTTTCAAAGTCTGATAGCCTCTCTGATAGCCATTCTGTAGACCGCGAATCTCATTGTTTGTCTGCTCCAGACCCTCAATAGAAATACGAATACCGATCTGAGGGAACTCTTTGCAGAGGTCAACAATGCGGTCAGTAAAGAATCCATTGGTGGAGATAACGATACGGTCACTCTTCTTATAGAGTTCCCTCACAATATCCTTCAAATCTGTCCGTATAAAAGGCTCACCGCCGGTGATATTTGTGAAATACATCTCTGGCAGTTTTTTTATTATCTCAATGGAGATTTCTTCTTCCGGCTTGGAAGGTGCTTTATATCGATTACACATAGAACACCGGGCATTGCAACGATAGGTGACAATAACCGTGCCATTTAGTTTCTTTTCGCTATTGGTTTTAAACATGTTCCTTGTTCCTCTCACTCTTCGATAATTTCCAAAAATCTCTTATAATACTTCTCTGCAACCGTGGGCCACAGATAGCTTTCGTTTATCTTTGTCTGTCCCTTTTGCCCCATCACATTGCAGTCATCTTTTATCAGGTGCGCAACAATTCTTCCGGCCCAGTTATCTGCCGTGAAATCCTCCATCACGATACCATCAGCATCATTTTCTATTACATCTATGGGGCCGGCTGCCTTATAGGTTATGACAGGCGTGCCAAAATACATGGCCTCCATTAGCACCATGCCAAAAATTTCATAACGTGTCGGCAGAATAAACATGCTGCCGATTCTATACAAACTGGGGAGCTCCTTCTGGGGAATGCTGTCCACAAAATGAACATCCTTCAGATTTTTCATCTTGGCATATGCCTGTACCTCATCCAGCATCGGTCCCTTTCCAACATATACCATACAGCATTCAGGATACTTTTCCTTCACCTTTTCATATACATCCATGCAGAACAGCGGCTTTCTGCGCTCTTCTACCTTACCAATGTACAGAAGGATTTTTTGTCCTTGCGGAATGTGAAGTTTTTTGCGGTAATCAATTTGTACGCAATCGTTGAAATTAGCAGTCTCCAAGCCTACCGGAATTACCGCAATATTCAAGAACTTCTTCATGGCAAGATACGCCTTTGCTGAGGTTGTTTTAGCAATACAATACTTTGTGTTTTTTTTCAAAACTCTCAATAGCGTCCAATCAAAAACATATTGAATGATTCTTTTGTATGCCTCCGGATAGTTCTCATACATACCCTGCCACAAGACAAATTTTATCCCTTTTTCCTTGCAGTAAACACTGGTCAAAACAGTTGTAATCTGGCTGTCATCCAAAGCCTGAATCAAATCATATTTGTGGGAATCTAGAATTCCTCTTAAATCCTTATAGTATCCCTGCTGGCCAGGAATCCTTATACCTTTGAGCCAATAAACCGTAACACGATTATCTACACCCATCTGCTCACTGTATGTTCTATCTTTATCCGAAATAAGGAAAACATCGACAAGCATTCCTAACTTGGCAAGCTGTTGAGCCATGCCAATCTCCTGGATATTGTAATTGCTTTTTGATACAGCCGAAGAAGCTGATCTTATCAATGCGATTCTCTTCATAGCGATTCCTTCCTCACACAATTGCACAAAGCGTTAAAATCAGAATTTATTTCTCATATAGTAACAATGTCTGCTCAACCACATCATCCCAGTTATACTTACTGCAGATAAAATCAGATGCACCATTTTTCAGCTTCTTTACAGCATCAGTATTATCGCAAGCATTTTGTAGTTTCTCTTTCAAATCAAGCACATCCGACTTTTTAAACAGAAGAGCCTTATCCTCTACGACTTCTGCACACTCTGCAATATCAGATGTGAGACAGCAGTTGCCATAACTCATGGCTTCCAAGAGACTCAGGGGCATACCCTCAAGGTCAGAAGGAAGCGTGTACAAATATGCGTTACTGTACAGTTCTTCAAGCATTTGTCCCTGCACAAACCCGGTAAAAACAATCCGATCATCGCCCTGCGCAAGTTTCTTCAGTTCCTGCGAAAACGCATCCGTGTCAGAACTACCACCGGCGATTACCAACTTCTTCTCTGTCTTCACCTCTTTAAATGCCTCAATCAAATATGTAATTCCCTTCTCAGGAACTAGCCGTCCCAAGAAAAGAATATACTCATCTTTATCAAGTCCAAACTTTTCTTTCATTTGCTGTGGGCTGCGAAGAATCGGTCTGTTGACTCCATTTGGGATAAATACCGTCTTTCTCCCGTAGGTATTCATGAAATACTTCTGAACACCTTCTGATAAGACTATGATCTCATCAGCGTATTTGGTTGCAATCTTCTCTCCAAACTTTATATACTTGCTGGCAAACACACCCCACTTGGCACGCTGCCAGTCGATACCATGTATTGTTGCTATGCACCGTTTACCGAACAGTTTAGGAAGCCAGAGCATTGCGCAAGAACCTTCCGCGTGGAAATGAACCACGTCATACTTTCCAAATGTGGCGCAGATTGCTCCAAAAAAGGAAGAAGTCATCGCGGCGAAGCCCTTACGATTGATAGTGAAAACACATTTCAGTTTTACACCTTTGTATTCTTTGCAAGAACCTCCATCGAATTCTTTACCACTTACATGGTGGCCTGACCGATTGTAGCAGGTAACAAAATGCCCTGCTTCTACCATTCTAGTGGAGAGTTCCTCCACCACAATCTCTATACCGCCTTCCCGTGATGGAATGCGCTTATGCCCAAGCATTGCAATATTCAATTTATTTTTCATCCTTTGCGCACTCCCTCATTTGAAATCTTCTCTACACATGTGTGTGTTAATCCCTGCCGAACAGATCGCGTGTATAAACCTTTTCCTTTACATCATCCAGGCACTTGTCATACCTGTTTGCGATGATAGCATCACTCATTGCCTTGAATTTCTCCAAATCGTTGACCACAACTGAACCAAAGAACGTGCTACCGTCTTCCAACGTCGGCTCATAGATAACCACAGTAGCACCCTTTGCCTTGATGCGTTTCATGACGCCCTGGATGCTACTCTGGCGGAAGTTATCGCTGTTGCTCTTCATGGTCAGACGGTAGACACCAACCATCGCAGGCTTTTCTCTGCTCTTGCTATATTGGTTATCTTCCTCATATCCGTAGTATCCAGCCATTTTGAGTACACGGTCTGCGATGAAGTCCTTTCTCGTCCTGTTGCTTTCCACGATAGCTCCGATCAAGTTCTCCGGTACATCCTCGTAATTGGCCAGAAGCTGTTTAGTGTCTTTGGGCAGGCAGTAACCGCCATATCCAAAGCTCGGATTGTTGTAGTGAATCCCGATACGAGGATCAAGGCACACGCCGTCAATAATCTGCTGGGTATTCAGCCCTTTCATCTCTGCGTATGTGTCCAACTCGTTGAAGTAAGACACGCGCAGCGCCAGATATGTATTGGCGAACAATTTCACTGCCTCGGCCTCGGTGAATCCCATGAACAGCGTATCGATGTTCTCCTTGATTGCGCCTTCCTGCAGGAGCACAGCAAACTCATAAGCCGCCTCTACCAGCCGCTCATCCTCCATGTCTGTGCCCACAATGATGCGACTAGGATACAAATTATCGTATAATGCCTTTGACTCTCTTAAAAACTCAGGGCTGAAGATGATATTCTTGCTGCCCGTCTTCTCCCGGATACTCTTGGTATATCCAACCGGAATGGTGGACTTAATAACCATTATCGCATTCGGGTTATACTCCATAACCAGCTTAATCACAGCCTCAACCGCAGATGTGTCAAAAAAGTTCTTCTGGCTGTCGTAGTTTGTAGGCGCCGCAATAACAACAAAGTCCGCATTGCTATAGGCGAGTTTGGCGTCCAGCGTTGCGGTCAGATCCAGCTTCTTCTCAGCCAGATACTTTTCGATATACTCATCCTGAATCGTAGACTTTCGGTTATTAATGAGTTCCACTTTTTCCGGGATGATATCCACAGCGTATACTTTATGGTGCTGTGACAGCAGCGTGGCGATAGAAAGACCAACATACCCAGTACCCGCAACTGCAATCGTGTAATTCTTCATAATACTTTCTCCTTGTCTGTCCCGGCAAAAGCGGGAATGTGTTTATGCTAATCTTCTATATATAAAACTGTGGTTATCATCGGAGATGATATTCTCATCCGCTTCCCACAGTACGGAATCGTCTAAACTAAACTTCTCAACATTCTTATAGGGTAAACCTACCATGATGCGCATATCATCTACTCCATCTTTCAAGCCTTACAGCTCTCATCGTCTTCTACCCTCTCGACCAACCTTTTCGTCCTAAATCCCTGTTTCCAGCAAAATAATTTCATTTATTATCGTGGTCGTTATCTGCCGATAATTTGTTAATTTATTACAATCATCTTCAATAATCATCCTCATCTATTTATTAAATCTGTACATTTTTCATCTTCACCACCCAAAGCCAGCCCAGAAAAATGAGCTTATTATCTTCCCTCACCCTCTACCCCAAACTCTCCCGGAAAGATAGCTTTTTGCTCCACTCCTCATTTTCGTCCGTTATCCTATATACCGCATGAAAAAATGAGGTTATCATCCTCGATGAACTTCGACCCAAAATCCTCCGGAAATATAGGTTTCTGGAATGGGATAGGGTGGTTTATCGGACTATACTTGGCATTGGATGGATGATAACTACACCGCCGTTTTACCCATCAAAACTCAACTGAAAATTTAGGGTAGACATTTGTATATACACAAATCACAATAAAACCAGCAACACTATATGTGCATTTTCACCCTAAGTGCTGCTGTTAAATTTCCCCTCAGTTTCTATCAATTTTTCATTTCCTTCATCCTTCACACAAGTTATCCTCTCACCTAAAAAATAACTTCGAATACCCTCCGCCCACCTCATTCACACACCGTCCACCGGCAATACCCTTCAGGCAGACCCTCTTTCTTCGCCGTCTCTCGCGCATCTCTCACCGAGACGCCCAAGACACAACAGGCGGTATTCAACCCAACAGGGATTACCGCTGATAATCCCCATCTTTCAGCTTTCGCCTATCCAATCCGAAGAAATCCTCCGAATATCTTCTATATAAATCAAAGCGGTCATTCCCGCCTTAATTTCCAACATTCCCAGGACACTTCACAGGTTTTTCATCCATCTTTCCCTCATCCGTATCCTTCCCATCAAACTGTCCCCGACATTTCTTCGTCAGGTTCCTTGCAGCATTCAAATACCGGTTGCACCTGTGCCCGTTTTCGCAGACACATTCCTGTGTCATCTTATCTACACCCACAACCGCCCCGCCGCACTTTCCACACCGGGAGCTGATCCCTTTCGCGTTCACTTCAATTGCGATCATCCCAGATTGCCAAGCCTTATACGTAAGATACTCTCGTATCCGCATGCTCAAATGAATCGGGCTCCAGTCTCCCGATGCCCCCATCACATACCGGCTATAATCCTTGTCATACTTTGGCACCGCGATCACCCCAACGTCATGCTCTTTGCAGAATCTCACAATTTCCCGGCTGACCCTATGAGCATAATGCTCCCCCAAATGCTTCAAATGCATCCAGTATTTCTGGTTCGGCCGCCCTGTGTGCATATCGCCAAGGGACCTTTCGGATTTCTCAATCTTCTCTAAAACACGTCTGCAATGATGCCCATACTCACTGCCGCCTTTAAAAAACCGCACCGCAAGCTCCTGCCCGTCTTTATCCCAGACGCTTCCCACTGCGAACGCATCCCCATTGGTAAACTGCAGGCCGCAGATATTTCTGCCTTCCTTCATTCTTACCTTTACGGAAGCGGCATCGCTGGTTGGCTCCTTCACAGGTACATGCAGCATAAGGAACTCATTCTCAAACACTACAGACGGGGACATGACCTGACCTTCCGGAGGGAATTTTTTCCCATACAGCCTGCAGCGCATCCATTGCCAGCCTTCTGTATTCCAGACCTTCAGCGTAATCTCACTGTCCGAAAAATCCCGGTACATTCCTTTATAAAAGACTGCTGCAGAATTCAGCTGCTCTGCCTTTCGCCCGGGAGTGTTTTTGCCTCTGGAAATGTGGCTTTTCGCTGCTGCGATTCCGGCGTTGGCTGCTGCTCTTCGAAAATAGGGCGGAACTTTTTCCCATGGCAAAGGTACCTCGGGAGTCCGCTTCTCCTTACCAGGCAAACTTAAAAACTCCAGTTCCCGCAGCGTCATCTGGCTGTTCAGGCTCCACAGTTCCTCATGTTCCAATAGAAGTTCGTAATAGAATTTTTCTATCTGATTGTAAAATTCCTGGGTTAGCCTGAGCCATTCCGGATGTCTGCACCGCAGACGGAAACGCCAGGTTGTAATGCTGTAGCCTTGTTTGCCACTCACTTTTCGAATCAGCGTCCTTTCGATGAATCTCTTCCGGCATTTCGCGTAATTTTATAACTTATCACACTAAGTATTTTTTAGTCGCTTATCATTTTCATAAGCGACTAAGCGTGGAGGGCCTGTATTTATCAGGCTCTCCATATTACTGACTGTTTTTCTGACGGCTAATAGCAAAGCTGGTTCATGTAATTTCGTTTCTGCTGCATGCTGCTGTGTACATAAATGTCCATAGTGATTTTTACGGACGAGTGTCCAAGAATTTCGGATAGGGTTTTGCTGTCAAATCCAATTTGCGTGCATCGTGTGGCAAAGGCATGACGAAGGGAATGGATATTGATAGAAGGAATTCCACAAAGCGTTAAAATTGCATGAAATTTTCGCTGTACATTCCTCGGTTCCATGCAGGATGTGGAATCAGTCAGTACATAAATGTCTCCATTGCTTCTATATGGTTCCAGCAGTTTCAGTAAAAACTCGGGAATAGGAATATCTCTGATGGAAGAGAGAGATTTCGGTGTACTGACAATCACCACTGTTTTGGGCTGCCTGGGATTGTTCTGCTTGTGATACTCCAGGTTTTTAATCCTGGAAACCGTTCGGTTGATTTTCATTGTTCCTGTGGCAAAATCAATATCCTTCCATTGCAGTCCGCATAATTCCCCCACCCGGATCCCAGTATAGATACTCAGCAGAATTCCGGTGGAAATCCTGGAATTTTCCTCCAAGAGATAGGAGATTAGCTGCTGAATCTGGTCATCAGGAAGGATATGCAGGGGCTGTTCCGCAATTTTTGGATAACGGATCTGGATTCCGCAAAGGGAAAGGTATCCTCTTTGCTCTCCATAATGAAGAATATTCCGAAGCAAGATCATTAAAGTTTTTACCGTCCTGGGGGATAACCCAGCCTGAATTTTTTCCATAGAAAACTGGTTGATGAGATCCGTGGATATTTCTTCTGTCAAAAAATCTCCAAACCATGGCAAAATGTGTTTTTCAATCAGTGTATCATATGATGCGTAACTGCTTTCTTTCACCGTATAACGTGTGCTTTGCTTCCACTCCATACAAAGTGCTTTCATGTACATTTTTCTGTGAATGCCTTTGGGAGAACCGCACTGCTGCAGGGCCAGAAGCTTTTTCTTTTTTACTTCCTCATAGGTTCTTCCATATAAATACCCGTATTGAATTTTCCCGTTCTGCTGCCTGCCTTTCTCATAGCGCGCTTCCCATCTGCCGTCTTTTCGTTTTCTGATGTTTTCGCCTCGTTTTGGCATAATATGACACTCCTTTTTGGAAATATTATAATGCCTGACCATTTTTTTGCCCCTTATTTTCGAAAAATAGTACAGAATTCGGGAGCATCTGCGGAAGCCCCTTACACTTTTACCAGAAAAGAGCCTTTTTTGGAGGATTTTGTGCCATATTTGCAGACTTGACAAGGGTGTAACAGGATGCTATCATTACATAGAGTCATATATGACTTAGAATTTAATACTTTTGCAAAAAAGTTGCCGGTCGCTTATGAAAATGATAAGCGACCATTTTTTCCCCATTTCCCTCTCACCTGTGTTATAATAAATCAAACCCTTTTATCACATTCCAAAGGGCACTCATCATAATTCACAGGAGGTACATCCCATATGTCAAAAAAGAACCTGCTCGTCGGTCAGTCCGGCGGACCTACGGCAGTCATTAACAGCAGCCTTTACGGCGTGGTTTCCGAAGGGCTTTCCCACCCGGAAACCATCGGTCATGTTTACGGTATGGTCAATGGAATCGAAGGATTTCTGAACGGAACAACTTTAGACTTTGAAAAAGCTCTCCCGGGAGAGAAGTTATCCTATTTAAAGCATACCCCGGGCGCTTATCTTGGCTCCTGCCGCTATAAACTTCCGGAATCTTTAGAGGATCCGGTATACCCTCTCCTTTTCCGCAAATTTGAAGAAATGAACATCGGCTGGTTCTTCTACATCGGAGGAAATGATTCCATGGATACAGTAAGCAAGCTTTCCAGGTACGCCGCTTCCATCGGCAGCGACATCCGGGTGATCGGAGAACCCAAGACCATTGACAATGACCTGGTTCATACAGATCATACTCCCGGATTCGGAAGTGCAGCCAAATACGTTGCATCCACAGTTCGTGAGATCATATTGGACGCCAATGTTTATGAGAAAAAATCCGTTACCATCGTTGAGATCATGGGGCGCCACGCAGGCTGGCTTACTGCAGCAAGCGCCCTGGCCAGAAAATATCCGGGAGACAATCCCCTGTTCATCTACCTTCCTGAGGTCGCTTTTGACACAAAAGAATTTCTCTCCAATGTGGAAAAAGCATTCCGGAAAAACTGCAATGTCATTGTCTGTGTATCCGAAGGAATCCACGATGCTAAAGGAACCTTCATCTGCGAGTACGACAACTCCGTTGGCACAGACTCCTTTGGCCACAAAATGCTGGCAGGCTGCGGCAAATATCTGGAAAACCTTGTACGCACCCGTCTCGGAGTCAAAGCACGTTCCATCGAACTGAACGTTAGCCAGCGCTGCTCCTCCTCCATGTTGTCTGCCACAGATCAGCAGGAAGCCGTCGCTGCAGGTGTCTTTGGGGTAAAAGCAGCCCTTGACGGCGTGACCGGCATGATGGTTTCCTTTATCCGGGAGCAAAACCCGGACGGTTCCTACAAAATGACCTGTGGTCTGGAAGATGTGAACGCCATCTGCAATGCAGAAAAACCTGTTCCATTGGAATGGATCACAGACAACGGCTCCAATATCTCCGACGATTTCCTTGCCTATGCAGCACCTCTCATTCAGGGCAGGGTAGATGTGCCTCTCGGAGAGGACGGACTTCCTGTTTTCGTTTACCGCAAATAACCTGATCCAATTGCAAAAAAATCAGCCTCCCTCACGGAAGCTGATTTTTTTCTCATCTTTTCCTTACGTCAGCAACTCAAACGTATGATACAGATCAATTTTCCCAAATCCCCAGTCCTGATTGGGATAAATCATGCCATCGTCTCTTCTGGCTCCTCTCTGCAGATAATTCTTCACACTATATCCCGTAAAAAACGGCTCGTTCCCACGAATGACCGCCCACTCAAACAGAAGCGCCGAAACCCCGGCATTTTGTGCAGCAGCCAGGCTGGTTCCGGAAGCAGTACCGAATCCTCCTCCATGTAAAGGAACCTTGATCTCCACTCCCGGCGCGGCAAAATTAGGCTTTACGATTCCCGCCGGAGTAAATCCCCTGCTTGCCAGTGGAAAAAGGCCGCCGTCCCTGTAGTCATATGCGGTCATGGTCATTCCGTCCTGTGCATCCCCCGGCGAAGTGATGGTATGATAGGGGGAAGGCTGCAGAAAAAAAGTATCCTCGGGAATCAGCCCCATTACAGGAAGCCATATATGAAATCCGGAGCCGTTCACATCTCTTCCCTGAACCCTCAGTTTCCAGATTCCCGGCGCAGGGTGCAGGAACCGGAAATAAACCAGAGTATTTCCGGAATACCGCTCAATGGGCACATAATTTACAAGAATCCTGGTATCCACAAATACAAAGGACAGATCCTGCGTATTTCCCCGCAACGCAGTGCTCACAGGCAGAGATTCTCCTGTAGGCGACTGGATGGTAATACTGAAAAGCTCCGGAGCGCTTCCCCAAAACTCCATAGAAAACTGTGTCGTCCTTTCTCCCACCCGCAGCTCCACCGTATCCTCCGGCATATCCCGTTCCAAAACACCCTGATAATGATGTCTGGCAGCCCCCTCATTCCCTGCTGCAATGGATATGGCATTTCTGGAAAAACCGGCCATATAGTCAATAGTCTGGCATAAAGGACTATAACCGTCATGGGATCCTTTGTTTGTTCCAAGCCCAATGCAGATGGATACTGGCATCCCATAACGCTGGGCACACCGCCTGGCATAAGCTATCGCCAGCATAATATCGTCTTCCTGAAAAAGATCTGCCCCCTCAGGATAAAGGTAAAATTCCCGAAGATATTCCTTTGCAGGCTTCAGCTTGATCACCACAAGAGAAGCCTCCGGTGCAGCCCCCGAAAATCCCTCTTCCTGGATCACCCGTCCCGCAGCCGTTCCGGCCATCATGGTTCCATGCCCGTTTTCATCAGCAGAGGGCACCACCTCCAGCGGATTTTCTGATGCGAGGGCACGTTCAATCTCTTCTTTTGTAAATACCCGTCCAAAAGGTACCTTTTCCCCCGGACCTTCCGGAATGGTCTGATCCCAGATTTCCAGAATCTTACTGCTGTTTCCGTTTCGGAAAGCAGGACTTTGATAATCAATTCCGGAATCGATTACCGCAACCATGGTCCCGCTTCCCCGAAGCGCCAGATAAGGATGATTGTGCAGCCGCAGCACGCCGGAAGCCTGAAGGCTTTCCGCATCCATATAGGTATAGCACTTGGGAATAGAGTTATAGGAAAAGCTATTCAGCACGATTTCCCCCACCATACTCTTTGGTGCATAAATCACTGCAAAAATATCATTGATAATCAGAAATGTCCCATCGAATTCCTCTTCAACGGGACCAAAAACCTGCTCATTATATTTCACCAGGAAGCTCATATACTCCTGATCCTGGGCAGGAACCACTTTCGAAGTGCGAGCTTTCGTTTCCTCCTGCTGAATTTTTACCCATTCCTCCATCTCATAATCTTCCGGTCTCAGCATACATTCCCACATAGCCGCAGCGAACCTTTCTCCGTGCAGCTCCTTTTCCCTCTTCTTCCCTAAAACCTATGCAGGGCAAACGCCCGGCAGAACTTCGGGCAGGATCATCGTATGGCACTGCTTCGCCTCTTCCCTTTTTGCCAATACAGCAAAATGCCTGCAAAACATACAAAAATGCTGATAAACTGTGACGTTGACAGCACTCCCACACTTCCCCGCTCCAGGTCTCCCCGAAAAAATTCCAAAATAAAACGTCCGATGCTGTAAAAAATCAGATAGCAGGCAGCTACCTGCCCGTCCGCCTTTTTATGCTTTGCGATCCAGAGGAGCACGCCGAAATGCACAAAATTCAAAACACTGGAATAGATCTGCGTTGGTATCAGCGCGATATGATTGGGTGCAAAACTGGAATTGTAAAAGGTCACCGAAAAAACCCCTGTTGTCTCTTTTCCATAACAGCATCCTGCCAGAAAACATCCAATCCGCCCGAATCCCTGTGCAAGGGCAATGGATGGCATCACCAGGTCAAAATATTGAAAAAACTCCAGCTTCTTTATGCGGCAGTACACATACCCTGTAAAAATCCCTCCAATAATCCCTCCATACACCACGAAACCATCTCCCATAGTCCTAAGAAGAAATCCCGGATCACTCACCACAGTCTTCCACTCTGTAATCCAGAACAAAAGTTTCGCACAGGCAAAGCCGCCGACTACACACCAGATCACCAGATAAAAAATATGCTCATACTGCATTTTCAGCTTCTTTGCCCGATACTCTGCCGCAAAATAGGCGGCAAGCACTCCAATGGCGATCATCACTCCATATCCATACACCGTAAAAGGACCGATCGTAAACAATTCTTCTTTCATGGCTTCATCCTTTCCGATTTCTGAAGAATTCCAGCAATGCGCGGTTGGAAGCATCGTTCACATCACTGTTTCCCTCATCCGGGCTGCATTCGCCGCAAATATCCACCCCTGCCAGCTGCTGCCCCATACTTTCCAGTTTTTCCAAAACAATTTCTAAATACTCCAGAAGTTCCCTTCTGCGCATATCTCCCTGGCTCCAGGCAGTACAGGCATCCTCCGGGCAAAGAATGTCCTTATCAATGGAGAGATACACCGGCATGTCTGCAGGAATCTCAGCAAAAAAGTCCTGCACGCCCCTCTTCCTGCCTGCATCCGGTTGTCCTGCCTCCATCTGACCTGCCTTCAGCTTCTCCCTGCTTAAAAACCGTACCCGCCCTTTCAGCTCCTCCGGAACCTGACAAAATGCTTCCTCATCCGGCCCGCACAAAAGTACTTCTTTCAAAAGAGGCAGCTCCTCAAGCGCCGCTGAGATCCAGCCGCCGCAGGACAAAATCCCGCCGAATGCCGGAAGCTGCATATCTGTATGGTTGTCAAATACCAGAAGCCGGAATGGCCGGTTCATTTTTTCCAGCCAGATCCGGCTCATATAATGATAGTTTCCTGAATCTATGAAATGAATCCCTTTTACCGGAAATTCCCGTATTTTGTCCCGAAGCACCTCTGCCGCCTCATCATCACAGTAGCAGTTGGTTCCGGGAATCCCCTGTACCTCCGCCCAGGTTGTTTTTATTCTTTCATAAAAGTGCTCCTCCCGGTAAATCCCCGAAAAATTCATGATCATGATTTCCATATTGTTCGTTTTTTCCATAGGAACATCTTACCATGAAGTCCAGGATTATGCAACCTGATGCCGCGCAAATGCCCTCCTGCTGCCTGCCCCTATTCACCTCCTGTACCTACATAAGACGTCCTATATTATTCATAACGCTTTCCAAAAGAAAAAGGATTCTCCCAACAGGAAAATCCTTTCAAAATTTTATTTCTCTTCCATATTGTCCAAAGTAACAGGCTCTTCTCCACCTGAGCCGGCGTCCTCCTGCCCGGCTTCTGTCTCTATAGTCCTTGTCTCCGTCTCTTCCTCCGGATACATCACATCCGCCGAATCCCCCTCTGTTCTCCTTCCTGCATCTTCCTCTTCCACATCTTTCTTAAAAAAGCTCCAGCTTGCCTTGGAGGTTGCATCAAAGCTGTCTTCCTCCTCCTGCTTCAGTTCCTTCATTCCCTTTCGGAGGATCACCATAAACGCAAGGTCCTCAGCCCCATTGCAAAACAGAACCCATCCGGCAAACAGAATGGTATATTTCACGATCTGGAACGGATTGACGATCAATGCAATTCCCAGTCCAAGAAAAATCAGGCTTCCGGCAAGCAAAACCTTCCACATCTCACTGCCTCTCTTCTTCAGCCGGAAAGCCCCCTTAAAAGTCCAGATACTGTCCACCAGAACAAGGGCTCCTAAAAGGATCGGCAAAAGCTTGATCACTACCTGGGGATTAAAAAATAAAAAACCGCCCAGCACCAGCAAAATACCCCCGGAAAACAGGTCCAGTACGGTAGCGTTCATCTTCTCCAGCACGTAGATCAAAATATGATACAAGCCAGCCAGTATGAGAATAATCCCAAAAACAAGCTTGCAGATCAGATTCACTGTTTCCACAGGCATACAGATCAGACACAGCCCCAGCAGCACATAGATCACAGAAGTAACCATCTGCCCTCTTAAAATTTTCCCGATTTTTTCATTCATACATTCCTCTCCTTCCCGGATTCTTAAAATCCTCACAGTCTTATTTCGTAAGTATACCGCTTTTTTCCTCCTCCGTCCATAACAAAGTATCCTGTGTTTCAGCCAGGCTGCATTGCACGGACACGGCTAATTTTTAGACGTAATCGGTATAAACTATTTTCTTCTGCTCCATCTTGTGATATGATTCTATTAAGTATATTACAAAAGAGGAAAAACATATGAAAATTGAAAGGATTTATTCACTGCGTACAGACCATAATCTCACTCAGACAGAGATTGCCCGTGCTATCCACGTATCGCAGCGTAGTTATTCTCATTATGAAACAGGATCCCGCTCCGTTCCGGTGGAAATTCTTATTTTATTATGTGATTACTACCATGTCTCCATTGATTATCTTCTGGGACGTACCAACAACCCCAAAATTCCATGATCAAAAAAGAGCCAAATGGACATGCAGGCATGTCCGCTTGGCTCGTTGCTCGCAGGAATAAAGGATCGGGCAAAACAGCTTCATCCTTTATTCCATTTTCAGGCAAATCCATATTGGTTATAACACTTCCTCCCGCCTGGGAATAGATGCTGCCGCACCCGGACGGGATACTGCAATGGCAGATGCCTTTGCTGCCATCTCAAGACCTTTCTGAACAGGCATCCCTTCAATCAGGGAAGAAATAAAATATCCAGTAAAAGTATCCCCGGCTGCTGTTGTATCCACTGCTTTCACCTTAAAAATTCCCTGCTGATATATCCCTGTTTCATCCTGGTAAAGAGCCCCATCGGCTCCCAAAGTCAGCACAGCCCCGGCTTGCGGATAACGCTCTTTCATCTTTTTCAGAATTGCTTCCGGTTCCTTTTCACCGGTAATTTGATATCCTTCAATCTCGTTCATCAGAAACAGACTGACCTTTGTCAGATCACATGCATCCAAAGCATCGTCATAGGGCGATGGATTTAAAATAATCCGCATTCCCTTTTCGTATCCTTTATCAATGATATAATCCAGCTCATTAATCTCATTCTGCAGAAGAAGAATATCTCCCTTCTCAAAGGAATCCAGAACCTCATCTGCAAATTCCCGGGTAATGCTCCTGTTAGCTCCTCCAAAAAGAAGAATACAGTTCTGACCATCTTCGTCAACCTGAATCACCGTATGTCCGCAGGGATCGGGAATCTTTCTGATAAATTCTGTGGAAATCCCATTCTCCCGGCAGGTTTTTAAAAGAATATCCCCTTCCGCTCCGATCATTCCGGCATGATAAAGGGAAATTCCTGCTCTTGCAAGAGCAATGGACTGGTTCAGTCCCTTTCCTCCGCAAAAAATATCCCTTCCCTTGGATGCCTGCGTTTCCCCGGGTATTAAAATATGCTGCATTTGATATACATAGTCCAGATTCAAAGAACCGAAATTCAATACTTTCATCTCAGCCATCTCCTCTCTATTCAGATTCATAATATGAGTATCCCATCACTGCCCCAATGAGAATTTGACAGATTACCATGACCGGAAAAATACCGGCACCTTTAAGCAATCCCCTGAATAACAATTCTCCGATACCTGTCATGACTGCCATGCATCATAGAAAACCCTACTGCTCCACGAAGATACGGTCTGTCTTCATCCGCTACCGTTAAAATTTCTTTTCCTTCCATTTCTACAGAAATCTTATTTTGTTTTACCACAACAGCAATTGTATATTCTTTTCCGTTTTCCCATGCAAATGGAGCATCCTTCAAAATCTTATAACCATTGTCATTTTTCAGAATACCAATTTTCCCATCCGGAAGCAGTCCTGCTGCATAAGAACGAATTGCCCCCTGGACACGGACATTCAGCATATGATGTTCTCCGGTCACAGGAATAAACGTAAATTCCGCACGATAATCCCTGAAATCATGATGTCCCGTATATGCCTCGGCAAAATCAGCACAGGACAGATTCAGACAGCCATCCTCCAGATACATTAAGCCTTTCAGCTTTGTAAACTGACTGATCTCCCTGTGAATTCCAGTCCACACTTCTTCTTTCTCATTTACAAATTCCACAGAATAATCCGGTGCCCCGTCCACATACAAATCATCGATCATACCAACCGTTTCAAATACTTCTGTATGTTTTCCTTCCACATGGAAACAAATACCGGCTTCCTCCAGCAGTGCGCCTTTCATTGCAGGAATGGCAAATTCAATCTTTTTCCACTCACCTTTTTCCAGGCGATACTTTTCGCTCTCATATATTTTTCCGGAACGCAGTTCTTTCACGTAAAGGCTCACAAGGGCATCTGCTCCATACTCCGGAATATATGCACTTCCATGCAGTATCTGACCCGGATAAACAAGAGGGGAGAAGCTGGGATCATATCTGCTGTCACTGAAATCCTTAGGCTGATACCAGGTTTTCTTATACACGTACACATTTTCTCCCGGTTCTACCGGTTTTGCGACAAATTTCAAAGAACGGGTTCCAGAAGCTGCAGTTTCGTCTGTATTGCAAATCAGTGTTTCCCTCTCACCACGGGCATTTGCATCAAGTCCATCTACACGAACCCGGATCGCATGTGTGGATCCCGGAAATTCAAAATGACAGGCATCAATACGATCTTGCGCAATTTCAGCCCACGGTTGTGGCATCTTCTCTCCGGCAATCGCATAAGCCAGCTTCGCAATATATACTGCTCCATAGGGGATATCCATAATATTCATGGAACCAACAACACTTGAGCACGCAAGAAAATCATTGATCTGTTTTCTCCACTTATCATAGTCAATGCCCTCAAGGCCATTTCGCACACCCATAATCGTAGCTACATTTCCTACATTACAATCCGTGTCCCATCCGCACATATTACAGATACTCAATGTCTTGTCAAAATCCCCTTCTCCATACAGCAAAGCCAGAATCATCACTGCAATATTGGGAATAATGTGGCACGCTCCAGGATACTTGTCATATCCAAAGTTTTCAAAAATATACCGGAAACAATCTCTCCAGTTTTCAGGATGTTTCTCGTAAAATTCCACGATCTTACGCACTACCCGTGCATATTCACAATCTTTTGGAATATAGGAAAGCCCTTTTTCAATAATCTTTCTGATATCTTTCTCTTCAAATGCCCAGCTAATACATACCGCTATGAAAATTCCGCCATAAATCCCGTTCCCATCGTGGGTGACACTTGCCGCTTCCTTGGCAAAGCGTGCTGCCTGATCAGGATTGCCCGGACTTACAAGTCCCCAGGTATCAATAAAAATCTGTCCGCCAATCTGTTCCGCATTGGCATATCCGTTTTGTTCGATGCTCCCGCTCCTGGGTGCAGGAACACCATTCCTCAAATTCAGATAAGCAGTATGTTCTGTAGAGATTCCATAACCGCCCCACCAGAAAAACCCATGTTCAAACGGTGCATAGTTCAAAAGCGCCTCTGCAACATCCTGTGCCGTCACATCAAAGCCATTTCGGCCATCCTCTAAAGCTCTCAGAAAAAAGAGAGGACCGTTGCTGTCATCATCCGCAGCAAATTCATGATAATCCACAGGATAATTGTTCAATTCCCCATAAATATTTTTGATTTTTTCATAGGTCCATCCTTCAATAGGAGCGCCATACCGAATTCCGATAATCTTGGCAAGCCACCCTGCATATATTCTCTCAATATACTCTGTCTTCATCTTTATTAACCTATCCTCCTTTTTCAGCTTAACCCTTAATAAGTTTCAGTAGCCATTCTTTTGTTCCTCTCACGGCCACATCAGCCCTTCACACTTCCGCTTGTCATACCTTCAATAAATTTCCGGCTGAAAAGCAAATATAAGATCACAACCGGTGCAATAGAAATTACACTTGCCGTATAAATCCTTGCCATATTGGAACCATACTGGCCTGTAAATCTTACGTATCTGGTCGCTACAGTCTTCAGCGCATCGGTACTGATAAATGTATTAGACCATAAATATTCATTCCACACATTTACAAACACAAGCAGCGCAATCGTCAAAAACATGGGCTTTGCAATGGGAACCGTTATACGCAAAAACGAATTCAATTCGTTACATCCGTCAATTTTTGCCGCCTCTTCCAATTCTCTTGGAATGCCGGCCAAAAAAGTCTTTAAAAGCAGCATATTAAAAGGAATCTGCATTGCAATATAAATGATTGCCAGCCCCGCCCTTGTATCAACCAGCCCAATTTTATTTAAAAAAGAATAATCCGGCACAATATACAAAAAAGACGGCAGGGAAATAGCAACAAAGAAATATGCCGTAAAAAATCTTCTCAATTTAAAGTCCAGTTTACTGATGGAATATGCGCCCAAACCTACAATTGTAAGCACCACGATAATTACAACCGCAGCGATTAAAAGAGTATTGAGGTAAGCAATTCCATACTCACCAATTCTCCATGTATCCTTAAAATTATCAAATATGATCTGTTCCGGAAGCCCCAGCGGCATCCTTTTTACCTGCTGATCTGTCCGAAATGAGTTCAAAAAAACCTGAAGAAGAGGAACGACAGCAAAAAGTGCCATAAATATAAGAAAAATCCACATAAAAAATTTCAAACATCGTTTTCTTAAACTTTTATTCATCCTCCAAGCCTCCCCGTTTACTTACCCATTTCTGGAAGAAATACAGTATAATGCAAATTCCGCTCTGCAATACGCAAAGGGCGCTCGCATATCCTGATCTATATTTTACAAATGCATTCTTATAAATCCATGTAGCCATAATTTCAGTCGCATTTGCCGGGCCGCCATTTGTCATAACATATACATAATCAAAAGTCAAAAATGACCACATAACCGTCATAATAAGCACAAACGCAACCGTCTGACGAATGCCGGGAAGTGATACATGGATCAACTCCTGCCAGGTATTCGCTCCGTCAACTCTTGCCGCCTCATATAAGGTAGGATCTACCTGCTGTAAAGCGCCAAGGAAAAGAACCATAACGAATCCCCACCAATGCCAATTATCCACAAATGCTACAGAAAACAACGCAATTTTCGGATTTCCAAGCCATAATGTCTTTGCAAGTCCATCCCATCCCAGCTTTGCGAAAATGGTGTTTAACCCGTAAAACGGATTCATATAAGCAGTCCAAATTCGTCCTGCAACAACCGCAGATATCACGTATGGAAGGAAATATACCGTTCTCAAAAACATTTGGCCACGCTTGATACGGCTAACCAAAACCGCCATAAAAAAGCCAAGAATAATGGGAACCGTAATAAAAATAGCCAGCCATTGCAAATTATGTTTTAACGCTAACCTGACAATGGAATCTTTCGTAAATATTTCTGCAAAATTCTGAAAACCTATGAACTTTGCGTTGCCAAGGCCATTCCAATCATAAAATGACATTACCAGCGTGCTTAATGACGGGATTGTTACGATACCAAGATGAATCAAAAATGCAGGCAGAACAAATGCATAAGCTGCCAGATGTATTTTTTTCTTTTCTCTTCTCCTCATACTACCAGTCCTTTCCTAATCAGAAAAGGGGAAGATCACCTTCCCCTTATACATTTCTCTAAGATTTACACTTACGGAAGTACCGGAGTTGCCCCTTCTTCCAGGCCCTTATCAATATATTCCTGTGTATTCTTCATGTAATCCGCTGCACTCAGAGTACCCAGAAGCACACCGTCAAAGTTTTCATTCATGTATACTCTTGCGTCAGACGGCCAGAAGCTCCATGAACAATACCCGATTTTGTTATCTTTCGAAGCCTGTGTAAGGACTTCATTCATATGAACTACTTTTTCATCTACATTTTTCAGTTCTCCAATATCAAAGTTCTCCAGTGGGAACGGCTGAATTGCACCACTGTTAACTGCATTGTAGAAAATATTTTCATCTGAATACAGAAGATTCAGGATTTCTGCACAAACATCCGGGTTTTCGGAATTTGCATTGATGGCATAGCTTTCACCTACTGCGATCGGTAAGATCTGCCCTGCCTCTTCATTCAATACAGGCATCATTTCAAAGGTCCAGTCTGTTTCCGGATAGGTATAAATAAGCCCTGCTCCGTTCCATGTTCCGCTGATCATCATCGCTGCTCTTCCGTCTGCAAAAAATGCCAACTGGTCATCCTGGGTAATCGTCTGAGATGCGCCATCCGTAATATATCCTTTGTCAAACCATTCTTTAAATTTGTCGATAGCGGCTACCATCTGAGGATCATCCCATGGAATTTCTCCGTTTACAGCCTGTTTTACTACAGACGGTCCTGCATAGCAGCTTAACATTGTCGAATACAAGTGGTCTACCGCACCCTGGTAGTTCGCATTGCCAAAAACAATAGGAATCAATCCTGCATCTTTAATCTCCTGCATCAATGTTTCAAGTTCTTCCAGATTAGTCGGTATTGACCAACCATGTTCATTCATGATATCCAGGTTATAAAACATTCCTAAGCCTTCAAAAGCAGCCGGAAGGGAATACAGTTTGCCGTTATATACGGAAGTATTGTATGCCCATTCAGCAATAATATCGCTCCATCCGAATTTTTCTGCATATGGAGTTAAATCAATTACCTTTTCTGCATCCGCAAATTCCACAACATCTGTAGGTCCATCCAGAGCAAGAATATCAGGGCCGGCTCCTCCGGCAACTTCAACAAAAACATTCTGACGGTCACTATAAACCTGCAGTTCCATATCCACATTCGGCAATACAGTTTCCAGTGCACCTACAATATCCTTCTCAAAAGGTTCACGCGCTGCATCAATCGTAACATAATTTGACATTGTGACCTTTGTCTGCTCTTCAGCCCAGACAGGAACTGTAACCCCGGCTGCCATAATACCTGCCAGACAAACCGCTGTAACTTTCTTTGTTCTTTTTTTCATTTTAATTTCCTCCTTTGCGTATAAGATAACGTTTTCCTAAACCGTTTTCTTGATTTGTATTATATGTAATTTCTTTTCATTTGTCAATCTCTTTTTGTTATATTTTAAAGAAAATTATTTTACTAAATTATTTTTATGGTTATTTTGCACAATTTCATATATATAAAAAAAACACCGACCAAAAAATTCAGTCGGTGTATTCGTTTTATAATGAAATCTTTTTTCCTTCCGTGTAAATCCCCCATGATTTTCCGTTAGAATAAAAGCAGGCGAAATCATCTTTGTTTACTTTTGGTGAAAATTCCACTTTATCCTGTGTCAGATCATATTGGTATCCGGATGATTCATCATCTCAAAGTCGCAAAGCTGACCGGCTGCATTTAAAGATACGTTTCCTGTTCCAATCCCCCCAAGAAGGGCTCGAAATGCCTGATCTTCATTCGTATAAGTCTTTGTATTTTTTTCTATCCATTGTTTATCAAAGTATTTCATCTTCCGCACCTCTCTTTTTATATGGCAATAATAAATCTTTCTGACAGCAGTTCCCCATCCCCGCGCCCGGCAGATCAAAGGAATTGATAATTTTAAGCATTATACAATACATCTCCCCCTCAATGCAATATCTTACCAGTAAAATAATTTACGAAACTTTTTTTTTGTAAATTTTATCTATTTATTAGGTGCTTTTATTGACAAAAATACACCATATAAGGCATAATAAACACAGCAACGGAAGATTTATCCAGGAGGTTTTTTATGACAATTGGTGAAATTGCAAAACTGGCAGGAGTATCCACTTCTACTGTATCCAAAATCATTAATAATAAAGCGCAAAGCATACACCCGGATACTCGTGAACGAGTATTAAAAATTGTAAAAGAATATAATTATACGCCTTATGGCATGGCAAAGAGTATTTCTCAGGCTAAAACATTCTTAATCGCTGTGCTGCTCCGTTCCTCTTCAAAAACCAATCAGCTCATTAGCGGCATTGTGCAGGCGGCACAGCAGCACGGTTACAGCGTTCTTGTCTTTGACAGTCAATACGATGCCCAATTAGAATTAAAGCATATCACATCTATCTGCAAAAAAAACGCAGATGGGGTTTTATGGGAGCCGGTTGGATTGGAAAGTGAAAAAAATGCTCATTATTTAACAGAACATGGTATTTGCTTCAGTTACCTTAATTCTGCAGCCAGATTTCCATCCTATGAGATCGACTTTATGCCAATGGGATACGCTTTAACACAGAAACTGATCAATTCGAAGCACACCAGAATCGCCTGTTTGATGAAAAAAAACAATCGGAGATCTGAACTTGTTCTGGAAGGTTACCGGAAATGTTTATATGATAACCAGCTTCCTCATGATTCGAAATTGGAATTTTTTATCAACGACAACGACTGCTGTCTGAAAATGGCAGCATCCGAAGTGACCAGTATTGTCAGCAGTCACTACGCTGCATCCCTTTCGCTTTACGAGCAACTGGACCAGCTCCACTACAGCATCCCCTCCGATTTTTCTCTTGTAAGTTTGAAGAATGATATCAGCGATGCCGGAGCATTTCCTCATATTTCCGGTCTAGAAATACCATATCACAAATTTGGCACTTTTATTTGTGAACAAATGATACAAAAATGTGAAAAAAAAGAAGTTTTGTCAGACTCCGCATTATTTACAGCCCCATGTACATTTAATCACGAATACAGCATCGATCTCCCTTCCTCTCTTCGCCCCAAAAAGATTGTAGCAATTGGGAGTATCAACATCGACACTACCTTCAATGTAGATCATCTTCCTCAAACCGGAAAAACTACACGTATCCAAAACGCAACTGTAACCCTTGGGGGAAAAGGTGCCAATCAAGCTATTGGCGCAGCCCGTCTTGAACGTGAAGTTTCTCTGATAGCCGCAATCGGCAGCGACATAGATTCTACGATTGCCATGAATGCCCTCAGCAGTGAAAAGCTTTCTACTCAGGGAATATTTCGCGATATGGGATGCCAAACAGGAAAAGCTTATATTTATATTGAAGAAGATGGTGAAAGTACCATCACCATTCTATCAGGAGCAAACGCTCACTTAACAGGCGACCGGGTACTTCAGCGCCGCCATCTGTTCAAAAATGCCGGTTACTGTCTCCTCTCCACGGAACTTCCACCAGAGACGATCCTGGAGGCGGCTCGTCTGAGTAAAACTTATGGTGCAAAAAATATAGTAAAGCCAGCTGCTATGAAACAGATCCCTCAGGAACTTATTTCTTATACAGATATTTTGGTTCCCAATCGAAAAGAAGCTTCTGTGCTTTGTCCGGAACATCTTTCTGTAGAAGAACAGGCCGGTTATTTTTTCAGTCAGGGAATTCCTATTGTTATCATTACGCTTGGACATGACGGCTGTTACTTAAAAACTGCCGACATTTCCCAATTTTTCCCGGCGGTTTCCGTAACTGTTGTTGATACAACAGGTGGTGCAGACGCTTTTATTTCAGCTCTTGCCGCGTATTTGATCGAAGGTTTTTCTATTGAAGCAGCCGTCCAGATTGCACTTTATGCCGCTTCATTCTGCGTATCCCGCCAGGGCGTTGTGCCTGCGCTGGTCGACAAAAGCACATTGGATGCGTATATCGGACGTGTCAATCCAAATTTATTAAAGCTCTAAACAAAAATCCACCGGAGAACCTTTTTTCCCTGCATAAGCACAAACGGTTTTCTCTGGTGGAATTCTATCTCCAACGGACATTTTGTATCAGGATCTGCTTTTATGTAGCAGACAGCGGCATGATGAGAAATATCGTCTCCTATCAGCCTACAATTGAGCAATACCCTCCGGCAGAATAGAAAAAATTGCCGCATCTTTGATTTCAAGTCAAGGACGCGGCAGTTTTTATTATTCTTTTTCTTTACATTCCCTGCAAACCCCATACAAAACGGAATTTTCACAGTGCAGGGAAAAACCATGATCCTTGGAAATATGTTCAGATATCTCTTTCATAAACTGGCAGTCAAGATGGATGATCCTTCCGCATTTCAGGCATTTCAAATGCAGGTGTTCGCTGCAGCGCCGTGCCGGGTTCACATACTGGTAAGCAGACTGTCCGCCCTTTTCTGCAACATATTTCATGATGGTTCCTTCTTTGGCCAGTTTATCAAGATAACGGTAAACTGTGGTAATGTTTACCTCACTGTTCTGAGCCTTCAAATAGGCATCCACATCTGCCGCCGTTACCGACCGCTCATCACTTTCCTTCAAAAAATCGAGTATTTTTCTGCGGCTTGCCGTCACATAGCTGCTGCCTGCCATCTTCTGCCTCCTAAACACAATAATACTTTTCAAATGTATATTCCTGATTTACTCCGTTTCTTGATTTCATTCGGTTAAAAAATAATTCCCGCCAATTCAATCAAACTTCCCCAGAGTACACCGATGATATAAAGTATCAAAATAATACCTGCATTCTGCTTCCTGTTCTTATTCAGACGTATCAGTACCAGAAGGCCTACTCCCGCATTCACCAGAAGCCCTGCCATCATAGCGCCTGCGCTGATTATTTTATCCAGATAAAGCTGTGTAATCACTACGGAAGAGGCACAGTTGGGAATCAGTCCTACCAGTGCAGCCACAGCTTCTCCAATGACCGGCATCCTCAAAAAGAGAGTCGCCAGGGTATCTTCTCCAATTACTCCAATGATAATATTTAAGCACACAGAAATCAAGAGAATATAAATAAAAATCTTTATGGTATGCCCCAAAGCAGAATAAATAATCCCCTGCTCGCAGTGACAATGCTCCTCTTCGCATATTTTATGAATATTTGCCTTTTCCTTCTCTGCCTTCAAAATATGAGTATAACAATAATCCAGTACAAAGCCGGACAGAATTCCAATCACGGCCTTCAAACCAAGGATCCGCACGATCGTCATCACAGGCACTGCATTGGAAATCATAAGAGGCAGCATTTCATCCGATGTAGACAAATAGACCGCAAGAAGTGTCCCTACAGTAATCACTCTTCCGGAAAAAAGACTGGATGCTGCGGCTGAAAACCCACACTGAGGTATCACGCCAAGCAATCCCCCCCACAGCGGTCCGATTCTACCTGCAGTTTCTATCCGTCTGCTGGCAGCATTTCCTGTATTATGCTCCAAGAATTCCATTAACAAATATGTCAGGAAAAGAAAGGGAAGTAATTTCGTACTGTCCACAAAAGAATCCAATAAAATTTCTTTCATATATCCTCCAAATGTCACTGATTCTACCAACCATTCTTTGCAATTTACTTGCATTTGCAAATTAGTTGCATTTTGTATTATATCTGTTTTTATGGAAATGTCAAGTACTCATCTCCTGCATATATTAAACAAAAAGGAGGGTTTTCTTATGCCTGATGATTTTTTAGATCCTTTTTTCCAGGAACGCCGCCGCCGTGGATGTCCTCCGTGTCCCCCATGCCGATGCGACTGTGATCACGGCCGCAGAGACGGCAGACGTGATGATCGTCGAGATGACAGACGCGATGACCGAAGAGACGACAGACGCGGCAGCCGAAGAGATGATCGACGTGATCATTATTAAATATATTGGGGCTGCCGAAGCAGCCCCCTGATTTTTCTCTTGTTTAGTCTTTCACAATTATTTCACCTACGCATCACAAGTCTTTCACAGATGTCGGGTATAGTAATAATCAAACAAAGGGCAAAACCTTTTTTACATAGATTGATGTAATACTTTTCTTTTTCATTTAGCCGGGCACTCGAGACTGTAGTTCCCGGCTCTCCTTCTGTTTAAGGCTGAAAGTACTAACAAACATACTCTTGAGAAAATTAAGAAATGGATAAATAGGTACAAAAATACCACCCTGTCATCATCTGACTTAGTGGTATTAATCATCTATATTCGCTAAACCTTTATTGCTTCCGATCCAACGTGTTGCGAAAAAATCTATGTGCTTGAATCCTCTGACTTATACAACATAAAAACAAAAAAGTCTTGAAATTCAAGACTTTTTCAGAGGTGCCACCCGGATTTGAACCGGGGATAGAGGTGTTGCAGACCCCGGAAAAAATCCTTGGAACCCGCTAAAACTCTAAGGTTTTCCAAACTGTCCATCCTATATCCACCCTAATTTTCATGTTGCTTTCATGCCATATCAGGTAT
>JAETNR010000122.1 GCA_021772055.1 Blautia sp. | reverse complement strand
CCAAAAAATGTTGAAAATCCAACATTTTTTTGGCACTTGCACACTCTGATTTATATGGTTATGAAAACACAGAAATTTTAAAAATCCTAATCGGCTGGGCCGTGAATTGTAACCATCTCCTGCACCTTTTCATCCCCAAGAACATGCGAATACAGATCCATCGTCATGCTGATATTGGAATGTCCCAGTATCGTTTTTAAAACCTGCGGTTTCATACCACTTTCTATTGCTCTCGTCGCAAAAGCATGTCTGAGCGTATGGCATGTGATATGACCTACTGGTATACCATTTTCTATCATCTGCTTTTCTACCTTTTCTAATTCCAGTTCAACTCTTGCCCGACTGATTTCCGAACCATCCGGCAGACAGAATATATAATTATCATCATTTCCGATGCCTGTATCATCTGCCTGTTTTTTCATTTTTCTAAGAATCTCTTCCGCTTGTGACAGCATAGGGATTATTCTCTTTGAGGTTCTTGTTTTCGGTGCATCCAGCATGTAACCACCACCTACAAGAGTTACTAATGTATGATTGACATGAATCACCTTTTTATTGAAATCCATATCTTTCCATCGAAGCGCCCTTGCTTCTCCATTCCTCAATCCTGTCATGATAACAATATTAAAAAACCTACACATATAGCTGTCTTTTACATATTCCATAAACTGTTGCTGTTCTTTTTTGGTAAACACATATTTTTCCCCTTTCTCTTTGCACCGCGGTATCTCTGCCAACGGTACAGGGTTCAACGATATCATGCGGTTATTGACTGCTTTCTTAAAGCACCCATTTAATGTTGCCCCCACTAATTTTACCGTGCCTGTAACAAATCCCCTGTCAGAAAGGTCATTATATAACATCTGGATATCATCCACTGAGACATCCTTTAACTTTTTCTTGCCAATCCCATTACGCACATAAAAATTGTAATGATTCTGATAATTCATATATGTTCCATACTTCACGGTTTTCTTTTTGTATATTTCCATCCATTTATCAAACCATGCATTGAGTGAGAGAGTACATTCTTTGATATATGTACCATCTCTTAACTCCTTGCGCATGGTATTCATACGTTCTTCCAGCCGTTTCCATTCGGCATCATACAAAACATGCTGTTTCCCTTGGTAGGTAAACCGTCCAAGGTAGCACTGCCTGTCTTCCCTCCACATGATCCCCCTCGGGAGATTTTCTTTTTTTATTTTCTTAACTGCCATAATCCCTGCCTCCATTCTTTTTTACTGCATCTTTAATGTCAGGGGATGATACCGCCGTATCATCCCCTTGTCAATAACTAAACCGCTATCTTTTCTAAATACTGTTCAACTTTACGGACGTTATACCAGACCCGTCTCCCGACATAGATACGCGCCTCCGCTTTAGCCCCAATCGAAACCGCCGACTTATATCCGCAGTTCAATTTCTCCATCAGCTGTTCCGTTGTTACCATGAGTGCACCCGCAGTATTATCTGCCTTTGTTTTCCTCATTCCCATACCTCCTGCCGTATGCTCCGTTGCATTCTTTAAAAGTTATACCCATTGGATTCAGTGGTGCTTTCCACTCCTGCAAAATACTCCAGTTTATACACACAGTACATCCGCTCTGTATAAGTTGTCCCGTCAGTATTTTTAAAGCGCACATTCGTCTGATATCCTTTGGATGACGGCGTAAGATACAGCAGTCCATGCTGTTTCAGCTGTTTCAGCATCTGCAATTTATTCATCCCCATTGCTTTAGCCACCCTTCCCAGTTCAACATCATCCAGAGGATAATAGGACTTAAAATCATACCATTTAAAGGAAGGGACGCTCTTAATCTGCTCTACCGTCATCCAGTAAAATGTTTCTGCATCCATTTCTGCCGCTACTTCCGAATAAACCGGCAGTCGTGACATGGATTCATACAGCAGGTTCAGCACATCAATAATGCCCATATCATCATCCTGCGTCCCCCTGAATTTGTCACTGTAATCCTTATACATCTTATAAAGGAAGTCGGCAATTTTGTTCCTTATTTTGGATTCTTCAATGCCTTTCGACACAAACCTGTACCGTGCGGCCATCCTCATTTCTGCCTGTGGTATCTTCATTTTAGGCGAATAACTGCCGTCCGAATACTGCTGGCAGCACTCAATGGAACGCATGCCCTCCTCATTTTCATAAATGCGGGCATGCAGAATTTTGCCCGACGCGCTTTTGATGGATGCCAGCCCCCGCACTGGTGAGAAAATCCCCAGTTCCCTTACTTTTCTGGCAGTCTCGGTTTCCGCATCACTGCTGACTGCGGCTTCTTCTTCAGGGACAGGCAGGTATAGGCTTTTATTGTCCAGTTTTACTGTAACCTCATCTTTTATGCCCTGTTCCTCTTCCGGCACTAATCCGCTTAATTTGTCTGCCCATGGAATCCTATCAGTTGCCTGTGCCATCTGCCCATTAATATCTGCTACCATGTTTTGTATTGTATTATTAGTCATTTTCTTTTCTCCTTTTCGTTGTAAATGTTTATATTAAGTTTGGGTGTCAGCCGGTATCTGTGTTGTTCTCCCCTGCTTTGCTGTATCAGAACATCCTTATTATATTGGAAGACTACACCAGCATACCTTGGTCTGACACCTGATTATAGTTATTTTATTATTTTGTATTTGGGCAGACTTCCCCCATACTGCGCCCTATGGGTGGGTATACTGCCCCCTTGAACTTTGAAAATTTATTCTGTATGTACACATACACCAACTTTCACCGGCGCAGATTGAAAATTTGGGTATGATATTTTCAATGTTCACTCTAAATCTTTCTGTTTTCTTTTACATTTCATCACCTCCCTCAACTCTCTGTCGATATTATACCATTTCTTTTTATCCTATTGTGTTGATATATACAGCTTTATATGTTGCAATATAATACTCTTTATTCATTTATAATGAAATGCAATCATTTTTCCGTGCGATATATTTAGTTATGGAATGTAATACATAAAAAAAGCAGGCGTATACATAATTGTAACGCCTGTCCCTGTTATATAATTCCCATGGGATTATCCTAACCCATTTTCCTCATCTCCCAGCATTTGACGTATGCACTGGCATACCCATAATGCTTTCCCAGCAAGTCCACATATTTCCTCATGCTTTCCGGATTCTTTTCCAGTTCCTCCCAGTCTGAAATCTTTAAAAGTTCCAGACTTTCTAAAAAACGGTTAAGCGTACTTACCTCTTTGAATACTACCCCGTTCTCAAAAAAATAATATATGCGGTAAACAGCTGTCTTTGTACTATAGTTGTCTGCCACATGGTTTTTTTGGATAAGCTTTTTCAGGCTCTCCTCTACCTTTTTCGTCCCTGCTTTTATTTCTGGTCTTGATTTTGTTAATTTAATCCTTCCGTCATTATTGTTAAAAATTCCATGAGCTGTCACAGTTCTGCTTTCACTTACTGTCGCAAACCCATTCATCTTTCTGTCACGACTTCCGGGGCTTCCACCCCGGATTTCTTACTCTGT
>JAETNR010000121.1 GCA_021772055.1 Blautia sp. | reverse complement strand
GTGCCAAAAAATGTTGAAAATCCAACATTTTTTTGGCACTTGCACACTCTGATTTATATGGTTATGAAAACACAGAAATTTTAAAAATCCTAATCGGCTGGGCCGTGAATTGTAACAACTCATTTTTTTACAACGCTTCTACTAATTTATGTATGATTTTTAGCTTCATATCCTTGCTACACTTCTTTTCCGTCTGATATAGGAATATCTTTATAATTCTATCCATAAAATCATCATAGAGAATATTACTCTTAAATTGATTACAAGCATAACAAGCCGTTTGCAAATTTTCCATAGAATCTTCACCGCCCATTGATAAAGACACAATATGATCTAAAGTCATATCCTCAAATAATAACCGCTGACCACATAACTCGCACCGTCCACCGGATTTATGGTATATGATTTTCCGTTCTTCATCGGAATAGCTTTTCCGTTTGATTTTGGCTTTATTCTTTTCCGTATCTATATAATAATATCCGGCGCATTTTCCAGGCGTTTTATTTCTTTGATTAATCGCCCTTTCCACGGAATAAAAATCCTGTGCCTGTTCTATGTCTGCCACTTTAATTACTACACCAGTCCTATTGTGTGCTATGTAGTATTTTCCGTTTGTTAGTAAAATCGCCATAATATCCACCTTCCTAATGTTGTAGACTGCCTATATATCAGACAGTCCACACAATCCGCTATTATCTCTCACTTGGGAAACATACCGTTGTGGCATTGTCTCTGGCATTTTCCGATATACGGTTAGTAATAATCCAGATTTTCCCCTTGCAAGTCTCATATGCTGCCAATAAGTACAAATCATCCGGATAACTCAAAGCGTCCTCGTTTGTCCGCTTGTCTTCATCATCCAAATTTCCCCAATCTTTGACCGCATACCGCTGTAAAGATAGATTGACTTCTGCTGTTATTTGCAACTTTACCCACTCCCAATTACCCGAAAATTCTTCAAATCAAAAGAAGGTACAGCATAATTCATTCTGATGAATAATACATCAGATTGTTTTATCCTCTACCTTCTGTTATCATATCATAGTCACTGTCAACAAAAGAAGCAGGAACCTCCCCGTCCAAAGTTTGGTTTCCTGCCTCACACACTTACCATAGGCACGCCTATGGGGCTGCAAGACTATGATAACCCTATTTGTAGAAGAAAACAATCTCTTAACACCAAATTTTTATAATGATCTTATTGCTAACCTACAGTTCCACCTGCTTACCTGTACCTGCGGGCATTCCGGCTGCCTTTCTGTTCATGGCTACTATACCCGTTCCCTGAAAATACCCGCTGGAAAGCTCTCTTTCCGTATCTGCCGGGTTAGCTGTTCCTGCTGTCACCATACCCATGCGCTTCTTCCGTCGTTCATGGTTCCCTATTCTCAGATTTCCATGAATGAACAGGTTCAAGTCATTTCCACTCACGAAGCAAAAGAGGGTTGGGAATACCTCCTGAACAGGAATCCTTCCATTGATGAGAGTAACTGCCGCTATATCGTCCGCAGCTTCCTGTGCCACTGGAAACAGCGTCTCCTTTCCGAAAAGATAACCCTTTCCGATAAAGCTGCCCTGTGCCGTGGTTGTTTTTCCTCTTTTGCCAGACAGTTTATGCAGATTCACTGCACCCCAAATATTCTTTTTTTGAATACCACATAACCTGACACGACTTCCTTTCCGTTTCTTCCTATACTAAAGAAAACTAAGTTTTCTTAGAAAAAACCAAGGAGGATCCTGACATGACACAAGAAAAACAGCACGATACCGCCCTGATGCGGTATTCTGTTATCTCGCCCATCATAAACGGGCTTTCAGAGGAATACAGTTCCCTGGATGCCTTTTATCGTGATGCCGCAAAGAAGGGCGCTGTTGCACCCGATGGCACGGTAAAACACTTTTCTGCCGTAACCATCGAACGGTGGTACCGCAGCTACAAAAACGGCGGCTTTGACGCCCTCATTCCACAAGGGCGTGTGGACGAGGGAAAACCCAGAAAACTGGATGCGGATTTACAGGAACAGATTAAATATCTCAAACTGAACTATCCGCGCATGTCTGCATCTGCGATTTTCAGACAGCTTCATGATAATGGCAGCATTATTACCGGTGAAGTTTCCGAGTCCACCGTTAACCGCTATGTCAACCAGCTTGCACTGGAACTGAAAACAACCACCAACCGGGATATGCGCCGCTATGAGCGTCCTCATATCAATGAGGTCTGGTGTGGCGACTCCAGCGTGGGACCTTACTTAAAAACTGCAGACGGGCAGAAGCACAAGGTATACATTATCGCCCTGACCGATGATGCCAGCCGCTTCATTGTGGGTATTGATGTATTCTTCAATGACAACTTTGTAAATCTGATGTCCGTTATCAAATCTGCCGTTGCAAAGTACGGGCGTCCTCAGATTTTCAACTTTGACAATGGCAAATCCTGCCGCAACAGGCAGATGGAACTGCTTGCGGCAAGAATCGGCTCCGTCCTGCATTACGACCAGCCTTATGCCCCTACACAGAAGGCTAAAATTGAACGGTGGTTCCGTACCATGAAAGACCAGTGGATGGCTTCCCTTGATATCCGGGATTTCCATTCTTTAGAGGAACTCCGCGGAAATCTGCTTGCCTACGTGGATTCCTACAACCGGGCTCCCCATTCCTCACTGAAGGGAAAATCACCGCAGGAACGTTTTTTCTCTGAGCCTGAATGCTTCCATCGTCTTCCCGAAGATGAGCTTGATAAAAATTTCCTTCTGGAAATCGAGCGCAGGGTATCTGCTGACAGCGTTATCGTAATTGACCAGGTGGAGTATGAGGTGGACTGCCGCTTTGCAAAACAACGCATTACCCTGCGTTATTCCCCGGATTTAAAGGATATCTTTATTGTGGAAGCTGACAGGACACTCACACCCATACGGCTTTTAAATAAAACGGAAAACGCGTTTGTGAAACGCGAAAAAATACATTTATGCAGAGGAGAACAGGAATGATGGAATATTTTACAAGGTACGGTCTGGAATTTAATCCGTTTTTAAAGAATTCCAGGGAAATCTTAGTGGATACGAATGAGCGCACGGAGACGCTCTTCCGGCTGGATTATCTGGCGAAAACAAAGGGGTTCGGACTTCTGACCGGTGGTGCCGGCCGTGGCAAGACAACCGTCATCCGTACATGGGCTGCCGGACTGAATCCTTCCCTTTACAAAGTGATTTATACCAGCCTTTCCACACTGACTCCTAATGACTTTTACCGGAATCTTGCACAGGAACTGGGCGCACAGCCTTCCTTCCGAAAACCCGATAATTTCAGGACAATCCAGGAGGAAATCGCACGTCTTTCCCTTGAAAAACGAAAGACACCCATCATTATCATTGATGAAGCAAACTACTGTACTGTACCGTTGATATCTAGCAAAATAGAACTGGCTATTTATGCCGTTTCATAGTATAATAAAAGAAACGGCGGTGATTTCCTATGGCAAGACCTAAAAAGTATATCATTTCCTTAACGGATGAGCAGCTAAAAGAA
>JAETNR010000047.1 GCA_021772055.1 Blautia sp. | reverse complement strand
ACCAGAGCCGAAATTCTGGCGTTTCTTGAGAGTGCATAAATAGTTGGCGCCATCATTCATAGCAGGTGATTGATGGCGCATTTTGGTTTGAGTAGGAAAAACATGGGAAGTTAGCAATAAAGTGGGTGAAACGGGACATTATAGTGTTACGGTGGCACAGAATACAAAGGCTGCTACAGCACGTAATGTTATCATCAAGGATGAGGTCATGACAGAAGGAGCCAGAATCCTTCCGGAAACCATTGTGATACGCAATACCGCAGGCCGTGTCATGGTGAAGCGGAAATCGAGCATAATGATACCAGATGGGTGAAAGACTCCAGCACTGTGTACATTGATGCAGGCAAACTTTCCATAGAAAAGACATCAGATAAGCTGAATTACGCTGTTGGTGAAACCGGATACTATACGCTGACTGTCACACAGCAGAGAGAAGGTACTGTGTCCAAGAATGTAGCAGTTGAGGACAGCCTGAAAGAAAGAGGTGCCGTGATCCAGGTAGATACCATCCAGGTAAAGAAAAATGGAAAGGAATTGTCCGGGGCAGTGATGGAAACGTCTGAAATGGGATTTTCTATCCAGACTGGCACAGACCTGTCATACGGTGATGAGATCACTATTACTTATGAAGTACTTTTCCAGGAGGCATCTTTAGCAGGAAAGACAGTGCACAATGTGGCTCTTGTAAGAGATGATGAAACTGCCCAGGGAGAGGAACCCAAAGACGATAATACAGTTACAGTTGGGAAATCAGGGCTTCTGATAAATAAAACATCAGACAAGGAAAGCTATAAAGTCGGTGAAATCGCACATTATACTTTGGAGGTTCGTACAGCTGCAGATGAGTTTACGGCAGAAAATGTAGTGATCAGGGATGTTATGAAACAGCAGGGTGCCAATGTGGTATCCGGTACCGTAAAAGTTTACCTTGATGAAAAGCGTTTAGACACAGTGGATGTTGAGGAAATTGATAATGGATTTGTTATCACCACGCATACAGATCTTTCCGGTGTACAGGTGATGAGAGTTGCTTATGATGTTACCATGGAAAAGGAATCCCTCGCAGGACGGGATATTCAGAATGCTGCTACAGCCGATGCAGACAATACCGAACCGGTGGATACCGTCCATTCTGTGAAAGTACCAGGTAAAGAAAAAACGGAGAAACCAACGGAAACGCCAGATCCAACGGAAACTCCGAAACCAACGGAAACACCAGATCCAACAGCAACGCCAGTCCCGACAGAGACACCGAAACCAACAGAAGCACCATTATCCACCGGAACTCCGGAACCAAAGCCGACATCCACACCTGTTCCAACAGCAACACCTTCCGGCAGCAAGCCTGGAAATACCGGAACTGGTTCAGGCACAGGCAGTTTAAACAGCACCTCCGGTAACTCTGGAAGTTTAAAAGATACTTCCAGCAGCCTGAAAGGAAATGTACAGACAGGAGATACCTCTCCGATCTTCCTAATCGTGATGGTCGGAATCCTTGGAATCTGTGGTCTGACAGTGTATGTCATCAGAAGAAAAAAGGGTAAAAAATAACACAGGGTTTACAGGGCAGCCATATACAGGCTGTCCTGCTTTAAGGAAGAGGTGAAAATGCGGAAGATTCTTGGAATATGCTTACTCATCAGTTCAATAGGTATGATCGCCTGGTCAGGGATGAACGCATACAGTCTGTTCATGAAGTATAAGGAAGGACGTGATAGCTATCAGGAAGCAGAGAAGTATGTGGAAATACAGGTGGAGAAACAAGAGGAAATACCAGACAGGGCAGAGGAAGAAAATATTTTAGAAAAGCTGACCGCCTCAATTTCTGTGAATCTGGAGGAACTGAAAAAGCGTAATCCGGATGTGAAAGGGTGGATATATATAGAGTCCATTGACCTGAGTTATCCGATATTACAGGGAACGGATAATGAATATTATCTTACCCATTCCTGGGATAAACAGGAAATCTTTGCCGCTTCTATATTTATGGATTACAGGAATCGCCCGGATTTCAAGGACTATAATACAGTCATTTACGGGCACAACATGAAAGACGGCTCCATGTTCCATAATATCCAATATTGTATGGAGCAGGAGCATTATGAGAAAAGCCCGTATATATGGATACTAACTCCGGAAGGGGATTACCTGTATGAGATATTTTCGGAATACGATACCCGTTATGACAGCGATACATATACACTGTTTTGGGAGCCGGGAGAGAAACTGACGGAATATATCAGAAAAATACAGGGCCTGTCTTTGTGGGAATCCCAGGTGCAGCTTGGAGAGACAGAGCATATTCTTACACTGTCCACCTGCAACGGGGAACATGACCTCCGGCGTATCGTGCAGGCAAAGCGGGTTTCGTGACAGAGGAAACTTTGCGACATGATGTCGCAAAGTTGGAGAATAGATTAATTTAGGAGGAGGTATTGGATGGGCAGCCGTGCAGGGTCTAAAGAACTGATTGAATTAGGGGAACGTATCAGGAAAAGGCGGCAGGAAATACATTTATCGCAGGAAACATTCGCAGAAAAAACAGGGATCAGCGTGAATACCGTGAGCCGTGTAGAAGGGGGACAGACGGCAATGTCCATAGAAGTCTTTAAAAAGATGCTGGAAGTTCTGGATACAGATGCAAACCATCTGTTAGGGGAGACTCCTTCTAAAGACAGGCAGTTTGACAAACTATTCTGCCGCATCCGGAACCTGAAAAAAAATGAGCAGAAAGTAGTTCTGCAGACTGTGGATACTATGATAGACGGGCTGCAGAAGTGCAGGTAAGATAAATCCCCCATATCTGGGGAGAAGATGAAAGAAATTCCCCATATCTGCTGGGGTAAAACATGGTTTTGGCTGTTAAACTGGTCATAAAGAAACAGAGACGGCTTTAAAAACCGGGAAGGAGGAAAATGACAAGGGAAGAAATCCTTTCTTATCGAAGAAGCTGTCCTTACGATGCCATGGAGGATTATTCCGTTTTTCTTGAAAATGAAGATAAGAAAAATAAAGATGACAGAACAGAAAAAGCTCATTCTGATCATTCGGATGGGAACAGGTAAAGGATAAAATAGATGGAATTTTTTACAGGCAGTAAAAGGAGCTTTCGCCTCCCGTTAAAAAAAACGGGTGTGCTGGGAGCGAGTTTTACTGCTTTTTTTATTTTGGCAATTCCTGTGTTATTTCTCTTCCAGTGCAGCCGAAGCCGCAGGGCAGAAAGGTTAGAAAAGAATGCTGACACTATTGGATTTGAAGCAGATCATGGAGAAGCCACAGGAAAAGTATCCTCCATCTGCAAAATATTTGGAGAGCCAGGAAACGGGGATCGTCAAAAAGAAAATGGGAATGGAGGCACAGCTTACTGTATATGGGAATGGTTATGCAGTGTACCGGATAAAAAACAGGTCAACAGTATTTTCTATCCATTCCTGTGGCGATTATGTGTATAGATCCTGTGGGAGATATGTACGTATCAGGGAAGATGTATTTGATGGTCTTGAATGGTATATACGCCTGGTTCTTGAGGGAGAGGACAGACTATTCCATAACAGGGAAGTACAGGAACGTGAAAAAAATGTATCATATCATTCTGTTTCAGAAGAATGGAAGATCATGGAATGCAGGGATGTTTCTCCTCTGGAACAGATCATAAAAAAAGAAACTACAGAAGAATTGTTAAACATACTCACAGAAAGGCAGAGGGACGTAATCTGCCGGCTTTATTACAGAGAAAAAACACAGAAAGAGATCTCAGAAGAACTGGGAATCTCTGCACCCGCTGTATCCAGAATCTTATCCCAGGCTGTACGGAGGATACAGAGAAAACGGGATAGAAACCGCACGGGAAACGGGAAGGAAGGGGGAAACAGCCATGAGAGGTAGGAAACCAAAAGAAAGGAAAAGCTATGTGCTCCGGATGGGAGACGGTACGATCGTGGAAGTGACAAGAGAGGTTTATCTGGAATGGTATCAGTCAAAACGCCGGGAGCGTTATCAGGATGAAAAAAAGAGGAAACACGGGGTATGCAGTCTGGAAACACTTGGGGAGCCGGGCTTATCGTCTGTGAATATAAAGGTAAAAGACAGCCTTGAGGAAACAGCAATCAGGAACCTGTGCATAGATAAGCTCAGATCTGTGCTGGATCATCTGCCGGAGGATGATGTTTACCTGCTCTATCTCTTATATTTTGAAGAAATTACGGTGAAAGATGCCGCACAGCTGTTCGGATGCAGCCGGAAAACCATCCAGAACCGGCGTAAAAGGATTCTGGATGAGCTTCGTAGATTGCTGCAGGGAATGGGGATAAGAGGGGGATATTTTTAAAAAACAATGTTTAGTAAGAAATGTATTTTGAGATTACTTTAAATTTGATATTAAAGTAAATATAATACTGGACTTGTATATAAGATATAGAGATGCTGTCAAGGAGGGATTGTTTACCTTGACAGTATCTTCTAAATTAAAGATGATCATAGATTATGTCAATTATAGGGGGCATTAAAACTGGTACCTGAATGTCTGCGGTCACAACCGGATTTCTTCTGTATTGATGATACGATGGTTTCAAAATTCAGTAGAAAGTTTGAAGATGTCCCAAAGCTTTTTGTCCATGTAGCACACAATGGTTCCAACTATCTGAACGGACATTGTTTTGTAAGTCTCAGGCTTTGTGTTCCTGTTTGGAGAAGCAGTAAGATCGTCTATCTTTCTGTCCCTCTCGGATACCGTATGTGGTAATGTGAAGAATCCAAGCTGAAACTTGCGGCATCCATGGTACCTCAGGTGATGCCTGCCTTTGCTTCACTGAAGAATGTGGTTATCCTTTGCGGCAACTTGTGTGCAAAGAAAGACCTGGTCTCCATTGTGGACGAATATCCCAATCGGGATGTCATCTGCTGATGTACTACTATGACCAGCCTGAAGACATGATTTATTGTCAGGGACTTGCCTTTGAAAAGCTTGGTGAAAAGAGAGAATCATGCACACGCTTCCGTAAGCTGATTGATTACGGCGAAAGACATATCCGTGACAATGTGCGCATTGATTATTTCGGTGTATAGCTTCCTGATTTTTGACGAAGACTTAAATAAGAAAAATGTGGCTCATTGCTACTATCTCATGGGACTTGGTAAACTTGGGCTTGGCGAGAAGAATGGATGGATCTTATGCATCAAAGTGATTTTTCCAGTGTGTTAACATCATTTACCGGATTCAAGCGAAATAACTTGTGTCACAAACTTCGGAACTCACTTGGCGTATGTCCAGTTTCGTTTTTAAAGGCAGTACAGAAACTGTGCTCACTTTTGAAACCGCAGCACAGGCCTATGTTTTTTACGGTGTCCTGTGAGGTGATCAGATAAAACTTTGCAAGATTGATCCTGGAGATCAGGATATAACGGTAAGGGGTGTAACCTGTCTCTTCCTTAAACTTCCGCAGAAAATAATAAGGACTTAAGGAAACCCGCGAAGCCAGGAATTCCAGAGACAGATCCTTATGTAAATGGCGGTTGATATAAGTCAGGGAATCACCGATCAATCCGGGGGCGGCCTTTGTGCCTCCCTCATCTTTTTCCAGGGAAAGAAGGGTGAGAAGCTGGCTGATATACTGGGAAAGTAGCGCAGCAGGACGTTTTTCCTGATGGAGGAAACGCTCATAAAGCTGAAACCATTTTTTTTTATAATTAAAAGAATCCTTCACCGATATCTGGAACACAGGATTTCCTTCAAGATAAAGAAAATAATCCCGCGCCGGTCCCCCGTCAAAGTGAAGCCATAGAAGCTCCCATTCCTGAATCGCCCGGTAATTATGCGGATGATAACAGTCGATCAGGCACACATCTCCGGGATTCTGAACAAACTCTTTTCCGTCTACAGCGACAATCCCCTTTCCTGATTTCGTATACAGAAGAAGAAAACTGTCATAACGGGTACGGCTGACTTCATAGGGAACATTACAAAAATAATGTCCGATACAAAGAGGATAATAAAAGAAACTCGGGATACGGTTATCCGGAGTGTGGAAAAAAATCGTGGATGCAGTAGAAACACCTTCAATATAAACCGGCTTCATAAACTCCTCCCAAAAAACACGTAAAAGCTCTTCATTTGCTTCTGGAATCTTGCTTTTATTATAAAAAAGAAGGAGGAGAAATTCAATAAAAAAGAGCAATTTTTTGATATAAGAGTGCAAAATATTCAAATGCAGAAAGCCGATTTACATATTATGATAAAGAAAAAACGACAAGGAGTGTATCTGTATGAAATCCTATACAATTAGCGCAAACGACCGTGAAATCCTGCGTGAGCTTGCAAAAAAACAGTATGAACTTTCCCAGACAGAGGAGAACAGGAAGAAAAAACAGGAGTGGTATGCACATAATTCCCTGAAAGGGGAACGCCCTATGATCCATCTGGAGATGTGGACTTTTGCACAGGAGATCATCCCTCAGAGATTAAGATGTGAGGGTGAGTTTGCCAGAGAGGTAGAGACGAACCTCTATGTCAACTTTTTGAATCAAGAACTATTTGACGATGACCGCGTGACACCGGATTACTATCCGATGAATTATGACACCCATTTCAACCTGTTTAATATTGAAATCAAAAAACATGAGGCAGCAGGTTCACTGGGACATGAATTTATTTCCGTGGTGGAGGATCTGGAAGATGACTACCATAAATTAAAAGAAACGGATTTCGGCGTAGATATAGAATCCACATTCAGAAAAAAACATGTACTGGAAGAGAGCTTTGGTGATATTCTTCCTGTAAAACTCCAGATGGACTGCCTGTACAGTGTCCCTACCCAGATGGTTGTTCACTTCATGAAAATGGAAAATTTGATGTACAACATTTATGATTATCCAGAACTGTTTAAAGAAATGATGGACCGGATCGCAAATGATACACTTGCATATTATCGTTTCCTGGAAGAAAAACACCTCATTCTTCCGACTGTCGGTGCAGAGAGCCTTGGACAGGGCAGTTGGTGCTACAATCATGAACTTCCGGGTGAGGCAGAAGCTGCGCAGCGTCCTCTTGTAACAAAAGACGTATGGGGCTTCATGGATTCCCAGGAAACCGTAGGACTTTCCCCTGAAATGTACGAAGAATTCATTTTCCCATGCTACAAAAAAATCTCATCTCAGTTTGGGCTTCTGTCTTACGGATGCTGTGAGCCTGTAAATCCAATCTGGGACAAATGTATCTCAAAACTCGATAACTTACGAAAAGTATCTATTTCCCCATGGTGCGACGAAGAATTCATGGGAGAACGCCTCCGTGACAGAAAAAATGTGATCTACCACCGCAAACCGTCACCGAACTATCTTGGCGTCGGCGAAGTGATGGATGAAGATGCTGTGAGAGAAAGTCTCAGAAAAACCTTCCGTGCAGCAAAAGGGTGCAAGCTTGAGATCACCCAGAGAGATGTGTATACGATCAACAATGATATCAGCAAGGCGAAACGCTATGTGGATATTATTAAGGAAGAAGTTGAGAACAACTGGTTATAAACAAAAGGAGATTATTACAGGGAGTTGTATTGATGAAAGCGAGAATAGGATTTATTGGAAGCGGATGGCGTGCTCATTGCTATATGAGAGTTGTAAAAGAATTCCGGCATCGCATGGAGGTGTCTGGAATATTAGTACATTCGACTGGAAGTGCAGAGCAGATGAAACTGGAATATCCGGGAAAGGTGGAGCGGAATTTAGAAAAGTTTATAGAAATGGGACATGATTTTGTAATGGTTCTTGTTCCTAAGGAAGAAGTGCTTGGGTATATAGAAGAACTGATGAAAAAAGGGATTCCGGTTTTATCTGAAACTCCTCCGGGAAATGGGGTAGAAGAGTTGGAACAATGCTACAATCTGAAAAAGAAATATAATGCGAAAATTCAGGTAACAGAGCAATGTTTCTTGCGCCCGTATTATCAGGCAGTATTGACTCTGATAAAAGAAGGTAGGCTTGGAAATGTGAACAATATGTTTATGGGAATGTTGCATGATTACCATGCGATGAGTGTTATGCGCAAGGTATTGGGAGTAGGATTTGAAAATTGTACGATTGACGCACGGGATTATTTTTTTCCGGTACATTATCATTGCGGCAGGGAAGGGCTTCATGGAGAATCGGCAGGCAATCTGGTAAACGATCATAGAAAACGTGCAGATGTTGTATTTGAGAGTGGAAAAGTGGGATTTTATGATTTTTCAGATGAGCAGTATTTTAATTATTTCAGAACCAGGCATCTTAATGTAAGGGGAGAATTGGGAGAAATTTGTGATTATGACACTGCATTCCTAAATGAGAATGGATTGCCCTCTCTCGGAAAAATTCAGCGTGATGAACGCGGACAATATGAAAACCTGGAGGGCTGCACGCTCAGGAGCCTGTTTAACAATGGCAGAACGATATATGTAAATCCTTATTGGAAAGAGGATGTACGTTTGAATGATGACGAAATAGCTATGGCCTGCATTTTGGACGGAATGAAGAAGTATGTGGATGGAGATGAAGAAATCTACCCTCTGGAAGAGGCTCTGCAGGACACTTATCTTCATCTGACACTGGATACTTCAATTAAAGAGGGAAGACCGCTTGTCACCACAACACGAATTTGGGCAAAATAAAAAAAGAGTATGGAAATCAGGGGCGGCATCTTGTAAAATTTGCAGAAAGAAAGTGTAATGGTGAAAGGAGAATAAAAGATGGCAGATGTATATGTAGCAAGTGACAAAAGATACGAAAAAATGGTTTATAATCGCGTAGGAAAAAGCGGATTGAAATTTCCTGCGGTTTCCCTTGGGTTTTGGCACAACTTCGGAAGTAAAGATAATTATGATACTATGAAAGCCATGTGCAGGACTGCATTTAATCTGGGAATCACACAGTTTGACCTTGCCAATAATTATGGTCCTGTATATGGGAGTGCGGAAGAAAATGCAGGTCGTATCCTAAAGGAGGATTTCCGCCCATATCGAGATGAACTGTTAATTACGACAAAGGCAGGTTATGATATGTGGCAGGGCCCCTACGGAGACTGGGGAAGTAAAAAATATCTTATTGCCAGTGCAGATCAGAGCCTGAAGCGTCTTGGCCTAGAGTATGTGGATATCTTTTATCATCATCGTATGGATCCGGAAACTTCTCTTGAGGAGACTATGGAAGCACTGGCTTCTATAGTGAGAAGCGGAAAAGCGCTCTATGCCGGCATTTCCAACTATGATCAGGAATACACGGAAAAAGCAGTTAAGATTATGAAAGAACTCCACTGCCCTCTGATCGTTAACCAGAGAAGATATTCTATTTTTGACCGTGGTATCGAGGAAGATGGTGTGAAGTCGTGCTGCAAAAAAGAGGGACTTGGTATTATCGCATTCAGCCCGCTTGCACAGGGGCTTCTCACAGATAAGTATCTTCATGGAATACCAACAGACAGCCGTATTGCAAGAGACCATCGTTTCCTGAAGGAAGATGCTCTTACACCGGAACGCCTTTCACAAATTGGGAGACTGAATAACCTGGCAAAAGAGAGAGGACAGTCTTTGGCGCAGATGGCTCTGTCTTGGATATTAAAAGATGATGGGGTTTGTTCTGTTTTAATTGGAGCATCCAGACCGGAACAGATTGAGGAGAACATTTCTATTGTGAAAAACACATCTTTTACAGAAGAAGAACTTCGTATTATCAATGAAATCTGTGGCATCAGATAAGCCTAATCGGAGGAGAAAAGATGATTAAGGAATACAGAATCTGGGAAAAAGGAGAATATCATTATCCGGCAGCATATGGATTTATACCGAAAATCACATGCTATCTTCATGAGGATGACAAAGTGCGGCGTGCAATGATTATCGTACCGGGAGGAGGATACACCATTGTATCTCCTACGGAAGCAGAAATTGTTGCAAAAAGATTTTTCAGAGAAGGATATCAGACCTTTGTAATGACTTATACAACTAATTTTTTACACAATGAGCCGTTGAAATATCAGCCGCTCTGTGATTTGTCCAGAGCAGTACGGTTGATACGAAAAAATGCCCGGGAGTTTTGGATTAATGAGAATCAGGTGATTGTATGTGGATTTTCAGCAGGAGCACATCTGACAGGCAGTCTTGGAGTTCATTTTACTGACATCGACGATCAGAACCCGGCATATGGTAAATTCTCGAATAAGCCGAGCGGAATAATCTTATGCTGTCCGGTGATTTCATGTAAGAAATACGGTCATGCAGATTCTATGGACGCCCTTCTGGGAAAGGATGCATCTCACGCAGAAAAGTATTATATGTCTTTAGAAGAGCATGTAAATTCTGAAACACCTCCTTCGTTCGTGTGGCAAATGTCAGAAGATGAAGTTGTATCTCCCGTAAACAGCCTGCTGTACGTACATGCATGCCTTATGAAGAAGGTAAAGATTTATTACCATTTATATACGGGAAAGGGACATGCTCTTTCTACAGCGGATGAAAACTGGAAAAAAGGCAGATATGGAGATACTTATACATTGGAGCAGATGCTTTGTACTTTAAGGGCCGGAGATAGAGGAATTGTACACTTGACAGAGGAGGCATTGGAAATCAGCAAGATGACAAATGAATGGGTAAAACCGCAGCCTGGTAATGAAGAAATATCGTGTCTTGTAAGTGGGTGGACAGAAGAAGCCGTGCAGTGGTTAAATGAACTTTTTGTATAGAATATGATTTTTTTGTTCAAAATTCGTGCTTGAAGCAAAAAAAATACCCATAACGTATGAAAAGAATAAAATTCAGTGGTGTATTTTGAACAAAATGATTGAATTATGAACCACAAAGAAAGATGTCGGAATGCTATTATAGAGTTACAAAAAAGAAACGAAAAATTCTAACGAAAAGGAGAATGGGTTATGAAAGCTAAAAAAGTATTAAGTCTAGCTTTGGCAGCAGCAACTGCTATGACAACATTAGTGGCAGCACCGGCGACAGCAATGGCGGAGGAAGATGTGACAACCATTACATACTGGGGCTGGGATACTAACTGGTATGAGCCTATGTTTGCGGCATTTGAGGAAACTCATCCAAACATTAAAATCGAAGTAACAAATGTTGCTTACAGTGACTATTTTACTAAAATCCAGCAGGCGATTGCTTCGGGTTCGGAACTTCCGACAATGGTGCAGCAGAGCTGTACTCTGATTGAAAACTATAAACAGCTGGGTATTTTTGAGGATCTGGTTCAGGAACCGTACAATGTAAATCCGGATGACTTTTTTGACTTTATCAAAGGCAGACCGATGACAGAAGACGGTAAGCTTATTGGTATTGAACAGTCAGTATCTCCTTCTGCAATTGCATATAAGAGAGACCTTGCAAAAGAATACTTTGGAACAGATGATCCGGCGAAGCTTGCAGAAATTTTCAAAACAACAGATGACTACATTAAGTACGGAAAAGAAGTACAGGAAAAATCAAATGGTGAAACTTATTTGTTTCATTCTGCAGGAGCGGTTGGAGAATGGCTGTATTTCGCAGATCAGACAAACCTTCAGGATGGAAATGTTGTAAACTTTACTGAAAAAATGACTCCGGTAGTTAATCTCCTCTGCGAAATGAGAGATAACAAAGTGGTAGATACTTACGAAAACGGAACTCCTCAGGCAAATGCAACATACTCAGACGAGAATCATATTTTCTATCCATGTCCAAACTGGGCGATTACTTATTACATCAAAGCAAATGATCCGGATGGTGCAGGAAACTGGGGACTTATGATGCCTGCAACAGGCGGATACAGCTGCGGCGGATGTTCTGTTGGTATTACGAGTGCAAGTACAGATGAGCAGAAAGCTGCTGCCAATGAATTCTTACAGTGGGCATTCTTTACAAAAGAAGGCGTTGATACAGCTAAAGAAAAAGTTGAATACTATGTACCTACGAAAGAATTCTATGAGGATCCGTCTTATGCATCAGGAGCTGATGATTTCTTTGCAGGACAGGATATTGGAAGCTTCCTTTATGGAGACGTTGCACAGAGCATCGTGCTGCCAAATACTTCTGTCTATGACCAGACTGTAATTGATATTCGTGATCTTCTGTCTAATGCAATTATGTCTGACCCGGATATGACTGCAGAGCAGATTATTGAAAAGGGACTGGAAGAGTGTGCAAACAGAATTACAGATGAAGGTATTGAAATAAAATAAAGTAAAAGAAAGGGGAGGATGTAAAGTCACTCCCCTTTTTCATTAAGGAGAATTCGTATGAATAATAAAAGCATAAAAAAATACAGTGTTTTCTGGCCTATTGTTTTTCTGGCACCATTTGTTATCTTCTTTTTTGTATTTAATCTGTTTCCTATTTTGTATTCCTTTTATCTCAGTTTTACGGACTGGAGCGGAGTTGGCGAAAAAGTCTGGGTTGGGTTGGATAACTATATCCGGATTTTTACTAAAGACGCAACATTTTTAAAATCTCTTGGAAACACATTATATATTATGGTATTGGGCTATCCATTAGCAATATTTCTTGGACTTCTGTTAGCTGCATTTTTAAGCAATTTAAAAAAGTTCAGAAACCTGTTCCAGACAATTAATTTTTTACCTTATATTACGACACCGGTTGCAATCGGGTTGATCTTCACTTTTTTATTTGACTGGAATACAGGAATTATCAACAGGATTATTGAATTCTTTGGAGGCGAAGGAATTAACTGGCTTGGAAATGCAAAATATGCGCCAATTGTAATTGGATTTATGATTGTATGGAAATGTACGGGCTACTATATGGCAATGTATCTTGCTGGAATCACATCAATATCTTCAGATATTTATGAAGCCGCAAAGGTGGATGGAGCAAATACAGTTACAACATTTTTTAAAATTACAATGCCATTGCTGAAACCTATTACAGTATTTGTTACAATCACAAGCTTGATTGCGGGATTACAGCTCTTTGATGAGCCGAACCTGATGTTTAATGTTACAACGACAAGTATAATTGGAGGACCGGATCGCTCCTGTCTGACAATGGTATGGAATTTTTATGATGTTGCATTTGGCTCTACGGCAAAACTTGGATATGGTTCAGCTGTATCAAGTACTTTGTTTATCATTATAGTTATATGTGCCTTTATTGGAATGAAATTAATGAATGGAAAGGAGGACGCATAATGAGAAAAGCATCAAAAGTATTACCCTATATTATTCTGGGAGTGATATCCCTGGTGTCTTTGTTTCCTTTTTACCTGATGCTTACTATGTCTACTTATAAAACCGAAGAAATATTTAAAGGACTGCCGCTGTTGCCCTCTGACTATCTGGTTGAAAACTTAAAAACTGTATTTCAGTCAAACTTTGTTCAAACATATTTGAACAGCCTTTTTATTTCAATATTGTCTATGGCAATCTGTGTCTGTGTAAGCGGAATGGTTGGGTATGCGATGACGGTGTATTCCTTCCGGTTTAAGAAAGCTCTGAAAACTTTTATTTTACTTACTATGATGGTTCCTACGCAGATTGGCATCATTGGATACATGATAGAAATGAGAACATTTCATCTGACAGGCACATTGTGGCCTATGATCTTTATATGGTGCGCGAATGGATTTGGTGCGTTCTGGATGATCCAGTTTATCGGTGGAGCACTTCCAGTTGAAATCGTAGAAAGTGCAAGAATCGACGGTGCTGGTGAATTCAGGATTTTTGGTCAGATGGTGCTTCCATGTATTAAACCGGGAATTCTTACATTATGCCTGCTGATATTCCTCTGGTCCTGGAACAGCTATTTAGTTCCGCTGGTATTTGTAAATAAAGAAGTCCTTAATACGATTCCTATTTTTATTAAAAGTCTTGCAAATGCGTATCGTACAGACTATGGTGCACAGCTTACAGGCCTTGTGTTTGCGACAATTCCGCTTTTGGCAATGTTTATTGTAGGATCCAAAAACTTTATCAGCGGATTGACAGCTGGAGCTGTGAAAGGGTGATATCCGAAGAAAAATCAGTAGTGAACGGCAGTTGTCCATGTTATAATAAATGAGTCATAAAAGGAAAATGGGAGACAAAGAATGGACAAGTTTCGTATATTTATAGTTGATGATGAATGGATGGCAATCGAATATTTAAAGGCACTCCTGAAAGAGGCTTCTCCTGCATATGAGGTTGTAGGAGAAGCCTTCGGAGGCACCTTTGCGTATGAACAGATATGCAGGATAAAACCGGATATTATATTTATTGATATTCAGATGCCGGAAATGAATGGGCTTGAGTTGACAGAAAAACTGTTTAAGAATGATATTCATTCAGCAGTTATTTTTCTCACCTCTTACAGAGATTTTGACTTTATAAAAAAAGGGATGGAGCTGGGGATTTCTTCTTATATGTTGAAGAATGAACTGACTCCGGAATTGTTGAAAAGAGAATTGGATAAAATCATGAAAGAGGTGGAGCTTGAGAAGAAAAAAAACCGTATGTATACGGAATATAATATAAAAAACTTCCTTTTTTCCAAAACAGAGCAGGATGAAAAGAAAGTTTCTTTTAATAAAAGTACACCACCTTCGCTGGAGAGATATGCGGCTGTTTTATTTACAGAGGACAGACCGCTGTATATGGATCGTGAAAGGCTGGAGTATACTTTGATAGATGCAGCAGAACTGGAAAAACTAGATTTTCCCGAAGGCGTTTTATGCCGAAATGTGATACAGGTCGAAAGTGGGAAATGGTGTGCTGTTTTTTATATTAATGCTGAAGTATCAGATAGTATGGAAATACTGAGAAAAGCAGGAAAACGTATACAGATAGAGATGGTAAAGAAAGGTATATCGGTTACATATCTGTATGATCGTGCTGTTTCGGATATTTTTATGGTTCCGTTAAGCTTTCAGAAAATGTATGCAGTTTGTGAATGTTCTTTCTTTTATGGAAAGCAAAGTGCGTTGTCGCTTCAGGATGTGGAAAAAAGAGGAAAAGAAGAACCAGAAATTGATATTCAGCTAGCTGCATTTTCTTATACTCTTGATGAAACAGACCATCTTGCAGCGAGTTACGTGGTGGAAAAAATCTTAAATGTTCTGGAGAAACAGGGAAAGATTTCTGATTATCGAAAAGCTATTCTGGAGATAACCGGTATATTGAGGCGTTATTGTGAACGCCAGAAAATAGAAATTTCCGCAAGCATGGATAAAGCGCAATTTGAGAGCCCTCAGGAAGTAAAAGAATATCTGGGAGAACTAGTTACTCAGATGTTTAAAGTACTAAGTGAGCAAAAAGAAGGTGATTTTTCACCTATCGTAGGACTTGCAGTAGAGTATATTAAAAAGAATTATCATAAGAATATATCTGTACAGGATATTGCTGCAGCAGCAGGTGTTTCAGAAGGACATTTGAGAAAGTGTTTTAAAAATGGGATGGATGTGACAGTTGTGGACTATCTGACTAGATATAGGATAAAAAAAGCAAAAGCTCTTATGAAAAAGCGTGAATATAAAATTTCGGAAATTTACGAAATGGTGGGATTCACATCCAGTCAGTATTTTAGCTATGTTTTTAAGAAAACTGAGGGGAAAACACCAAGTGAATATATGAAATCCATATAGGAGACAGAGATGGGAAAATCGATTCGTACTAAGATAATATTTAGCGTTATGCTGATTGTAAGCGCATTGTTTCTGGGCAGTACCATTGGTGGATCACGGTATTTTTATCGTGTACTGGAAGATCATACCGTTTTAGAGGAAGAACAGAAGCAGGATCAGATAGCAAGGCAAATCGAATACATTCAGAACAATATTATTTCCATAGCCAAGCAGATAGCAGTGGATACTGAGGTTCAGAATTGTGCAGAAATTCAGGAAAATGAGAATGTAGTAGATAAACTGGTTGAAGCGTCTCGCATGAAGGAAATATTGCGCAGATATATTAATGAGCAGTCCCATATATTGGGGGTGACGATTCTTACAAAAGATGGGATTGATTTTTCTAGCAACAGTACAGAAGATGCTGCTTTTTTCTTAGAAGAAGAATGGTACCGGAATTTTAAAGAAAGTAAACGTGAAAAAGGTTTCTCTGATTCGCATACGTATATATTGGAACAGGGACGTGGAAAAGCAGAAGTAATCAGCTATATTATGGAATTTAAAGATCTGTATCACACTCATGACACTCTGGGCGAAATTATGCTACATATCAGCTGTCCGTATTTGCAAAAATATATTCAGATAGATAGTGTCCTTTTGAACGGGTATGCTATGTTTGATTCGTATGGTAATGCAGTTGCTGAGAGTGATAGGGTTTCAATCTCTTATGATGATGTGAAAAATATGGAGGCCGGGAAGCATGTTCTGGAGAACAAAAATACTCTTCTTATTCATAAGAATATGCAGGATGGCTGGATTCTGGTTTCAGAAGTATCCCAGAAGCTTCTGGCGGCACAACTGCAGTTTGTGACTATTTTTTTTGTAAGCATTTTCCTGGCAGCAGTAATCATGTTGACAGTTATGTTGTCTGCAGTAATAAGGAATATTACAAAACCACTGGAACAGCTTCATGAGGCAGCAGCAGAAGTTGGAAAAGGAAATCTGGATGTAGCTGTTGATATTCATACGAAAGATGAACTCGCAGTACTTGGTGATGCTTTTAATACAATGATTGCGGATATACAGAAAATGTTAAAAGAAACAATTGAATATGAAAAAACAACAAAGGAAATGGAAATCAATCGTCTTATGTTGCAGATCAATCCGCACTTTATATATAACACATTAAATTCGATTGTTTATATGGCGAGAATAAAGGGAAATGATGATATTGTACGTTTTTCAAATGCGTTTATTTCACTTCTTCAGGATACGCTAAATGTAAAGAAAGATAATATTTTCACAAGCATGGAGCAGGAATTAAAAAATGTAAAAAATTATCTCCTTTTGCAGGAATACAGATATCCCAAACGCTTTGAAGTTTCATATGCGATTGAGGAAGAAATATTAGATGCAGCTATTCCAAATGTTCTGATTCAGCCGATTGTAGAAAATGCTGTTTTTCATGGGCTTGCAGCAAAAATGAGCAAGGGGCATTTAGATATACAGGTTCGAAAAAAGAGTGTAAATATAGAAATAGTAATAGAAGATGATGGAATAGGAATGTCGGAAGATACAGTAAGAAAGATTTCGGAAGCAGAAGATCCCGTTAAAGGAGAAATGCGGACAGTTGGTGTAGGAAATGTTATTCAGCGAATCCGCTATATCTATGGTGAGGAATACAAGATGCAAATTGAAAGTAAACCAAATGTCGGTACAAAAGTTACAATTGTGATTCCATATAAAAAATATGATAACAAAGGAGAAGTAAAGTGAAACATATCTTATGCTTTGGAGACTCTAATACCTGGGGACATAATCCGCAGGCAGCAAATCAATGGGAACTGCGTTATAAGGATAACGAAAGATGGACAGGGATGCTGGCATACGCATTGGAAGGCAGAGCAAAAGTGATTGAAGAAGGGCTGTGTGGAAGAAGTACTATGTTTGATGATCCATTGACAGCTTTATGTAATGGAACAAAGGAACTTCCATTATGTCTGAAAAGCCATCAGCCTCTTGACATAATAGTGTTTATGTTGGGAACTAACGATGCCCGGGCGATTTTTGGCGCGAATGTGAAAGAAATCGGGAGAGGAATGGAGCATTTGATAAAGATTGCGAGGAGTCCCGAGAGTTATGATATTAAAGAAATACCGGAGATTCTTTTAATCGCTCCGCCGCTTCTTGGAGAAGAACTGAAAGACTCCTATTATTATGGCATATATGATGAACAATCTATGGAAAAACTCAAATTACTTGGTGCAGAGTACGAAAAATTGGCAAAGCAGTATCAATGTGAATTCCTGGATGCAGGAACTATTATTAAAACCGTAGGGCGCGATGGGATACATTTTACAAAAGAAGGGCACAGATTACTTTACAAAGCGGTTTTGAATAAATTAGAGGATAAATGGCTGAACGAAAAATAAACCTGAAGGAGATTGAACTATGAGCAGATTAAAAGGAGGCTTCACACTTCCGGGTGAAGCAGGATATGAAAAGCTGACGTTAAAAATGGCAGAAAAATGGGGCGCAGATGTTATTCGTGATAGTGATGGAACAGTCCTTTCTGATGAGATTCTGGATTCCGGTTATGGAATTTATTCTACAATCTGTATTATTCGCGACCATAATGAGTGGGCAAAAGCACATCCGGGACAGCTTCAGCAGACATTTCTTATGACAAGCCCTGCTCTTGCAACTAGAAGTACTCTGGATATTGAAATTATGAAGGAATTTTTCCGAGGGCAGTTTGCGGCAAATGCTACAGAAGCTGCAATGAAACACTGGCAGGTGTATGACCGCACAACAAATATGGAAGTTTCTGGAGAAAACTGGAATTACGAAAAAGAGACGGAAACGGTACATATTCATGGTGTGACGCCATTCCACACCTACACAGTAAGCTTCCTTGCCTATCGTATCTGGGAAGAAATTTCCATGTACAACCACACCACAAATAATTGGGACAAAGAACATCTTATGCAGGTGGATCCGCGCTATCCGGAGACAAAAGCCTATCTCACTGAGTGGATGGAAAACTGGTGTAAAAGCCATCCGGATACCACGGTGGTAAGATTTACTTCTCTATTCTATAACTTTGTATGGATCTGGGGCGCTGACGAGAAAAACAGAAATCTGTTTACAGATTGGGGCTCCTATGATTTCACAGTGAGCGACAAGGCTCTGGATGATTTTGCAAAAGAATACGGATATGCTATGACTGCAGAAGACTTTGTGAACAAAGGTCTTCGTCATGTAACCCATATGCCTGCAGATAAACGAAAGAGAGACTGGATGGAGTTTACCAATAAGTTTGTTGTGGAGACAGCGAAAGAATTGATTGACATTACCCATAAATATAACAAAAAAGCTTATGTATTCTATGATGACAGCTGGGTAGGATTGGAGCCTTACGGAGAAAGATTCAAAGAGTTTGGCTTTGACGGTCTAATCAAATGCGTCTTCTCCGGATATGAGGCAAGACTTTGCGCAGGCGTAGATGTTGAAACGCACGAGCTTCGTCTCCACCCGTATCTGTTCCCTGTAGGACTTGGCGGTGCGCCGACCTTTATGGAGGGCGGAAATCCTACACTGGATGCAAAGAAATACTGGAATAACGTGCGCCGTGCACTGCTTCGTGAGCCTATTCAGAGAATCGGGCTTGGTGGATATCTTCACCTTACAGAAGATTTTCCGGATTTCCAGGACTACATTGAAAAAATTTCAGATGAATTCCGTATGATGCAGCAGTATCACAGCTCTGGCAAGCCTTATTCTATTAAACCAAGAGTTGCAGTTCTGCATTACTGGGGCAAGCTCCGTTCCTGGACACTGTCTGGACATTTCCATGAAACCTATATGCATGACCTGATTCATGTAAATGAGTCTCTTTCCGGACTCCCTGTTGAGGTGGATTACATTAGCTTTGAAGATGTAAAAGCAGGCGCGCTTAAAAAATATGACATTGTTATCAATGCGGGCAGTGCAGGAGATGCATGGAGCGGTGGTGACGCATGGAAAGATGAAGCTGTGGTATCCAGACTGTATGCCTGGGCATACAATGGAGGAACCTTCATCGGAATCAACCAGCCTTCTGCAGTGGAAGGCTATGACAGCTTTTACCGTATGGCGCCGGTACTTGGCCTGGACGAAGATACAGGTGCAAGAGTCTGCCACGGAAAATGGCAGTTTGAGACAACATCTATAGAGGGGCTTATTCCGGAAGGAGCATCTGTGACAAAAAAAGAGAAACGCTTCCTTACGGACGGAAAAGCACAGGTTCTGATGGCTCATGATGGAAATCCGGATCTCACAATCCATCCTTTTGGAAAAGGTTTTGGGATTTATATGGGTGGTTTTAGATACAGCCTGGAAAACACAAGAATGCTTTTGAATCTTCTTATTTATGTGGGAGATAAAGAGTCAGAAGGGTTTTACCTGACAGACAATCTTTATACGGAATGTGCTTATTATCCGGAAATTGGCAGATTGGTAGTAATTAATAACTCAGAGGAAACCCAGACTGTGAACGTAAAGACGGAAAAAGGTGTGAAAACCTTCATGATTGAAGCTTTTGATCAGGAAGCGACAGATCTGTAAAACAGTACCGCTGATGTAATTTCAGCGGTACTGTTTGGCGTTAATAGAGAAGCCGGCTGATGCAAGTAACATGGCAGGCTCGATTCTTCGGTTATTCATATTGTTATGGAAAAATGAGTAAAATCTATAGAATTTAAACATATTCTATATTATTTATGTCGAGAAAAAAAAGAAAAAATAGTATTTTATAGTTGGATGGGAAATACAGGAAAGGGAAAGAGTTGGTATAGGGGGTGGAAAGATGGGAAATGTAAAAGTCTTATTTGTAGATGATGAAATTCTTGCCATGGAGTACCTGCGGAATATGATTTCCTGGGAGGCGTTAGGTTATGAAATCGTGGGTCTAGCGAGAAGTGGAAAAAAAGCTCTTGAGATTTATGATAAAGCTCAGCCGCATATTGTTATCTCTGATATTAAAATGACAGGTATGGACGGGTTGGAACTTGCCAGAGAATTGAAAAAGCGAAATAAAGATATTGAAGTGATTTTGCTTTCTGCTTATAAGGACTTTGAGTATGCGCAGAAAGGAATTGAGTACGGTGTGTCCAATTATCTTTTAAAGCATGAAATTTGTGAAGAAAAGCTGCTGCAGGTATTGAAAAAGGTGAGTGGCAGTCTGCAGAATAGCAAGCATAAAAAGAGAATTTATCAGAAATACTTTATGGAACAACTGATTTTTAATGAAGAAAATAAAAAACTTCTGGGCATTGATGAAAAAGAATTTGGGAATCGTTTTTTTATGCTGCTGCTTCATAAAAATGAGATTTTTGAAAAAGGAAGTTTTCAGAAAGATGAGTGGAACAGAGAGGAATTAAATCTTTAGGAGCAAGTGGTTTCAGAGGATGAGGAGGACACTGTCTTTGTTGCGGATATTCTGCTTACAGGGGACAATCTTCTTGTTTTATACAGGCTGGACAATATAAACAGCCGTTATCAGGTCAACAGGAAAATCGAGCAAAGGAGCAGGATGATTGCCAGTCATCTTGTGTCTATCCCAAACTGCCAGTTTAATATTGTTTTCAGCGATGAGATACATCGGGATGAAATCAGCCGTACGTTCCAGAAATTGTCCGGTCATATCCGGTATGCTGTTTTCTGGAAAAGCAGATGTATTTATGAGATGAACCGCTTAAGAGAGGCAGATGAGGGAGAGCAGATTGCCTGGAATGAACACGAAAAAGAACTGCGCAGCCTGATCAACCGGGGAAGTGAGGAAATTTCCAACTATGTAAAATATCTTTTTGAGCTTGTGCGTTTTCCGGAATACAATCTGAGAGCACTTCGTGAACTTATTTATATGTTGGAAAATCTGGTGAGGGAGTTTGAAAAAAGAGAGGGAGTCATTTTACGAGAGTCGGAAAGCCAGGAAACGAAGGCAGATGAAATTTGTCTTTCCTATGTCCGGAGGATTGAGCAGGTGCTCGAAGCGATTTCAAGAAACCAGAACAATCAGTATTCCAGACAGGTATGCGATATGCTGAATTATATTCGTCAGCACTATCATGAAGAACTGACACTCGATATTTTGGGTGAAGTATTCAGCATGAACGGTGTATATCTTGGACAGGTTTTCAAGAAGGAGACAGGATTTACGTTTCTGAAATACCTCACAGGATTAAGAATAGAGGAAGCAAAGAGACTGCTTTTACAGGGAGATAAGAATGTGACTCAGGTAGCAGAGATGGTGGGATATAAGACAAGTCAGTACTTCAGCCAGATTTTTGTAAAAAATGTCGGGGTGAAGCCTCAGGAGTATAGAAAATGGAGTGGAAAAAAGAAGGAAACAGACGTTTAAGGAAACGGATTGTAATTGTGATCATGGTTGTACTGGCAGCGTCTATGCTGATCAGTACGCTGATTAGTTATATTTATTTTGAGAGAATTGTCAGGAATAGAGTTCTTACAGATGAGCATGCGAAACTACAGCAAGTGTCACAGCAGATGGAGGTGCAGGTGGAGGATATCCACAATCTTGCAATCAGCATTGTTGCAGATGAGAATATGCAGCGTGCGATGACAGAAGACAGGACATTAAGCGCGTTCGATAAAATAAAAAAAACAGATACCATAATGAAAAGACTGCAATTTTTCGGAGGTCTGCGTCTATTTTTGTTGGGCTCTTTTATTGAGATGGATAGTGGGGAAGTTTTCAGCAGTTCCGGTATTCATGAGAATTATGTAACCACGAAATTGAGTATTCCGGAGATTATGGAATTTAAAGAGCATCCGGAATGGAGATTTTCCAATCCATATGAGGGAACAGATACCTGGGAGCGACAAGGACTTTTTTGTTACTGTATTGATATCAGGGATGTCTATGATACTGCCAGGGCAAAGGGGAAGCTTTATATGGAAATCAGTCAAGATTATGTATTGGGACCACTGTTGCAATACGTAAAAGAATATAAAAATGTCTGCCTTGTAGGACATAATGATGCAAACCTTTATGAAAGCAGTGAGGAGTATTCTGTTCATAAGCTTTTAGAGAAGTACCCGGAATACGAGGACACAGGTACATATGAGATAAATGAGGGATATCTGGTTATTCAGAAAATTGAAGGTACGGACTGGAAAATTTGTGGTCTTGTCACAAAACGGTTTTTGTGGGAAAACAGCAATTATGTGCTGCGGTTTTTCTTTCTGTCATTTGTGCTTTCCATCATTTCAATCTGGATTGTGGTATCCAAATTTTTGGGCGAGGTGATATCTCCTATCAGCTATCTTTCCGAAAAAATGAGTCAGAATAATTATGAGAATTTGAAAAAACTTGAAGTGATTCAGACGAAGGATGAGATTCAGACTTTGTATGAATGTTATAACAATATGATTGCTGTGATTCACGCGGGTATTAACGAGAGAATCAGATATGAAAAGACGCAGAAAGAAATGGAATATGAAATCATGCTGTCGCAGATTCACCCTCATTATCTTTATAATGTATTGAATACAGTTGTTTATCTGGCTGCGGCGGGAAAAAATAAGGAGGTTGTGCGGATTTCCCAGGCTTTGATTTTTTCTTTGCAGGAAACTTTGAAATTCGGAGAAAACAACATCGAGACTTCCATCCGTAAAGAGCTTGAGCTGACCAAATCCTATCTGGATATTCAGCATTTTCGCTATCCGGATCTGTTTGAGGTAGAGATAGACTGTAAGGAAGAATATATGGATTATCAGATTCCGAAAACAAGCATCCAGCCTCTTGTAGAGAATGCAATCCTACATGGAATCCTGCCTTTGGAGGAAAAAGGCACAGTCTGGGTGAGCATAGAAAGGTGTTCGGAATATCTCCGGATCTTTGTGGAAGACAATGGTGTGGGCATTTCAGAAAGACGGCTGGAAATGTTTGAACATGGAGAGAAGTTTATAGACGATATCAACGGAAGGATTCATATTGGTGTCAGCAATGTAAGGGACAGAATCCGCTACATTTATGGGGAACCTTACGGTATGCAGATCGAGAGAAGAAAGAGTCAGGGCACTCGTGTAATCCTTACTTTGCCTCTGAAAAAAGAACTATAAAATCTATACAGAATATAAATATTATCATGTTTTTCTTTTGCCGGAATCTTGGTAAGCTTGAAGCACAAAAACGAACGGAGGAAACGTAAATGAAAAATCGTACAAAGAAAATGTTGGCATTAAGTCTTTCAACAATGATGGCTGCAAGCGTACTTACAGGTACAGCTACTGTCAGCGCAGCAGAGGAGGATTACAGTGCAGAGCTTCCTTCAGATTATGAGGGAACACTGACCATGTGGGGATGGGATGATGCATGGTTTAATGCAATAACCAAAGCATTCAACGAGAAATATCCAAATGTTAAATTTGAATATACTCCAATGGCAAACGGTGACACACTTCAGAAATACCAGACTGCACTTGCAGCAGGAACGGAACTTCCGGATATTGCATGGGCAATTGTGGATTCCAGAGCAAAAGTTTATGAACTGGATATGTGGGAAGACCTTTCTGCAGAACCATACAATTTCTACATCAATGATACTTTCGATTATCTGCATGGAAAGATGGTAAACTCTAAAGGTCAGGTATGCGGTATTGAGCAGTGTATTTCACCGGCTGGATTTGCATACAGAAAAGACCTTGCGAAAGAATATCTCGGAACAGATGATCCGAAGGAACTGGAAGCAATGCTTCCTACATGGGAAGCATTTATTGAAAAAGGTGCAGAAGTATATGAAAAGAGTAACGGAGAAATTCATATGCTTCAGGGTATTGCAGATGCCCAGCAGTTCATCCGTGAACAGGGTGCAAAATCCTGGATTGAAGGAGATGTGATAAAGGTAACAGATACACTTCAGCGTTCTATTGAACTTGGTGTACAGCTTCGTGACAACAATGTATGTGATAAACTGGAAGCGTGGTCACCTGCATGGTACGCATCCTTTGGTGAAGGCAAACACATCTTTGCGGGCTGTGCAACATGGTCAATTCCTTTTAACATCGTGCCAAACGATCCGGAAGGAGAGACAACTGGTCACTGGGGACTTATGAGTGCTCCTGAAGGAAACATCAGCTGGGGCGGAACTACCGTTGGTATCTCTAAAACATGTAAAGACAAACGCCTTGCATGGGAATTCATCAGATTTGCTACACTGTCCACAGAAGGCGCTGAGGCACTGAACCCTATCGGATTAATGACAAGTGCAAAAGCTCCTTATGAAGAAAAACCGGAACTTGCAAAAGTAACAAGCCCATGGTTTGGTGATCAGGATCTTGGTAATGTATTCCTGAACGAAATAGTTCCTAACATTGCTGCAAGACCGATGAACTTTGATGATATTGTGATCCATGAAACTCTGAATCTCGTAACAACTGCATTAAACAATGATCCTGATATGACAGCAGAGGATGCAATGGAACAGTTAAAAGAAGAATTAGAAATGAAACTTCCGGATTATACAGTGGAATAAGAGTACAAATTTGGGGCGCTGTGTGATGCAGCGCCCTTATTGACGCTAAAAATCCCTGTTTTTCAAAAAAGGAGGAAAAAATGAACGCAAAAAGAAAATGGGCAGCGTTTTTTCAGGCACCGTATTTTATTTTTTATTTTCTATTTTTTGTATATCCAACATTATATTCCCTTTATATCAGTTTGACAGACTGGGATTCTGTTATGGGAGTAGCAAACAGAAAATTTATTGGTATTGCAAACTATATCAGAATTTTTACGAAGGATAAATTATTTTTTAAATCCCTAGGCAATACGTTTCTGATCATGATCATATATATTCCGATCCTGATCCTAGGTGGACTCGGCCTTGCCGTATTACTTTATAAGCTTACAAAATCCAGACGTCTGTTCCAGACAATTAATGTGCTACCGTATATTACAACACCTGTTGCAATTGGTATGATCTTTTCTTTTATGTTTGACTGGTCAACAGGTATTGTTAATAACATTCTCGTAAACCTTGGAATCATAGAAGAGGGCATCAACTGGCTGGGTACACCGTTTACCGCAAGGTTTGTTGTAATCCTTATGATCGTATGGAAAAACCTTGGTTATTATCTGCTGATTTATCTTGCTGCACTTTCCACTGTACCGGAGGATGTGCAGGAAGCTGCCATGGTAGATGGGGCAAACAGATGGCAGGCTTTCTGGAAGATTACATTCCCACATCTGCGTCCAATCACTGTATTTTTGATTTTGACAAGTATTATCAGTGGATTCCAGCTCTTTGATGAGCCGTATCTGTTATTCAGCAATATGAATAATGCACTGGGCGGACCTGGTAGATCATGTCTGACAGCTATGATGTATTTCTTTGACCAGACATTTAAGAGCTCTACGAAACTTGGTTATGGTGCAGCGATATCCTACTCACTGTTTGTGATTATTCTAATCGTGAGCGGAATTGTTTCTAAAATCATAAGTAAGAAGGAGGACTAACCATGAAAAAATTGAAGAAATCAGCATATATAATACCACTTTGCATTGTCAGTATTATTTCGGCCATTCCCTTTTACTTTATTTTTTCAATGGCAACACATAGTACAGGAGAAATCTACAGAGGGGAGTTCCTCTGGTTTGGTTCAAAATTAATAGAAAATATGACCACGATCATTCAAGGCGGTTTCCTGAAATATTACTGGAACAGTATTTATACAGCGATTCTGGCAACCCTACTTTGTCTTCTTGTGAGTCTGATGGAATCTTATGCGCTGACCGTGTATAATTTCAAATCCAAAAAGTTTATTACTGCTTTTATTATGACAACGATGATGATTCCAGGACAGATCAGTCTTCTGGGGTATACTGTTGAGATGCGTAATTTCGGATGGATCAATACACATCTGCCGCTTATTTTCACCTGGGCTGCAAGTGCATACAGCGTATATTTTATTTCACAGTTTATGAAAACCGCGCTTCCAATGGAACTGATTGAGAGTGCAAGAATTGATGGTTGCGGAGAAATCAGGGCTTTCTTCCGCATTGCAATCCCAATGTCAAAACCTGCAGTCGGAACACAGTTTATGCTGACCTTTCTCTGGGCATGGAACAATTTCATGATGCCAAGTACGGTTTTGACAGAAAGTAGCAAATTTACCCTTCCTCTTGGAATCCAGAGTCTTGCAACAGCTTATACCCAGGACTGGGGCGCAAGAACGGCAGCTCTTGCTATTGCAGTCATTCCTATGCTCATCATTTTTACATGTGGTTCCAAATACTTTATCAAAGGTCTGGCTGCAGGCGCTGTAAAGGGTTGATGTTCCCTTAAAATGGAACGAACTGTTTTTTAGAAAATAAGTGAGGAGAGAATTCGTCTATGGAACATTATATGGATTTAAGAAATGCAGAAAAAAAGCACATTGTGCCTATTTCTGACAAATTTGGAGGAAAAGATTCTGTACATAACAAGGAATTATCCTTTACAAATTATTACATGGAAATAAACGGAAAACCTTTTATGGGAATCAGTGGAGAATGTCATTATTCCCGTGTACACCAAGAACAGTGGGAAGACACGATCCTTAAAATGAAGATGGCTGGAATTAATATCATTTCCACCTATATTTTCTGGATCCACCATGAAGAAAAAGAAGGTTTTTTCCGCTTTGACGGCAATCGAAATGTTCGAAAGTTTATTCAATTGTGTGCGAAACACGGTATGTATGTGATCGTGCGTATCGGACCTTTTGACCATGGTGAGGTACGAAACGGGGGAATCCCGGACTGGATGTATGGAAAACCTTTTGAGTGCCGTTGTACAAGCGAAGGATTTCTCCATTACACAAGGATTCTTTATAGAAAGCTCGCAAAGCAGTTTGAGGGGCTTTACTTCAAGGATGGAAGTCCAATCATAGGAACTCAGATTGACAATGAGTATATGCACTCTGCAGCCCCGTGGGAACTGACATCCGGAAGCTCAAATGAATGGATATCAGGAGGAACTGAAGGAAATGTTTACATGCTGGCTCTGAAAAAAATTGCGCAGGAAGAAGGAATCGTAACGCCTTTTTATACCTGTACCGGCTGGGGAGGTGCCGCAGCACCTGCAGAGGATATGTTGCCTTTGTGGGGAGGATATGCATTCTGGCCATGGATTTACTATGATTATAAGGGAGAACATCCGGCAACACCGGAATATATTTACCGTGACAATCATAACAGTGCAGTCACAAAAACCTATAATTATGACCCGACTTATGAGCCGGAAAGCCTGCCATATGCCTGTTGTGAAATGGGTGGCGGTATGGCTTGCTACTATCAGTACCGCTTCAAACTTCCATTTGAAAGCGTGGATGCCATGGCAAACATCAAGCTTGCCAGTGGGTGCAATTTCCTTGGATATTATATGTTCTGTGGCGGAAGTAATCCGAAAGGTGAAAGAACGCTGTTTCTCAATGAAGGACAGTGTCCGAAGATTTCCTATGATTATCAGGCACCGATCGGTGAATACGGACAGGTTCGTCCAAGTTATCACCGCCTGAGAGTACTGCATACGTTTATGACAAACTTTTCAGAACAGCTTTGCCCTCTGAAAACTATCCTTCCGGAAGGGTCTCAGGAGATTGATCCAAAAGATGTGGATACTCTGCGTTATGCGGTGCGCACAGACGGGAAAAGCGGATTCCTGTTCCTGAATAACTTTCAGGATCATGTGGAGTGTAAAGACAAGAAAAGTGAAAAAATAGTGCTGGCTCTCGCTGACAGAGAGGTTGTTTTTGACAATCTTTCCATGAAGGCAGGGGAAGAAGCAATCCTTCCTTTTGGAATGGATGTGGAAGGTTATCAGCTTATCTGCGCGAAAGCACAACCTCTGTCTGTGATCAGAACAGCTGAAAAAACGGTGTATTTCTTTTTTGCTCCAAATGGTATGGAAGGAGAGTATGTCTGGGATTCCAAGGGTGTGAAAATGGTTGACGGAAAAGAACCTCAGGCAGATACAATTTCTGTGAAAGTCAGCGATGATAGAATGTCTTCGTATATTTTAGAAGGAGAACACGGTGCTGTTGAGATCGTGACACTTACAAGAAAACAGAGCCTTGACTTTTACAATCTGGACATAGAAGGCAAAAAATGCGCAGTTCTCTGTAACAGTCCTTTTATATACGACGGAACAAAGATTTCTTTGGAAAGTCCGGGAGAAGGGGCAGAAACAAACCTTCTTTTATATCCTGGAAAAGAAATTGCCCAGATTGGAAACTGCGTTTCTGTGAAAACGGTTACAGAGGGAATCTGGTCCGGAATCAAAGTCGATTGGGACAAACAGAAACTGGAATCTGTGGCAATTGAGACGAAGCAGACAGGTTCGGCAAGGTTTACCATCAAGGTGCCGGAACTTACGGAAGAAGATAAAGATGTACTTCTTCAGATTTCATACAAAGGTGACATAGGATATCTGTTTGAAGACGGTGAGCTGCTGTCTGATAATTTCTGCAACGGAGATGTATGGGAAATTGGTCTTAAGGAAGTCTTAAAAACTGACAGGGAAAATCTGCTTACGATTCTGATCACACCGCTGAAAGCGGATGCAACGGTAGATGTATCTTCCACAATGGCGGGTAGAACAGAGCAGATGAAAGCTGCGGTCGCAGAATTATATAGTGTTTCTTTAAAGACAGTAAAGAGAGCGTCATTTATTCTGCTTTAAAATGGGACGGCAAAATGACTGGATGAAAAAATAGCCTGTACAGCAGGATTGAAACCTATAGAAAGATTAAAATAATTGGAGGATATGAGCATGGAACAGAAATTTCAGGGGTTTGGAAAACTTCTGCATGGTGGAGATTATAATCCGGAGCAGTGGCTGGATTATCCTGAAATTTTGGAAAAAGATATTGAGTATATGAAAGAGGCACATATTAATGTGGTTTCCTTGGGGATTTTTGCATGGGCTTCTCTGGAACCGGAAGAAGGAAAATATGAGTTCTCTTGGTTGGAAGAACGGATCAATACCTTATACGAAAATGGAATTTCGGTTTTCCTTTCAACACCTTCCGGCGGAAAACCGAAATGGATGTCGGACAAGTATCCGGAGATTCTTCGGGTGGATGAAACGCGTCACAGAGACTTTTACGGTTTCCGCCACAATCACTGCTATACATCTCCCGTTTACCGGGAAAAGGTGCGGATGATGAATATGGAACTTGCCAGAAGATTTGGAAATCATCCAGCAGTTCTGGCATGGCATATTTCAAATGAATATGGTGGTGAATGTCATTGTCCGCTGTGTCAGAAAGAATTTCAGAGTTGGCTGAAAGAGCGTTACGGAACCATCGAAGCACTGAATAATGCCTGGTATACCAGATTCTGGAGTCATACTTATCAGTCTTTTGAACAGATTGAAAGTCCTTCTTCCAGAGGAGAGTCTTTTCTTCATGGGCTGACTCTGGATTGGAAACGATTTGTGACCGAACGTACAGCAGATTTTGCAAAATGGGAAATCAAGGCTTTGCGTGATGCAGGAAGTGACAAACCAGCCACGATCAATATGATGTATGATTTTCAGGGACTTAATTATCACAAATTTACAGATATTATAGACTTTGTTTCTTGGGATAATTATCCGGTATGGTATAAAAAGGGGCATGCGCTTCTTGCGATGGATAGTGGAATGCAGCATGACATGATGCGAAGCCTTATGAAACAGCCTTTTCTTCTGATGGAATCCTGTCCGACATCCACTAACTGGCAGAGTGTGAGTAAGTTGAAAGAGCCTGGACTTTTAGAGGCCGCGTCTTTACAGGCAGTTGCGCATGGCTCGGAAAGTGTGCTTTATTTCCAGATCAGGCAGAGCCGAGGATCTTATGAAAAATTCCATGGAGCTGTGATTGCTCACAATGGAAGAAGGGATACCCGCGTATTCAAAGAAGTAGAGCAGGTGGGCTCTGATCTGGAAATGATGATTTCTCTTGCCGGAAGCATAACGAAAGCAAAGATTGCTATTGTCTGTGACCAAGAGAGCCGCTGGGCAATGGAGGATTCTGCCGGTCCGCGAAACAAAGGTCTGCATTATAAAGAGGCTGTGGAAAAATCCTATTATGCTTTCCGAAAAGCAGGATTTGATGTAGATTTTGTTGATATGGAGACGGATTACATAGAGGAATATCAGGTGATTGCAGCCCCTATGCTCTATATGTTCCGCTGCGGATTTGAAAAAAAACTCCGTAGCTTTGTGGAGAATGGCGGGATTCTTCTGATGACTTACTGGAGCGGTATTGTGGATGAAACTGACCTTTGTTATCTGGATGAAGTGCCGCATGGACTTACGGATGTCTTCGGGGTATACAGTGAGGAAATAGACGGCATTTATGATGGGATGAAAAATTGCGCTGTACCCACAGAGGGAAATTCACTGGAGCTTGAAAAGACTTATACCTGTGAATATCTTTGTGACCTTGTAAACACAGGTTCTGCGGAAGTCCTGATGACATATGGCAAAGATTTTTACGCAGGAAAACCAGTGCTTACATGTAACAGATATGGAAAAGGTAAGGCATATTATATTTGCGCAGACATGGAACAGGCGTTTTACGATGAGGTGTATAGCCGTTTGATAGCGCAAAGTGAGCTCCAGCCTATAATTCCGGGGCTGAAGCTGCCTGCAGGTGTTGAGATCACAAGCAGGGAAAATGAGCAGGATGTTTTTGTGTTTGTGCAGAACTATCTTTCTGAAACAGTAAATCTTGTGCTTCCTGGAGAATATGAGTTGATTTTTGGAGAAAAACATGAGGAAATTAAACCATTAGAAACGATGATTTTCAGAAGAAAAAAGTAGTGTGAAAAAGCAGGAACTGTAAAAATTGCGTTTTTTACAGAAACATATTACATATTGGGAGAGGTAGAAAAAATGGCAGTAGAAATTATCAATGAAATAAGCGGATTTCTTCAAAAAGGACGCGCAAAAAACGTTAAGAAACTTGTAGAGGAAGTACTTGCACAGGGCAGCGACCCAAAAGAAATCTTAAATGAAGGTCTTCTTGCAGGTATGAAGATCATGGTGTAATATTCAAACGCAATGAAGTATTTGTTCCAGAGGTTCTGGTAGCTGTAAGAGCTATGAACGCAGGTGTTAAACTGTACTCAAGCTTGCAAGAACCGGTGGATTTTTTTCCGTCTGGATGACGGTATTTGAGGATATTGGGTCAGTACGTACCCGCCTGATTACTGATTTCGTGAGAACTAGGAGGGAGTACTTTGAATAATGATTTTGTTTATGGGGGAGATAGAGGCTGTAAAAAATCTTGTGTCTTTGGAAAGTGAATCTTTCTGATAAGAAATAGATATGTAAGGTTTTGCTGTCGAATTTATGATTCTGTTGTTGCCGAATCTATCTTTCTATTTACAGTATAACCATCTAATAAGATTTTATACATCCGTTTTGTTTTTTTGCATAACAAATAAGACATTGTATTGATTGCTTTTTTCGTGGGCACTGCCCACACCCGACCTCTGGAATAGAGTAGGGAAATTCTGGCAATAATACAAATGCCGACGGAATAGAAAGGAAGCGGGAATGGTCTGCTTTGGAGCAAATCCATTCCTGCTTCTCTTTTCTTACAGATAATTTTGGTAAGCCGTTCTCCATACAAGACAATCAGCTGATTCAACACCTGATCCCAGTTCCGATATCTCTGTGTTCATTTCTTGACTACATTTTCGCTGGCAAGATACAGCATCTTTTCCAGGGCTGTATCGCTTGGAAATACACTCTTGGTTTTCGTGACTTTCCGGTACTGACGGTTCAATCCCTATATGATATTTGTGGTGTACATAATGCGCCTGATGTCGTTTGAAAACTGGAAAAAGGAACTTACATCTTCCCAATTATTTTCCCAGTTGCTGATAGCATAGGGATATTTCTTTCCCCATTTTTCCTTAATGTTCTCCAGTTCTGATAAAGCTGCTGTTTCATTCGGAGCATTATATACCGCTTTGAAATCCGAGGAAAACTTTTTCAGATCAGTATAGTTTACATACTTGAAAGAATTACGCAGCATATGGATGACACATCTCTGGATCTCTGCCTGCGGATAGACTGCTTGGATGGCTTCTTTAAAGCCCGGATAGCATTAGCAAATTAAAGAAACGTAGCTTAATTTATTATATCTTTCACTATTTAAACTGTAAATAAATTTTAGTATAAAAGATATTTAAAATGGGTTAATTTTTGTCCCTTCAAACCTGCTATTAGTGAAGGGGCGATATCTTTTATCAAATCTATCATAAATTCCCCTTTCATGGAACCTTGACAATTTCATAGCCTGCCCGGAGTGATACTGCCAGATCAGTAAGACAGATGGAGAAAACGTTGCGGAAATGGAAACCGGAACAGGAACGAATCCGGGAATGAAAACAGGCAAATCATTAAGAGGTAAAAGATAAAATATCAAACATTATGGAATGGGAGGAATAAGTATGAAGAAGATGAAAAAACGAATGCTTTCCGTATTATTGACTCTTAGTATTACTGTGGGAACTGCGATGAGCGTGATGGGAGAGGAGCAGCAGGAAGGGCTGCCGACAGAATGGAATCTGGATTCCCTCTATGCTTCTGTGGACGAATGGCAGGCGGACTATGATGCTGTGATGGAAATGCTGGATAAGTATGCCGATTTCAGAGGAACGTTGAATACGGCGCAGAACATCTACGATTATTATCAGTTTGCGTACCTTTCGGAACTGACGCAGAAGCAATCGAAACTGAATCTGTATGCCAGTCTTGGCTATTATTTAGACCCCACCGATGCGGTATTCGGTAACCTCCAAAAGCAGTTGGAGACAATGTCGGTAAGAGAAGCGCAGCTGATTGCTTTTGCGAATCCGGAAATCTATGAGCTGTCACTTGATGAGCGGGAAGAGATTTTTTCAGATCCCCTGTTTGCAGACTGGCAGTATGCGGTGCGGGACTTTACGGACCCAGATAAAGAACCCTTTAGCGAAGAAGTGACGCAGATATTAGCTACAAAATCCATAGGGGAGGGTTATGCATCAAAAGTATTCGATATTCTGAATAATGTAGAGCTTTCGGATCCCATGATTACAATGCCGGACGGGACGGAGCAGCCGCTGACAGAGGAATTGTATGCTGATATTGTTTACAGCGATGAGTACGATGATGATTTTAAGGAGCAGGCTAATCTGCTGAGGCTGACGAAACCGAAGGATTTTGTGAATACGTTTGCTGCGCTGCTGGAGGAAAATGCGGAACAGGCCTATGCCGCTGCACAGATTAACGATTATGCTACGACACGTGAGTATGCTTTGGACAGCTATGACATGGATCCGAAGGTCTACGATTTGCTGGTCAATGCGGCGCATGACGGGGCGGGCGATTATCAGCGCTATCTTGCGGCACATGCACGCGGGCTTGGGCTGGAAGAGCAGCGTCCGTATCATATGGCTGAATATGTGTCTGAATATAATCCGGGAAAAAAGGAATATGAAGATGCCGTTTCTGAAGTGGCGGAAGCTTTAGGTATTCTGGGTGAGGATTATGTGGAAACCTTTATGGAGATTATGGAAAGCGGACACGTAGATGTATATCCGACAGATACCAAAGCAACGGGCGCGTTTGAAATGCAGCTGGGCCAGGAGGGGCTGCCGTGGCTGCTGTTTAACTACAATGGCTATTCTGATGACGTGAGCACAATTGCCCATGAAATGGGGCATGCAATGTATGATGTATATGCCTCTGAAAACCAGATTGCGTTATATGCTGCTCCGACTGTTTTTAGCAGGAGATTGCCTCCACGACAAATGAACTTCTCTATTATTCGTATAAGGTGGAGAAGGCAGCCGACGAAGAAGAGAAGCTTTATTACCTGGAAAATCTGCTGTCGATGTTCAGCAATACTTTCTTTAACCAGATGTGGTATGCGGAGTTTGAAGACATGATGTATCAGACTGTAGAAACCGGGGAAGCGCTGGACGCAGAAGTGTTGAGTGCTCAATGGATGGAATTGCTTGAACTGTACCGCGGGGATGCGATCAAAGCCTACCCGGGTGCACGGTATCAGTGGGCTGCAGTGCCTCATTTTTATTATGTATATTATGTTTACCAGTATGCGGCGGATGTGTGCTATGCGGCATCAATTGCGGAAAGGATCACAAAGGGAGAGGAAGGAGCCGCAGAGGATTATCTTTCTTTCCTGAAGCTTGGGGCATCCGACTCTCCGGTGGAACTTTTGAGGACGGCCGGAATTGATCCTCTCTCGGAGGAAACCTACCGGTATGCGCTTACGTATTTCTCCGACCTGGTGGATGAGTATGAGCAGATGGTAGATGCGAAGTAGAATCCGTTTTTAAAAAAGCTTTACAAACCGTTTATTCGGACGATTTGTAAAGCTTATATTTTTGAGATCAATTAAAAAGACAACTTCGACATTGCCTGTGAAAAGTAATATTGAAACAGAAATTGTCGAAAAAAGTCGAAATGTTTTGCTGGAGTATTTGGGAGGAGTGTGCTAGAATTTAAGAAAGCATTTCATTTCTTCTGCTATTTCAAGCGGCAATTTGCCGCATCTGATATCATTTCTGCCGGGAATGGCGTTTGATAAAGAAATCTCGTGCTTTAGAACGAAAAACAGCATGGAGGTTTCCGGGAAGATATAAGTGCTGGCGGCCTCCGGTCAAAAGAAAGGAGAACTGCCTATGGAAAATTACAAGGAAAGTGAAACAGTAACTGCAAACCGCACTTATAAGGCCAGTATGTTTGAGATGATATTCAGTAAAAAGAAGGAATTGCTGGAGTTGTATAATGCGATGAACGGAA
>JAETNR010000046.1 GCA_021772055.1 Blautia sp. | reverse complement strand
ATGATGGACGGAAGCTGTTTCTGTAAATATTCGTACACCCTGTTGGCCTTTTCTTCTATCTTTTCCACGCTGATATCTTCAACGCTCAAATTACCAAGTCCTGTATCCAAGCGATCACCTCTCACTTCTCATCCTCTCGATGGGTTTCATGTACGTTTTCTTCCCTCATACAGCACATATACCAAAGTATAGCACATCATGATTCCGGAAACAATAGGCGCGATCATTCCAAGCCTGCCAAGGTGATCCCCATAATGCTCCGCGAAAAAGTAAACCATGGGAATTCGTAAAGCCAGTGCTCCCACACTGCAGCTTACCATGGTCCAAACCGTCTTTTGCCTTCCATTCAGATATCCGTTAAGGCAGAATACCAATGCAACCATAAGGTAGTCATAGCTGCAGGATCTAAAGAACGGCATGCCCGCTTTCACCATATTTTCGTCATTGGAGAAAACCCGGATCATGGACGCCGGATCCACCTGGGCCCATCCCCAGAACAGGCAGGAAATAAAAAGTGCAAACCCTATGCCATACCACAGAGATTTCCGTGCACGCTCCGGCTTCCCGGCTCCCATATTCTGGGCAGTCACCGCAGCCAGGGCATTGGCCATAGAAGTAGATGCCAGCATGGCGAAAACATCATACTTACTTCCGATCCCTACAACCGATGCAGCATAAACACCGCAATTGTTCATAACTGCCATCAAGTATAAAAAAGAAATGCGCACCATCATCTCCTGAAAGGAAATGGGAATTCCCACTGCCGCCAGCTTCTTCACCAGTGCCCATACAGGCCGAAAGCTTGCCGGCTTAAAATCAAATAAAAAGTCATGCCTTTTCAAATAAGCAATGGCAGCCATCATACTCACTGCCTGGGAAATTACCGTAGCCAGTGCAGTTCCTGCCACGTTCCATCCGCAGAATTTCACAAAGATGAAATCCAGTATAATATTCAGTATGCAGGCGATTCCCACAAAAATCATAGGCCTTGCCGAATCTCCGCATCCCCTCAGGATCGCACTGATGGCATTATAGCCGCAGATAAAAATATTTCCAAGCAAGCACACTGACACATACTGCATGGTACGTTCAAAGGATTCCTCCGGTGTCCGCAGGAGCTCCAGAAGCGGTCTCTCAAAAACCAGCATCACCACTGTCAAAAAAAGCGCCACTCCTGCAAACACTGTCAGAGTTGTCCCAATCGTCCGCTTTACCCGCTCCTCATCCCCTTCTCCTTTGTACTGCCCGATCAAAATGGTACTGCCAAGGGTCAGTCCTGTTACCAGGCTTGTAACGATCTGTGTTACCTGGGTTCCTGTAGAAACCGCCGCCACACTCTCCGCACCGCAATAACGCCCTATTACAAAAAGATCCACCGCCCCATACAGAGACTGCAGCCCATTGGCAATCAGAAAGGGAATGGCAAATATCAGCAATTTTTTTAAAATATTTCCTTCTGTCAGGTTCATTTCCTTCATTTTCTTAACTCCTCGCCTCATTATTAATAAGCCTTATCACCGTATCAATTATAAGCAAAAAGTTTTAAATTGTCTATTTTCATAACAAAATTTCTCTTTTTCCCAACTCTTCTATGCAATTTGGCAGTTGAAAAACACCGGGACAGTGATATAATACAAACATTAAGTATGATGTAGAAATACTGCCCAAAACTAATTTACTATTCGGAGGAACTATGCAAATCATTATTGTCGGGTGCGGCAAAGTCGGACGTACCCTTGCAGAACAATTGCAGGAAGAAGAAACAGACCTAACATTGATCGACACAGATGCGGAGAAGATCAATTCTATTACAGAAAATATCGATGCCATGGGGATCGTTGGTAATGGCGCCAGCATCAATACCCTGATGGAAGCAGGCATTTCCACTGCGGATATCCTGATTGCGGTTACTGCTTCGGATGAACTGAACCTGCTCTGCTGCCTGGTAGCAAGCAAAACAAGTACATGCCATACCATTGCCCGTGTGCGGAATCCCATTTATCACCAGGAGATTGGCTTTATTAAGGAACGCCTTGGAATTTCCATGATTATCAATCCGGAAGCTGCCGCTGCTGCGGAAATTTACCGCCTTCTGCGTTTTCCTTCAGCCATCAAGATCGACACTTTTGCCAGAGGTCGCGTAGAACTTCTGAAATTTAAAGTCATGCCTGAATTCGGCCTGGATGGGATGTCCATATTTCTGATCACTGAGAAGCTTCGCTGCGATGTTCTTTTTTGCGCCATTGAAAGCAAGGACAGGATTTCCATTCCCGGAGGAAATCATATTCTCCATAACGGTGACCTGGTTTCCATCATTGCTTCCCCCCAGAATGCAGCCCTTTTCTTCAAAAAGATCGGCCTGAAGACCAACCAGGTAAAAAATACCATCATCATAGGCGGAGGTACCATTTCCTATTATCTTGCAAAGGCCCTGATGGCCATGAAGATCGGAGTAAAGATTCTGGAAAAGGATAAAGCGCGCTGTGAGGAATTAAGCGACCTTCTTCAGGGTGTTACCGTCATTAACGGTGACGGCACAGACCGCCGGCTTCTGATGGGGGAAGGCCTTTCCCAGGCAGAATCCATCGTGGCACTGACCAATTTGGATGAGGAGAATATTTTCCTTTCTCTTTTTGCAAAAACGGTCTCCAATGCCAAAGTAGTGGCAAAGGTCAACCGTCTTTCCTTTGATGACATTATTGATTCTCTGGATATCGGAAGTGTGATCTATCCGAAATACATCACTGCAGATTATATTCTCCAGTATGTTCGTGCGATGCAGAACACTATCGGATGTAATGTAGAAACACTTTATCATATTCTGGATAACCAGGCAGAGGCTCTGGAATTTAATATTAATGAAAACTCTCCTGTGGTTGGCGTCCCCCTTTCCCAGCTTCATCTGAAGAAAAATCTTCTGGTGGGCTGTCTGCACCGGGGAGGCTCTGTACGCGTTCCCAGAGGCCAGGATACCATCCAGGTAGGCGATACTGTCATCATTGTAACCACCAACAAGGGTCTGCGCGACATCCGTGACATATTGGAAAAATAAAGGAGAGCAGTTATGAATTATTCCATTATCATTCATATTATCGGATGGATTTTAAAATTCCAGGCAGCCTTTATGGCTCTTCCCCTGGTCACTTCCCTCATCTACAGGGAAAAGGACGGATTTATCTTCCTGATCATCATAGGATTGTGCCTCCTTGCCGGAACAGCCCTTACCTTTAAAAAACCTGCGAATAACGTATTCCATACAAAAGAAGGCTGCGTTATTGTGGCTTTAAGCTGGATCGTCTTAAGTCTTACCGGAGCGCTGCCCTTTACCCTCAGCGGCAGCATTCCCAATTATATAGATGCGATCTTTGAAACGGTTTCCGGCTTTACCACAACAGGAGCCAGCGTTCTGAGCCGTGTGGAAGCACTTTCGCATTGTATGCTGATCTGGCGAAGCTTTACTCACTGGATCGGCGGTATGGGAGTTCTTGTTTTCCTTCTGTGCCTGCTTCCCCAGATCAACGGCTACCATATGAGCCTCATGCGCGCAGAAAGCCCGGGACCTACGGTCAGCAAGCTTGTTCCTAAGGTACAGTCTACTGCAAAGATTCTTTATACCATTTATTTTGGAATGACGATGCTTCAGATTCTGCTTCTTCTGTTGGGGAAAATGCCTCTGTTTGATGCGATTTGTACTGCTTTTGGTACAGCCGGTACCGGAGGCTTCGGCATTCATTCCGACAGTATCGCAGGCTACAGCACTTATATTCAGGTAGTGGTAACCATATTTATGATTCTTTTTGGCGTAAACTTTACTTTTTATTATCTGGTTCTTACCAAAAAAATCCGGACAGCGCTGAAAATTGAAGAAGTGCGTGTTTACTTCGCCACGATCGTTCTTTCTGTGCTGGTCATTGCCGTTAACATCCGCCATTTGTACGGAAACATGGGCATCGCGTTAAAGGATGCTGCTTTTCAGGTTGGTTCCATTATTACAACCACCGGATTCGCCACCGCAGATTTTAACCTGTGGCCTGAACTTTCCAGAACGATCCTGGTTCTTCTGATGTTCATCGGTGCCTGCGCAGGAAGTACAGGCGGCGGCATCAAGGTTTCCAGGCTGATCATTCTTTTTAAAGCGATCCGCAAGGAGTTGGTTTTATACCTGCACCCCAGTGCCGTGAAAAAAGTAAAAATGGACGGCAAATCCATCCCTCATGAAGTAGTTCGCTCTACCAATATTTTCATGAGCACCTATGTCCTCATTTTTGCCGTTTCTGTTTTGATCATCAGCCTTGATAATTTTGACCTGATCACCAACTTTACCAGCGTTGCTGCAACCCTGAACAATATCGGTCCGGGACTTGAAGTGGTAGGACCTACCGGAAACTTCGCCATGTTTTCCTATCCTTCCAAGATCGTTTTGATTTTTGATATGCTGGCAGGCCGGCTTGAGATTTTTCCGCTCCTGTTGCTCTTTTCCAAAAGCACCTGGAAAAAATTTTAAAGGCTTCTTATGGAAACTTCCGGGAATATCCGTTCATATTCCCGGGAGTTTTTTCTATTTACAGAAAACCCTCTGACAGGAAATATCCGAATACAATTCCATTCTCTTCACATCTGCCACATGGATCACGTTTTTCCATGCAGCGGCGTCCGTGAGAAAGCGTTCCAGAAGATTGGGGGCCTCCCTCAGTTTTTCCTCATGGAAGATCACCCCTTCCTGTTCCTTGAAAAGTGCCAGGTAAAACACACCGGACTCTACCAGATCCTGGAAGAAATGACTTCCCTGAGCCTGTCTGCCTCCCGATAATCCATGGTGAAAAACAGGGATTTCGGCACTCCCCTATCTTCCTTCATCAAATCGCTGTCTGCAATCTGCCATACTACATTGTCCCCTATCCGCAGCATATCAATCATCTTATCAAAGCCAGCCATACCGGTACTTACTTTTTCGTGCAATTTCATTCCAAACCCTCCCTGCGATATCATGCTACTTTTTTTATGTCATAGGTAATCCCATACTATAAAAAAAGACGTTCTGCAATCTGCAGAACGCCTTCGTTCTATCTTCCATCATATTTCTTTATCATAAAACTGTCAAGTCCTTTTCACATTTTTTTCAAATGCTCTTCACAAAATTTTCACATTTTTCCATTATAGTAATGTTTGTAAAAAGCGAAGAGCTTTTTATATATTTTTCTTTTTCATACGCGCCGGTACGAAAGTACCGGCCTCCTTCCATTTTCGGAGTTTTTTCCTCATCAGACATTTGATAAAACGCCTTCATAATTAAAAGGAGGAATAAAGCTTTCCTTCGCCGTTTCTCCTTCCTGGAAGAACCCATTCTCAATCCCCAGGTCACACGCTGCATCCAGAACTTTTTTATATTCTCTTTCTGTTACCCTGCGGTTCAGTTCCGGATAAGCCTCCTGATGATATACCGGGGTATATTGGTTCATAATACTGATGTATATGCGGTCACCATATGTTTTATGAAGATACTCCAGAATGCGGATTGAATTTCTCGTATGCCCCGGAAGGATCAAATGCCGGACAATAGTTCCCTTCTGCATGTATCCGTCCTCAGAAAAACAGCATTCGCCTGTCTGTTCCACCATTTCCCTGATGGCAGCCATGGCAGTTTCCGGATAATCCGGTGCATGGGAAAATGCACCGGAAAGTTTTGCGTCCAGATATTTCAGATCCGGAAGATAAATATCCACGTACCCTTTCATAAGCTTTAAAATCTCCACTTTTTCATATCCGCTTGAATTATACACTACGCCAAGCCTGCATCCTCTGCTTCGGGCATTTTCCAGAGCCAGCAAGATCTGAGGAACATAATGGGCGCCTGTAACCAGATTTAAATTGGCAGCTCCCTGCTGTTCCAGCTCCAGGAAAATATCTGCCAGACGTTCCACAGAAATTTCTTTTCCCCGGTCTCCTATAGCGATTTCCCTGTTCTGACAAAAGCAGCACTTCAGGCCGCAACCGGAAAAGAACACAGCCCCCGAGCCTTTCTCTCCGGAAATGCAGGGTTCCTCCCACATATGCAAAGCGGCACGGGCAGCAAATAGTGTGCTGCTCATGCCGCAATATCCTAACTCTCCGCCCAAACGATCTGCATGGCACTCTCTTGGGCAGAAGGTACAGTCTTTTAATAAAGAGAACGCACTCTCAGGACTCATGTTTATTCTCCGCAATGGTGACCGCACTCATGAGCATCATGGTTTCCACAGTCATGTCCTTCTTCATGATGATGATTGCATACCGTATCCGGATTATAAGCAAGGCTTCCTGCAAGATATGCATTCACCTGTGCATCTGCATCTCCGCTTGCACCCGGAAACAGCTCCACACCAGCCTCAGCAAGGGCAACTCTTGCCCCTCCGCCGATTCCGCCGCAAATCAGGGTATTAACTCCCAGTTTTTTCAGAAATCCGGCCAGAGCACCGTGTCCGCTTCCATTGGTATCTACCACTTCTGAACCTGTAACCTTTCCATCTTCTACTGTATAAACCTTAAACTGTTCGGTATGTCCGAAATGCTGAAATACCTGTCCGTTTTCATAAGTTACTGCGATTTTCATATTGATTTTTCCTTTCTCATCCTGTATTTATCCACTGAATTTAATTATATCACACTTGCCAATTATGTAAACATTTTTTTACAACTTTTTTCTATTTTCAGGTGGACAAAGCTGCCATTTTCTTCTAAAATAGAAATAACAAATCAAAAAAATGAGGTTATTTATGTCAGAATTTTCAGATTTATTAACCCAATTCATACACGATAAAAATATCAAAGTATATTCTATGGTTCGATACTGTGGTATTGATCGTTCCACTATGTATAAGATCATCAACGGAAAGCGTAACCCACCTTCACCTGCCCTCGTAGACAAAATCGCTGAATTTATGCATCTCACACCATTGGAATATGAGCAGTTTCAGACTGCATACCAGATTACGGTTACAGGCCGGACTACCTATTTTAATAGAAAGAGTGTAGAAAATTTTCTTATGACCTTCCCGAGGTCTTCATCACAGAGTATTTTGCCTTCTCCTCTTAAGATTTCCTGTTCCAACCAGGATCCGGCTGAGGCAATTTCGGGCTGCACTGCTTTGCCCACCAGGCTCGAGGTCAATGATTATCTGCACCGCATGCTCATTGCAGAATCCAATAAGGAAAACGGGCATATTGCTCTCTTTCTGCAGCCGGACTATGATTTTCTGTTCAGCCTGCTGGCCAGCTTAAAGTCCTTGAATTCGGACTTATATATTGAACATATCCTCTGTCTCAGCAATTCCGAGCAGATGACGGAAACTCATGAACCCTACAATCTGGTGTATATCCGCAAGATCATTTCAATATACATCCATGCCCTGAATTATCATCCTTACTACTTTTATGATGATATTCATTCCCATTATAACAGCTTTAACGGGTTTCCTTGCCTGATCATTACACAAACCTGTGCGCTTACCTGCACCTCAGATTATCACGCAGGAATCTTTTTTACAGAACCCCGTACAGTTCAGATGATGTGGGATCTTTATCATAATTACCTGAATAAGTGCTTTCCTTTATTCCATACAGTCAATTCCGTATTGGAGGAATGCCTTGTTCTTGGAAATATGCTGTGGACGGATACGCCCAATTACGGTCTCCAGCCGGAGCCCTGCATCATTCCCTTTGTTACTCCGCAGCTTCTGGAAAATGCTGTCCGTAAAGACCTCCCGTGCAGAGATGCCATACTTCCCCGCCTTCAGGAATATATTGATCTGACCAGGAGCAGGCTTCCTTCCTGCAGCACGCATCTGTACCACACAAAGCAGGGAATTGATGCTTTTGCCAGAACAGGCAGGATTACGGAAATCCCCTCAGAGATCTATCGCCCCTTTACCATTGAAGAACGGATTTTTCTTCTGAAGGAGCTGGAGAAACAATGTGCCTGGGGTACATACCGGTTTCTGAAAAAGCCGCTGGATCAGATTTCCGATAATCTCCATTTATCCGTAAACACCACCTCCGGTTACCTTTTGTTTACCAATATAAAAAAAGAGAATATTTATCTGATCATCAAAGAACCGGGAATCCTCTCTTCTTTTTTGGATTATGCCGAAAGTCTGGATGATTCCGTACTTTCTACAAAGGAAGAAATGATCCTTTACCTGCAGAGTGTGATACAAAAACTAAAAGAAGAACTGTAGCCTATAGAAAAGGACAGGAATCGCAAATGGTTCCTGTCCTTTCTGTCTTTAGTAATCCTGGTAAACCACACTTCCGTCTGAGTAAGTAATCTCATACATTCCGTGTCCGTCTCCCGATTCGTTTGGGAAATCTTCTCTGCTGATTACCGTTATATCCCCGGAATTATCCGGTTCAGATGGCTCCTGCTCTTCCGGAGCAGACGGTTCCTGCGGTTCCGGGGCAGAAGGCTCCTGCGGTTCCGGATCGACAGGAGTCTGTGGTTCCGGCGGATCATACGCAGGCTCCTGATAATCGTTCTGCGGTTCCTGATATGCAGGCTGATTCTGCTGTACTGCAGGCTGATCAGCCTTCCCTGCAGTGTTCTGGACAGCAGCTTCACCCAATGAATCCTTTTCCTCTGTCAGATATTCGTGATGCACATATCCGGTAATACCGTTTCCTTCTACTTTCACCCATCCAGGCAAAACTGCAACTGCACTCCATTCCTCACCAGACTTTGTAACCTTCAGGGACTGGGACGCAACATCCGGCGTTTCCCGAATGTTCACCTCTGTCGTTGCATATACGGTAACCGGTGCTTCCAAAGTCTTTTCTTCTATATCCTCAGGGGCACTTTGTTTCTGATTTTCTTCGTCCAGGTATTCTATATAAAGCATCCCAAGCTGCTCCGTAATCCTTGGTTCTGCCCATTTATCTGCACGCACATCTTTAAAGATATGAGCTGTTCCTTCTTCCTCAGTCAATACCAGATTCCATGTCTGTGCAAGCTGCTCCCCTCCCTGGCTGGTTACCTGCGCATTCTCCACAACCCTGGATTCTGCCTTCTGATATTCTGCACTGCCTAAGAAACGGCTGGTTTCATTCTTTAAAACCACCTCGCCTGTGAGCAAAGATACCGTTACATCCTCCGGTACCCGTTCCTCCCCGAGATCTTGCTCTTCTTCCTGCTTCTTCTCTTCACCGGCATCTGTCCCCACACTCTCCGTCTGAGCTGCCATAGCACCCCAGGGAACGCTGATTCCCAGCATCGCTGCCATTGACACGCAGAGCATGATTCTCACCACTTTATTCTTCATTGGTATTCCCCCTTGCATTTGTATTTACGCAATCTTCCTCTATTATAACTGAATCCAATGAAAAATCAAGCAGTACAGCCATTTCCTTTCTATTTTGTAAGAACCATGGAAACCGCCTGTTTCCACCCCTGGTATTTTTCCTTGCGGACTGTCTCTTCCATAGCCGGCTGGAATTTGGTTCGGCTCATTTTTGCAAAGACTTCTTCTCTATTGTAAATACCTGCTGCAATTCCTGCTGCATAGGCAGCACCGATCCCGGAAAGTTCTTCTGCAGAAGGTACCTGCACTGTCACATGGGCCATGTCGCTCTGGAACTGCATGAGATAGCGGTTCCTGGTAGGTCCACCGTCAACCCGAAGCTCTCCGATGGCAGTCCCTGACTCTTCACTCATAGCCTCGATCACATCCGTAATCTGATAAGCGATACAATCCAAACCTGCACGGACGATTTCCGCCCGTTTTGTGGTTCTGGTCATTCCGCTCAGGATCCCGGCAGCCTCACTGTCCCAGTAAGGTGCGCTAAGCCCTGTAAACGCAGGAACCAGATACGTTTTATCCTTTGGGTTGGAAGCCAGAGCCAAACCCTCTGTCTCCCCCGGGGATGTAATCAGTCCCAAGTCATCCTTCAGCCAGGTGATCACGGCTCCTGTATAGTTGATGTTGCCCTCCAGTACATAATTCACCTCACCGCCCAGCTTCCATGCAAGGGAGGTTACCACGCGCTTGCTGAACACCGGCTCTTTTCCAATGTTCATCATAACGGAAGATCCTGTCCCATAGGTGGTTTTAATCATCCCTTTTTCGATACAGCCCTGTCCGAATAGTGCCCCATGAGAATCTCCCAGAACACCGCGGATCGGAATAGGGGAATCTAAAAATCCCTCAAAATCCGTCAGACCATATTCCCCGTCAGAATCAGTCAGTTCTGCCAGACAACAGACAGGAATCCGGAAAAGACTACACACCTCTTCATCCCAGGCAAGCCTGGAAATATCAAACATCTGGGTGCGGGAGGCATTGGAGTAATCTGTGCGGAACTCCTTCCCGCCTGTCAGCTTATATACCAGCCAGCTGTCAATGGTCCCGCAGCAGAGTTCTCCTCTGTCTGCCTTCTCCTGCGCACCTTCCACATTCTGCAGTACCCAGGCAATTTTTCCTGCTGAAAAATAAGGGGAAAGCTGAAGTCCTGTATGGGAGCGGATCATCTCCCCATATCCTGCCTTTTCAATCTTTTCGCAAATCTCTGCACCCCGGGCGCACTGCCATACCACTGCATTGTATACCGGTTTTCCGGTAGCACGATCCCAGACCATCGCAGTCTCCCGCTGATTGCTGATTCCTAGGGTTACGATATCATCTTTGTCAATCCCAGCTTTCTCTACCAGGAGCTTTACAACGGAAATCGTGTTGCGGTAAATTTCCTCCGGATCATGTTCCACCCATCCCCGCTGGTCAATATACTGTTTATGGGGCACGTCACTGCGGCAGATCAGGTTTCCTTCTTCATCAAAGAGAAGCGCCTTTGTGCCCTGCGTGCTCTGATCAATACCCAATACATATCTGCTCATTTTATTTCACCAACTCCGCCGCTTTTTTTGCAATACCCTCTGCATTTAATCCATAATAGTCAAATACTTCTTTGGAAGTTCCGGTAATTACCGGTGCATCCGGAAGGCTCATGTTGATCACCTTACGCGGGCATTCGCTTCCCACTGCCTGGCTTACCATAGAGCCAAGGCCTCCGAATGGTGCGTGCTCCTCCACAGTAAGGACTGCTTTTGCCTTCCCGGCTGCATTCACAACCGCTTCTTTATCCAGCGGTTTTACGCAGTACATATCCAGTACTGCTGCGCTGATGCCCTGCTCCTTCAAAAGAGCTGCCGCATCCTTAGCCGGTTTTACCATCTCACCGCAGGCGATGATGGCTACATCTGTACCCTCGCACACAACCGTTGCCTTATCCATCTCAAAGGGGACATTTCCTTCCTCATAAGTCGGATCTACGGCATTACGCCCTACACGAATATAGGCAGGCTTTTCATCCTTTAAAAGAGCTTTTACCAGTTCCTTTGTCTGAAGATGATCGCTTGGAATATAAACACGCATATTGGGAATCGCAGCCATGGCCGCAATGTCCTGTGCGGAATGATGGCTCATGCCCAGTGCGCCGTAGCTGACGCCTCCGCTGATCCCGATGAGTTTTACATTGGTGTTGGAATAAGCCACGTCTACTTTGGCCTGCTCATAACTTCTTGTGGAGAGAAAACATGCGGGAGAAACTGCATATGCCTTTTTGCCGCATTTCGCAAGACCTGCCGCAATACTTACCAGATTCTGCTCTGCAATACCGGTTTCCACAAACTGCTCCGGATAGGTATCCGCAAAGGGAGTAAAGGAACCGCTTCCTCTGGAGTCGCTGCAGAGTGCAACGATGTCTTTATCTGTTTTTGCAGCCTCCATCAGGACTTCGCAAATCATCTGTTTATTCGCAATCTTACTCATGAAGAGCAGCCTCCTTTCTCTCATCCAGGTCTTTCATGATCTGTGTATATTCTTCTTCATTCGGTACGTGGTGATGCCATCCTGCCTTGTTTTCCATCACAGAAGAGCCGCAGCCTTTTACTGTATTGGCGATCAATACGGTTGGCCTGCCTTTTACTGTTTTTGCCTCTTCAAAAGCAGCATTTAACTGATCAATACTGTTGCCGTCCTTTACATCGATCACATTCCATCCAAAACTTCTGAAACGCTCATGAAGGTCATCATGATGCATCACATCTTCCGTATTTCCGGAAATCTGGAGACGGTTACGGTCTACCACTGCACAAAGATTGTCCAGTTTGTAGTGGCTGGCTGCCATTGCTCCCTCCCAGACGGAGCCCTCTGCCAGCTCACCATCCCCCATAACGGTGTATACGCGGTAATCCTGGTGATTCATCTTCCCGGCAAGAGCCATACCCACGCATACCGGAAGCCCATGGCCCAGAGAACCGGAATTCATTTCAATACCGGGGAGTTTGTTATTGGGATGTCCGATAAACTTTGACCCAAATTTGCTGAATCCCTCCAGTACTTCACCCAAAGTAAAGAAGCCTTTTTCTGCAAGAACTGCATACAGCGCTTCCACAGAATGTCCCTTACTCATAACGAATCGGTCGCGGTCAGGATCGTCCATATTTTCCGGGCTGATGTTCATCTGCTTAAAATACAGGGTGATCAGGGTATCAATAACACTCATGTCACCGCCGATATGTCCTGCCTTTCCGGCACAGATGATCTCAATGACATTTTTTCTTAAATCATAAGATAAAGCAGTCAGATTTTCCATTTTTTTCTCCTTTTTCCATATGTGCTGCCCTGCAGCCAGAACCTTATGGTTTGTATTCTGCAGGACCCTTGTACTGCAGTCATTCACCGCGAAGATATGCTTTCACATCCTCCTCGACAGGATCATACAGATCCGGCTTCACACCGATATATTTGCATGCCTCATACAGTACCGGAACCACATCCTTATGAATAGCCACACAATGATGAATGTAAGGTCCTTCCACGATCTTTGCTTCCAGACGCTTAATATTCTCCACCTCTACCCAAAGATAAGTTCCCATGCCTTTCGGTCCGTCGATCCCCTTTGCATTTCCAAGAAGCAGAGAGTACTCTCCGTTATCCCCGTCAAAACGAGCCAGGGTAATATCCCCATGTTTCGCTTCCGCAGTAATCGCACCCGGATGGTCAAAAGCCAGCGGATAGGTGATCTTCGGCGTTTCCCTTGCAACAGAGATGGGCCACGGTCCGCAATGCTGCAGAAGCTCACCGTTCTCATTATCCGGATGACGGATCGTCCAATCTGCAAAGAAGCTTCTCGTTTCTCCCATTCCTGCAGCTTCCACCATCAAAGCGGTAATAGCGCCATGAATATCCGTTTCACAGACAACCGGAATTCCCTCTTCATTCAGCAATGCATTTGCCGCACAGGGCATGATCCCAAGCTCACTCTGCAGCTGATTCCAGCACTGGATTGCTCCCGCCTGGCATCCGTACTTCCGAATCAGGTTCTTCATAGCCACCTTCAATGCAGCCACATTTTCCAGTTCCTCATCCTTAATCTCAATCTTCATATTTGTCCGGCAATATTCTATCACCCTGGCAACCTCCGTGCCTTCTGCCTTCACCTTTTTCACTTCATCTGTCAGCTCCGGCATGGGAATAGGCGAAATCTGAATATTAAACCTCTCCAGCAATTCCCCTTCATTACACATGGTCGTCCAGAACTCAAACGGTCTGGTAGAAATCTGCAGAATCCGGATATTCCTGAACTTCTTAACCACATTACAAACAGCCATGAAGTCCCTGATTCCTCTCTCAAACACCGGATCATTCAGCCTGCAGTTCGTCATATAAGTAAACGGAATCCGAAATCTCCTCAAAACCTTCCCTGTAGCAAACAATCCACACTGGGTATCACGAAGTCTCGTCCCATCCGGCTCCGGCCTCTCATCCAACGGCCCCCACAAAAGCACAGGCACATTCAGCTCCTTCGCCAGCCTTGCACACTCAAACTCCGTCCCGAAATTACAATGAGGAAGAAACAACCCGTCAATCTTCTCCGCCTTAAACTTCTCCGCGATCTTCATCATATCATCATCATTATAAAGAAGCCCCTCCTCATTAATATCCGTAATATCCACAAACTCAATCCCCAGTTCCCGAAGCCGATCCGCCGTCAGCCCCCGATACTTCACCGCATCCGGCGCACTGAAAATACTCCTCCTGGTAGGTGCAAACCCCAACTTAATCCGATCCATAACCATATCCTCCTTAAAATTTTTTTCAACAAATCTTTTACTCAACGCTGCAAACTGACTCTTTGTTTTTATAAACACTATTATAAACTGTTTACATATTATTTCAACATCTTTTCAATTTTCCATCTCATTTTCGTCAATTTATACAATATTATTATCCTAATATTATCTATTACGTACTATATCTTTCTTATTTTTAATGTTTATTCTACTGTTTATATAAACATTTATATAAACAATTATAAACAACACCCAGCCACAAAAAAAAGCACCGCAATACCACGGTGCCATTTCTCTTTATATCATCTTCTTCACAGTATCCCGATAAACAATAAACGGACAAACCTGCGTCTTCGTAACCGCGTCCGTCCCGATCCCTTCCGCAAGCTCCGCCAAACGCCTAACCGCCATCTTCCCCATTTCCTTATTCGGCACCTTAAGCGTAGTCAGTGCAGGCGATGAAATCGCACTAAAAGGAAGATCATCAAACCCCACCAGGGAAACATCCTCCGGAACCCGATACCCCATCTCCTGAAGTGCCTTCATAGCCCCCAGTGCGATCATATCGTTATCCGCAAAAAAAGCAGTGGGAAGCTTATTCCCCCTTCTCAAATACTGCAGCATATCCTGATAAGCCCCATTCAAAGAAGTACCCAGGGTAACCGTATACTCCTCCTTATAAGGAATCTTCCTCTTCTTCAGTGCAGTCTGAAATCCCACAAACCTGGAGCGGAATCCCTTAATCCGAAATGACCCCCGCAGATACCCGATCTCCGTATGACCATTATCCAAAATATGCTCCGTGATCATTCTGGCCGCATCCGCATTATTAATGAGCACAGAATTAAATTCCATAGATTCAGACCAATGATCCAGAATCACCAGAGGGCAAGGTGCATTCCTATAGGGTTCCAGATCCCCGTCCATCATTTCTGTAGCAAGAACCACCACAGCAACACCCTGCTCCCGTAAATGTTCCTGCACCTGATGGTCATAGTCCGCATCTCTCTGGTCTGCCCGGGCGACTACCATCTCATACCCCAGCCTGTGGCATTCCTCCTCAAACCCCTCGATCAGGCTCTGAAAGAAAGGAGTATCTTCAATGATCAATCCGTTCTTCTTAAAAAGCAGCAGCTTGATCTTCGTCACAGCATTGGTGCTTAAATAGCCGGTCTCTCTTGCAACCCGAAAAATCTCTTCCGCAGTTTCTCTGTTCACGCCTTTCTTATGATTCAGCGCATTGGAGATGGTAGCAGGGGAAAATCCGGTCATTTTACTTAAGTCTCGTATGCTAACTTTCATTCTATTCTCTCCTGACTTTAAAGAGTCAATCTGCAGCAGTCAGGCTCCACATACGTTTACTATACCATGATTTTTCCCAAAACACAAATACTATTTCTTCCTTTAAAGATCCGCCAGTTCTTCCTGGCCTACAGGTCTGATTCCGCTTGCTTTCAGCACATCCACAGCCTTTTTGTTATCTTTTACTCTGAGAATCATGTATGCAGCGCCTTTCTTGCGGGCTGTAAATGCATAGAGATAATCAATATTCACCTCATTCTCTCCAAGAACACGGATAATCCCGGAGAGAGCTCCCGGTTCATCCGGCATCTCCACTGCCAGTACTTCCGTAATAGAAAATACATATCCCTCATCCTTCAAAACGGTAGAAGCATTGTACACATCATCCACAATCATCCGCACAATCCCAAAATCCTCCGCTTCTGCGAGGGACAATGCTCTCATATCAATACCGCGCCTGGACAGGATATCGGTAAAGTCTGCAAGCCTGCCCGGTTTGTTTTCCAAAAAAATAGAAATCTGTTTTACTGTCATAAAACACCCTCCTTTTCACTTTATAGACAGCATTACTGCTGATACAGATTACGCTTATCAATTACCCGCACAGCTTTTCCTTCACTTCTTGTAATGGACTTGGGATTTACCAGCTTCACTTTTGCGTAAATGCCAAGCATTGCTTTTAATGCATCGATCAGTTCTTTTTCTTTTGCAGATACAGCGCTTAAGCTGTCAGAGAACATCTCCGGCGTCATCTCAACCTGTACTTCAATGGTATCACTGTTGTTCACACGGTCTACGATGATCTGATAATTTGCCGGATATCCCTTGTTCATAAGAACAGTCTCAATCTGGGACGGGAATACATTCACACCTTTGACAATGAGCATATCATCGCTTCTGCCAAGAGGTTTGGTCATTTTTACATGGGTTCTGCCGCAGGAGCATTTCTCCCTGCTTAAAATACAGATATCCCTGGTGCGGTAGCGGATCAGAGGGAACGCTTCCTTCGTAATGCTGGTGAACACAAGCTCGCCCTTTTCTCCGTCAGGAAGCACTTCTCCTGTCTTGGGATTAATCACCTCTGCCACAAAATGGTCTTCATTTACATGCATGCCCTTCTGGGCGGAGCATTCAAAAGCCACACCAGGTCCGGAAATTTCCGTAAGGCCGTAAATATCGTATGCCTTGATGCCCAGTTTTTCTTCAATGTCATGGCGCATCTCTTCCGTCCATGCTTCTGCACCGAAGATTCCTGCCTTTAATTTAATCTGATCACGGATGCCCCGCTCCTGGATACTCTCTGCCAGATAAGCCGCATAAGACGGGGTACAGCAAAGGATCGTGGATTCAAGATCTGTCATAAACTGAATCTGACGCTCCGTATTTCCGGAAGACATGGGAAGGGTGAGACAGCCCACCTTATGGGAGCCTCCGTTTAATCCCGGACCTCCGGTAAAGAGTCCGTATCCATAGCTTACATGGCACACATCCTCCTTGGTTCCGCCTGCTGCCACAATGGCCCTTGCGCAGCAGTCTTCCCACAGATCAAGGTCGTGCTGTGTATAAAAAGCAACCACACGTCTTCCTGTCGTACCGCTTGTAGACTGGATCCGCACACATTCACACAAAGGCCTCGCAAGCAGCCCATAAGGATAGCATTCACGAAGATCGTCCTTTTCTACAAAAGGCAGCTTATGCAGATCATCAATAGACTGAATATCCTCTGGCGTAACGCCTTTTTCCTCCATTCGTTTTCTGTAAAACGGAACATGATTCCATACATTCTGAACCTGTTTTACCAATCTCTCACTCTGCCACTCCCGAATCTGCTCCCTGGAAGCACATTCGATTTCCGGCTGATAATATCTTTCCATATTTCTTTGTTTCCTTTCTTTCTGCTATTCTGCCTGATGTACCGGCGCATTTTCTTTCAGACAGCCAGCACGTCAAGGGCAATATTCATACCCTTACTATAGCACTTTATCGCTTCAGCGTAAACAATTTTCTTGCATAATTCATTCATTTTTCCGTTGATTCTTCTAAGAAGCGGTGCCGGATGATGTAATAATAGCTGGCAGCCAGAAGGACTGCAGCTCCTGTCCAGGCTGCAATCTCAGCATAGAAAATCCCGTCTTCCCCAATCAGCACAGGCAAAAAAAGCGCAGCGCCGATGCGCATCACAAATTCTGCAATTCCGCTCAGCATGGGAATCAGGGTATTCCCCAGTCCCTGAAGTGCAGAGCGGTACACATACAAAAAATACAGGATCCACAAAAAACATGCCATGATAAACAGATACTTATATGCAATCTCAAGCACCTGTTCTGTCTGCCCCGGACTTCCGGAAATGAACAAAGCCAGGATCTTTTTCCCGCCCAGGAACATCCCTGCAGAAATCGTCGCTGCTGTCAGGAATGCGATTCCGGCGCTTGTTCTCACGCCTTTTTTAATCCTGGCCGGATTCCCGGCCCCATAATTCTGTCCCACATAGGTTACGATCGCATATCCATAAGAGATAGCCGCCATTTCCAAAACGCCGTATAGCTTATTGGTTGCAGTAAAACCTGCCACAAACAGGAACCCATAGCCATTTACCACATATTGAACAACAAGGCCGCCCACGCCAATAATCACATTCTGAAAGACCACCGGTGCCCCAAGGCCCACCAGGTTTCCATAAAGACCCTCCGCCCGGGCAAAGTCTTCTTTCTTCAGCCTGAGCACCTCAATCTTTTTCAGTGCCATAAAACAGTAACATGCAGAAAAAGTCTGGGCGATTGCCGTAGCAGCCGCGGCCCCTGCCACTCCAAAGGAAAACTCTGCCACAAAAAGAATATCCAGCACAACATTCATCACTGCTGCACTTACCATGGCAATTAAGGGAGAGCGGCTGTCTCCCATAGCCCTCAGCGCGGAAGAAAACATATGATACGCAGCGATCCCCGGCAGTCCGAGAAACACAACCCTTAAATAAATCAGAGACATCCCCATAATATCCTGTGGCGTATGCAAAAAAAGCAGAAGTCCATATGCCCCTGCCTGGCTTACGAGAAATACCATGACAGCCAGAATTGCTGTCAGTATGTAACTGTGCGCTACGGCCTTTCGCAAACTATCCCATTTTTTTGCGCCGTAATACTGGGCGATCAGAATGGAGAATCCCTGGGTCATTCCCTGGGATACCCCAAGCACCAGCCACATGATCCACTCTACCGCCCCCAATGCAGCCAGTGCCTGAACTCCTATGATCTGTCCTACTACCATGGTATCTACCATAGTATAAAGCTGCTGAAAAATATTTCCGATCATCAATGGAAATGCGAACAGCATAATCAGCTTCCCCGGTGATCCGTTGGTCATATCGCGAACTTTTCCAGACATCATTTCCTCCCGTTTTCCTCTCTCTTTTGAAACCCGGACCTTCTATCGGCCGTTCAGATTCTTTTCTACAGAAATTCTTTCAACTTTTCTACGCTCTTTTCCTCAAATTCCCTCAGTTCCTCCATAAGCTTTATGCTGTCCTTCTCCGCATCATGTTCATACTGGTGAAGTTTCTTCACAGTATCGATAATCCCCATGGTGCTTCCGTTGATCAGCATGGAAGCCATATTGGAAGAGGAACGATCATTCATGGTCTGGGCATTTACCATAAAATAAGTTTTCACTTTTTCGAAGGTATTGAGGCCTTTCTCATCATATCCGTTCTGATTCAGCATCCTGCGGGCACGCTTATGAAATTCCTCATAACCGGTAAGCTGTTTTTCCAGAAATTCCTTAAAAGGAAGATCTTCCGAAATCTCCATCAATTGCTGAATAGTATCCACACCCATCTGGGAATTCTGATATACATAGTTTAATAATTCTGCATTTGCATTCATTCCTAGCACTCCTTTTTTTCTTTTAGGATGCACAGAATGCTGAAATTTATGCATGCCGCTTTATCAGAGTCCTGAAATTCTTATGGTTTTCATAATCCTTGTGTACGCCGTCATCCTCATAAAGCACATATTCTGCACCCTCAAATCCCAAAAGTGTAAGATGTGCCGTATCCAGTTCCTCTACGATAGAGGCAGCACCGGCAACAGGAATACATTTTCCTTCTCTGATAAAAAGAGGTACTTCATGAAGCGCCACTTCAACATAATGATGTCCCTTTTCCAGAAGTTCCTCCCTAATCTGCCCATTTCCCGAAAATTTCAGGAATTTCATCGGTTCCGGCAGATATACATATCGCCCTTTTGCATTCTGGGTGTACACGGGAGCGATCATAATTTCGTTTCCGATCATCATCTGATCCTCCACCTCACGGGCAAAGGAATCCTCCGGATATACAAATGCCAGCGGTTTAAAATACAGATCGTCATTCAGAGCCGCTTTCATATATTCACTGTACAGGTAAGGAATCAGGCGGTAGCGTGTTTCAATAATGCTGCGGAAATCCTCCGTATTTTCAAACTGATAGCATTCCTGCTCTCTTGTCCCAATGGCGGAATGGTTTCTCATAAGAGGAGTAAACACACCGAGCGCCAGCCAGCGCAGCACCAGATCTCTTGTGGTATCTGCGCCGAATCCGCCGATATCCGCACCTGTATATAAAAATCCGCACATATTTAGAGAGGGCATCATTTTCAGGTTTAAAAGGATGTGGGACCACCAGGATTTATTATCTCCCGTCCATATGCCGCCGTAGCGATGCATTCCCACATAGGAAGACCGGGAAAACATGAGGATTCTTCTCTCCGGAGCGATCCGCTCAAAAGCCTCTCCTGCCGCCCTGGTCATATGATAGCCAAACAGATTGTGCACTTTATCATGACGGATTTTTTCTCCGTTTACATTATGATAAAAACGCTGATAGTCCTCGTGGCTGTTGGCCATTCCCTCCACTTGAGCTCTGATTTTCCACAAAGGAACCGTATCCATCTCAGCATATTCCCTGAGAGCTTCTTTCAGTTCCTCCATCCCTTCTTTGGAATAAAAGATTGCAGGCTCATTCATGTCATTCCAGAACCCCTCGATTCCCTGGTCAATCAGAATGCGGTACTTGTCCCCAAACCATTTTCTCGCATCTTCATTCAGCACATCGGGAAAATGGGTATCTCCGGGCCAAACGGCAGCCACAAAATCGCTTCCGTCTTCTCTCTTACAGAAATAGCCGTTCTTTACCCCTTCCTCATAAATGTCGTAGCCTTTCTCCACCTTTACCCCTGCATCGATAATCGGAATCAGCCGGACTCCCTGATCCTTCATTTCCCTGACAAATTCCGGAAAATCACCGAAATTTTCTTCATTTACCGTAAAGTCTTTATATTCCTCCATATAGTCAATATCCATATAGATCATATCAAGAGGAATCTGGTTTTTCCGGTAGCCCTCGCAAACCCTGCGAAAATCCTCCTTCGTCTTATAGCCCCAGCGGCTTTGTCCAAAGCCAAAGGCAAATTTGGGAGGAATATAGCTTCTGCCTATGATTTTGCGGAACTGTTTTACAATATCATAGGCATTTTCTCCTTCTATCACATAAAGTGCCAGATCTGCCTCCGCACAGGTTACCTTAAGAAGGTCGGATCTTGTATATCCAATGTCAAATGTGATCACAGATGGATAATCAAAGAATAATCCAAAATTCTCCCTTCCGGATACCACAATCAAATTATGGGCAGCATAAAGAGAACGCTTATCCTCCGTATGATTCGGATCATCTGCACAATCGCTCACATAGCAGTAACCCCGCTTATTCAAACCGCGGTTTGCTTCCCCCAAACCGTATACTATATCCTCTTCTTTCATCTCATAAGTAAAGGAAAATCCATCAGAGACATTGATCATTCCATATGCCGGATTTCCCTCCGCCTTCTCCACCCTGGCAACGACAGCCTCCGTATGGAATGGCTTTCCATAGATATATTTCCGTACCATGCTTCTTTTCCTCCCGATCATTGGTAAATTTTACAGTTATTTCTTCTATTAATTATATTAATTATTATAACTTTCCAATCTTGAATTATCTAGCACCATCCTATATAATAATAACACAATTTTGACTTTTTGTTTGGAGGTTTTATGAATCCTGATTTTTCGCTGAAGGAAAATATTACGCACGGTACAATAGAAAATCCGATTTCAGGGCTTCGCTTTTCGAATGGAAAAGATACCCCTAACCCGGAGCGTTTTTTTGCAGGCCGCCACTGGCACCATACCGTGGAAATTCTTTATATTTCCAAAGGAGAGTATCTCCTGGAGATCAATCTGGAAGAGGATACTGTTCGGGAAGGAGACATCTGTTTTCTGAATGCGGAGGATCTGCATCAGATCACAGGTGCGGCAGAAGATACCAGACATGAGGTCTGCATTTTTGATCCCAGGATTCTGGACTTTTCTTATCATGATGAATTTGAAGAGCAGGTTCTTTCCCCTTTTTTAGGCCATCGGCAGATCCTGCCTCATGTTCTGCGTACTTCGGACGAGCATTATGAAACCATCAGGCCCCTGCTTCTTCAATTAATGGAAACTTCGCTTTTTAAGCCTGCGGGATGGTACGTATCCTGCAAACTGCTTCTTCTTGGAATCATCAGCCTCATGTATGACAGGGGAATGCTGCAGACCGCTGATGAGCTGCTGTCTGCAGGAGATAAACTGAAAATTGACCGCTACAAAAAGCTGATCTCCTATATGGAGCAAAATTATTCCAGGCCCGTTACCCTTAAGGAGCTGGCTGAGGTAAGCTGCTGCAATCCACAGTATTTGTGCCGCTTTTTTAAGGAGATCACAGGAACCTCTCCTGTGCAGTATCTCATCTCCTGCAGGGTGGAGCACGCCTGTACATTTCTTCTGGAAACCACGGATCCCATTCTGGACATCAGCATGGACTGCGGCTTTGAAAATGTCAGCTACTTTATCCGTAAATTCAGGCAGTTAAAGGGCTGCACCCCCAAGGAATACCGCCGCCGCCATACAGACAGGCACGACAGCGTCTGAATTTTTCCGCTGTGCAAGACCGCCGTCTCCGGAATAAGTCTTTTCCAGGGACGGCGGTCAAAATAAATCGAAATTCTTTATTCGTATTTTACAATCTCTTTTTTAAGGCGTTTCATAATTCGCTTTTCCAGCCTGGAAATATAGGATTGGGAGATTCCAAGCAGGTCTGCGACCTCTTTTTGGGTCTTTTCCTTGCCGTCCGGATGGTTCAGGCCAAAACGGAGCCGGATAATCGTCTGCTCTCTTTTGGAAAGCTTACTGATCGCTTTTGCCAGAAGGGTAATTTCCACCTCATCTTCCATTCGTCTGGAAATCACATCGTCATCTGTTCCAAGGATATCCGAAAGCAACAGTTCATTTCCATCCCAGTCCACATTCAGCGGCTCATCTATGGATACCTCCATCTTTGTCTTGCTGTTGCGGCGCAGATACATGAGTATCTCGTTTTCAATGCATCTGGAAGCATAAGTGGCAAGTTTGATGTTTTTCACAGGATTGAAGGTATTAATGGCTTTTATAAGGCCTATGGTGCCGATGGAAATCAGATCCTCCACCCCCACGCCGGTATTGTCAAATTTCTTGGCAATATACACCACCAGGCGAAGGTTATGCTCGATTAAAATGGCTTTTGCCTCTTTTTCCTGTTCCGTCCCAAGCTTACTTATTACATAAGCTTCCCTCTGGGATGTCAAAGGCGCCGGAAGCACATCATTTCCGCCAATATAATAAAGCTCCCGCGGTCTTGTGATCACCAATCTTTGAAAGGCCGGAAGCGTAGAATAGTTGCATGCTGCGTTCGTGTTCATATGTGACCCCTCCTAATGCAATAATCTGGAATTTAGTAATACTTTGTACTCTTTTTCCAAAGCGGAGGGTTCAAAGGCCAGGGCAAACACCGGTCCGGATACGTGAACCACATCTCTGGGAGTGTGAATACAAAGATCCTCAAGCGTGATCGCCAGCATCAGTCCTTCTGCCTGCCCCACTGTCCTGCAGGGCAGAAATCTTGGCTTCAGCCGGAGAAGTTCCGTACTTTCCTGCTCCCCTGGGTTCTCGTTCAGGTGTTTTAACTTGTCTAATAATTCTCCTGACAGCATTGGTTCCAAAAGTTCCGGTCTTACTACGGAAACCGGCATACCGCTTATGGGATCTGTCCACAGATTGCCTGTGTCATAGAATCCGTAAGCAGACTGTACTTTTCCCTGATAAGACAGGGTTACCGGATAGATATTCTTCCACTGTGCCCGAACGGAATCGGACAGATAGGCAAGGGCGCTTAATCCCAGATAGGAACCTGCAGCCAAAAGCAGAAATACATACCAGGTCATTCGGCCTTCGGCAATTACTGCCTCCCATAAGCCTCCCAGCAAAAATGCGGTCAGATACATGGTGATCATTGCTTTTACCAGCAGGCTTCCCTTTTTCAGCCTGCAGCCAAGCCACAGCATTCCCATGGCACATGCGCCATGAAGCAAAATGACAACCGGAAGAAATCCGTCCATCTGTACATAAAGAATGAAGCAGGAAAACAGGGCGCCAACAGCCGCCGCAAGAAGGTATCTCTTACGGCTTCCCCTGCATCGGAACAACATTCCCACAAGACGCAAAAGAATATAATCCATCAAGAGATTCGTTAAAAAAACGATATCTATGTATACTTCGTAATACATAAAACCCCCCTATGACCTGTCATGCCTTCACTTTGGTGAGTGAATTCATTATAGGTGATAGGGGGTGCGTAATTTGTCAAAACAGCGGAGGGGTTTCTTAGAATTTCTCGCTGTCTTTCGACATTTCTTCCAGATTTTTTACATGGAGGGCATCCATCATGGCGCGCAGTTCTTTGATGGGAAACTGCCCCGGGGCTGACGCTGCTCCTACTGTGGCAAAGGTGACGGAAGAACCGAAGTTCTCTCCTGCAATCCTGCTGATGGAACCAATACTGCCCATCGCCATGGATATGACCGGTTTTTCCGTAAATTCACGGGTCATCCGGCTGGTTGCCTGCATAATGGCAGCAACATCTTCGAATTCGTCAGGCATCACCGCCATTTTCAATAGGTCTGCACCTGTGGCATCCAGGAATCGAAAACGTTCCAGAAGGGTTTCTTTATCGTCTGTTTTTTCAAAATCATGGATGGAAGCAATGACTTTGGCAGCTGTGGTGTGGATTTCTGTGATCAGAGCGCGCTTCTCGTCTTCTGCTCCGAATGCCTCCACATCTATGAGGTCAGCCTTCCCTGAGCGTGCAGCTTCCAGATTTAAGCGGATATAGTCTTTTTCGGAAATCCCGCTGTTTCCGCCCTCCTTTTTTGTTCTTATGGTAAAGACAAGAGGAACGGGATCCAGAATACCGGAAAGTGTTTTTAAGGTCTCCATTGTGTCCTGGATATCCGAGAGGTGTTCATAAAAATCTGCGCGCCATTCGATCATATCTGCACCTGCTTCCTTTGCAGCTGCTGCTTCTTTGCACAGTTCCGCCCGGGTCGTTAAGGTTAACGGGACACAGACCTTGGGAATACCGCTTCCGATGGTAATGTTCTTTATCCTGATGGGATGGGTCATTTCTTGACATCTCCTTTCTGCTGGAATAAAATAAGTGTAGTTTTCGTTAAAAAAAGTTCTTATATGGAGGTTGATTATGGATCTGATTACTGGTCATACAAAGCTTACCGCACTGCTTGGCAGTCCTGTTGCCCATAGTGTTTCTCCGCTGATGCATAATGAAGCATTTCGTCAGCTTGGATTGGATTATGTTTATCTGTGTTTTGACGTGGGGGAGGATACGCTTTTTCAGGCTGTAGCCGGATTAAAGGCCTGCGGCATCCGGGGATTCAACCTGACTATGCCAAACAAAAATAAAGTTGTGGAACTTCTGGATGAGCTTTCTCCTGCTGCCAGGATGATCGGGGCCGTCAATACCGTAGTGAATGAACAAGGACGGCTGATTGGGTATAATACCGATGGAATCGGGTATATGAAGGCAGCGGAGGATGCAGGGCATCAGCTTACGGGAAAAACCATCACCGTGATGGGAGCCGGCGGTGCTGCAACGGCAATTTGTGCACAGGCAGCATTGGATGGGGTAAAAAAAATACATATCTTTGCACGGCCCTCCAGCAGGTTCTTTGAAAGAATGAAGAAATTGACAGATAACATCAATGCGTCTACTTCCTGTGAGGCGCTGCTGCATGATAACGGGGATGACAGCGTTTTACGAAAGGCTGTTTCGGAAAGTTATCTGTTGTTAAATGCAACTTCTGTCGGGATGGCTCCTGATGTGGAGGGGTGTATTCTCCGGGATACTTCTTTGCTGCGTCCGGGGCTGGTGGTTTCGGATGTGATCTACAATCCCAGGGAAACGGTCTTACTGCGAAAGGCAAAGGATGCAGGGTGTGAGACGTTTAACGGAATGTACATGCTCCTTTACCAGGGAGCGGAGGCATTTCGGCTCTGGACCGGGATGGAGATGCCGGTTGGAGACATAAAAGGGAGGTATTTTGGGTAAAAACAACCGCAAAGGGACCGAAGCCCCGGTCCCTCTGCACACCCTTCGGGCTTTTTTTATGGGAACCTGGTGTTTCCTTGCTGAAGGGGTTGGTATGGGAATATTGCCTTGGTTTTTTCGGCCGCCAGGTGTTTTGATGGCGGCCGTAGTGGTATTCCTTTAGATTGTTATCCACGTAGATTTTTAGTTTTCTGGTTGAATTTCAATCTTGCGGATGCGTTTGGTTTGGATTTCTTCTTTGAGGAAGGTGATGAATTCCTGGAGGTCTTTCATGCCTTCGTCGCCTAAGTAGCGGCTTCTGACGGAGACTTTGGATTCTTCTTCCTCTTTGGCGCCTACGATGAGCATGTAGGGTACGCGGGCCAGGCGGGCTTCGCGGATCTTGTAGCCCATTTTTTCGGAGCGCTGGTCAACGGAGCAGCGGATGTTGTTATCTTTCAGGGCAGACTCTACCTTGGAGGCGTAGTCATGGAACTTCTCGGATATAGGGATGATGCGGACTTGCTCCGGGCAGAGCCAGGTTGGGAACATTCCGGCATATTTTTCGATCAGCCATGCAAGAGTTCTTTCGTAGCATCCCATGGAGGTACGGTGGATGATGTATGGGCGTTTCTTGGTTCCGTCCTCGTCGATATAGTACATGTCAAACTGTTCTGCAAGAAGAGCATCCCACTGGATGGTGATCATGGTGTCCTCTTTGCCGTATACGTTTTTGGCATTAATGTCTACTTTCGGGCCGTAGAAGGCAGCTTCGCCTACGTCTTCTACGAACGGGATGTTCAGTTCCGTGAGCATCGTACGGATGTGGCCTTCTGTCTCTTCCCAGACTTCCGGGGCGCCGATGTATTTTTCTGTGTTTTCCGGATCCCACTTGGATAAATGGTAGGTTACGTCCTCTTCTACGCCAAGTACCTGGAGGCAGTACTGTGCAAGGGCAATACAGTCTTTAAATTCTTTTACCATCTGGTCCGGGCGTACGATCAGGTGGCCTTCGGAGATGGTAAACTGGCGCACACGGGTCAGGCCATGCATTTCGCCGGAATCCTCGTTACGGAAAAGTGTGGAGGTTTCCCCGTAGCGCAGCGGCAGGTCACGGTAGCTGTGCTGTTCTGCTTTGTATACATAATACTGGAACGGGCAGGTCATTGGGCGCAGGGCGTATACTTCTTTATCCTTTTCTTCATCTCCAAGGACGAACATGCCATCTTTGTAGTGATCCCAGTGGCCGGAAATTTTGTACAGGTCGCTCTTTGCCATTAAAGGAGTTTTGGTTCTGATGTAACCGCGTTTTGCTTCCTCATCCTCAATCCAGCGCTGCATTTCCTGGATCATGATAACACCATTGGGCATGATCAGGGGAAGACCCTGGCCGATCACGTCTACCGTTGTAAAGAGTTTCATTTCACGGCCAAGTTTGTTATGATCACGCTTTTTGGCCTCTTCCATCTGTTCCAGGTGTTCCTTCAGTTCTTCCTTGGAAGCGTAAGCTGTTCCGTAAATACGGGTAAGCATCTGATTTTTCTCGCTTCCTCTCCAATATGCGCCGGAGGAAGAAAGAAGCTTGAATGCTTTGATTCCTTTGGTGCTCATCAGATGAGGCCCTGCACACAGGTCTACCCAGTTGCCCTGGGAATAGAAGGAAATTTCTGCGTCTTCCGGAAGGTCTTCAATCAGTTCTACTTTATAGGGTTCATTTTTTTCTTTAAAAAATGCGATGGCATCTTCTCTGGATTTTGTAAAGCGTTCGATCCTGGCGCCTTTTTTGATGATTTTTTTCATTTCTTTTTCAATTTCGTCCAGAGCTTCCCTGGAAAACGGCGGACACTGAAAATCATAGTAAAAGCCTGTGTCAATAGACGGACCGATGGCTACTTTTGCATCCGGATACAGATTCTGTACGGCTTCTGCCAAAACATGGGATGCTGTATGGCGCAGTGCTGCAAGGCCTTTTTCATCTTTTGCGGTAAGAATGTTTACTTCACAGTCAGAATCTACCACAGTCCTTAAGTCTACCACTTCTCCGTTTACTTCTCCTGCGCAGGCAGCGCGTGCAAGTCCTTCGCTGATATCATATGCAATATCAATGACTGATCTGGCTTCCCCATATTCTTTTTTTGAGCCGTCTTTTAATGTAATGATCATGATAATGGTTCCTCCTTATTGAAATGAAATATTTTCTGTTATTCTTCTTCGCTTTCGCAATGCATATCATTGTTGTTATTCATGTCATTGTCGCTGAAAAAATGAATGCCGTTTTTCAGCGGGGTCAAAAATCCAATCAGGATTCCGACCAAAAGGACATCTGCCAGAAGCAGTATCTTTTCTGTCAGGGTCCAGTCCGACAGGAAAAATTCCTTGATCTTTTCTTTCCACATTTCCATATTCATCTCCTTTTTTGTAAAACCAACCGCAGAGTCATTTTTATATTCCGGAAAAATGCGCACCCGGTGATATAAAAAAAATCCCTTACAATGCGTCTGCACTGTAAGGGACGAGTTCTTTTTGCTCGCGGTTCCACCCTGCTTGCTGAAACGGTTCTCTAAACGGATCAGCCTCTTGATTAGATGATAACGGAATCACCGGACCGGATTGGGGCCACTCAGAGGTAGTTTTCAACTGTTTCCCGATAAAGCACTTCCAGCATATGTGCCTCTCTCTGGAACGTTCCGCAGTTTACTCGTCTCGTCAACGTGTTGGTTCTTTTCTATGTTCCTCATTATATATGTGAAAAAACGGTTTGTCAATGAAAACCGAATTTTTTATTCCGGACTGTCCGCAGGAAACTGAATCTCATTCTGCCTTCTGGCCTCATCCATAATCTTCATGGCGATAATAGAAACCACTTTATTCTCTTCCATAGTATCCTTACTTTCCACTGCCTGGATAAATCTGCGGATCTCATAAACCATATTATTTTCACAGGGTGTGACCGGCAAGTTCTCCTCTGTACCATTGTTGTAAAGAATGCGGATCTTTTTCGGTGCAGACAGATCTGTAATTTCCATGATACCATTCTCCCCCTGTATCACACTGGGCAGAATGCTGTTGGTGATTTTTGTATAGGAAAGCTGGGCGACCATTTCATTATACTTTGCCAAAATCGCTCCGGCTCCGTCAATCTCTCCCGGCAGCATCACTGCTTGTGCATCTACAGTAAGAGGAAAACCAAACAGCCAGACCATGGGATGCACACAGTAAACACCCATATCCATCAGGGCTCCTGCAGAACAGTTTTTGTCAAAAATGTTCTGGTGCTCTCCGGCTTTGAACCGATCATATTTGCTGGAATACTTTCCGTAATGGAAATCTGCCATACGGATTTTCCCAAGCTTCGGAAGATTGTCGCGCACAACAGAGAGACCCGGATCAAACAAAGGACGCATGGCCTCCAGAAGCAGCACCTTGTTTTCCCTGGCAGTCCAAAACATTTTCTCCACTTCCTCACTGTTGGAACCAAGAGATTTTTCGCACAAAACATGTTTCTTTGCTTTAAGCATTCGGATGACCTGCCCACAATGCATAAAATTGGGGCTTGCAATATATACAGCCTCAATTTCCGGATCCAAAGCAAGGGATTCCAGACTGTCATAAAATTTCTCTGCATGATATTTCTGACCAAATGCCCTGGCTTTTTCCATAGACCTGGAATAAACGCCTTTCAGGCTAAATCCTTCACACTGTGACGCTGCGTGCAGAAAACTTTCTGTGATTGCGCTTGTTCCAATGGTTGCAAATTTCATCAAATGTACCTCCTTTTTATCCCAGTATCCTCTCACATGTGCATGTGAGGCTCCGTGAGCATATTTTCCGGATAGAAACGCCCCTCCGGTTCCTTCCGGAAGGGCAGTTATCTGCTGTATAGTCTGTCCGCGTTTTTAACGGCCGCAGCAGAATTTATATTTTTTGCCGCTTCCGCAGGGACATGGATCATTACGGCCGATTTTCTTGGCTTTTACCACCGTACCTGATTTCTTCTGTTCCAGATACAGTTCTTTCCGTTTCTCCTCTGTAAAGATAGCATCCCACTGAGGAAGCTCGTACAGCCAGTCTGCTTTCGCATCCACCATATTCTTGTACAGAAGTTCTTTATCAAAGCCAAGGTTTACTACAGTGTCTTCATCCATCGTCTCGATGGGGTTAGGCAGCTTCAGACTGTCATTAATGCCATCCAGAAAACCTACCATGGTGAAAACTTCCTGTCCATATTTCTCAGCCAGTTCCTTAACTGTTCCCTTTACCACTTCATCCGGATTGGTCAGAAGCTGCTCGTAAATGCCTTTCTCAATGTTAAAATAGTTCGTCCAGAACTGCTGAAGTTTATTACGATCAGCCTGCTGGTCGTAGGCAATGGCGCGCCACTGTTCCAGAATTGTTTTATCGCTCATTTGTCTATTCCTCTTTTCCAAAAAATTCATTTTTCTCCGGTTCTTTATACCGGAAATCACCGGAAACAACAAATTCCGGTATTTCTGCATCATTATATCATCTTTTTAACCAAAAGACAAATCATATATGGAATTTTTTCAAAAAAAGCGTTCATCTGTTCGTCAGGCAGGCAGTTTTCCCTGCATTAGCAAAATACACCTTGCCATACGCAAAATCAATGGGGATTAACAGTTGACCTCCCATGTTCTGCTTTTCTTCAGCGTGCAAATCTTTTCATGCAGCTTTTCAATCTGTTGATCAGCGATTTCGGCAACACATGTATCGCTGTCTCTTCCATATTTTCACTGGCGTATACATCCAGCTTCACACTTCTGAAATCCGAACTGTACAGCAACGTATGTTCTGCATGGACTTCCACTATATGGCAATGATGCATTCTGCATTGTTTTATTATAAGAAAAGAAATACAAGGTGCAAATTAAAAAAAATCCCGGGATCGCATCTTAAGGCGATCCCGGGATCTTAAGGGGAGGATATAAGTATTTCTATGCTTATCTTTTGTAATTGTTCTATTGAAGGGGGTTCCAATGAACAATTATAGTATAGCCGTAAAAAAGCCCGTCTATACATCTATCATAAATTTTTTTCAAAATTAATATTCTATTCAAACCATCCCACAGGTAAGATTCGCCTGACCTTTGTTCCTCATATACATGGCTGCATAAAAACGACACCGTCAAAAGACGGTGCCGGAATTATTATAACTGCGGGCCAGCAGAAACCAGAGCTTTTCCGGCTTCATTGCCTTCGTATTTCTTAAAGTTCTTCACAAATCTCTGTGCAAGATCTTTTGCTTTTTCTTCCCATTCAGATGCATCTGCATAGGTATCGCGAGGATCCAGAATATTAGAATCTACACCAGGAAGTTCTGTCGGAACCTCGAAATCGAAGTATGGAATCTTCTTGGTAGGTGCATTCAGGATATCACCGCTTAAGATTGCATCAATGATACCACGGGTATCCTTGATCGTAATACGTTTTCCGGTGCCGTTCCATCCGGTATTTACCAGATATGCTTTCGCACCGTTAGCTTCCATCTTCTTAACCAGCTCTTCGCCGTATTTTGTCGGATGCAGTTCCAGGAATGCCTGGCCGAAGCATGCGGAGAAGGTAGGAGTCGGCTCTGTGATGCCGCGCTCTGTACCGGCAAGCTTAGCTGTAAAGCCGGACAGGAAGTAGTACTGTGTCTGCTCCGGAGTAAGGATGGATACCGGAGGAAGTACGCCGAACGCATCTGCTGACAGGAAGATTACATTTTTTGCAGCCGGTGCAGCGGAAACCGGACGAACAATATTCTGAATATGATCGATCGGGTAGGATACACGTGTATTCTCTGTCACGCTCTTATCATCAAAGTCAATCTTGCCTTCTGCATCCAGTGTAACGTTCTCAAGAAGAGCATTGCGCTTGATTGCATTATAGATATCCGGTTCGGAATCTTTATCCAGATTGATAACCTTCGCATAGCAGCCGCCCTCGAAGTTAAATACGCCGTTGTCATCCCAGCCGTGCTCGTCATCACCGATCAGAAGACGTTTCGGGTCTGTGGAAAGAGTGGTCTTTCCTGTTCCGGATAATCCGAAGAAAATCGCGGTATTCTCACCATTCATATCTGTGTTTGCAGAGCAGTGCATGGAAGCAATGCCCTTCAGCGGCAGATAGTAATTCATCATGGAGAACATACCTTTCTTCATTTCTCCGCCGTACCAGGTATTGATAATAACCTGCTCGCGGCTTGAAATATTAAATACTACTGCAGTCTCAGAATTCAGACCCAGTTCTTTATAATTCTCAACTTTAGCCTTAGATGCATTGTAAACAACAAAATCCGGCTCAAAATTCTCAAGTTCTTCCTCTGAAGGCTGGATGAACATATTTTTTACAAAATGAGCCTGCCATGCAACTTCCATAATGAAACGGATAGCCATACGCGTATCATGGTTAGCGCCGCAGAAAGCATCAACAACATAAAGCTTCTTATCAGAAAGCTCTTTCAGGGCGATATCCTTTACTGCTTCCCAACATTCCTGTGAAGCCGGATGATTGTCGTTCTTATATTCATCAGAAGTCCACCATACAGTATCCTTTGAATTTTCATCCATAACGATGAATTTATCTTTTGGGGAACGTCCTGTGTATACACCAGTCATTACATTGACCGCACCAAGCTCACTTACCTGCCCCTTTTCATATCCTTCCAGACCGGGTTTTGTCTCTTCTTCAAACAGCATTTCAAAAGAAGGATTGTGTACGATTTCAGTAGTTCCGGTAATACCATACTTGCTTAAATTGATCTCTGCCATCTTTTAACCTCTTTTCTTCAATAGTATCTTTGTTGCTAAATGAATTCAAAAATCTAATCTATTATCGCATCTTTATTTGAAAATGTCAAGAGTTTCACAAGCAAATTGTACTTCCATTTATACAATTTATTACATTCCACACCCTGTGAAATATAACTGCAATTTGTGCTATGAAATTCCATTAAGCTTTTGATATAAGTCTTTTGCATAGCTGTCTGTCATCCCGCTGATAAAATCCGTTACCAGAAGGAGGCGCAGATAAAGCCGTTCCTCTTCTGATGCCGCACTTTTTGCATAGAGATGATAGATCTGACGGTAGTTTTCGGAAATAAGCGCTACTATTTTTTTCTCCATCATGGGAAGGTGTTCCTCTGTATCATAATTCAGAACTGCCGGTACAAAACGATCCAACAGGAAATTTAAGATCGTCCCTGCAGATACCTCCATCTGCAGTATCGGCCTTGACGTAAATGCATAGCGGTATGCAATATCTCCCAGCGCTTCCATTACCCATCCGGCATCTGTCTGATAGAAAAGATCATGGGGATAGGAGCCCTCCATAATTTCCCGGTAATGGGAAGTAAACCCATTCGTCGCACAAAAAATCAAAGAACTCTGAAGACGTACCAGGAAATTCTGTACTGCATATAGCTGGGGATTTTCCACCTTACGTGCAATGGCATTGTCAAACTGATGCTCCATCATAGATGCCGGATCAACTTTTAAATGATCCGGCGCATTTTTTCTGCCTGCAAGCAGCAGTTCTTCCTTCAGCTTCTCATAAGAGATACAGCCCTTTTTAAATGCGTCCTCAATATCTGCGGTTTTGTAGGCAATATCATCCGCTGCCTCAAGAATAAAGGTCAAAGGATGACGCATACCTTCTGTCCCGGTCTCCCGGGCAATCATTTCGTAAAGGGGCTGTTCCGCATAAAAATACCCCATCTTCTTTTCCCGGATGTTTCCGCTCTCCGGCCGGATATGATCAGAGGATACCGGATACTTGATAATGGTGTTCAAAAGAGCAAAAGTCAGATTCATTCCATGCTCGTTCACCAGAAAATGGAGCTTGCTCACCTGGCGAAGCGCCTGGGCATTTCCCTCGAAATGATAAAAATCCTGCAGCATCTGGCTGGTGAAAAGCTCTGTAACGGGCTTTCCTTTAAATTTCAGATTCTGCATATTTCTGCAGAACCAGTCGCGGATCGCCTCCTCCCCGAAATGACCGAAAGGTGGATTTCCAAGGTCATGGATCAGCCCTGCACATTGCAGAATATCACAGATATCGGATCTGGTCTGCAGGGTAAAGTTCTCATCGATCTTGTTTTCCAGTAAATACTGGGCAATATTAAGTCCAAGAGACTTTGCAAAGGAGGATACCTCCAGGGAATGGGTCAGCCTTGTCCTGATAAAATCACTTTTATCCAGTGCAAATACCTGGGTTTTATCCTGGAGCCTGCGAAAGGAAGAGCTTCCGATGATCCGGTGATAGTCCTTTTCAAATTCGCTGCGCAGATCTCCCTGTCTTTTCACATAAGCTTTGCCGTAATATCCCTCACGCCTTGGGGAAAGCAGCCGTTTCCACTCCATAAATGTCACCTGATTCCAAGAAATTCTTTTACTGCGGCAGGCATATCCTTTGCATCCACCACTTTATCATGAAGCACAGGAGCTGTACGGATTTCCTCCACAGCCCTGGGAATTTTTACACCGGACAGGGCACTAAGTGCATCTACCAGGGCAAAATCCTCCAATCCCTCATATCTGTCGGAAATGGCATCCACAACGCTTCCGGGGAATTTGTAGGGGCTTGCTGTAGAGGCAATGACTGTAGGTGTATGATCGTTTGTATTCCGCAGATACTTCTGGTAAACGCCTGCAGCTACAGCTGTGTGGGTATCGATCACATAATCACTTCCATAATATGTAGCACTGATAGCTTCTCTGGTCTCTCCCTCACTGCAGAAATTTCCGTAAAAATCAGAAAGCTGTGCTTTCATCTCTTCTGTGATGGTATATTCTCCGCCCTGGCTTAATGCCTGCATGAGCGCAGCACATTTCTCCGCATTTTCTCCTGAGATACGGTAGATCAGACGTTCCAGGTTGCTGGAGATGAGAATATCCATGGATGGAGAGGAAGTAAGGATAAAGTCTCTCTTTCTGTCATAGATTCCTGTGTTGAAGAAATCATAAAGAACCTTATTTTCATTGGATGCACAGATCAGCTTATGAATAGGAAGCCCCATCTGTTTTGCGTAGTAAGCAGCCAGAATATTTCCAAAGTTTCCGGTGGGGACAGTGACATTGATTTCTTCCCCTGCTTTGATCTTTCCTTCCCGAACTAGGGATGCGTAAGCGTAAACATAATAAACGATCTGGGGAACCAGCCTGCCGATGTTAATGGAGTTTGCGGAGGAAAACTGATAGCCTGCTTCATCCAGCTCTCTGGCCAGTTCCTTGTCATTGAACATCTTCTTCACTGCACTCTGGGCATCGTCAAAATTTCCGGTAATACCGATCACACAGGTATTGGCCCCTTTCTGGGTAACCATCTGTTTTTCCTGAATAGGGCTTACGCCGTGTTTCGGATAAAATACCACAATTCTGGTTCCAGGCACGTCCTGAAAACCTGCAAGAGCAGCCTTTCCTGTATCTCCTGAGGTTGCGGTAAGGATGACGATCTCATTTTTTACCTGGTTTTTCTTTGCTGCTGTGGTCATTAAATGAGGAAGAATGGACAAAGCCATATCTTTAAACGCAATGGTCGCGCCATGGAACAGTTCCAGAAAATAAACACCATTGGCCTCATGAAGAGGTGCGATCAAATCCGTATCGAATTTCTCATCATATGCATGATTTATACAGTTTTTCAGTTCCTCTTCTGTAAAGTCTGTAAGAAAACGGCTCATTACTTCATAGGCGGTTTCCTGATAACTCATCTGAGCCAGTTTTTCCACAGGTACATCCAGCTTCGGAATATATTCCGGTACAAACAGGCCTCCATCCTCTGAAAGTCCCTTTAAGATTGCCATGGAAGCAGTCACGGTCTCTTCATTTCCTCTGGTGCTTTTATATAATACCTGCATTCTTTCTCCTGCCTTTCTTCATCATTTATAATTTCTTTTTTAAACTCTCCCATTATGCCACAAGGGCATATGTTCTCACTAAGCTCATGCTGCGACATTGTCTTGCATTCGCTAAGTGTTCACATTATACCGCAAGGGCATATGTTCTCACTAAGCTCATGCTGCGACGTTGTCTTGCATTCGCTAAGTGTTCACATTATACCGCAAGGGCATATGTTCTCACTAAACTCATGCTGCGACGTTGTCTTGCATTCGCTAAGTGTTCACATTA
>JAETNR010000120.1 GCA_021772055.1 Blautia sp. | reverse complement strand
AATCCTGTCTTTGACAGTTCTATAGAACAAAACACCGTTGTAAAGCCCATTCTACAAGGGTTTTACAGCGGTGCTGTTTCGTTTTGATATATAGTCTTTTTCTTGTATTAGAGAGTATCTGAAAATTTTTTCAAACCTGTTTTCGCTTACTGAGTTTCTGGATTTCTCTCATTTTTCTTTTTGTGATGAACTCATAATCGCTTTCAAATCCGCTGATCCTGTGTAATTCATCTGTTAGCTTTGTAGACTCGTAAATGGGGATAAAGCCCTGGCCTTGTACATCTGCGAACTCAAAGCTTTTCAGCGTATTCAGGATTTCATCGCAGGTATAGTTCTTGTTCAGTTTCTTCTCCAGTAACCGGTAAACCAGCAGGGATAAAAAACAGATGAGAAAGTGAGCTTGGATTCTTTCGCTTCGGTGGAGATAAACAGGTCTTGCCATGAAATCTGTCTTCATGATCCGAAAGCATGCTTCGATCTGCCACCTTCCCTCGCTGACTTTGAGGATATCTCCGGGAGAATCCTCGAACAGATCCGTACATACTGCATAGAGTCCGTCATATCTGGCTTCCTGCATGATCTTTTCTTCATCAAGATAGTATAGAACATCTGCAATCTCCCCTTCCTTGGTAACTGCTTCTTTACCAATAAACCTGGCCGGATCGTTGGGGTTCTTTCTCGTTTTTTTATGGTTTCCGGATTGAAGCATGGAGGCTGCCCTTTCTACCTGTTTTTCTCTGATCTCTTTTTGATAGGCAGCATATTTAGGGGAGTAGGTAATAAGCAGGCGCTGTTCCAGCTTTTTGGTGCTGTAAGGTTCTTCTTTATAAAACAGCTGATCGTAATCCTTGTCTGTTAACTGATCAAGGTCCACAAGCTTATGATCGGAGAGCCTGCGGAATTCCTTCCGGTCCAGGGCGAGTTCTCTGTATTCGCTGTTGAGTTTCTTGATGGACTGGGTAACGATATAGGCCCGGTTAGCGGTATGGTTCAACAGGCGGTTGCTTTCAGAGGCGAGCCCTGCATCCGAACAGAAAATAAACCGCTTACAGCCAAAGTCCCCGATCACTTTCTGCTCCAGAGGTTTTAGTGATTTCTGTTCGTTTTGGTTTCCTGGGAACAGGGAAAAGGCCAGCGGAATCCCGTCCCCATCTGTAAACAGTCCCATTTGAATAATGGGATTGGGCCTGTGTTCTTTGCTTTTGCCATATTTCTTATCCCCCTCTTCTTGTTCAATCTCAAAGTAATAGTTGGTACAGTCGTAGTAGAGGATATGGTCATTTCTCTTCGTGAGGAAGTTACTGTTTTTATAAACCTCCGACTGGATTAGGTCACTTTCCTGTGCCAGAACACTGAGTGCCCTGTAGACATCATGAAGTTCGTATTGTGGTGGTTCCAGAAAGCCCTGTGCAGCCAAAAAGGAAGAACGTTTACTGCCTGGTTCCAGTATCCTGGTATAGATCAGATCAGACAGTATGGCATTTAGATCATATTCATAGTGATGCCGGTCACGAATCTTTCTGCAGACACGGTTGAGGCCCAGTTGGTAATAGATAGACTGGAGGAAAAGATAACCACCCTGGAATTTTCGTTTTTCACCATGAGGGATTTTCCGGTTTGGATGAAAGATGACCGGAAGGCAGTGGTTTTCTTTCTCCTGTTCATACTTTTCCGTTTCAATGCGTGCCTGTTCCTTTGCCCAATTCATGACATCGTCCCTGGTAGGGCCGTGTTCCGGCAGTAATTCGTTTAAAGTGCCAAGTTTGCGTATGGTTCTAGAAGTGGACTTTCCATTGGCATCCAGGTAGGACTGTTTGATATAAAACGACTCGGCATTTTTGGACTTAGATGTATTTACTTTCATAGTGATTTCACCTCTCACCTTATTGTACCATAAAAAGCCCAAAAGGCCTATATATAAAATCAAAAAAATTGACAAAAAAATATAGGCTTTATGCAGCCTGTAGGTACTTTTCTGCTTATGGAACTGTTAAAGACCCGTGCCGTTTCTTTTTATCTGCTGAAAAGTAATAATGTTATATTTTTTATGTCTAAAAAGGTTTTCTTATATGCTTTACTAAGGGGGAAATCTTGGAAATGCCAAATAACGAATTATGCACTTTCAAATATCTTGCTGTCGTTGCAATTATTCAGAAGTCCGTATATAATTACGGTGTGTAATTTTTCGGAAAGGGTGAGCAGAGAGAAAAGGGATTCAATATTAATGTCATATTCTTAATGCTAAAATAGAGCAAAGGAGGATTTTAATATGCCGTTTACTGAAATATGTATTTACCAAGTTAAACCGCAAAAAGTAGAGGAATTTGAAATACTAATGCTTGAGGCCAAAAATTTCCTGGAAAAACAGGAGGGATTGATTCTGCTTCGTTTTGCCAGAAGAGGGTATCACATAGATATGGAGCAAATCAAAGAGGGGCTTCCACCACTAAAAATTACCCGTATTGTAAAAAGTGTTAAGTATATGCTTTATTGGGAATTTGATACAAAAGAAAACTACGGAATAGCACAAAAAAATCTTTACAATAGTTATTGGAAGTCTATTGAAAAGTGCTTAATTGTTCCGCATGACAAATATTTAGGGGAGGGTATGTTTTAATGTTCTGGCATATTGCGGATTGAATTGTAATGAGTGCCTTATTTATTTGGCTTCTATCGAAAACAATGCAGCCGGACAGATACAGTTGGCAAAGGAGTATTCAACTGATACCTGCAAATTTTCAAGAGAAGAGTTGCGCCGAGTGTGACGAATTTCCCTGTTCCACACTGAAAGAAAATTTAGATAATCTGAACAATCTAAAACAGCTTGCCATAAAATATAAAACAGCAGAGTGATGATATGCAGATAGAAGACTTATTCAAATTGTGTTTCTTTTGTTAAGGCATGAGAATATAGCAGCAAAACAACTGGCAGAAGAACTTTGCGTTTCCACACGGACAATATATAGGGACATCAATATACTTTCGGTTGCGGGCATACCGATTACATTACAAAAGAGGTATGGCGGAGGGCTGTCTTTATTACAAGGATCGCTAAACAAAGTGGCTGGACTGTTCAGTCATAATTTACAGTCTGAATGGTTGGAAGTTGATTTTTCTTATTGGGGAAGCCCCGAAAAGGAGCGTAATAATATTACAACTTTAGAATGTGCAATCATCAATAAATATATGATTACATTCCCTTATTTCAATGCGGAATTGACGATAAAGAATCAGATGTCGAGCCGTTAAAGTTAGTGTTCAAATCACACGAGTGGTATCTTGCCGCCTACTCAAGATACAAGAATGATATTCGTACTTATAAAATGTCCCGCATAAGGGGGCTTCAAGCAACGAATCAATTATTTGAGCGAGAACTGCCAAAGGATTTTTCTATTACTCCTGCCTATAAGGAAGAAGCATGAGGAGCAGGAAGTTGAGACCTTTTGAAGTAACCGATATAGCGTGCCGGTCGTAGGTACATCAAACAAAATACAGGGTAGGAACACATTGGAAAGGGGATTGCGAGATGCAGTCCATGAGTGATCATCTGCCTGCTTTTTGAGTGGAAATTTACGGCAGCAATTGTATGTTTCAGCGTGCAGAATGAAGTTTCAATCCCCCACCGGAGGTGATAGATTTCTTTGATTTCA
>JAETNR010000119.1 GCA_021772055.1 Blautia sp. | reverse complement strand
CATTGCAGCTGGGCTTACTGTCAGAAATCTTGTGCTTATACCTGCATTGGCTTAGGCGTTTTTTCTGCGCAGAAATTTTGCCATTTTGCGCTAAAAATCATTTATAAGCGGCCTAACCTTCAAGCTTACGGTTTAAAAAAATGAATTAACAGACTCGTATTTCTTCCTTTTTTTCTGTATTCTTTCGGTAAAAGGAGGAATCAGAAATGTCAAGAAAAATACTTGTTTTTGAACTATGCTCAGAATTAGAAGCAGAACTTACCAGAAAACAACTGTCCACCGATGTTATGAAACGCTATAGGAAAGTGTTCAAAGAGTTCTCTGTTTTTTGTGGAGAAAATCCCTATTCCCAATCATTAGGTACCGAGTTTCTTATCCAGAAATTCAAAGCAGATGGTGGAATCTCCATAACAGATGAACATTCAAAGAAAGAAGCTTATTACTTTAGATGTATCCGTCTTCTGGCAGAGTACTACAATTTCGGAATTGTTCACATCAGAAAAGATTTTGCAGGTGAGATTCTATGGCCTGATGGATTCCGTGCATGTACGGAAACATATTTCAGCAATCTTGTTGATGAGGGACTCTCATACGGATATATCAGCAGATCCAGAAATATCATTAAAGATTTAATACTTTATTTAGATACTCAAAAAATATATGAACCAGGGGCCATTACTGCCGAACATAATGATGCCTTTATAAAAAGCTACTACTATCTCAGTCCTAAAGGGATAGAATCAAAGCTTTGTGTCCTGCGAAGGTATTACAGATTTCTATATTTAAATCAATATATCCAGATACAATTAGCGGAAAAACTGCCTCATGCTTGTATTCGTGGAAGAATGAAGATTCCAACTTTCTGGGATTGCGAGACGGTTGAAAAAATCAAAAGAAGCGCAGATAGAGTAAGTCCATCTGGAAAACGAGCCTATGCTATGATTCTTCTCGCATCGGAATTAGGTTTGCGGATTGGCGATATCCGTAATCTTAAGCTTGCCGATATCGATTGGGTTCAGAAAAAAATTTCGATCATTCAAAGTAAAACGAAAAAACCTTTGGTCCTTCCCCTTACCGAAGAAGCCGGATGGGCAATTATTGATTACATAAAAAATGGACGTCCTGTCACTGATAGTCCCAACATATTTGTTAAGCACCGTCCTCCATATGATGCTTTTCCGATAAACAGTACAATGAACCACATCCTGTCAGTTGTACTTAATAGAGCGGGGATACCTTCAGATAATAAGAACTATGGATGGCATACATTCCGGCGTTCTCTTGCCACAAAACTTCTTCAGAGCAATGTAGAGATGTCGACGATATCTGAAATACTAGGACACAGTGATCCCGATATTGCCGGCAGATACTACATTAAGATCGATGCCCAGAACCTAAAAAAATGCATGCTGGATCTGGAGGTGATGGACTATGTCAGGAAATAAGGTGTATCAGGGACCATATGCGGAACATCTGCGTGCTTTTATTGAAGAAAAGCGTTTACTGGGATGCCGGTATCTGGAAGAAGAAAGACTTTCATTTACTTTTGACCAACTCAGCCTTAAATTCGATTGTTCGGAAGGCCTTTCTGCGGATCTGGCCCATGCTTTTACAGAATATCAGCCAAACTGGCAGGCCACAACACAAAAAAGGAGGATCAGTTTTATACAAAACTTTGGAGAATACCTGCTCCGTCACGATATCAGTGTTTTCCGCCCTGGATATACTGTTATGAGAAAGATGCAGCCTGAATTTAAACCGTATATCTTCTCCCATTCGGAAATAGAACAGCTTTTTTCCATGTCAGACACTATCCATCCCAACTGCCGTAATTCGCATGTTTTTTATCCGGTTCTTTTCAGAGTGCTTTACGGAACAGGAATGAGGATTTCAGAAGCACTTGCATTGACTATGGAAGATGTGGATCTTAGGGAACAGACGTTACGTATTGTAAATCCCAAAAATCGTAAAGACAGGCTTCTTCCAATCAGTGATTCTATCGCAGAATACTGCAGGTGGTATCAGCGGAAAACCCATCCTGTCTACCATAAAGACGACCTGTTTTTTATGAGTAATCGAGGCACAGGCAGATATTCCCGTAATAATGTACAGGTTTTCTTCAGCACGATGATAGCAAAGGCTGATATCCCTACCCATGGGTATAAAGGTGGCGGGCCCCATCTGCATTGTCTGAGACATACATTTTGTGTCCACAGCCTTGAAAAGATGATACGGGATGGTATACCACATGGTGTAGCACTCCAGCTGTTATGTTCGTATATGGGACATCAGTCTCTTTCTGCAACCGGCAGATATCTGCAGCTTACTGCAGAAGCGTTTCCTGATCTCATGGAAAAGATTGAAAAGGCCACCAAGGATATTTTTCCTGTGATTGCTCCACTTGAGGAAGTGAGGATGCCTTATGAAGAAGAATGATTTTGCACAATATATAACTGACTATTTTACACAATATCTTGCAGGGACCAGAAACCTCAGTACCAACACGATAGCTTCGTACAGAGATGCATTCATTATTCTGCTTAAGTTTATGAATAACACGTATTCCATTAAGCCAGAAAAACTAGGGATTCTGGATTTTTCACCTGATAGAATAAAAGAATTCCTGAATTATCTTGAGGCAGGGCTTGGGAACAGTATTTCAACCAGAAACCAGCGGCTTATAGCTATTCATTCTTTTTTTCGATATATAGGTACGCAGAATCCAGAGTATATGTTCCTCTCACAGCAGATTTTGTCAATACCCGAAAAAAAGAAAGAGCAAAAACTTGTGCGGCACTTTGAAACCAGCCAGATTAAAGAATTACTTGCAGCTCCAGATACACATACCTCCAGGGGAAGACGTGATCAGGCTTTATTATGCCTTCTTTATGACAGTGGCTGCAGGGTTCAGGAACTTGCTGACATAAAAGTATGTGATATCAGGCTGACAGTTCCTGCACAGGTTACAGTAACCGGTAAAGGGAGAAAAACACGTGCAGTGCCGCTTACTTCAGAAACCAAAGAGATAATAGCATCCTATATAAAAGAAAATCATCTTGAACAAGCAGCAAAACAAGATACACCGCTGTTCTATAACTGCCATGGTGATAAACTGACAAGGCAGGGAATCACATATATCCTGAAAAAATATACAGAGCCAATAGGGCTTGCAGATGCTTCACCTCATATTTTGCGCCACAGTAAAGCAATGCATATGACAGAAGCTGATATAAATCCTATATATATACGAGATTTTCTTGGGCATACAGACTTAAAGGTAACTCAGATCTATTCAAAAACAAGCGTGGAAATGAAAAGGCGAGCACTTGATAAACTAAAAGGAACTGATGTCATTCCCAAAGAAACGAAGAAAGACTGGAGGAATGATAAAAAACTTATGGATTGGCTAAATAGTCTTGGACATTAATTATGTAAAGGAAATAAAACTGAACACGGCAATAATACAATGCTTTATCCTGTTTCTTTCCATAAGTAGACAACTTGTCATAATGGATATGCGGGTTCCATTCCAAAGGTCTCCCAAATGTATGAAGTACACAGGCAAAGCCCGGAACAAAGTTTTTGGACTTGTTGATTTTGTGGAACATGAGTAATACAACACTGCGTACAGCATCAAAAAGGCAGTTCAGGAGTGAGCGGTCTTC